>JAVRBO020000049.1:0-92680 GCA_034531195.2 Nostoc sp. ChiSLP01
TTCCAGTTCCGGTTGTGCCTGTACCTATACCACTTCCATTACCAGTTGTGCCTGTTCCAGTTCCGGTTGTGCCTGTACCTATACCACTTCCATTACCAGTTGTGCCTGTACCATTGATACCACTTCCAGTTCCAGTGGTGTCAGTACCAGTGCCTGTTGTGCCAGTACCTGTTGTGCCGGTGCCAGTTGTGCCAGTACCTGTACTACCAGTACCGGAGGTAGTTCCTGAGCTACTGCTACCACCAGAGCCTCCGGTTTGGGCAGAAACAGAAATAGGTAAGGATGCAGAAGCAAAACTGATAGCAAAAAGACTGGCTAAGACAGCTTTAGATAAATCAAAAGGTCTCATGATTATGGTTCCTTGTATGTTCTAGATTGCTGTGGTTTGTTAATTTTGAAAACCGATAATTTTCTACTCAACCTGCTAGCTATAAAGTAGATTTAGACAAGACAGATTGATGAAGCTTTTACCTACATCGAAAATGTTTTTTAACATTTCCTTAGAAAATCATGCTTTTGGCATGAAATCAATTATTTATACAATGACTTAACGTAAAAGTTTTTATTTTTGAGACCTCCATGACTTGAAACTCACACACCGAATTGCCTATTGCTTTAATTCACTCTTTTTCATAATACGCGCTGCTATTTTTTCTGACTTCTATCATCAGATAAAACCAGCTATATCAAAGGAGCTAATTTATTATTAAATTGGTTTGTATTAACAGCAATGCGAAATACATCATCGCTTAAAACTAGATAAACAAGCCTCAAGATAGACACAATCTTCACATTGGATATTTTGCCCTGGATTGCTACATCCACAAGGGGGATTTATATAGCACTCCGAAACATCTTTGGGTGTTGAAGATTTATGAAAGAAGAATTCTAAAGCTGCTTCTTGCAAACAAAAAATTAAATCTTTTACCATATAATTTTTTATTTTACGTACTTAATCTAACAATTTTGCAGTTATCTGAAAAAATTGAAAAGTTGACATTGCACATATATTATCAACTGTGAAAATTTATTCAGATTATTTTTATATCTTCTTTCACTTAGGAACTTATAAGTTCATACTCCAGGTGTGTCTGAGTTGAGACTCAAGGAATATTTTTATTATTGATTAGGTTGTAACCAAAGATATATGACAATTTATTTAAATTCCCGGCTTCTTTAAAAAAACGGGAATAGTGTAGTTTGATTCTCTTCAAGCTGAGCTATTGTAAAACTTCTTTGACTAAATGACCATCTTCCATATGGATTATGCGATCGGCAACATCTAAAATTCTGTTGTCGTGAGTAACCATTAAAATGGCACAATTCTGTTCCTTTGCTAGTTTCTGCATCAGAGTGACAACATCTCGGCCAGTTTTGCTGTCTAAAGCAGCAGTAGGTTCATCAGCTAAAACCAATTTAGGATGACTTACTAAAGCACGCGCAATGGCTACCCGTTGTTTTTGTCCTCCCGATAGATCGGATGGGTAGTAATTAACCCTATTTTCTAATTTAACAGCATTGAGAATAGCTTCTGATTTGCCACGAGCTTCCGATTCGGAAATATTTTTGTGTAATTCCAGTGACATTTGAACATTTTGTCTAGCTGTTAAAAAATCTAATAAGTTGTGAGCTTGGAAAATATAGCCAATATGACGCCGTACTTTAACTAATTGCTCATTACTGGCTCCAAAAAGCTCGTGACCTAGAAATTTCAGACTTCCCTCTTGAACAGAGCGTAATCCACCAATTAAAGTCAGTAAAGTTGTTTTTCCTGAGCCTGATGGCCCAGTCATAATGACAATTTCGCCAAATTTGATATTAAAATTAATATCGAATAATGTTTGGGTGCGAATTCTTTTTTCGCCAAAATAATGATTGAGATTTGCGATTCTAACAATATATTTCGGTTCCATTGTTATAATTTTTACGTTAATTAAAAAATATCTGCTGGGTCTAACTTTCTGAGTTTATTTGTAGATAAAAATGCAGAAGTTAAACACATTAATGTTGCTGAAATTAATACTATCATTGCTTTGTCAGTACTCATGAGCACTGGTAACTTAGTAGCATTTTTGGAAATGTCATACAGACCTAGAGAGATAACAAAACCCGGCACATAACCTAAAGATGCTAAAATTAAAGCTTGTTTAAAAACCACACTTAATAAATATTTGTTTTTGAACCCCATTGCTTTTAAAGTTGCATATTCAGTTAAATGAGTTGAGATATTACTATAAAGAATTTGATAGACAACTATTACACCAACAACAAACCCCATTAATACCATCAAGTTAAATACAAACCCAATGGGTGTTCTTAAAGACCAATAGTTTTTTTCAAGAGCAATAAAGTCTTTTTTAGTAATAAGTTTTACATCTTTCGGTAAATTAACTGATAAATCTGCCAAAACTTTTTCGGGATTGGCATTAGGTTTGAGTTTAATTAAGCCTATATCTATGTTTTGTACAGAACGATCTTGAAATATCCTCAAAAAAGTTGAAGAACTAACGATTAAATTGCCATCAACTCCAAAGGAGGGGCCTAAACTAAATAAACCACCAATTTTAACTTTGTAACCAACAAACCCAGTATAGGTGTATATTTCAACCCTTACAGTTTTTCCTTCCTCAAAATTTTTAGCGATCGCTCCAAATTCTGGACGAGAATCGCGGTCAAATAAAACAATATTAGGGATTCTAAGTATACTCAATTTTTCTTGAAGGTGAGGAAATTTTAAAATGGATTTTACCGGATCGAAACCAAGTACGTATAGTGGATATTTTAAACCATTATCAGGATTTTTAAATTTAGCGAATTGTACATATAAAGGATTAACTGATTCTATACTTTCAAAACCCATTAATTGATATAAATATGCACGAGGAAAGCTTTGATTGGATGTCAGAGATTTATATTGGGCACTAATTAAAAATAAATCTCCTTCTAAATTATTATGTAACTGTGTAGCGCTGTCATAAAGAGCATCTTGGAAACCAATTTGCATAAACATAAGAACTGCGACAAAAGCAATCCCAGCCAAAGCTACAAGGAAGCGAATTTTTTGTCGGGCTAGTTGTAGCCAAGCCAGAGGTATATTGAGAATCATTTAGTTAACCTCAAAAATAGAAATTAGTCATTGGAAGTACTGACTGTTGACTGTTAACTGTTGAGTGATACCGATTCTCTATGAAGATGCGCTTAATATTTATTAAACGAACCGCCAAGGACGCCAAGGTAGAATGAATTTTCATTAAGTGTAAGTTCAGAAAGAATTGATATGAACAGTTATTATTCGTGCTTCTTTTATTTATCATCTCTGTGATTTATTGACATGGTTGTTGATTATTAAGTTTGGGTATCAAAGTATTCTGAATTCTCAATTTTTAATTTTTGCTTTAAAGATAAATCATTACCTCTACTTGTAAATCACTCAAACTAGCAGCCTTATTATTATCTACTGGGTTATCAATACGAATTTTGACATCAACTATTTTGTTATCTGTGTCTGATTGGATAGCGTTATTAAAGATATTTTGTTTCCCGACTTGTAAACCAATATCAGCAACTTTTCCTTGTAATTTTCCTGAAAAAGCATCGCTAGTAATAATCGCTGATTGACCTAAACGCACTTTTTGGATATCAGTTTCATAAACTTCTGCAACGACATACATTTGTTGTGTGCGACCTATATCAGCTATTCCCATAGTGCCGATAATTTCTCCAGGCCAAGTATTAATTTTCATGATTTGCCCAGTTATGGGCGATCGCACCACGCTTAAATCCCATTCTGCCTGAGCTTGTTTAACAGAGGCGATCGCACTATCAACATCAGCTTCTGCTGCTGCAATATCAGTAGGACGAACTTCGGCAATACTCTTGAGTCTGGCTTTGGCCTCAATTAATTGCTTTTGTAGAGTTTCGATAGTGCGATGCAGAGAGGCTTTAGCTTCATTGAGCTGCTGTTGAACAGTATCGACTCGCAAACGTTTAGCATCTGCATCGGAAGCAGAAATCGCACCATCTTTATATAACTGCTGATATCGCTGGTTTTCGCTTTCAGCATTACGCCACTCTGCCTCCAAGCGAGCGATGGTTGCTTGTTGTGCAGAAGTTTCTCCCTCCAACTCAGCTTCTAGGCGAGCGATGGTTGCTTCTTGTGCAGAGATATCTCCACTTTTTGCCCCGGCTTTTACTTGATTGAAACTAGCTTGGGCAACTAACACCTGTCGTTGAGCTTTTTCTAGGGCTGCAAGACGAGGAAAGTAGGTATCAAGAAGTGCAACTATTTGCCCCTCCCGCACCCTATCTCCTTTATTTACCAGCAGTTTTGTGACTCGAACACCCGCCTGGGAGTCGGGAGCAGACAGGCGAATAACTTCTCCTTGAGGTTCTAAACGTCCTAAGGCAGAAACAGCAGTCATTCTAGGAGAAATACTTCGACTAGCTACAGGCTCTACTTTAGAAGACAACTGAAATTTTGAAAACGTATAAAGTGAAACCCCACCAGTAGCTACAGCTATAATGCCTGCCAACATCGCTGACGACCAACCGATAGGTTTGATGAATGGTTTTATAAATGACTCTTTTTGTTTTGGTATCATAAATAACTATCTTTTCAAGTTACCGAATAAGGTAAAAGAAAGAAGAATTCAGAATTTACATCTGATGTGAATTATCCAAATCAACGAAATATCAAGAATTTATCCGTCCTGTAAAGACGTTGCATTGCAACGCCTCTACTCTCGAATTCTGAATTCTAAATTCTGATTTTATTTATTTAGCACTGCCTCTTTTTTACTTTTAACGATCGCTAAGTATTCGCTGCGAGTTCCATCTATTCGATAGTGGTCGCAAATTTGGCAGAGTTTCAATATATCCAATCTGCTGAATACTTTTTGATGTTCAATTCCGTTATCATTTCTCCACCGCCAAAAAGTTGTTCGATCGATGCGGCGATTGCTTTCAGGCCATCTTCGTCTGGATAAGAAATCTACCAATTCTTCTTCATAAAACGAATAACCTTTTGGCAACTTCAAGAGTTCTTCTCTTAACTCAGTTAGCGGTATGAGTGGATCTAGCTCAGATAGTCTCATGCCAGCAAGCCCTTATATTTTCATGACAGTTTAATTATGCAGAACGCTTCATACAACACGGGTCATCGCATAAATCATCTTCTAATACTGTCGAGTTAGGAATGTATGGAATAATTGAGTAATCAAAATAACTTATATTTTCTGTCTCCAATTTTCCGAACAAGCAGTATTGAATTCCACTATTTAATTACATAGGATAAACTGATTGATACTCAATTGCAATCCATATGCAACACTTTTGTTAATGAATTACTAGCCATATATTGCATAAAGTAAGACAACATAATTGCAAATCTCGATAAAGTTTGAATGTTTTGATGTAGTTGGTGTTACTCAGCATTTGAAAATGTGTATTTAATTTGTTATTGCGTTGTTGTTGAGTAAGATTTGTCATTCTTTAGATATAGTTCCCAGTGGCTAATTTTACTTGACGGTAAAATTTATTGTTTAGTAACAATAAATTGTCCAAAAAATTAACTGATTGATTAAGACATAAAAACTTTTCAAATAAATCAACTTTTGGATAGATGTAAAAGCTATATAGCAATCCTATTGGACTTGGTAAAGATATCAGTGGTGACTGTTGAGAGTTGACTGTTAACTATCAGCTATTAACTGTTAAATTGCGATAGATGCAATTTGTATGCAATTTTGGCAATGTATTTTTGGGATATGAGATACTACTTGAAAAGAGTTTTAATAGTTATGTGAGTGATAGCGATCGCCCTCGAAAGACACTGAATAAGATGAAACTACAGCGATTCATGCTCTCATTGCCAAGCTTTGATAATCAGCGACTGATCTTTCATGCAGCTCGCCAGACACTTCGCAAAGCTGAGATGGCCCGCGTTGCAGTGCGTGAATGGCTCAATCAACATGATTGTGAGCTAGAAGAGTGGAAACACAAAACAGCTTCTGAGCTTGGAATTAGTATTAGTAGACTTGAGCAAAAGCTCTTGGCATCTGCTCACCATCAGGCGATAACTAATAAAGGAGATGATGATGCTAATTCAGAAGACAACTCTATATAGGTTCAGTTGTAGTTTGTAATTAATTTACACATTTTGAGTCGTAAATTTAGAAGCAAACGCTCAAAAACGTTTCATTTAGCAATATGTATCTAATTGTATCCAAGTTGCATATCAATTGTAATGAAGACATAATCAGTCTAATATTACCTGTAAGCTGCAATTTAATACAAATTCTGACTCAGAGAATTCTTACGTACATCTGATTAACAATTCATGTTGCAACGTTGAGGTCAAGCTAATGTACTTAAATATTCTGCTATTTCCAATAAAAACCGTCATTAGCCTGAAATCTCAACTTTATTTATTTTTAGAGGTATTAAATCCTAAAGATTTAAAATTCAGAATTCCAAATTAATCAGACTTTAATAGCCAAGCTTAATCAGTTTAAGAGAATCCTAGAAATCATAACGCGCTTGATTGAACGATTCTAAACTGAATTCTAACAATTGATTTTCGGAAGTTTCGATCCTTATGGCGGGCTGCACAAACACTAGTATTGCTTTTTGAAAACATGCTAGGCAAACTGAGAAGCCGTCAAGTAATCTTTATACCAATTCTTCAAAATGAAGCAACAGATTTAAATCAGGAAAGCCTTGCTACATCTAAGTTTATTAATTCTGTTAGCGCAGCGAGGCGTAGCCCATTGCGAATTGGTATTACTTCGCCTTATTTCTGAATTTTGAGCTTAAATCTATTAATACCTCTATATTTCATCAATCCATTAGTGAAGATAAAGTCATGTCTGCTTCTAGAATTGAAGCTGTTTTGGCACAGTTGCAAGAGGAAGTAAGCAACTGCGAACAAGCTGTACTCAAACTCATACAGGGAAAGAAAATTATGGTTGAAAATTTAACATTAAATACCAAAAGTAGCACACAACGGCAGCAAGTTGATATTGCCATCATTGGGATGGCTTCTATATTCCCACAATCAAAAAATTTACAGGAATACTGGGAAAAAATCATTCATAAAGTTGATTGTATTACTGATGTTCCTCCTTCACGTTGGAACATAGATGAATATTACGATTCTAATCCCAGAACACCTGACAAAACCTACTGTAAAAGAGGCGGATTTATCCCGGATGTTGATTTCAATCCGATGGAATTTGGACTACCGCCCAACATTTTGGAAGTTACAGATATTTCGCAATTGCTAGGTTTGATTGTTGCTAAAGCCGCGATGGAAGACGCCGGTTACGGCGAATCTCGACAGTTTAATCATCAAGCCACTGGCGTAATCTTAGGTGTAGCATTAGGTAGGCAATTAGGCGTGCCATTAACTGCCAGAATGCAGTATCCCGTGTGGGAAAAAGCCCTGAAAAGCAGTGGTTTATCAGATGAGGATACACAAAAAATTATCGAGAAAATCAAAAGTGCATATGTGCAGTGGGAAGAAAACGCTTTCCCCGGTATGCTTGCAAACGTTGTTTCTGGGCGAATTGCTAACCGTCTAGATTTTGGCGGCACTAACTGTGTTGTAGATGCCGCCTGTGCTAGTTCATTAGGTGCCCTAAAAATGGCAATTAGCGAGCTAGTCGAACATCGCGCTGACATGATGTTGACTGGGGGAGTTGACACCGACAACTCAATTTTGGCGTATATGTGTTTTAGTAAAACTCCTGCCGTTTCGCCTAGTCAAAATGTCAAACCTTTCGATGCAGAATCCGATGGGATGATGTTGGGTGAAGGCGTCGGTATGTTAGTACTTAAGCGCCTTGCAGATGCCGAACGAGATGGCGATCGCATTTATGCAATCATCAAAGGCATTGGTACTTCTAGCGATGGCCGTTATAAAAGCATCTATGCACCCCGAAAAGAAGGGCAAGTCAGAGCCTTACGTCGTGCTTACGAAGATGCAGGATTTTCCCCTGCTAGTGTCGGTTTGATCGAAGCACACGGCACCGGTACTATGGCTGGAGATCCAGCGGAATTTAGCTCAATTAAAGAAGTTTTTGGGGAAAACAATCCCAAAAAACAATATATTGCCCTGGGAACCGTCAAATCACAAATTGGACATACTAAAGCGGCTGCGGGTGCGGCGAGTCTGATCAAAACAGCTTTAGCTTTGCACCACAAAGTATTACCACCCACAATTAACGTCACCAAACCCCATCCTAAATTAGATATTGAGAATTCCCCATTTTATTTAAATACCGAAACCAGACCTTGGATTGGCAGCGACGACCAGCCAAGACGCGCAGGGGTGAGTTCTTTTGGCTTTGGTGGCACAAATTATCACGTGATTTTAGAAGAATACAAAACCCCACAAAATCGCCCTTATCGTTTACACAAATCTGCTCAATCAGTGTTGTTATTTGCGCCAACACCTGAAGAATTGCTATCCCGCTGTCAAGCAATCAAAGACCGATTGCAATCTGAAACAGGAGAGCAGCATTATGCAGAATTAATTGCAGCATCTCAATCTTTAGAAATTCCAGCGGCAAATGCCAGACTTGGGTTTGTTGCCGATTCTCTCACCCAAGCTGGCAATTTATTACAAATAAGTATTGAATTGCTGAAAAACAAGCTGCAAGTAGAATCTTGGGAGCATCCCCAAGGTATTTACTACCGCAAAACAGGCATAGTTACAGAAGGGAAACTAGTTGCCCTATTTTCCGGACAAGGTTCGCAATATTTAGACATGGGTCGGGAACTGACGATTAATTTCCCTTCCTTGGGACAGACTTATAGTCAAATTGATAACCTTTTGGCCGCAAATAATTTGCAGCCGGTTTCAGAAGTTGTTTTCCCTGCGCCTGTGTTCGATTTGGATGGAAAAACTGCCCAAATGAAACTGTTGCAGCAAACAGAATACGCACAGCCAGCAATTGGGGCTTTTAGCGCTGGGCTGTACAAGATATTGCAACAAGCTGGGTTCAAGCCGGATTTTGCCGCCGGACATAGCTTTGGAGAACTTACCGCTTTATGGGCTGCGGGGGTTTTGAGCGAAGAAGATTACTTTTTCTTAGTGAAAGCTAGGGGTCAAGCAATGGCGACACCAACAGATCCCCAGTTTGATGCCGGAGCTATGTTAGCGGTGAAAGGGGATGTGAATCAGGTTACAGAAATAATTCAAAGTTTCCCTGAAATCAGTATTGCTAACTTGAATTCCCAAAATCAAATGGTGTTAGCTGGGACAAAAGCCAAAATTGTTAACGTGCAAGAAGCTTTGAAAACTCAAGGATTCTCTACAGTTTTGTTACCAGTTTCAGCAGCTTTTCACACTTCATTAGTGGCTTACGCACAGCAACCATTTGCCAAAGCAATTGAGAAAGTTACTTTCAACGAGCCACAAATCCCGGTTTACACCAATGTTACCGGCAAGCGTTACCCAAATGAAGCGCAAGTTATTCAAAAATTCCTCAAAGAACACTTGAGAAGTCAAGTATTGTTCAAGCAGGAAATTGAAAATATTTATGCTGAAGGCGGTTACTGTTTTGTTGAATTTGGCCCGCGAAGCGTTCTCACCAACTTAGTAAAAGATATTTTAAGCGATCGCCCTCATTTAGCTGTGGCTTTAAATCCCAGTCATCTCAAAGATAGCGATCGCTCTTTGAGAGAAGCTATTATCCAGTTGCGCGTTGCTGGATTACCTTTACAAAACTTAGATCCCTATCAACTAGAGCAGAAAATCCCAGAAGTTTCCCCGAATAAAGTTTTGAATGTCCGTTTAAATAGCACTAATTATGTGTCAGAAAAAACTAAGCAGTCCTTTGAAAAAGCTCTGCAAAATGGGCATCAAGTAAAATTTACTGCTACTAACGGCAATACACCCCACTCGCCAATATCCTCTCAAACAACAGAGAAAGTAGCAGTCAATCGTCAATCCCCTGTTATTAATGGCAACAACTATAACTCAGTAACATATAATCCCCCTCTACCAACAGAGAAAGTAACAGTTAATGGTGGAGTGAAATCTGTGCAGAACGGGCAATCAGAACAACTCGATCTTAAGTCTTTACATAGCGGCGAACTTCCTCTGAATTATTTAACAGCTATAGATAACTTAGAGTACAGCTTAATAGAATTCAATCGCCATCAACATGACATTTTAGAAATTCACGAACAATCTTTAAAGCATCAAACAGAATATACTAAAACCTTCTTCCAACTTATGGAACAACAACATGGGTTGTGGAGAAATAGTAAATTTAGCCAATCACCAACAGCGACACAACAACAAATAGTCTCCAGTTCTGAGCGTAGCATGATGCGGTTTCACGAGCATCAAGGTGAAAGCCTCCGCATCCACGAGCAATATCTCAACTATCAGCAGGAATACACTAACAACTTTTTCCAATTACTTCAGCAGCATTATCAACTGCCGCCTTTTAACAATATCACTCAACAAATAATATCACCAGTAAATTATCAAGATAGTCCCACGGTTCCATTATCAAAAGAAGACAACTCGATTCTAAATAATGCATCTGTTGTTCTATCCAGCAACGGATTTGCTAGTAAAATTGAGCCAGTTTTAACTAATGGTAACGGCACAATTAATGGTGTAAATCATCAAGCAATAGCAGTTCTGGATCTGAGTCAAACAAACGAAAATCAGACTGCAACGCAAATATCCGCACCACCAATTCTGGATATTACCTCACCAAAAGAGAATCAAACTGCGATCGCAACGGTAACACCCGCAGCGCCAGTAGTCATAGACCAAGATACCCTGAGTCAAACTCTGCTCAACGTCGTTAGTGATAAAACAGGTTACCCAACGGAGATGTTAGAACTAACGATGGATATCGAAGCAGATTTGGGGATTGATTCCATCAAACGTGTGGAAATTCTGGGAGCATTGTTAGAACTATATCCCGATTTGCCCAAGCCAAATCCCGAAGAAGTGGGACAGCTACGCACCCTCGCTCAAATAGCTGAGTATATGGTGAAAATCGCATCAGAAATCTCAGCAGGACTCGCATCGGTGATTGAAGCAGATACGGAGATGGGGGGAGGCGGGGACACGGAGACGCGGGGACACGGGGATACGGAGACGCGGGGACACGGGGACACGGAGACGCGGGGACACGGGGAGGTTTCATCTAATGACTCAGCCCCAGAAGTCACTAAAAATTTTCTCAATGTGGTGAGCGATAAGACCGGCTACCCAACGACAATGTTAGATCTGTCGATGGATATGGAGACAGATTTGGGGATTGATGGCGTCAAACTTGTGGAAATTCAAGGAGCATTGTCAGAACTTTACCCCAATTTACCCAAGCTAAATTCAGAAATATTGGCTCAAGTGCCTACTTTGGGGCAACTTCTTGGATATATACAAGAGGGACTGGGGACTAGGGAAGAGGCAGGGGAGCAGGGAGCAGCGAGCAGGGGAGAAAAGTTTTCTCAATCCCCCATGCCCCATGCCCCATGCCCCATGCCCCAATCCCAAATTCTTCGCAGTCCCGTCAGACTAAAATATCTTCCCGAACCTGATGTTTTAGATTTCACCTTACCCGATGAGCATATCGCTTTGCTTACCGATGATGGTTCTTTGACGACGGCGAAACTTGCTGAAATTTTGCACAAGCGTGGTTGGAAAATTGTTGTCTTAAGTTTTCCCCAAAGTTTGATTGCTCAACAATTGCCTTTACCTGAAGGGATTAGTCGTGTAGTGCTTGCAGATTTAACCGAGGAGCATTTGCAAGAACAGTTAACAGCGATCGCTACTAACTATGGTCAAATCGCTGCATTTATCCATCTCAATCCCTCAAATCATGACGATAGCAGCGATGGTGTCCGCTATCTGGCATCGGAAAAAGCTATTCTTCGCCACGTCTTTCTGATTGCCAAATATCTTAAAGAACCACTAAATCATGCAGCGACTCAAGGACGTAGTTGTTTTGTAACTGTAGCTCGTCTTGATGGCGAATTCGGATTGGGGCAAAAAACTAACTTTGGTGCAATTGGCGCCGGCTTATTTGGACTGACCAAAACTTTGAACCAGGAATGGGAAAATGTATTTTGTCGAGCGCTCGACCTCAGTCCCGATTTAGATCCTCAAACATCAGCACAGCATATCCTCGCCGAACTCCAAGACCCCAATCTATTAATCGTGGAAGCAGGATATAGTCCACAAGGACGAGTAACCTTAGTTTGCGAACAGGGATTGGGGACTGAGGGAAGTGTGGGGAGTGTGGGGAGTGTGGGGAGACAGGGGGGAAAAATTTCTTCACCATCCTCCCTATCCTCCCTATCCTCCCACACTTCCTGCTTGCCCAATGCCCAATCAGTTTTTCTCGTAAGTGGCGGTGCCAAAGGGATAACGGCTCAATGTGCGATCGAGCTAGCGCAGCGTTATCAATGCAAATTTATTCTGCTAGGTCGTTCTGCCGCCGATGCAGAACCCGTATGGGCTGAAGGCTACTTGAGTGAAGCAGATTTGAAAAAGCAGATAATGGAGGATTTCCTAGCTAGAGGTGAAAAGCCGACACCTGCAATGGTGCAGAAAAGGTTTAACGCTATTTCATCTAGTCGGGAAATTGCCGCAACCTTACAAGCTATTGAACAGGCGGGCGGACAAGCTGAATATTTGAGTGTGGATGTGACTGATGGATTAAGTGTTTCTGAACAAGTTGCTAGTGTAGTTGAGCGTTTTGGTGCGGTAACAGGAATTATTCACGGGGCTGGTAACTTAGCTGATAAGCGGATTGAGAAAAAATCGCTCCAAGATTTTGAAACAGTTTATGCTGCCAAAGTTAAAGGTTTAGAAAACTTATTGCAGTGTGTATTACCGAATCAATTGAATTATTTAGTCCTATTTTCTTCTGTAGTTGGTTTCTACGGAAATGTCGGACAATCTGATTATGCGATCGCTAATGAAATTCTCAACAAATCAGCCCACCTTTTCAAACTCAATTATCCCCATTGTCATGTCGTAGCAATTAATTGGGGCCCCTGGGATAGTGGTATGGTTTCTCCAGAATTAAAGCAAGCTTTTGCTGAACGCAATATCGAGACTATTCCAATTAAAATTGGCACAAAAATGTTAGCAGATGAACTAGCTAGCGCCAATGAAGAAACCGTGCAAGTTGTGATTGGTAGCCCTTTGGTATATATCCCAGATAAATTACCAAATGACTTGAAAATTTTTCGTATCCACAGACATCTAACATTAGCAGCAAATCCATTTTTACAAGACCACGTAATTGCCGGTTCTCCCGTTTTACCAGCCACTTGTGGACTATTATGGATTGCTAATACCTGCGAACAACTTTATCCTGGTTATAAAGCCTTCAGTTGCAAAAACTATAAAGTTTTGAAGGGATTAATTTTCGATAAAAATTTGCCAACTGAATACACTTTAGACTTGCAAGAAATTGCTAAAAATGATATCTCTGAAATAGAGTTCGATGCCAAAATCTGGAGTAAAACCCCCGAAGGTAAAACCCGTTATCATTTCAGTAGTCAAATAAAACTAAAGCGGGAAATTCCTGACGCTCCAGTATACGAATTTATCAACTTAAGCCAGGATAATAAAATCACCGCTACCGCTTCATCACTTTATCAAAATGGGGCAACTACTTTATTTCACGGAGCTACTTTTCAAGGCGTCAAATCTATCTTAAATGCCAATCTGGACAAGATTACCATAGAATGCTATTTACCAGAGCCTAAAGAACAACAACAAGGACAATTCCCAGTCAAAACATTTAATCCCTACATTACAGATGTGCAGATTCATGCATTCTGGATTTGGTCGCAATATTTTCATCAAGTAGCTTGTTTACCTTCAGAAATCACAATCTTTGAACAATTCCTACCTGTCCCATTTGATGAAACATTTTATGTTTCTTGTCAAATCAAATCCAAGACAGAATCGAGTTTGCTTGTTGATGTCATCGCCCATAATCAACAAGGAAAAATATATACCCGAATGCTAGGAGCCAAAGGAACTATTTTGCCCAAGCAACTAGATGAAATTTAAATAGAATCCGCAATTAAAAAACGAATGTTGCTGAATCTTTCTCCATCTAGGTAACATTTTACCTGATTCAGCAACACCAAAAAATTTATAAATCAGCTTGAGGAAATAGGTGATGGAAGAATTTGCAAGAAATAAAACTCCTAAAATAGCAATTGTAGGAATGGATTGCTATTTAGGCGGCGGTTGCGAGGGATTAGATACCTTTGAACGCAGTATTTATGAAGGAACTCAGCATTTTATTTCCATACCTCCTCAGCGATGGCAAGGAATAAAAACACAAGAACAGTTGCTGAATAAGTCTGATTTTGATGGAGATTTAGCCCCATTAGGCGCATACATCAAAGATTTTGAAATTGATACTTTACGTTTAGGAATCCCGCCAGAAGAAGTAGATAATTTCGATCCTCAAGATTTATTGATGCTTGAGGTAGCCAACCGGACTTTGAAGGATGCCGCACTTCCTCAAGGAACAAGAATAGCAATTATTCTTGTTACTGCTACAGAATTAACTTTAAATCAACTTCCGCAAACAGACATTAACAAACACAGTGAATATCCAAGTTACATCCAAGGCAATCTGGCTAATTATATTTCTAAATTATGGAATTTCGCTGGCCCGGCGTTTACATTAAATGCTGAAGAAAATTCTGTTTTCAAAGCCTTAGAACTTGGACAAAAACTACTCGCAATTAGAGAAGTAGACGCTGTTTTAATTGGTGCAGT
This sequence comes from Nostoc sp. ChiSLP01, assembly GCA_034531195.2. GTDB lineage: Bacteria > Cyanobacteriota > Cyanobacteriia > Cyanobacteriales > Nostocaceae > Nostoc. Next base: position 14,783 of record JAVRBO020000049.1, read on the forward strand.
CGAGCTTGCTGGAGATGGCGCTAGTGTTTTATTAAGAAATAAAATCGCAAAAGTCAACACAGGTGTAAACACTCTTAGTTACGATGAAAATGTTAATGGTTGGATAGTAGGCGAAGGTGCAGCCGCTGTAGTTTTGAAACTCCATGAAACAGCAAAACAAGAAAACGATCGCATCTATGCAACAATTGACGCCCTCAGTCTCTTAGAAAATTCCATAAATCCCAGTCCCCAAGAAGCAGTAACACAAGCTTGTCAGTTAGCTTTTGAGCATGCAAATATCAAACCAAAAGAGATTAATTATTTAGAAGTTGTTGGTAGTGGAATTTCTCAGCAAGATGAGTCAGAGATTCAAGGTTTAATTGAAGCATATTCCACATCCGAAGTCAATTTAAGTTGTGCAATTGGTAGCATCAAAGCAAATATTGGTCACACCTATGCTGTATCAGGAATAGTGAGTTTAGTTAAAACAGCATTGTGTTTATATCACCGCTATATTCCCGCAGTTCCCAATTGGTCGAAACCTAAAATGCCAGAGGTTTGGCAAGGTAGTCCTTTTTATGTTGCTATTGAATCAAAACCTTGGTTTCTAGAAAAAGGAAGTATTAAAAGAATAGCTGCTATTAATGGGATGGAGGTAGACGGCAGCTATGCACATTTAATTTTGTCTGAGGAAGTAAGCCACAAGCATTATAGCAGCAAATATTTAGAGCAAATGCCTTATTATTTATTTGCGATCGCTGCTAATGACCAATCGAGTTTATTAGAACAAATTCGCAATCTTCAAGAAACTATTAAAAATTCTTCTTCCCTATCTGCTGCTGCTAGCGAGACTTTTGCAGCTTTTCAACAGCGTCAACAGGCGGCTTATACTGTAGCAATTCTCGGACACAATCAAGATGAATTGCAGCGAGAAATTCAGCATTCTCTCAAAGGTGTTGCTAATGCTTTCGAGACAGGGAAAGATTGGCAATCTCCTTTAGGCAGCTATTTCACAGCAAAACCATTCGGAGAAAAAGGTAAAATCGCTTTCGTTTATCCAGGTGCTTATAGTGCTTACCTTGGACTAGGCCGAAATCTGTTTCGTTTGTTCCCTCAACTTTATGATGACCCGCTTATCGGTAGCGTTTATAAACGTGTAGCCAACGTAGAAAAATTTATTTATCCTCGAAGTTTAGAAAGATTATCTAATAGGCAACTAGAAGTTCTTGAAAAGCAATTCCTTGATGATTCAGTAGCAGTATTGGAATCAGAAATGGGCTGTGCTGGAATGATGACAGCAATTTTAAAAAATTATTTTCAAGTAAAGGCTCAATGTGCTTTTGGTTATAGCCTGGGCGAAATTAGCATGATGTTGGCTCAAGGTGTCTGGACTCAGTTTCAAGAAGGTAGTGAAGGCTTTAATTCATCATCTTTATTGAAGACAAGGCTATCTGGCCCGAAAAATGCTGTACGGGAGTATTGGGGATTATCTCAAGCAGAAGATGATAAACATGAAAATTTCTGGCGTAACTATATTGTTATGTGTCCAGTATCTCGTGTTAGAGAAGCAATTAAACACCAAAAGCGAGTTTATTTGCCTTTAATTAATACTACAGAAGAAGTGGCGATCGCTGGTGATATCCAAGCGTGTCAGCGGGTAATTACCAATCTCAATTGCGATGCTTTTTCTGCTCCCTTTACCCATGTTATTCACTGCGAACCAATGTGTTCTGAGTACGATGAACTTGTGAGATTAAATACATTACCTACCCAAAACTTATCAGAAACGATCTTTTATTCCGCAGCCGAGTATAAACCGATTAAACTAGACAGCCATTCTATTGCTCACAACATTGCTAAAAACCTCTGTCAACAGCTTAATTTTCCTCAATTAATTAACCGCGTTTATCAAGATGGTTTCAACATATTCATCGAAGTAGGCGCAGGTAGTAACTGTTCTAGATGGATTGATAAAGTCCTCAACCAAAAAGAACACGTTACAGTAACACTTAATAAAAGAGGTGTAGACGATTATACCTCCTTTATTAAAGCTTTGGCAAAACTCGTTAGTTATAGAGTTAATCTAGATTTATCACCACTGTATTCTTCATTACAAAAAACTTTCCAGAACAGCCAGTCTCAAGTTACAAATATAGTTTTAGACAGCAGTAAGAGTAATTACACATTTTTGATAAAGAACAATCAAAAAATTGTTCAAAATCTAGATTTACATCCAAGTTTTAATGCAAAACAACACGAATATACCCTACTAAATTTAAAGGAATTGACACCAATGAATGCTTCTTTTACAGAAACTCCTGTCAACAAGGCTGAAAACTTCTCTAACAAACTAGAGAATATCTTAGAGCCAGTCAATTTTTCAAATAGCAGCCAACCTACTGATTTGTTGCTAAAAGAACGCAATTTACAAACTACAGAAAAATCACAGGCTAGCGAAACTCCAGCTACAGAAGAAGAAAATCATCAATACAATTTAACCACTTACAGCATTGCTGATAAATCCCAATTATTAAACTTTCGCAGCCTTATTTATCAAAAATTAAGTGAGAATGCTTCCCAGATGACCAAAGCCCATGTTGTTTTTTTACAAGCGCGACAGGAATCGCTCAAACAAATCAGCGCCATGATTCAATTGCAAATAGCTTGCTATCAAAAGTTATTTGAATAATAAAATTTGCATAATTTTATTCAGCCAGATTAAATCAACAGAGGCTAAAACATGATTGGTACTAACAATACATTAAATAAAAATGGTAATTATCTCAAAATATCAGAATCTCCTCATCCCCATAATCAAATTTGGCAGGGGATTTTAGATTTTCTTTCATTTCATGAAACAGGCATAAAATCTAAGTTGCTAAATTTAGATAAACCTTGTTATATTATTAGAGTTGATGGAAAAATTGGCGCAACTAACGAAGGTCGCTTATATCCTTACAACCAAGAAAAAACTGAACAAGCAGAAATAATAATAGCTGTTCCACCAATATCGACTCAACAGTTAGGCGATTCAAATTTTCTCAACTTTCATGGTGTAAAATATGCTTATGCCACGGGAGCAATGGCTCAAGGTATTGCTTCCGAAGAACTGGTAATTGCTCTTGGTAAAGAGAGAATATTGAGTTCATTTGGGGCTGGTGGCTTGTCTCCTAGTCGCGTCGAAGCAGCCATTAACCGTATTCAACAAGCTTTGCCTCAAGGCCCTTATGCTTTTAACTTACTCCACAGTCCCAGCGAACCTGCTATTGAACGCGGTGTAGTCGATTTATATCTTAAATATCAAGTAAGAACAATAGAAGCTTCTGCCTTTTTAGATTTGAGCGACAACATCATCTATTACCGAGCTGCTGGACTTAGTTTGAATGCAGCTAATCAAATCGAAATCAAAAATAAAATCATTGCCAAAATTTCTCGCACAGAAGTTGCAACCAAATTTCTTCAACCTGCTCCCACAAAAACTTTAAAAAAATTAGTTGAGCAAGGTCTAATCACTGAATTACAAGCAAGTCTAGCTGAAAAAATTCCTGTAGCTGATGATATTACAGTAGAAGCTGATTCTGGCGGTCATACAGATAATCGTCCTCTAGTTTGTTTGCTACCCTCCATCTTGGAATTGAGAGATGAAATTCAAAACAAATATTGTTATGAAAAACCAGTCAGAGTTGGAGTTGCAGGGGGAATTGCTACACCAAAATCAGCCTTAGCTGCCTTTATGATGGGGGCTGCTTATGTTGTGACTGGTTCAATTAATCAGTCTTGTATTGAAGCTGGAACTTCCGAACATACTAAATATTTGCTAGCTCAAGCCGAGATGGCTGATGTAATGATGGCTCCAGCAGCGGATATGTTTGAAATGGGAGTAAAACTTCAAGTTCTTAAAAGAGGAACTCTCTTCCCTTTACGAGCGCAAAAGCTGTTTGAATTATACAAAAATTATGACTCAATTGAAGATATTCCTTTAGCAGAAAGAGACAAGTTAGAAAAACAAGTTTTGCGAAAAAGTTTAGAAGCAGTTTGGGAAGAAACAGTTACTTATTTGTCTCAACGCAATCCTGATAAATTATCCAAAGCTGTTAACAACCCCAAACTAAAAATGGCTTTAATTTTCCGCTGGTATCTTGGGTTATCATCTCGTTGGTCTAATTTTGGGGAAAAAGGAAGAGAAATGGATTATCAAATCTGGTGTGGCCCAGCTATGGGCAGCTTCAATGACTGGGTTAGAGGTTCTTATTTATCTGACTCAAAAAATCGCCATGTCGTTGATATTGCTAACCACATTATGACTGGAGCAGCGTTTTTATACCGGATTCAAAGTTTAAAAATCCAAGGTTTACAAATGCCAGCTTACTATAGTGAATATCGTCCAGTTAATTTTCAATAAAGGAGAAAAATCACATGAATACTGTCCAAATCGATCGCAGAATTCCTAAGATTCAAAATAAGCTTTTTGAACAGGCACATAGTAATGCTTTAGAGTTAAAACCAATTGCTATAGCTATGAGCAAACAGGGGATTAAAGGAGAAAAGCTCTATTCCCATCCTGGGATGCTGCCTTTGCCCATACCAATTTGTGAATATTTACTTTCTTTTAATAATCGCCAAAAGGCAATTTTATCTGCGACATTCTTTGCAAATTTCTATAAGTATGTTGCTAATAGCGAATATCAGTCTCTGATATCCAATATGAGTATTGCTGAGAAGGTTTTTGCTCCATACTCAGACGAATTTATGATTCTTCATCAGGAAACTAATGAAGAAATGGATCATATCTGGTCTTTTAGAACCGTACATAGTATGGTCTGCCGAGAAATAGGAATTCAAACTTCGTTTGATGAGCCTAGTTTTTTCTATGGAACTGTTGGTATAATACCGCAATCAGATTTTGAAAAGTTCGATACTCGTTTTACTTTTGATGAAAATCTGAATACAATTCTTTCTCATCTCCAAAAAGGAAAATGCTTTCTAAAAAATATAGCGGAAGAGACACAGCAGCAAGATAAAAATTTCACATATCGAACTTTACGGTTTATGGTTGGGGATGCTATGAGAATGCTACCCGCCGAAAAAGTTCAAGAAAGTGGCTTGGGTAGTTTGACTCTGCTCTATCGCTACATGGCTAATGTGGAATTAAAAAAAAGCGAAGCATATTTATTTGATTCTCCAGAAGATTTTGATTATGAACCATTAGCTTTTGAATTAAATCAAGGTCATTTAACAGATGAAGCACGTCACTACACAACATCTTTTGAGTTAGGAGTAGAATTGTATAAAGTAGCTCCTCCAGAGGCTCAAGATTTCGTTAGACATTTCCTACAAATAATTGTGGAAGACTATATTAATGCTAGTTTCACAACTTATTTGGAAAAGTTAGATCTCACTGCCCAAGGGATGTTGTTAACTGACACTAGAATTGGGCTGAATTCACTACGTATGTCTCTGCATCATGCTGAATTAGCAGATAAGCAGGTAGATGTCAGCCAACTAGTGGATTCTTGGAGAAATATAAGCTCAAAGTGGCGAAATATCATTGGTTACATGGAGCAAAAGAGTTGGCAATACAAATCTCAGCAACTAGAGCGTTTGATTAAAGAACTGGGATTAGAGTTAAATACAACTAAGTTGGGTAATCGCTATGAGCGTTATCAGGATGCTCTGGCGATTAAAGAGATTTACAAGGTTCTTGAAGTTGCCTAATAGTTATAGGACTTACGCACTCTTAACGTAAAATCGAACCACAGAGAAGCCAGTGCGTTGGGCGGGTTAAGAGACTTGAAGGAACTGGCGCAACGCAGCGAAAAGTATGAGCGCCGGCTTCCGGCGAACATAACTTTTCAAGACAGAGAACACAGAGGAATAAGAGTTAGAGAGGTTGTTTGCGTAAGTCCTAAATTATCAGAATTCAGTAGTCATAATTATGCAAGCATCAAAATAATATTTGATGAATCAATATGTCGATAATACTAGATTACTGAAAACTTTTGATTTCTGATTTTTTAGTGCTAAACGCTTGGGATATTAGCTACATCTGTTAACTTTTTTTCAAAATCAGGGTGAATTTAGCAATGATAGTGTCTATTCATTTTGAAGATGATAATAAAACAGTGCAAGTCGAAGCAAACCAACGTTTAACTAAGATTTGTGACGAACATCCAAGTTCAATTTTTTTTGGTTGTCGTAGCGTTGCTTGTGGAACCTGTTTGATAGAAGTTGTGAGTGGGATAGAAAATTTAGCTTCTGTCAGGGATGAAGAACGCATTTTACTTGATGTGTTGGCTCCAGATAACCCCAATATTCGCCTAGCTTGTCAATGCGTAGTGGAAGGTGATATTCGGATTCGGGTAGCTAAATAATTGATAATTACCACATAGCCAGGTATATATTTAGCAAACATCAAATAGATGTAATTTGGGTACAACTATAACTAGATAAATAGAGATTATTAGCAGCAGTAAATAGTACCCAAAATTCAACAAAAGACAGTTGGAAAATTAGCGATCGCTAAATCTATTTCCTCATAAATTTAAAGGTGTGAAAATGAGCCAGCCTACTCCTGAAACAATTAAAAAGCAGTCTTATACCGCAGAAGAAATTCAAGCTTGGATAGTTTCTCATATTGCAGAGCAATTGGGAGTCGAACCTCAAGATATAGATGTGCACCAGCCTTTAGACAGTTACGGTTTAGAGTCAGCACAAGCAATGCTTCTTGTTAGCAAAGCCGAGAAATTGTTTGGTTTTGAATTATCTCCAATTTTATTGTGGCGCTACCCCACTATTGAAACATTATCTGAGCGTTTAGCCGAAGAATGTAAAGCTTCAGAGTCAGAAATTTTTGAGATTTAAACGTCAAAACTGTTCTTGAACAGCCATCAAAATTCAAATGATTTACAATAGAAAGCTGGGACGCCTCGAACAGGCTATGGAAATTTTAAATAGCCGTGCTAAAACCTGGAATATAGTAACTATTAGCCGTATCAATGGCTGTATCGATGAAGAAACTATGACACAGGCTTTGGAGATAATTCAGTGTCGCCATCCTCGTCTTAATTCCCGAATTCTGCGTTCTCGGAATAGTCTCAGCTTTCAAACTCAAGAAACAGTAAAGATTCCTTTACGCCTTGTCAAAGCGTTAGATAACTACCAATGGCAAGAAGTTGTTTGTCAAGAGATGAACGAAGCAATTGATAGTAGTAAAAGTCTGCTAAGAGTGGTTATTGTCTATGTTTTAGGTGATGAACCTATAAACTATTTAATTACAACAGTACACCATGCGATCGCAGATGGTTTATCATGCATCCAACTTCACTCAGAAATCTTAACTTTTTGCCAAAAAATTGTCTCAGGCGAACCGATTAATTCAGTTACTAGCCTAGCTCCACTTCCGCCCATTGAAGAACTAATGCCTCAATGGGCTAAGGGGTTTAGAGGTAGGATAAATAGCGCGATTTTTTTGTTACAGGTTGGGTTACAAGAAATCTGGAATCGACCAAAAACATTGGGTTTTGAAAAGTATGTGCCTATTGTAAAGCGTAGTTGCAATATTATCCACAGAAAACTTGACCAAGAGTTAACCCAAAAGTTTGTAAGTTGCTGTAGAGAAGAAAATACAACAGTACACAACGCTTTATGTGCTGCAATGATGTTGACAGTAGCTAGAACAATAACTAAAGGTCGCAGAAAAGATATACGAGTAAATTGCTTATCATATCTTGATTTAAGAAAACATTTAGAACCTGCGATTAGTGATGAACATCTAGCTATATTAGCCTCTTCTATCATGCAATTTCACCTCATAAAGCCAAACAGTTCATTTTGGGAATTAGCTAGAGAAGTACAACATAAGCTGGAAGTGAGTAAAAAGCATGGTGAGCTTTTTAGAATGGTTTTAATTGCTAAAAACCTTATAGATTTTTGTTGCATTTATCCCAAAAAAATAGCTGCCACAGTGTCAGTTTCTAACGTTGGTAAAATTAATATTCCCAGAAATTACGGTAATTTGGAACTCGAAGAAATCAGTTTCATAAGTTCTAATAGTTTTTTTGCAGGTATTTTTGCAATTCATGTTTCTACATTCCAAGGAAAAATGCTTTTAAATTTCGCATTCTCTCAACCATCAATTAGTAAAAATACTATGGAGCATCTTGTAGATAATCTCATATCTAATCTTTTTGATATTTGCAATTTAAATAATAATTTTTGTCAAAAGTAAAAATATTGCATAGTCATCACTTTAACAATCAAGCGATCGTAACTTATGGCTGATGATAATACGACCGATTACAAATTCTGCTTTTATTTTTAAATCCTGCAATTATTCTTGTAGAGACTGACAAAACAAGATTTAAAAAAACTTAGGAGATTGTCAAACTATGAACGTATCAGAACTTGTAGAAAATCTTACACAACTGGGTGTTAATTTGTGGGTTGATAACGACAAATTAAAGATTCGCTCCCCAAAAGGAGTAATCACACCAGAAATTCAAGAAAAAATAGTTGCTCATAAAACAGAAATTGTAGCATTTTTGCACGAAATGGATGTAGCTATAGATTTGGAGTCTACCCCTTTACCTCAAGGATTAAATTTACAAACTATTGGTCGTTTAATTGGCGGATTCGCTCAGCAATCATCGGTGGAATCTAAGCCGCCAATTATCGATCCTAAAATTATGGCTCAAAAGCTAATAGTTACATTTAAACCCTTATCTAAGAGTTACAATAATCAAGAAGTTTTGAAATTTCGCCAAGAGTTGCAAGATAAACTAAAATATTACGGTGTCAAAATATTACCTTGGGAAGATGCGATCGCAGAATTTAATTACGACCTTATACTTCCAATAATTAACAAAAAGAAAAATTTTAAATTTAAGGGAGTTAAATCAGAAGTTAATGCAATTATTGATGTAGAAATTCCTCCTTCTTTTATTAGAAGATTGGGTATTATTGTAGCAGAGGCTATCTATCAAATTTATTCTACATTAATTTTAAACAATCGAAAAATTCCTGTAATCAAAATAGCTAGATTGAGCAGTTGGGCTGAAGATTATGCGGCTAAATATGTCGATAACCCTAGCAAAACACAAGTAATTGTAATTACCACAATTGACCATAATTTTATTAATCCTCTCATTCCTTATAAAGAAAAAATCAATATTGGATTAAACACTTTAATTAGAACATTCTCAGAGATTGTTATCGGGGTATCATCAGATAAAATTTCTATATTAAATATGAATCTTTCAGATTCTATTTTTAAAAGAAATGAGATTGGTGCTTTTGTTTTAAAATCACTGATTCCTAAAGTTTTTGTACCAATTGCTCCACTTTTATTAAGTCGATTTGAGGTAGAGCAGTATAATCCTCAAGAATCTATTTATGCTGCAAAACTAGTTAGATTAGGTCAAGAGTTGGCATCAACAGGTTTATTTCCTCCTGGTTTTAAGCTCGATAAAGTTATTAAAAGGAAATCCCATAGAGATATTGTTAGCATCATTATAAATGGTAGGACAGGTGTTTCTTATGGTTTTGTTGCTTATGCTGAACCACCACAATATTTTGGAGAACTAGAAATCACAAAAAATGATTGGGAAAATCTATTATCTGTCCCAGGATTTAGCAGTAATGAAATTCGTCAAAATGACAAAGGTAGGCGTTATGCCAAAATTAAAAGATTAGAAGAATATGTGTTTAGGCAAATACCCGATATTTGGCTTGTAAGTTCTCGCTCAGGGTCTAATAAAACAGACTTAAATATTGCTGACGATGTTATCAGAATTGGTTTGAAAGAAAAGCTATATCTACAATTACCCAAAGCGATTCGTTCCGAGCTAGTAGACATGAAACCTTCTTATGATATCTATGTCATGCTTGCTATCAGCCTTTCTGCTGCTTTATATACACCAGAATTAATCAAAGATGGTGCGCCAATTGTTCATTTCCACGGCTATCCAGCATTTGATTGGTTTAAACCAAATGAATACTGTGTTGGAGTTAATAATCCTTCCGTTCCTTGTGGAACTTATGAATCTGGTGTCTTCAATTTTTTGGGTATTTCTAGCTTGGCTAATCAACAACCTGGCAATATATCTTTAGTTAGTTTAATAGAACCAGATCATGGCGCAAATTTCATAGCCCATGATTTGGAATATTTAGTTCAAAGATTGAAAGACGGGTGTACGCAAGGACAAATTGAACTAGGTGGAAAACATTTTACTTCTCTAAAATCTGAGATAGAAGAATGTAAAATATAAAATGTATAAAAAGAACTACGTAGACTGATTTTAGTTATCAGCCCAACATTAAATATCTATTGTTTGGTTTGGCCTCGTTTAACCCAACTTACTATAGTAATTCTATAATGAGTTGTGATAATTCAAAGCTACAAAACCCCGACTTATCAAATAAGCCGGGGGTTTTTATTTACACATTTATCTCAAATTATAATAACTGTATATGATGAGTTGCATATGAGTTGCGATTGAGTATCTCACTGGGATAATATGCTTATACATCAGAACTGGATGGTTAATTAAGCGATTTAAACATTGCGTTGACAGCAATAATATCATTGTTAGCAGACACTAATTTTAGGAAAACTCTGTTTTTATATGTCTGCCTTTTGGCTGATTTTGAATTCATTCAAACATGAATTTATATTGGTTATACTAACAATTTATTTAGTTTTCGCAGTTAAATTAAAAATTTTCAATTTTCAGCATAGATAACGATTATTCAACCATGAATAAACAACATGGTCAAACCAAAAGCTGTGCGTTGTTAATTAATCACTATTATGAACTTGATTCGCCTACTATTACGTACTTCTTCTCTTCACCTCAGTCTGGCAATGCTAGCTGGTATTTTAAGCGGTGGTACTGCTGCGGGTTTAATTGCCCTAATTAATACAACATTGAATCAAAACCAACCATCAAAAACTATACTGTTTTGGAGTTTTGTTGCTCTCTGTTTACTACGGCTAGTTGCTAATTTTATTTCTCAAATTTTGTTAATTCAAGTTTCACAAAAAGCAATTCTCAATTTGCGGTTATTTTTAAGTCGTTATATTTTGGCCTCGCCTTTACGACACTTAGAAAAAATTGGCGCTCATTCTCTTTTAGCTGTTCTCGTTGAAGATATCCAAACAATCTCTAACACAATTATTATTATTCCTTTTTTATGCATTAATATTGCTATTGTAGTTGCCTGTCTAATTTATTTGAGTTGGTTATCTCAAATTATTTTCCTTATAGGTATTAGCTTTATGTTTTTGGGAATATTTAGCTATTCATTACCAACAATGAAAGCCATGTCTTTTTTGAAACTGGCTCGCGAACAGGAAGATAAATTGTTTAAGCATTTCCGTACCATAACTCAAGGCACAAAGGAACTCAAACTACACCGCAGACGACGGGAAGTATTTCTCTCAGAAGACCTACATAACACTGCTCTATCATCTTGTCATCATAATGTTGTGGGCATGAGCATATTTGCTGCTGCTGCTAGTTGGGGACAAATTTTATTTTTTGTTGCTATTGGTTTGCTTTTATTCACTATACCGACTATTAACAAAATTCATCCTACGATTTTATCTGCATATGCTCTAACTATTATTTACTTAATATCACCTCTAGAGTCCATTATGAGTACAATGCCTAATATAATCAGAGCGTTAATTGCTTTAAAAAAAGTAGAGTCTTTAGGCATTTTATTGGCAAAATCTTCAGATGAAGCTGTTGATAATGCCCTACTAATATCACATAATTTTAAATGTTTAGAACTTGTAAATGTTACTCATACTTACTATCACGAACAGGAAGAAAGCAATTTTATCCTTGGGCCTATTAACTTGAAATTCCATCAAGGAGAACTGGTTTTTATTTTAGGAGGTAATGGTAGTGGTAAATCTACTCTTGCTAAATTAATTACTGGTCTTTACATCTGTGAAACAGGAAATATTTATCTAGATGATAATCCCATTACTAATCAAAATTTAGAATGGTATCGTCAGCAGTTCTCTGTAGTATTTTCTGACTTTTATCTTTTCGATCGCTTTCTAGGTTTTGATAATAATAACCTCGATTCTCAAACTCAAAAATATCTTGTCAAATTGCAACTTGACCGCAAAGTTAAGGTCAAGAATGGCATACTTTCTACCACAGACCTTTCTCAAGGACAACGCAAGCGCCTTGCTCTGCTTACTGCTTACCTTGAAGATCGTCCCATCTATATGTTTGATGAGTGGGCATCAGATCAAGATCCTGCGTTCAAGGAAATTTTTTATACTCAACTTCTTTTAGAGCTAAAGAATAGAGGAAAAACTGTGTTGGTTATTAGCCACGATGACCAATATTTTTACCTAGCAGATCGAATCGTCAAACTGGAATACGGTCAAGTGAAAACTGAACATTTAAATAAGGGAAAGGAAGAAATTAATGTTTTTGAATAATTTATTTAAAGTATCTGATGAATCAAGAAAATTTTTAAAAGAAAAAATTACATTACGGGAAAAACAAAACAGAACTTTAAATGCAGATGTAAAATCTGTTCTGTATTATAGAGATTGGATTCAGACTCAAACTAATCATACTTTCGACAAGACCCGAATATTAGGAATAGTTGCAGCCGCTAAAGGAGCCGAAAATTATTTACCTTATACTATCCCTCAAATCATTCAACAAATTTCAGAAATAGATATGGCGGTTGATATAGTCATTGGTTTAAATCATGGCTTTGAATGTTCCGCTGTTATCGACCGTTTTACTTTGTTGCCAAATATCCAAATCATTCATCTATATACTGGAGAAAAGCTAGCAAACAATATTCCAGCACCAATATTTGATAATATAATGTGCCAAGGAAAACCATACTGTTTAACTAACATTGACCCTTACCAATACAGACATAGAATATTTGTTCTCCATCAAAAACAGGGGCAATACTCAGCAGGAAAAATTCGAGTTTTGGGAGATATTTATGGTTCATTACTGCTCAAGAGTATTGAAGATGGATGGATACCACCTGCCCTTTTACTGACTTTTGATGCTGAATCCCAGTTTTTAGTAGCACGCGATCGTTCAGGTATAGATTTAAAGTCTAATGGCTTAAAATTAGTAGTAAATCAACTGCAAAATAACCCAAAAATCGATATTATAGGTACAAGGAATAAGTTTGCAGTTTATCAAAAAGCAATAGTAGATGCAGTTGAAGTTTTATTGCCTGATTTTAGTGAAGAACTGCCTCCTATCCAATGGTTTATAGATATTACTCATGGTAGATTCAGTGGCTTTCAATGTAAATGGGGAGGAGGCACATTTGGTAAAACTGATGTGATAGTTAGTTTGTTAGCAGTAATTTCTACAAATTATCCAGGCATCAGAACTGAAGATACTCAACTTACAATCTTAGGCAAGTATGCAGGCTTTATAGGTGACATATTTTTAGATGTAATTTCTACGAACAGAACTCCCAGTATGACAGATATGACAATGGAAGGGCTGCAAAAAAAAGCTTGGATAGAACAAATTTATAGGTGGTTAGCTTCTGTTGAGGCATTAAAATTACTTTATGGAAAACATAATATTAAAATGTTAGTAAATATTGGTTTTCCTTGGTTTACATTGGCTAATCCGATAAAATTTTTGAAGCTGACAATGGTAAACCAGAGTATCAACTTATATACTATTACTAACAGAATAAAATTACTATTGTTTAGCTTTTTTTATTATCAAAAGCTACAAATTTATAGCACCAAAAATCCTGATATTCTACAAGGCGCTAAAGCAAAAGCTTTTTGGTAAAATATTAAATTTGGTAAATATACCGTGTATATTTGCAGCTTATTTAATTTAAATTATTCAAGTATTACAGTAAAAATATTGCAAACAATATATAATAAAAAATTATTAAAAAATCTGTTATATAAAGGTTCAATTATTGTTGAGCTAGTGTGACAGCAATAGATCGAATATAAGGTGTTTACCATGACAAATTTAGCTGCTAAAACAATACTTTTGACAGGTGCATCACGCGGTTTAGGAGTATACATTGCTCGCGCTCTAGCTAGAGAACAAGCAACTGTAATTTGCGTTTCTCGTTTTAAGTCAGGATTAGATGTAACATGCGCTCAAATAAAAGCTTTGGGTGGGAAAGGAATAAGTATTCCCTTTGATATTAAAAATGTGACAGAATTATCAAATCTTAAACAGCAAATTAATAAAGTTGTTGGCCCAGTAGACATTATAATTAATAATGCTGCCATAGAAATTTACCGAGATTTCGTTGATTATTCTTTAGAGGATATCCAGTCAATATTGACAATTAATCTACTCGCTGCTGCTGAATTAAGCCGTTTGTTTCTGCCAAGCATGTTGGAGCGCCGTAGCGGTCACATTGTTAATATTGCTTCTCTAGCTGGTAAAAAGGGAGTCCCTTACAACAGCATTTATTCTGCAAGTAAAGCTGGTTTGATTATGTGGACTGATGCTATGCGGCAAGAATTAGCTGGTACTAATACTAATATCTCGGTAATCTGTCCGGGGTATATCTCCGAAACTGGTATGACTGTTAATAGTCGCATACCTGCTCCTTGGTTAGCAGGTACATCTACACCGATAGATGTAGCAAATGCAGTGATTAAAGCTATCAAACAAAACAAAGCAGAGATAATAGTTAATCAAAATCTGCTAACAGCAAATATGGCTAAAGTAATGTTTGCTATTGGGCAATTTTGTCCAGAACTTGTAGATAAACTTTACCATTGGTTGGACATAGTTAAACTCAACCGCAGGCGTGCAAATGCCAAAATTTCTGCCACAGATCGTATCGCTGCGCCGATTCATCATTATGAGATATCTCAGAAAAGAAGCTAAGTCATTTCAAAAGAGTTGATGTTAATTTTATAACTTTGGAAATTCATATTTCTAAAAAAAAATAAGCAGAGTAAAGAGTTTTGAAAATTCTCGAAAGACTATTAAATTTAAACTTCACATCGCTGTCTTTTTTTGAAAATTGGATCTAGAAAGATTTATGGATGTTGCTGTTGTAATTCCATTGTTCAATGGAGCTAAATGGATTCGCCAAACCTTAGACTCTGTTTTTTCTCAAGAACACTACCCAATGGAAGTAGTCGTTGTTGATGATGGTTCAGAGGATGAATCCCCAGACATAGTTAAAACTTACTCAGATGCCATATTGCTTCGGCATCCAGGCAAAGGAGAAAATTTTGCTCGTAACTTTGGCTTGAAACATACTACTGCACCTTTAGTTACTTTCTTAGATCATGACGATGTTTGGCATCCTGCTCACTTAAGACTTCTTTGCAGTATTCTCGAACAGCACCCTGAATGTCCAGCTGCTGTTGCCAATGTTCGAGTTTTCAAAATAGATAATAGCCTTGTTTTGCAACCTCCAAAATCAGATGTAGTAGCCTTCGATCCGTGGATTAATTTTCCTAAAAATCAAGTTTATACACCTTCATCTGTAGTGATTCGACGTGCTTCGCTTGATGCAATCGGTGGTTGGCCTAATCGGTTTGCTGCATATACTGATGTCTATACTTGGCTGAGGCTAAGTGCTAATCAACCTTTGCTCATGAATCGAAGCATTTCTATGGGATACCGCTGGCATGAGAATGCGATGAATATAAATCTTCGTTTAAAAAAAGAAGAAATTCAAAGATACTTTGATGCCGCGATGGCTGCTTCAGAAGATGCAGTTGCTCACCGACTGAATGTCTATCCTCAAGACTCTGCTAGGTTGAAAAAGAATTTAGGAATGTTGAGACCAATGTCAAATATTTTGAAAGCAGTAGCTAATTCAGAATGCAAACTTTTAAAAGAATCTGCCCTTACTCTTGAAGAAAGTTTAGCAGGTGAATCAACTGCCTTTATTCAATCAATTTTGCATATGTTAGCTTGGTTCCTCGTTCCTCATTTGTCTATGGAATTACTGGAAAACAGAACCGAAGTCGTAGAGATTTTAATTGAACATTGGCCTAAAGAAGCCCGAAATACCCGTCAAGCTATTATAAGCTCTGCTTTTGCTTTGAATCTTTTGGCTTATCTCTACAAAGGTCCCTTAAAAATAAAATATTGGAAGCTATTTGTGGATCTCATTTTCGTGAAGCTCCAATATTCTTTGGAGCAGTTGAACTTTTTTAGACAAAAAAACTTGTAGTTAATGTTGAAAAGTAAAAATTTATACAAATTTCAGGAATCTCGAACAATGCTTTTAAAAAACTTAAAGCTATTTCTCTTATCTAGGCTATCAAATCGTATTTTACGAGATAGCCAATTATTGCGAAAAAAACAAGATATGAATCTTAAAAAAGATGTAGAAAATGTCTTATATTACAAACAATGGATTATACAAAAAACTAATAATACTTTTGATAACACAAGAGTATTAGGAATAGTCGCAACTGCAAAAGGATCAGAAAAGTTTTTACCATATACTATTCCTAAGATCCTTGAACAAGTCTCCCAAACTGGGATGATGGCTGATATAGTAATTGGTTTGAATAATGGTTTTGAATGTCCAAGTGTTATCGATCGCTTTACTTTACTACCAAATGTCCAAGTAATTCATTTATATACTAATGAAAAACTGGCAAATAATATCCCAGCTAAAATATTTGACAATTTAATGTGTGCTGGAAAGCCTTATTTATTAACTAATATTGTCTGCCCTTTTTCTCAGCATAGAATATTTGTTGTGCATCAAAAAGAAGGTCTACATGCAGCAGGTAAAATTAGAGTTTTAGGTGATATTTATTGTTATTTACTATTAAATAGCATAGAAAATGGATGGATACCTCCTGCAATATTATTTACTTTTGATGCTGAATCTCAGTTTTTACTTGAGCCAGAATATCCATTTCTAGACCTAGATTCTAATGGTTTAGAATTAATCATTAGTCACCTTAACAAACATCCTCAAATAGATATTATTAGTGCCAGAAATAGATTTGCTGTATATCAAAAATCTATGGAAGATGGAATAGAAATTCTTCTCCCTGACTTTAGCCAAGAAATTCCTCCTATTCAATTATTTTTAGACCTTATGCATGGTAGACATAATGGTTTTCGGTGGATGCAAGGAGGAGGCACATTTGGTAGAACAGATGCACTCATCAGTTTATTAGTTGTCATTGCTCAAACTTATCCAGGGATAAGAGTTGAAGACACTCAACTTACGATTTTAGCTAAGTATGCTGGCTTTATATACGAAGTTTTATTAGATGTTATTTCTGTAAATAGAACTCCCAGTCCTACTGAAGTTACAATGGATAAGCCACCAAAACAAGTGTGGATTGAGCAAGTATCTAGATGGAGTTGTGGTCATTACGCATTAGAATTATGTTATGGAAAACATAATATCAGTACAATAACATCGGGTAAAATTCCTTTGTCTATTTTCACAGAAGTAGTTAATTTTCCGAAAAGGGTGAAGGGAAAAGATAAATTAAATTCATATACAATATTTCACAAATTAAAAATTTTAACTATTGCTTTGTTAATCGGAAAATTAATCAATAAAAATAGTTTAAAACACCCAGACATACTGCAAGGTAGAGAAGCAAAAGCTTGCTGGTAAAAATAGATATTTTATGTTAAAAAAATTATAATCTGGCAGGTAAGAAAATTGATTAATTTGTTAACCCTATTTTCCAAAATAGATAATTATGCTTTTTAAGCAATTTCACTAATTAGTTTCGTATGAGTATAAACTTTACTTTCGCCACATGGAGTTTCGTATTCGCTGCTAGCATCAATAGTTGCATTGGGAATTTGTTATTGAAGCGATCGCGTCTTGAAGCCCCCGATCCTGGTTTAGTATCATTGCTATTGTCCCCTTGGTTTATCAGCGGACTGGTTTTCTATAGCATAAACGTCGTACTATTTGGCAAAGCATTAGATAAATTACCAGTTTCAACAGCTTACCCTGTCTTCGCTGGCTTGGGATTTGGACTGATTGCTATTACTGGAAGTTGGTTTTTTGGAGAACGCCTTGGCTTTAGCCAATACCTTGGATTAGGAATAATTTTGATTGGCATCATTATTATGTCGCGTTCTTAATTCATTAATCTCAATTTGTGCTAATTGCAAGTGGCAGAACCTCGACTTATTACCAGGAGTCGGGGATTTTGTTTTTGATTAATCATTGTGGATTACTTGCTATATATAAATGGTTGATTTCAGAAGATCTACGGTAACAATCACCAAAGCGATCGCGGTATTTTAATTTAAATAAATCTTAAATTTTCAAGTTAAAAACTTTACAAAGATGGACAAACAAGGATGTAGAAGCCACAGCCAACGTCCAAGCGTACTCAAGCCTAGCTTACAGCTTGTGCTTGATACTACAGCAATAGTATGACCAGCGCTGAATGTTTTCTCTTTTAGAATGTGAGAAGCCACACTCTAGGCGTCTTTGCGTCTACGAAGCTAGGCATAAAATCTCTTTTCTCACACTCTCGCTTCGATGGAGAATTGTGCAGTATATGGATTTTAATCGTGGAATTTTTAAATAGTTTTTTCTCTGTTAACCAGTTTATTCCTCACGGACATTGCTACCTCTGGAAACCAGGACTGGTATGGTTGCATTTACTTTCAGATGTGCTAACTGGACTTGCTTATTATTCAATTCCAGTAATGTTAATCTATTTTGTTCGCAAACGACGAGATGTGCCTTTTGACTGGATGTTCCTGATGTTTAGCACATTCATTGTTGCTTGTGGGACAACTCATTTAATGGATGTGTGGACGCTTTGGTATCCCATTTATTGGGTATCGGGGTTAATTAAAGCTATTACCGCTTTTGTCTCCGTAGTTACCGCCTTAGAACTTGTGCCATTGATACCCCAGGCATTAGCTTTACCGAGTCCTGCTCAACTAGAGGCGGCCAACTGCCAACTGGCAAAGGAAATTGCTGAGCGCAAACGCACCGAGGAAATTTTAAGAGAAAGCGAGCAACGCTGGCAATTAGCTTTACGTGGCAATAATGATGGAATTTGGGACTGGAATCTTAAAACTAATGAAGTTTTCTTCTCCACTCGCTGGAAGGAAATGCTCGGTTACCAAGACCAGGAAATTTCTAACCATTTAGATGAAATGTTGACACGAGTGCATCCCGACGATCTCGATTGGGTAACACAAGCAGTTCAAGATCACTTTGCGAAGAAAACACCTTTTTACATTACCGAGCATCGAGTTTTATGTAAAGACGGCAGTTACAAATGGATTTTAAATCGAGGCCAAGGACTGTGGGATGAAAACGGTAATGTAGTGCGGATGGCAGGCTCACATACGGATATAACTGAGCGCAAGCAAGCAGAGGAGGCACTCAGTAGCCTGCTTAATCAACTAGAAAGCATAGTTGAGGAACGGACAGCAGAGTTAACAAGAATTAATCAATCATTACAGGCAGAAATGACTGGGCGTCAACAAATGGAAGCAGCATTGCGAGAAAGCGAACAGCGATTCCGGTCTGCATTCCATCAAGCTGCTGTCGGCATTGCTCATGTGGCAATAGATGGAAGATGGTTATTAGTTAATCAGAGGCTTTGCGATATTGTTGGTTACACACTCGAAGAATTAGAATTACTAACTTTTCAAGATATTACTCATCCAGACGATCTTGATGCTGACCTAAAATTTGTTCAAGAGATATTAGCAGATCGCATTCAAACTTTTTCAATGGAAAAGCGCTATTTTCGCAAAGATAGTTCCATTGTTTGGGTTAATGTTACTGTATCTTTAATACGTGAATCTAACACAGAGCCAAAATATTTTATTGCTGTAATCGAAGATATTAGCGATCGCAAGCATTCACAAGAGCAAATCAAAGCATCACTCTTAGAAAAAGAGGTGTTATTAAAAGAAATCTACCATCGGGTGAAAAACAATTTACAGGTGATTTCCAGTTTGCTAAATTTGCAATCAGGGTATATCAAAGACAAAGACGATTTGGTTATATTCCAACAAAGCCAGCAGCGAATTGCATCAATAGCTCTGATTCACGAAAAATTATATCAATCCCAAGACTTGGCAAGAATTAATTTTAGGGAATATACTCAAGATTTGGTAGTAAGTCTATTGACTGCATACGAAGTCAATGAAGATGCGATCGCCGTGGGAATAAATATTGACGAGGAAGTTTTACTAGGTTTGGATACAGCTATTCCTTGTAGCTTAATTATCCATGAGCTTGTATCTAACTCCTTAAAATATGCATTTTCCGCAGGTATGAATGGTTCAATTAATATTGAACTTCATTCAATTGATGACAATAATTTCCTCCTGAAAGTTAGCGATGACGGTGTTGGTTTACCTTCAGATTTTGATTTAAAAAAAATAGCATCACTGGGTTTACAGTTAGTCGATGCTCTCACCTATCAGTTAGCAGGAACTATCGATATAAAAGGTGACAATGGAGTAGAATGCCAGTTGACATTTCCATTTATACAAATATAAAAAATATCAATCAAATATGACAAACGTAAAAATTTTAGTTGTAGAAGATGAAGCTATTGTTGCCAAAGATTTACAGTCTCGATTAAGTAAATTTGGTTATGCGGTTCCTGCCATAGCTTCTTCTGGAGAAGAAGCTATTAATAAAGCAATACAAACCTCGCCCGATTTAGTGCTAATGGATATTAGACTAAAAGGAAATATGGATGGGATAGAAGCTGCTCAAGAAATCTCTAGACAGCTGGATATCCCAATTATTTATTTGACTGCCTATGCAGATGACACCACATTACAAAGAGCTAAAATAACTGAGCCATTTGGATATTTACTCAAACCTTTTAAAGAAAAAGAATTACAAACTAATATTGAAATAACTTTGGTAAAACACGGTTTAGAAAAGCAATTGAAAACGAATAAAAAATGGTTGGATGCACTTCTAAAAAGTATCAGCGATGGTGTAATTGCTAGCGATTTGCAAGAATTAGTCACTTTTATGAATCCTGTGGCTGAAAATTTGACTGGATGGAAACAGGAAGAAGCTTTTGGTAAAAATTCATCAGAAGTATTTAATATTGCCAATGCTCAAACTCATCACCCTATTGAAAATCCAATTGTAAAAGTCCTTCAAGATGGTACTATTTTCAATCTACCAACAGAAACAATTTTGATTGCGAAAGATGGCGTAGAAATACCAATTGATGACAGTGCTGCACCAATTAAAGATGACAAAGATAAAATTACCGGTGCTGTGTTAATATTTCGAGATATTACTGAGCGCAAAAGAGCTATGGAAGCGCATCAAAGACAAATTGAGCAAGAGAAACTTGTGAGCCAATTAGAAGAAATAAATCAACTAAAAAATGACTTCTTGAGTTTAGTTTCTCATGAACTGCGATCGCCTCTGAGTAATATCAAAGTCATGATTCAAATGTTACAGACCTCTACTGATACGCAGGAAAATCAGCACTATCTAGAACTGATGGATGCCGAGTGCGATCGCGAACTAGAACTAATCAACGATTTACTAGACTTACAACGCCTAGAAAGCTCATCCAACTCCATAATTACACCTGATGCGCTGTTGTTACAACAGTGGCTACCTTGGGTAATTGAGCCATTTCAAATCCGTATTCAAGAACATCAGCAAACTCTACAGATAAATCTTCCTACAAATCTCCCACCATTATCGTCAGACGGCACTATCTTAGAACGAATCTTAGGAGAATTACTCAATAATGCCTGTAAATATACACCCGCAGGTGGTGAAATTATCCTCAGTGTAAGTCACAATTCTTCAGAAACACCCCCAATAACTATTATTAGTATTAGTAACTCAACAGAAATTCCAGCAACAGAATTACCACGACTTTTTGAGAAATTTTATCGCCTTCCTCATGCAGACATCTGGAATCAAGGTGGCTCAGGATTAGGCCTACCCATAGTACAGAAGTTAATCGAACAATTGCAAGGAATTATTCAAGTAGAAAGCAGCAATGGATGGACGACATTCACCATAAGGTTACCTGATTTATAGTTTATTGGCTTCTATCAGTTCCAAAAGCTGAGATAATTAAAATTTAGAATTCAGGAATCAGAATAAGAGAGTCAGGTTTAAAGACCCAACACCCTCTTAAAAATTTTTCATGTTTTTTATTCTGGAATTCATTCAGAATACTTAGTGAATTATGGCTCCTGAATTCTGAATTCTTTATTTTGAAGCACATAATTAAATAGGAAAAATGTCATTAACTATATCTTCCACACCACAAGGGTTTAGCGCATTTATTACTAACTTGGGAATTCGAGATACAACAGATGATTTTGTCTTGATTAAATCAGAAGTTCCTTGTGTTGCTGATGGAGTTTTCACTCAAAGCCTTTTCGCCGGGCCGAGTGTTGCTATTAGCCGCGATAATTTAAAAGATTCGCAAGCACAAGCAATTGTTGTCATATCTAAAAATGCGAATGTCGCTAATGGTTCTGTTGGTATTGCTGACGCCAAAGAGGTTTTACAATTAGTTGCAGCTGAAACTGGAATTGCTGCACATAATATTGTCATAGCTTCTACAGGTGTCATTGGTAGACGTTACCCCATTGAAAAAATCCGCACCGGTTTATCAGGATTCGGAAAAAAATTGAGTGCTGCTGATTTTCATGCCGCAGCCCGTGGTATTATGACCACCGATACAGTAGCGAAATTAGCTACACGTCAAATCGGAAATGCCAATTTGGTGGGAATTGCTAAAGGTGTCGGTATGATTGAGCCGAATATGGCTACCCTCCTAACTTTCTTTTTTACTGATGCTGCTATTGAAGCAGATAGTCTGCGTTCGATTTTTCGCTCTACTATTGATAAAACATTTAATTGCCTGAGTGTAGACACAGACACTTCTACAAGTGACTCCGCCGTAATTTTAGCAAATGGTTTAGCAGGCGAAGTTCCAGAAGCAGATTTTGCTAATGCATTGCAAGAAGTTGCACATGCATTAGTGCTCAAAATTGCCAGAGATGCAGAAGGCGCTACTAAGATTATTCAGGTAACTGTAGATTCTGCTATTAACTATGCACAAGCTAAAAAAGTAGCTAAAGCAATCGTCAATTCACCATTAGTCAAAACCGCCGTCTATGGAGCAGATCCCAACTGGGGAAGGGTTGCTATGGCTATAGGTAAATGTGAAGACGAACAACAAATAAATCCCGAACAAGTTGTTATCAGGTTTGACAATGTGAGAGTTTATCCTGATAGTTTAACCGCAGAAAATCTGGAACAGTTGCGGCAAATTATGTCCAAAGACAAAGTAGATATTCATGTTAGCCTCAATATTGGCAAAGCTTCTGCAACTGTGTGGGGTTGCGATCTTTCAGAAGGTTACATAGAAATTAATGGCAAATACTCAACTTGAGTATAGCGGTTCCTCAATATAGGTTCATACCTAATACAATTGCCTTCGAGCTAATGCTTATTTATATCGCAACATTGATGTGGTGGATTTAAATAATCTATCAATTCTCTAAGGCAATAAATATTAAGTAGGGTGCGTTAGGCTAAAGCCTAACGCACCGCTATACAAGATGATGTATAAATCACTCAGTTAATATTTTTCGTGATAATTAATCTCGAAATACGCATTTAACACACCCGACAATAATTTTATTTTTATTTTATAAATAGCTTTTAAGCTAAAAATGCTTCGTGAATATCCGTTTATTTATAACTGATTTAAAATACATTATTGACACTCATAGCGTACCTGGCTAAAACCCGAAAGGCTATAAGTGTCGCAGTGGCTACATCAAAAGCTTCCCATTTACCAATTACTTGCTAAAATCAATTGACACAGGTAATCTATATGTATTATAGTATAGTACATATAATATGAGTTACATTAAGAAGACTTGCTAGCCAGTACAGCAGGGTGAAAATAAACTTAACATTTGTACGCAATTAGTTGGTATTACGAGAGAATTTTTTCAAAATCTCCTAGTTCAGCACAAAATAACTCAATAACGCTACATAACTAGATAAATATGGATTTTGACTATTATAGAAGTAATGATGGCAGCCCTGCGAATAATACTCGTCAAAGCTTACTTGCTAGCGGTTGGCGGCCGTTTCACCGAGAATTAGACTGGGACTTTTTATGGCATTTATTATCTCATGATTCACGCGAATTAAGCCAAAAAACTTTGAATTTAGCAAGTAATGTTGCTGATATTTTGGGACGACATAATTATGCTTGGTGGGCAAATTTATTAAGTGTTGTTTCTGATAATACGCGTTACGAAATTGAAAAGTTTTGGAATTACATCACACCAGATCCTCAATCACCAGATCATCGCTACAAAGATGTTTTGAGTACAGAAACGCCGATAGTCCAATTTGTGAGTCGCAGCAGTATTCCCATTGATTATGTTCTGAATCGATTGCAAGAAATTACTGTATTGCGTGTTTTACATTTGTTAGCTCGTCCTAACATTATTACCCAATATTATTCAGAAAGAGATTTTTACTTTCCTGTAGAAAAGTTTTTTAGTTGGGAACGGTTAGATGTCATCAATACTGTTTATGCTTACTGGTCTGAATATGACGTTTGGTTGCAAATCGATCCTTACGATCGCGGACGACGACAATATACTTTAATGGCGAGAAATTTAGCGCCATTAATTAACAAAGCAACTTACGACTTAGCAGTAATGCTGAGTGGATATCAAAGTCGTGTAGGCAAAGTTCACAGCCAATTTCCCATTCGCACATTTCCAGAAGATATCCAAAACTTTACCGATTCTGTACAGCAAGCAATTCTCAATCAAAATCAGTTAGCAGTTCTTGTACATGGAGAACCGGGAACGGGTAAAACAGCTTGGACACAAGCAGTAGCAAAAGAAATTCTCGTACCTTTAGGCTTTGTAATTTTCATTTTAGATCATGATGCGATCGCCAACTTTGTCCCACCCACTTACCTAGAACGGATTTGTATTGTCATTAACGAAGCTGATAATTTAGCGCAAAATCGTGCATCCGAAGTAGCGCAATACAATAACAAAACCGAACACATTCTGAGTTTGCTGGATGGTACTTTATATCAGAGTGTAATTGATGACTCTGGTATTCAAATGCACCAAAGGTTAGTTGTTTTAATGACTTGCAACACAACTGAAAGATTAGATCCAGCTATGTTACGGAAAGGTAGGGTAGATTTAATGTATGAGTTTACGCAACTATTTGTGTAAATTCGTTTTTTACGTCTCAGATCCCCGATATCTTTAAGAAGTCGGGGATCTTGTTTATATCGATACATATTTTTATATTTGATAACAATATACTCGCTTACATCTTATTGCACTTCAATTAATTAACTCAAATTTGCAATTTAATGAATACAACATCAAAAAGTCAACACCAAAGAACTGCTTTGATTACTGGAGCAGCTAGTGGAATAGGCTACCAATTTACCCAAATTTTTGCCCGCCATAATTATAACCTTGTTCTAGTAGATAAGAATGAACAAAAACTTACTGAAATTGCAGAAGAATTGCCGAAAAGATTTAATATTTTTGTCAAAACTTTTGCTAAGGATTTATCTATACCAACATCACCAGAAGAAATTTTTACAGAACTACAGCAAGCATCCATCAAAGTTGATGTACTGATTAACAATGCTGGTTTTGGTACTTACGGAACATTTAGTGAAACAGACCTCACTACTGAACTAAAAATGCTACAGGTAAATATAGTGAGCCTGACTCATTTAACTAAATTATTCCTCAAAGATATGCTCGAACAGGATTATGGAAAAATATTAAACGTTGCCTCAGCTGCTGCTTTTCAACCGGGGCCTCTCATGGCAGTTTATTTCGCTACTAAAGCTTATGTATTATCATTTTCAGAAGCGATCGCTAATGAATTAGAAGGTACGGGTGTCAGCGTGACTGTTCTTTGTCCGGGGCCTACAGCCTCGGAATTTCAGCAAACAGCTGCAATGGAAGACTCGAAAATTGCCAGCGCTAACAGAATGATGAAAACAGAAACCGTTGCCAGTATTGGCTATCGTGGTTTAATGACAAACAAAACTGTTGTTATTCCTGGGATGAGAAATAAAATTTTGACTCAAAGCGTCAGATTTACACCCAGAAATTTAGTTACAAAAGTTGTTAGAAGTATGCACGAACTCAAAAATAACAAATAACCTGATATCTCACAATTTTTGATGAAGCAATAAAGATTCGCGTAACTCATCCGCGAATTTTTTATTTTTGTCGCCGTTCAAATCAACCCAAAACCCTCATGTAGAGACGGGATAAATCCCGTCTTTAAACACAAATTATCTCCAGTCAGAGTTTAAATATTTGATTTTTTTTCTGGAATTTATCTCACAGACCTTGTAGCTAAACACGAGTGTAAGGATTTCCAGACCAAAACTTATCAGGGAAATAAATAATTGTGAAAATTCAACAATTGATTACAGAAGCACTTAGTCTACCGAATAATGCGATCGCGTATCATATCAGTCAGGAATTAGCAGCAATTTATCCCCATAAAGGACTGGTAGAGGGAAACGATCCTACATTTAATTTAGAAAAGTATGCCAAGGTAAACCTCTGTACTCTCCAACAAAATACCTTTATCCACAACCAGATTATGACTAGCTGGGATGGAATGGAGCAAGAAATTTACAACCATACCGAAAATGCCAGTTTTGAAGTTACATGGCAAGGTTACAAACTCGATATCCTATTAATGAGTTGGCAAGAAGGTTATTGTAAAACTCGATATTATTGGATTTTAGCTGATAACAAAGAAATAGCTGAAAAATTTTTTGTTGATGTTTGTGATTGGAATTCGGAAATTCGGGATGAAGTTTTAGTCTTTGAAGATGGTTATTGGGAAAAAAACCAAGATTTATTTCAATCCATTAAGGGTGCGACTTTTGACAATCTGATTTTACAGGGTAACCTCAAGCAAGATATTCAAGATGACCTGAATACATTCTTTGCATCCCGCGAAACTTACGCAGCTTATGGTGTACCTTGGAAGCGGGGTATTTTATTCATTGGTTCGCCGGGAAATGGCAAAACCCATACAGTAAAAGCATTGATTAATCAAATGCAACAACCTTGTTTGTATGTAAAAAGTTTCAAGTCTGAGTATGACACTGATAGTGAAAATATTCGCAAAGTCTTCAAACAAGCTAGGCAATCAGCACCTTGTATTTTAGTATTAGAAGATATCGATTCTCTATTGACTGATGAAAATCGCTCTTTCTTTTTAAATGAGTTGGATGGCTTCGCCTTGAACGAAGGAATTATCACCATCGCAACTACAAATCATCCAGAACGTTTAGATTCAGCAATTAGCGATCGCCCCAGCCGTTTTGACCGCAAATATCACTTTGAATTGCCCGATATCCAAGTTAGACAAGTTTACATAACATTGTGGAATCATAAATTAAAAACTGCAATGCAGTTGTCTAACGACGCTATAAATCATATAGTTACATTGACAGATGGCTTTTCTTTTGCATATCTCAAAGAACTATTTCTCTCATCAATGATTCGCTGGATGGTCACTTTAGAAACTGGGGGAATGGAGAAAATTATGCTTTCTCAAGTTGCGATTTTGCAAGAACAAATGAGCAGTACAACTATTGATAGTGAGGATTGAGGAAAGTGAAATGAAAGTTTATCGATTTGAAAATGTTAATGAATTTTATGCAAGGGTGAAAGACTACTTGCTCAATCAGGAAGCACAGCATAATGTACTGTTGGGAATTAGCCATACCTTAATTAAAAATCCCGAACATTTTGACAAAAAGCCTTATTTGGCAACAGTGGAAGAAAATGGAGATATTGTAGCTGTAGCCATGAGAACACCACCTAGACTATTGCTACTCTCACAAATAAAAGATTTTCAAGCAGTAGAATTACTCGCCCAAGATTTATCTATCTCTTACCCATCACTACCAGGAGTAAATGCTCCCACAGATGAGGCGCAAGCCTTTATTCTGGCGTGGCATTCGCTAACTGGTCAATCCTACCAGTTAAAACTAGCCTTGCGTATCTTTCAATTAGAAAAAGTAAAGCCAATTTCTCAAGTTCCAGGTTATTTACGCCTAGCTACAGAGGATGACCGAGAACTTTTGAAAAATTGGTATGAAAGCTTTTCTCTTGAAGCTTTGGGCGGGATTGAATCAGATGCAGAACGCTGGGTTCAACGAGTTTTACACCAAGGTACTGCTTACCTTTGGCAGGATGAGGTACCAGTTTCAATAGCTTGTCATGTTGGAAATACGCCCAATGGTGCGCGGATTAGTATAGTTTACACACCGCCAGAGTATCGCCGGAGAGGCTACGCTAGCGTTTGTGTGGCAGCTTTAAGTCAGGCTTTATTAGATCGAGGAAATAAATTGTGCTTTTTATTTACAGATTTGGCAAACCCGACATCCAATCACATATATCAAGAAATTGGTTACCAGCCAGTGAGTGATTGGCATAATTACTCGTTCGTCTGAGAATAAACAGCAACAATCTTTAATACTTTCGTCTATGTCTCAACATAGCTTTGTTAGCATAACTGATGTCCAAGCAGCACAAGCGCGACTTTTGGGAATTGCCCACCGCACACCCGTGCTGACTTCTAGAATTGTTAACGATCGCACTCATAGCCAAGTATTTTTTAAGTGCGAAAATTTTCAACGCACTGGTTCATTTAAATTTCGAGGTGCATACAACGCCTTAGCGCAACTATCGCCAGAACAAAAACAAACAGGTGTTCTCACTTATTCATCGGGAAATCATGCCCAAGCCATCGCCTTAGCCGGACAACTACTAAATATCCCTACCACCATTGTCATGCCTGACGATGCTCCAGCTGTTAAGCAAACTGCCACTCGCAGTTATGGTGCAGAGGTAATTTTGTACAATCGCCAAACAACCAACCGCGAAGAATTAGCTCAAAATTTAGCAAGCGATAAAAATCTCACACTGATTCCGCCATACGATTATCCCCATGTAGTTGCAGGACAAGGTACGGCAGCTTTAGAACTGATTCAAGAAATTGGCGAATTGGATTTGTTATTAGTTTGTTGTGGCGGTGGTGGCTTACTTTCCGGTAGTGCGATCGCCACCAAAGCACTTTTACCTGATTGTAAAGTAATCGGCGTAGAACCTACACTTGCTGACGATGCCACCCGTTCCTTTCACAGCAAAACCCTGCAAACTGTCAAAAATCCCAACACCATAGCTGACGGTGCCCGCACTCCTAGCCTTGGCCAAATTACTTTTCCCTTAGTTCTGCGCTACGTCGATGATATGGTGACCGTATCTGAAGAAGCGATCGTTCGCACCATGTTTTTCTTATGGGAACGCCTGAAAATAGTTGTTGAACCCACTGGAGTACTCGCCGCCGCCGCCTTACTCGAAGGTGTGGTAACAGCACCACAAGCCAAGATTGGTGTCATCATCAGCGGTGGAAATGTAGATTTGGCACTAGTTAGTAAATTGTTTTCTCAATGTTAATAAAGGGACTGGAGATTGGGGACTGGGCTTTCTACTCAGTAACTTTAGTTTTAATTAATACTCCTAACCTCCTGCCTCCTGCCCCCTGCCTCCTGCCTTCCTGCCCTCTGCCTCCTGCCCTCTGCCTCCTGCCTTCTTTGGTAAATCAAGGATTTTTGCTAAAATCGTTTACATATGTTAACATTGTGTCCTTAATTTAGGTGCAATTACTCAATATGACCCTCATGAAGGCTGTTCTCAAAGATTCAGAGCAAGTAACTCGGTTCTTTTCTCACCTTCAATTTGATGGAAATAAACTCAATCATCAACCAGGTAGTGTATTGGGAAGTACAGCGCTGATTGCGGGAACCACGGTCGGGGCTGGAATTCTCGCCCTACCAGCTGTCACCCTACCATCAGGAATTTTGCCATCGACATTTGGGTTGGTTGCTGTTTGGCTCTACGCTTTAATTTCAGGTTTGTTGATTGCAGAGGTGACTTTAAACACCATGCGTCTAGAAGGGCGTCCCAGTATAGGACTGTTGGGAGTTGTTGAAAAGACCCTTGGAAAGCTGGGGGCGCGAGTTGCTAGCAGCGCATATTTATTTATGCATTATGCTCTGTTGGTAGCATACATTACCCAAGGCGGAGAGATTTTAGGAACTGCGATCGCAAACCTCTGGGGCGTGCAGAACTTATTGCCTACATGGGTGGGTACAACGGCTTTCACACTCATCTTTGGTGGTGTGATGTATGTTGGGCGAGAAAAGTTTATTGAGAAATTAAACAGCGCCTTTGTGGCAATTGTCATTGTTTCTTTCTTGGGACTTTTATTACTAGCAGGAGGACAAGTTAAGAGTAGCCAATTCTTAACTCAAAACTGGAGTGCCCTTGGTAGCGCTGTTTCAGTTATGTGTGTAGCAATGTTTTATCAAAATATTGTACCGGTGGTGGTGACGCAACTTGAAGGAGATGTCCGCAAAATTCGTCGATCTATCTTGATTGGTTCGTTGATTCCCCTAATCATGTTCTTGGCGTGGAATGCTGTAATTTTGGCTAGCGTCAGTCCCGATATGGTACACAACACATCTGGCGGCAAAACTGTTTTTGACCCACTACAGATTTTACGAACTGGTGGTGCAGGAGAGTGGTTAGGAGTCCTAGTATCGGTGTTTTCAGAGTTTGCGATCGTTACATCATTTATTGGATTTGTATACGGATTGTTGGATTTGTTCAAAGATATTTTTTTCATTGCACAGGGCAAAGTATCTACTCGCCTACCCCTTTATTCGCTAGTTCTTTTCCCTCCGATGACTCTCGGTACCTTCAATCCCAGCATCTTTTTTACTGCCCTAGATTACACAGGAACATTCAGTATCTCTGTGTTAGGTGGAATTATTCCAGCATTAATGACTTGGAAGCAACGTCAAGAACAAAAAAACTCGAATAGCATTCATCAACCACTCGTTCCTGGCGGCAAGTTGACACTGATTGCGATGATTGCAGTCGCATTAGTCCTGATGATCCGACAAGTTATGTCAATTTACACAAATTAAAACAATCGGCTAAAATTTTGATGTAGTATATAAATACAAGACTGTAGTATCAATAATCCCAACCGCAATCAAATGAGTGATTCTCGACTCATCAAAATCAGCAAATATCTCAGCAAATATCTGCGGCACACGCCAGATGCAATTGGAATTGAACTTGCTCCCGGTGGTTGGGTTGCTGTTGATAAACTACTTACAGCTTGTGCGAAAAACAAGTTTCCCATTACCCGTCAAGAATTAGAGTTAGTAGTTGCATCTAACGAGAAACAACGCTTTGCTTTTGACTCTACAGGTACTATGATTCGTGCTAATCAAGGACATAGTGTAGAAATTGATTTACAATTAGAACCTGTTATTCCCCCAGATCGGCTTTATCACGGTACGGGACACAAATCTGTAGAGTCAATCCTCAAAACAGGACTTTCCAAAATGTCGCGTCACCACGTTCATTTATCTAAGGATATTGCTACAGCCCAGAACGTGGGAGCAAGACATGGGAAACCAGTAGTTTTTATTGTAGATGCTGCGGCAATGCATCAGGCTGGTTACATTTTTTATTGTTCTGATAATGGTGTTTGGTTAGTGGATAGTGTGCCACCTGAATATCTACAAAAAATTTTCACTTAAAAAGGCTGATTTTCTACTCCTATGTGGGAGTAAATGAAGTTCAAAAATCAAGCAAATTACTAGATAACTCATTGTTAGCAATAAAAATTACACTTTTATTACCAAAAACTTAGCTATTGTTTGCTAACAATCTTCGATTCAAAGAAAGTACGCTAACTAAGCTTGAGTTGAATACCTATATCTTATGGTAGAAGGAAAACAGTATTGTAATTTCTAAGCTAGTTAGTAACTTTTCTGATGGATTAATTTATGCTGAACATTATTGCTTGGATAATTCTAGGTTTGATAGCTGGAGCCATAGCAAAAGCAATCTATCCCGGTCGTCAAGGTGGTGGAATCGTTGCAACTATGGTACTAGGTATCGTAGGTGCTGTAATTGGCGGAATTTTAGTTACTCTTTTAGAGACGGGTAGATTTCAATTAGCTGCTGCATCCCTCAGCATCCCTGGTATAATTGTCGCCATAATTGGTGCAATTATCGCTATCTTTATATGGAATTTAGTGGCTGGTCGTGCCAGTTATTAATTGAGTCAAATTGCTACAAAAATTATGATTGGAGCCAAGCTTTTAGCCCATTTTGCCCCAATAAAAAACTCCACTTTCTAAAATTAGTGGAGTAATTAATGTCAGACTAACAGTAATAAATCAGCACTAAAATTACGGTTGACATCCCAGAAGCTAAACTAGTTTAGAGCTTTCTTGATTTCATCTTTAATGTTTTCTACAACGTGAATACCTTCGGCTTCGGCTTGCTTTGCTTGTCCTTCAACTTTATCCTGAGGATTGCCAGTTAATTCACCCACAACCTCTTGAATTTTTCCTTCAATATTTTTTGCAGTAGCTTCGATTCTTTTTTCGGCACTCATGGTTTTATCTCCGGCTTGTAGTTGATTAAGCTATTACTAAATTTATTAGTAATGTATTGTTTTTTACTTCCTTCAAGGGAGAGAAAAATTACATAAAGTCTAGTATCTTGAGATAGATACCAAATGGCAGAGCCGCATTTAGTGTAAAATATGAATAATCAATGAATAAAACTTATATATCTTGAAGAAAAAGCCACAATGCAATCAGTAGATAGATATGTAGGGGCGTACAACTATACGCCCCTATCACTGATTTATATGTTGCTTAACAACCTAGATATGTAGGTATCGCTTTGCCAATTTTCAATAAAAGGAAAGTCAAGGAGTGGCAACAAAACGTCATAAAAACATTTGGAGAAGTGAGATTAATGACATCATTCGGGGTGCGTGTGGAGGTTTTTTATTTGGCATACCTTTGCTGTATACAATGGAGGTATGGTGGATTGGATCGCTGGCAAAACCACAACTGATGATGATGGCGATCGCACTGATGTTTATTGTAGTTTTCTTGCTCAATCAAACAGAAGGTTTTCGCAAACGCAGATATAGTTGGCAAGCTCAACAAGCCGTAATGGATACCGTAGAAGCAATAGCGATCGGAATAACTTGCTCTACCTTTGTGCTGCTATTATTGCGAGAATTGACAGTAGAAACTTCCCTAAGAGAATCTTTAGGTAAAATTATCTTTGAAAGTGTACCTTTTACTCTTGGCGTAGCATTAGCCAACCAGTTTTTGGGAGATACTAGAAACGACGATGACAAGGAAACACCACCTGCAAGATATGATGCAACCAAGAAAAACGAGAACGAAATAGACGCCACCTTAGCAGATATAGGTGCTACGGTAATTGGTGCGATCGTCATTGCATTTAACATTGCCCCAACAGATGAAATTACCATGTTAGCCGCCGC
This sequence comes from Nostoc sp. ChiSLP01, assembly GCA_034531195.2. GTDB lineage: Bacteria > Cyanobacteriota > Cyanobacteriia > Cyanobacteriales > Nostocaceae > Nostoc. The sequence continues at coordinate 48,197 of JAVRBO020000049.1, forward strand.
CGCTTCACCGCTTTGGGAATTAGCAATTATCGCTGCATCTTTGCTGATTTCTTATGGCATCGTATTTCAGGCAGGTTTTTCTGACCAGCGAAAGCGAAGACAGCAAAAAGGAATTTTCCAAAGGCCATCTAGCGAAACCATCATGTCTTACCTAGTATCACTACTAGCAGGTGCTTTTATGCTGTGGTTCTTTCAAAAGTTGACTTTTAGCGATCCCTGGACAATGTGGTTAGACCACACCTTAATGTTAGGTTTACCTGCGACCATTGGCGGTGCAGCTGGTAGGTTAGCGATATGACTAAAACAGAAGAAAAACCAAAGCGTTCCCTTGCTGAGTGGGTGACATTCACTATTGCCTCGTTTATCCTAGCCATCATTGTAAGTTTAGTAGTCTACACTTGGCTAAACGAAAAAAACCAACCTCCTATTATTTCTGTCAGTAAAAAAGAAACAATCCGTGAAATTGATGGGCAATTTTATGTACCTTTTGAAGTTGCAAATACTGGAGGAGACACAGCCGAGTCGGTTCAAATTATTGCTGAGTTAGTAATTGATGGCGAAGTTGCAGAATCAGGAGAACAACAAATTGACTTTTTATCTAGTCGAGAAACAGAAGAAGGCGCATTTGTATTCAGCCAAAACCCCAGCAAAGGTAAATTAAATCTGCGTATTGGTAGTTATAAATTACCATAATGCAAGAGAATTCAGAATCTTAGAATCGTAGTAACTTCTATCATTTCTTTCTTTTCTTCCTTTGTGTCCTTAGCGTCCTTTGCGGTTCGTTATCACTCCATCTTTGACACAACGCAGAGAAAAAAAGTCTGTAGAAGCTAGCTTTGGTGGCTTCTACCTAAAGTTGACACGTATGCATAGCTATACGCCCCTACGATTATCTGTACCTCACGGCTTTGCAATGTGCTGTAAGTGTTTAATGAGACTTGATATTAAACGCGATCGCATCAAGCCACATGCACTAAAATAATCCTAATCTAAAATCTAAAACTCTATTAGAAGTTATACTTTATCTACTGTCAAGACTTGTTCGACAAAAGACTCTACCCATTGCAAATATTGTGAACCTGCGACTACTGCGGTATCATTATGTTCCGCAGTTGGAACTAAAAATAATTGCTTTGGTTCGGGAGCAGCAGCATAAAGTTTTTGGCTCATGAAAGAAGGTACAGCCAAATCGGCAACACTATGAATGAATAAAACAGGCACTTTTAAGTTTGGCAATTTTTTAATTGATTCAAACCGCTGTGTCAAAATTAAATCTACAGGAAATATCCCAAATTTTTTTCGATAAGCAATCAAATCGCGAATGGATGTAAAAGAGCTTTCCACAATTAAACCAGCAGCTTGTGGCTGTTTCACTGCTAAATCAATGGCGATCGCACCTCCCAAAGAATGACCGTAAATAAAAATTTCCTTGGGTGAAATTTGTTGTTGTACCAAGTAATTCCAAGCTGTGGCTGCATCTTCATAAACTTGCTTTTCATTGGGGAAAGAACCTTCACTGCGACCATAACCCCGATAATCAATCAGCAATACCGAAAATCCTAACTGATAAAATCGATTGGTATGAGCTATGTTTGCGCCAATATTAATGCCGTTACCGTGCAAATATAGCAACACCTTGGTGTTTGGTTGCTTAGCTTTTATCCACCAACCATGAATGTGTTCTACCTTACCTGTTTTAACAGCTACAGGTAACCAAACCTCTTCGTAAGGGAGATTAAAAAACTCCGGCGTCTTTTCAATCGCAGCAGTGGGAAAGAAAATGAATCGAGTTTGGCTAATAAAAAGGAATAGACAGATGCCCAAGTAGGTAAAGGTTGTAATTATCCCAGCCCACAGTAGCAATCGTATAAATACTGGTATTATAAATTGCAGATTATAATTCATTTAAGTCTGAAATTTTTTATTTTTTTGAGTGCTTATTATAACAGAAAAAATACTTAGCATAAGTGCTTTAGCATTTTCAAATACACGATTAAGCCATAATGAAAAAATTTTATCTGAAAATCAAATATTTAGTAAATTTACGTATGCAAGTTTAAGTCTTCATCAATGAAAGTAGAATTAGCCCATACCAGGAGAAGACTGTGACACCCTTAAACGAAGCTCAACTAGAGCAACTAAAGGAAATCAGCACACACTTGCGACAAGTAAGACAACAAAAATCCATACGCATCGAAGAAATAAGTGAAAAAACAATGATTCGATTAGGCGTTTTGGAAGCATTAGAACATGAGCGATTTGAAGAACTGCCAGAGCCTATTTTTCTTCAAGGATTTATCCGTCGTTATGGAGATGCCTTAGGGCTAGATGGAAATGCTTTATCGCATATGCTGATAATCAATGTTGTCCGCAAAGACTCTAAAAATACTCATAAGAATTTAGATAAAAAACGAAATACATACATACCTCTTGTTGTGACCTATATTTTATTATTAGTAAGTGCATCTGCTGGCCTTCTTCATACACTTAATCCGCGCCTTACAGCTGAATCAGTGATTCCAGAAGATAACGATGGGCAGTCGCTAGTTAGTAATCAGTAACCGCAAACAGGGCATGGGGAAAGGGGTAAGGGTAAAAGGGGAAAGATTAAATTTATTCCTTTTCTCTTTAACCTTTAACCTTTTCCCCTGCCTCATGCTCCATGCCCATTAAGACATTTGCGGTTTACGCAGATGCCAGTTAGTGGATTGTTCATAAGCATGAGCTACTTGAAAAAGTTGGTCTTCTCTTAACACATTACCAATTAGCTGTAATCCTACGGGTAACCCTTGGTCGTCAAAACCACATGGCAGACTTATGCTAGGTAACCCAGCAAGATTGACGGGAATAGTCATTAAGTCATTTAAATACATACTTAAGGGGTCAGTAGTTTTTTCCCCTGCTTTGAATGCTGTGGTGGGAGATGTGGGACAAACTAACACATCAACCTTACCAAAAGCCCTTTCAAAGTCTTGCTTAATCAGCGTCCGGACTTTTTGAGCTTTCAAATAATAGGCGTCGTAATAGCCAGCTGAAAGCGCGTAAGTACCGATCATAATCCGGCGTTTGACTTCTGTGCCAAAGCCGGTAGCACGGGTACGAGTGTACATCGATAGCAGATTATCGGCATCAGCAGCCCGGTAACCGTATTTAACGCCATCGTAACGAGCTAGGTTAGCTGAGGCTTCCGATGGGGCGATGATGTAGTAAGTAGGTAAGCCATAGCGAAAGCGGGGACAGGAAATTATATGAATTTCTGCTCCCAAACTTTGTAGTTGGTCAACTGCTTTAGTAACAGCTTGTTCTACTACAGAATCTAGACCTTCGCCAAAAGTTTCTTTGATGATACCGATTCTGAGCTGACCTCTTGGTTTAAAGTCTGGTTTTAAGCTAGCAGCATAGTCGGGAATGGGAACTTTGAGGCTAGTGGAATCTTTGGGATCGTAACCTGCGATCGCATTCAATAATATCGCAGCATCTTCTACTGTGTTTCCAAATGGCCCAATTTGATCTAAAGACGAAGCATAAGCAACCAAACCATAACGCGAAACCAAACCATAAGTCGGTTTCATCCCCACAACACCGCAAAAAGATGCAGGTTGGCGAATCGAACCGCCAGTATCAGAACCGAGAGCAACCACACATTCTTCCGCTGCTACCGCTGCTGCGGAACCACCAGAAGAACCACCTGGAACTCGTGACAAATCCCAAGGGTTAGCCGTAACTTGGTAGGCGGAGTTTTCTGTGGAACTACCCATCGCAAACTCATCTAAGTTGGTTTTACCCACCATCACCGCCCCAGCATCTGCCAGTTTTTGCGTCACCGTCGATTCATAAGGCGGCACAAAATTTTCCAAAATCCGGGAACCGCAGGTGGTAGGAATCCCCTTAGTACACAAATTGTCCTTAATCCCCACAGGAATCCCTGCTAGCAGCCCAATTTGTTCTCCCGCAGCGATTTTGGCATCCACAGTACCCGCCTGCTCTAATGCCCGTTCTGCCGTCACACATAAAAAGCTGTGTAATTTTGGCTCTAACGCTTGAATGCGTTCTAAAGCTTCTTGGGTAATTTCAACAGCAGAACGTTCTTTTTTTACTAGCTGTTCGTGCAACTCGCGGATGGATACCATGATTGCTCTCTTTGTGACTCAAGTCCTTGATTTTAGTACATATTGAATGGATTGGGGAGTGGGGCATTGGGCATGGAGGGGATGAGGAGATGGGGGAGTGTGGGGGGAGAGGGGGGAAAGATTTCTTCACCATCCTTCCACACCTCCCACACCTCCCACACCTCCTGCTTGCCCTATGCCCAAATACAAGCGGATTAATATGTATTGAAATATGTTTAATAAGCTTTAAAAACACCAATTATCTGCTTATTAACTGTCTATTTATTCATTTATTAAACTTTTGATATATTGTGATTAATTTTGTGTAAGAGTATATCAATGTTTTCTAGTGTTAAAGAGTTGTATTATCAGTAATACTAACTATACAATTTTCATCATTTTATCAATTAATTAATTTTGTTTGCAAAATTTGTTTTCAGAGGGGGTAGGATGGTAAAAATACTAACACGCAAATATATAGGCAAGCAAAATGTTTATGATATTGGGGTTGAACGCGACCATAATTTTGCGATAAAAAGCGGTTTAATAGCTTCTAATTGCTTCAATAAATCCCATTCAACTGCCTACGGCTATGTAACTTATCAAACAGCATATTTAAAAGCTAATTATCCATTGGAATATATGGCGGCACTGTTGACGGCGAACAGTGGCGATACAGATAAGGTACAAAAATACATTACTAACTGTACAAATATGGGTATTCCCATAGATCCGCCAGATATTAATCGTTCTGGTGTTGATTTTACGCCGACGGCAGGAAAGATTTTGTTTGGATTTTCAGCCGTGCGTAACGTGGGACAAAATGCGATCGCCAGTATTTTGTCAGCCAGAAATGAGACAGGAGAGTTTAAATCTCTAGCTGATTTTTGCGATCGCGTGGATTTACGTGCAGTTAACCGCCGCACTTTGGAGTCACTCATATACTGTGGAGCCTTTGATAAAATTGAACCTAACCGTCAACAGTTAATTCATGACCTAGAATTAGTATATGATTGGGCACAATCTCGTGCTAAAGATAGAGCCAGCGGTCAAGGGAATCTCTTTGACTTATTAGGCGATGGATTTTCTCAGACTCAAAATAAAAGAGTAAATAATGCCTTTGAAATTGCTCCTAAAGCTAAACCTGTGGCTGATTTTCCTCCACAAAAGAAGTTACAAATGGAGAAAGAATTATTAGGTTTTTATGTATCAGATCATCCACTAAAATCTTTACGGCAAATAGCACCACTTTTGACTCCAATTAATCTTTCACAGCTTGGAGAGCAAAGAGAAGATACAAGGCTTTGTGCAGTTGTCATGTTGAATAATGTCAAAAAGGTTGTGACCAAAAAAGGCGATCAGATGGCAATTTTGCAAATAGAAGACCTAACTACACAAGTAGAAGCTGTAGTTTTTCCCAAAACTTACGAACGCATTAGTTCCCTACTCCAAGTTGATACTAGATTGATTATTTGGGGAAAAGTAGATCGACGTGACGAGCAAACTCAATTTATCGTTGAAGATGCAGAACCAGTAGAAACAGTACAAATAGTAATGGTAGAATTAAATCCCCAGCAAGCAGTTAATATTGAAGAACTACATCGATTGAAAACAATTTTGCAAGAGCATTCACCAGACAAAGAAAAGGCAAAAATGCCAGTAATTGGAGTTATACAAACTGAAAATTCGCGTAAACTTGTTCGCTTGGGTTGGCAATTTTGCGTACAAGATTCTAGGATTGCTGTTCAAGCTTTACAAAACGCTAGATTTCCTGCTCATATCAAATCGCTGACTAGTAGCTGATATTAAAAGTAAAAAGTCCACCAGTACTGAAAGTACATGAAGTTAGTAGTTTTACTCAACTGTCAACAGTAAATTACCTTAAGTATCTAGGATTTTAATAGTTTTTTTCGTTACTTATGCGGATGAAATTTCTCTTAAGAAAGTGGTATCTTTTTATGCCATGAACCTTGAGGCTGCGACTGGGGGAAGGAGTTATAACTTGATGATCGTCACCGACCTGCATAAATTTGTCTCATACTGTAAAAGAATTCAACCCCAAACTCAGGAAGACATTCAAAAATTTTTTGAAGGGGTGCTGTTGTTTCCTTATGATAAGGAACTCTTGTTGCAGGCTTATTTATTTTTGAATATTAGAGACTTGTTTCCCTCTTGCGCTGAATTATTGTTGTTTGAAAAATCACCAATATCAGATTATACAGATTTAGGTAAATGTGATTTTGTTTACCTAACGTATAAAGGCAGCCTGTTTTTAATTGAAACTAAATTTATCGATACAGAAGCAACAGGAGCAACAGAAAGAAAAAGAAGAAATAAACACAGAAATAAAGTATTTGAGCAAGTTATTACTTTAAAAGGTAGATTTAGCGAATATTGGAATATTAGGCTAGACCAATTAGAATGCGGGGTTTTCACAACAGATCCAGAAGTTGCTTGGCGAGGAAATGGTGTAAATGTCATATCGAAATCAATATCTATAGACCATTTAGAAAAATGGCGAAGAAGTTATCACGCCCTTGAAAAAGGTTGTGAGCCATCAAATATTATCAATTCCAACCAAAAATCCATTATCCATTGATGGAATTGTAGAAACCGAACTAGTTTTCACTAAGTTAGTTAATGCCAGTTTTTGCTTGTAATCTTTAGCAACTTATAATTAACTATAATCCTGGCTCACAATATTTTTTATTTTGGAGTCCACTAATTATTTATTATGGACAATCCTTATTTGTTCTTTTTTTCTAGCTAAATCATCTTCAATTAATCTTTTTGAGATTGCAGCTTTTTGTTTAAATTGAAACAGAGATTCTTCAAGATAGTTGGTCGTTACACTATTAATAACTTCTGCCGCTAAATTCAAATCTGTATGGGAATATGAAATCTTAATCTTAAAAATATCGGTATATTCAAGACTTTGATAATTTTCAACCTTCAAATTTATTATCAAATCTTCTGGGGAAAGAGACTGAGCATTAATATTACTTAGTTTTAAGTCTTGGATAACGTGATTTATTATTTTAGGGGCACGAATTTCATCTATTATCAAAAAATTAGAAGTATTTCTCTTGTAGTACTCTTTTTTTAGAAATAAGTAACCCATTACTTGACATTTAGAATCTTTATAAACAAATGAAGTACCTGTGATTGCGAAACATACTAAAATTATTAGTAATTTTTTATTAAAATAATTCACAAGAAATATTTTAATTGTACAAAAATAGTTTTTATAATAATTGTTAATATAATATCATTAAAACTCTAAATTGGAAACAGCAGATTGTTTTCATACAATCAAGCTATTAACCCAACCCAAAGGAAATTTCCATTCAATTTTTTCAAAACAGATTGGAGATTTTGGGTTGACAATATCGTTCTGAATATAAGTTTATATCGTTGCCAATGCTAGTAGTTAAGAAAAATATCTTGTCGAATTAGAAGTATCTTTGACCCGGAAAATATGTCAGATTACTGGAATAAGTACCAAACGTCTGACAGGAAAACCAACAAAAATGAGAATTTTGGCTACTAGTGCTGTGCTAGCTTCTTCTTGGCTAATATTTGGGGTTATGGGTTCTGAGCCAATCAACGCTAATTCTGTTGTGTCACAAAATGCCGCACAATTTCCTACGCCAACCAGCCTGAAAAAGATTACTGTTAGTAACGCTGAGTTTGGGTTGAAAAGAGTTGACGCCAAAGGTAACGTTACCATTTTTGAGACAAAAACAGTGCCACTCCAGCAAGGAAACGCCTACGGATGGCGAATTAAACTCAAAAATTATCAAGGTGAAGTCAAATGGCGCGAAGTCTTGCGTTTACCAAAACCTCCAGAAACTTGGGGTACAGATAACGGTGAAAACTTCTCAATCTCCGCAGACGGCACCACATCTGTAACGCGGCGCACACAGTCTGCACCCGATGGCACGATCGAGAATTTTTGGACAATCGCTCCTGGCGATCCAATCGGTAAATATAAAATAGAGGTCTACATTGACGATCGTTTAATTAATACTTTCGAGTTTGAAGTTATTCCAGTCAAGCGGATATGAAAGCTTGACTGTTGACGGTTAACTCAGAAGTAAGGAGTAAAGATTTATTCTCCTTGTCCCCTGTTTCCTCTGCCCCCCTGAGGAGTATCTTAAAGATAGAAGTTCGATTTTGTTGGGTGGCGATCGTGAATACCGAGGAATTCTTGCGATTGATGGAAAAACAGCGCCCATGTCCTCAGACATTGCCAAAAGCGCTGCAAGCAATGTGGTATGAAAAGAAAGGTGATTGGAGCAAAGCTCATGAAATAGTTCAAGATGCCAGTGATGCTGATAGTGCTTGGGTTCATGCTTACCTGCACCGCAAAGAGGGCGATTTGAATAATGCGCGTTACTGGTATCGACGCAGCGGCCAGCAAGAGTTTGCAGGAGGCCTAAGTCAAGAATGGGAACAAATAACTTCTATATTGCTGAGAAAGGTCAATGTGATGCATGGATGCTGAGGAATTGAAAAGGCGTTATGCCGCAGGAGAGAGATATTTTCCAGCCCTCAACTTAAGTAGGTACAAGTTTATTGGAGCCTACTTACCTGGAATTAATTTATGGGGATCTGACTTGAGTGGAGCTAATTTAGCTAAAGCCAAACTCTGGGGAGCAGATTTGAGTAGAACTAACCTAGCCAGAGCAAATTTGACTAGGGCGAATTTGAGCGGTGTCAAACTCAATGAAGCGAATCTCCGAGGAGCTAAACTCCAACATGCCAAGTTATATGGAGCAAATCTGACTGGTGCTTACTATGATGAGAGTACCCGTTTTTCTAAAGGTTTTGACCCCATCAGCCAAAATATGCGGAAGATGTGAAAAAGACTGGTAAGAAATTCTGGCGTTGCTGAATAAGGGGATGATTGAGGCTGAGGCAAAGAGAAGTCGGAGCGCTGGCTTCCAGCGAACTGAACTTCTATTTTTTTATTTCCTGTTCAGCCAGGGAATATTCTATGAGGGGTTACTGTCTCAAATTTATAGTTTATCCTTTTGAATTTATGCGTCCTCATCAGAACATTTCGGAATGTTTTCGACTTCATCCAATTTGCCGATCGCTAATTATTTGACACCCCCTAGTTACAAGAATTAAGTGTGAGAATAGTTTGGAGATATTTTGCTTGCGATCGCTGTTGCATAATCTCGAACCCATTTTTAGCAATCTGTTTTCGGCGACAAGGACGATGAATAAATTCAAGACAACTGCTTACTAATTTATCGTAGTCTGCAAATACCATTCCTGATGAAAATGGAGCTTCTGCGGCTGGATCTAATCCACGTTCAGAAATCACAAATTTTTGATTAGCTAATAAATAAGAAACACGTGCTATTTCAAATAATTTACTTTCGCAGGCATGTATATTGATAACAATCTTGGCACGGCTAATAAATTTATCTCGTTCTTCACCATATACCCCGTAAAGCGCAACCGTATTTAACCCATGAGCTTGAAGCGTTCTAATAATAGACAAACGTTCTTGAGTCAGGGAACCATAGAATAGCACGTCAATATCTCGTTCTTCTTCTGGAATTTGATTGATGCGAGTTAATTGGGGTACATAACCAATTGGTAAATGTCTAACATTAGTAATTTCAAATTTAGCGAGTTGTAAAATATTTTGTTGGCTGTAATCCCAAAGACGATATTGACTAAATAATTTCAATACAGCTGGACTTAACCATTGCGAACCTTGATAAATCTGCTCTAGATTATAGAGAATTGCATCAGATGGTAGAGTGACTGGATACCACGAAAGAAGATTTGCACCTAAAACAATTAATTGGCGATCGCCTAAATTTGTTACTGTAGTCAATATCGAATCATAACCCAATTCTGTTAACCCATAGTGAATACTTTCCGCAATCTCTTGGAAGGCTGCACTATGGGGATAATCAGATGGTTTAATAATGCAGACAGCAAATTTCATAAATTCTACCTGAATTCTGCTATATCGCTGATTTAGTAATATCGCTCACCTCTATTGTTTGTGGTGGATTTCCAGTAGCATAAATCTCCCACATAGCAGAGTAGGCTTGTTCTAAATTGCGGGTAAATCGTGGTGTATCAAACAACGGGTAAGTGGTACGATTTTTTGCTAATCTTTGTTTGAGTTCTGGCAATGCTGTAGGAGAATGAGCTAAATGTATTGCTAATTGCTCGTATTGTTCTAAGTTATTAGTAATTAAGTCTGGTAAACCAACCGCTGTGAGTAAACTAGCAGCAACACGAGAAGCAAAGGTTTTTCCTATACAAGTGAGAACTGGTAAACCCGCCCATAAAGCATCACTAGCAGTGGTGTGAGCATTACAATATAAAGTATCTAAAAATAAGTCTGCTAATTGATGCCGCGCTAAATGTTCTGCTTTGGCGTGATATTGAGTAAAAATTAAGCGATCGCTATCAATTCCCCGTGCTTGCGCTTCTCTTTTAAGATTATCCTCAGCAGCAGGAAATCTCACAAGTAACCAAAGGACACTTCCCGGAACTGCGGCGAGAATTCTCATCCAAACATCGAAAATTTGCGGTTCAATTTTATAGTTGTTATTGAAGCAGCAAAAGACGAAACCTATCTCCGGTAAACCATACTGAGAACGAGTCATGGGAGTAGAAGCAATGGGTTGTTGGCGATCGTTGACTTGATAACTGTGTGGTAAGGTGACTAGCTTTTCACTAAAACTATTAGCAAATTCTGGTGGTGTGACTGCTGAATCGCTAATAATATAATCGATAAAGTCAGCACCCATCGTTCCAGGATAGCCCAAATAATTAACTTGAATAGGAGCAGGTCGCAAAGCTAAAATAGCACTGCGAGAACCAGCAGTGTAACCTTTGAGATCGATTAATATATGAATCCCATCATCATAAATCTGGCGGGCGCTTTCTTCTGTAGATAAGGTAGTAATATCTTGGAAGTGTTCGCAGTTAGCAACAATATGTTGGCGGTATTCGCTATTGTCATCCGTACCAAAAGAGTAAGCAAATATCTCAAAATTCGCTCGATTGTGGAGGTTAAATAAGCTTTTCATCAAATGACTAGTAGCATGGTTGCGAAAATCATTGGATAAATAGCCAATGCGTAGCCGCCCATCCAAAGAACGGGAATGAGTAAAATTGAGAGATTGCTTTTCACTTGCCCATTGTGCTTTAATATTCTCTCCATGAGTCTGGGCAATTTTGAGTAGAAAATTCCTGTCCCAAGGCTTGTATAAGGTATCGAAGGGGCCGATTGTTGTTGGTTTTCTTTTCTCAATCTCCGAAAGAGTTTGTTCCCAAATGCGGGTTAAATCGGACTGACGCATTTGCCAGTCGCAAGTCATTTCTTTAAGGTAAAACAAATAGTTGAATGCTTCAGCCGAATCTGGTTGCAGCTGTAAAACCTTTTCAAATGCTACCCTGGCTTCATCTACTTCGCCTTGAGAAGTCATAGCCAAAGATAACAATGCTGACCCTAAACGGTTATAAGCTTTAATATAGTCTGGTTTGTGGCGAATAGCACAACGATAACAAGCGATCGCAGCTTGTAAATTTTCTTGTGCTTCTAATACAATACCTAAATTCAGATAAGCTTCTGGATAATTAGGATTTTTTTGTAAAGCGTCCCGAAATTTAGTTGCTGCTGCTGATAGCTTCCCTTGCATTTGCCAAACTAGACCAAGATTATTGTGAGCAAAAGCATAGTTAGGGTTGCTGAGAATTGCAGATTCAAAACAAGCGATCGCTTTTTCTAAATTTTTCTCCGCTACCTGCACCATACCTAAACTATTATGGGCTTTTGCATATGTGGGGTTAATTGTCAATGCTTGTTGGTAAGCGAGAACAGCTTGGTAAATTTGTCCTTGATTGCACATAATTACGCCCAACTGATACCAAGCAGGAGCATATTGGGGATATTGGGCGATAATTTCTTCGTATTGAGCGATCGCTTCTGTAAATTGTAGTTGTTTTTGTAAAGCTAAAGCCTGCTGATAAAGCTCTTCTACAGTTGGGAATTGCTGGGCTTGTTTTGTCCATGAATCAGAATTAGACCAAGCTTGATAAGGAGTTGCCATTGCAGAGATAATTTGATGGCTATTGTCACCAGACAAATTTCCCCCAATGATAGGAGAACGCGGATCGAGGGTAATTAACTGCTGAATCTCCTGAGTTTGGAATCCCAAAGCTTGAGGGCGGCGGACACCTGCTAACACCTGCACATCATAGAGTTCCGTTACTTCTCCTTCTAGACGTAGCCAGTGGACAACTTCGCCGCTTTTCAAATCAATAACCATTAATCCACAGCGCGGTTCAATATTCTTACTAGTTAAATTTTCATCCAGTTTTAAACCAGAAAAAGTTTTGTCGCGGGGTTTAGATAAGCCGACGATGGCATAATCTCCACTAAATGCCAAACCACGCAGAAAACCAGGACAAAAAGCAACAGCCTGAAATTTTCCTTCAGCATCGATATAGCCAAATTCCCCAGTGCCAGCATTGAGCAACCACAACTTACCCTGATAAAATCGTGGGGCATGGGGCATAGATAAACCAGTGGCAATTACCTCATCAGATTGAATATCAATAATACAGCCACCGCCTTGTCGCTTGTTGCGCCACCCATGCGCCACATCCGATTCACCGCACAGAGTAACATAGCGGGGCTTGCCCGCTACCAGCGCCAAACCATTGAGGTGACAGCGATCCTCATTGACCAAACTAGAAATAAACTTAGGTTTCCATAAAGGAATGCAACTATGGCGATCGCTCACCGTTGCTACACAATTTAAGATTGTACTGATAAACACGATGCGTTCGTTATCAGTTTCCACCACCAAATCATGAATATCTAAATCCCCAGTAGTATAGGCAATCCGGGGAATATAAAGCTTGTCATAACCATCATACAGTTGCCCTGGAGCCAGTACATTGTCTAGCTGCCAGAGTTGGAATCTAGAACTAAGATAAATTCGTTCTGGGGTGGCATATAACCCCATTGCACGGTCGAAATAACGCTCAAATCCCGATAATTCACCGCGAGCATTCGCTCCTAACAGCATGAGACGGGAACTTTGATAAGTAGTAAAAGCCAAACTAATTTGCTGGATTTGTAGCCAGTCGATGAAATGACGTGAGGCGAGTGTTTCTATAGGGAGAGAAGCTTTAGTTGTAGATTTTTGAAGCATTAGTAAAGATATAAATTTTGACTTTTGACACTAGCGAACAACATAGCTAGAATGTTGGGCGTTCAGTTATTAAATATACATATATCAGTTGAAGTCAACAAATACCTGAAGTTTATTTGAACGCTTCTTGTCTATAAAATTTACTGCCAACCTACGGTATATACCAAATTCGTCTGAAGCTAAATTTAGCTTTAGTTAACCAGAGTGAAAGCGGAAAAATGAAGTTTAAGGTTGGCTTTCGTTCCTTAACCCAATCTAGTAACTGTAAATGATTTAACTAAAATCATTTACATATATATCACAACAGTGATGTTACTGATTTTTTGCTGATTTATGCTAAATAACTACGTCAAATACAAGTATTAAAACTAGCATAAAAACTACTAATAAATCGGAAAATACTGAAATATCATGGGAACTACCAACGCGATCGCCACAAAGCAGACTCTAGTTATCATCGATGGCGGAATTGATGACTATCAAATACTAGAATTAGGCATTTTACCCACAGCCAAAGTAGCCGTCCTCAACAAACACATTGATGGCATCGCCCAAATCAGCGCCCTGTGCAAGAACCATCCGGCAGCCAGTATCCAGATAATTGCTCACGGTAGCCCCGGCACCTTGCAACTAGGTAATAGCCAACTAAATTTAGCCAACCTCCACACATATCGCCAGCAACTACAACAATGGTTTGCCGCAGAAATCCTCATTTACGGGTGTGAAGTCGCGGCTGGAGAAACCGGAAAAACCTTCATAGAAAGCCTGCACCAACTCACTGGAACAAACATTGCTGCCTCAGCCGGAAAAATCGGCAATGCCCAACTTGGGGGAAGTTGGGAACTAGAAGTCAAGATAGGTCAAATTGACTCCAGCCTAGCTTTACAACCAGAAATTAGGGAAGCCTACCCCAAAGTATTAGTAACCTTTGCCACCGCCAGCAACTTCACAGTCGGCACTGGGCCAATCTCGATCGCAGTGGAAGACTTCAACGGCGACGGCAAGCTGGACTTGGTTACCGCTAACAGCAGCAACAACAAAGTCTCTGTACTGCTAGGCAAAGGCACAGGCAGCTTCGGCACTGCCAGCAACTTCACCGTTGGCACTAGTCCCCAGTCAGTCACAGTGGGAGACTTCAACGGTGACGGCAAGGTGGACTTGGCTGTCGCTAACAGCACCAGCAACAACGTCTCAGTGCTACTAGGCAACGGTACAGGCGGCTTCGACACAGCTACTAACTTCAGCGCCGGCACTAATCCCCAGTCAGTCACAATAGGGGACTTTAACAGCGACGGCAACCTGGACTTGGCTGTCACTAACAGAACCACCAGTAAGGTCTCAGTGCTACTAGGTGACGGCACAGGCGGGTTTGGAAGCGCCACCAACTTCACAGTCGGTAGTAATCCCCAGTCAGTCACAGTGGCAGACTTCAACGGTGACGGTAAGCTGGACTTGGCTGTCGCTAACAGAAGCAGCAATAAGGTCTCAGTACTTCTAGGCAACGGCACAGGGGGCTTTGCTACCGCTAAGAACTTCACCGTCGGTAGTGGTCCCCAGTCAGTCACAGTGGCAGACTTCAATGGTGATGGCAAGCTAGATTTGGCTGTCGCTAACTACACCAGTAACAACATCTCGGTGCTGCTAGGCAACGGCACAGGCGGCTTCGGCACCACTACTAACTTCAGCGCCGGCAGTAGTCCGCGATCGGTCATAGTGGGAGATTTCAACAGCGACGGTAAGCTGGACTTGGCTACCGCTAACAGAAACGGCAACAATGTCTCGGTGCTGCTAGGCAACGGCACAGGCGGCTTCGGCACCGCCAGCAAATTCACCGTCGGCAGTAGTCCCCGGTCAATTACAGTAGGAGATTTCAACGGCGACGGCAAGCTGGATTTGGCTACTGCTAACTTCGTAAACAACAAAGTCTCCGTGCTGTTGAATACCACCCCCAAAATCACCATTACCTCAGGCACCAACCCCAAAGAAGGCGGTGTAGATGGCACTTTCATTATCACTCTCGACACTCCTGCCCCAGCTGGCGGCTTAGTCGTCAAATTCAACACCATCGGTAGCACAGCCACCCCCACCACTGACTACACTTTGGCAGCAGCCGATACAAATATCACCACTGTTACAGCCAACACCTTCGTTATCGCCCAAGGAAAAACCACCGCCACCTTAAAAGTTACAGCTGTAAACGATATCCCCCTAGCTGACCCCAACGAAACAGTTACTATCAACCTAGAATCTAGCCCAGACTATATCCTTGACGCAAATAGCGCTAGTGCCACTTTAACAATTGCAGAACCTATTGCCCCAGTCGTTACACCCACCAACACCCCACTAGGGTACACTGAAAACGATGCAGCTACAGCGATCGACTCTGGTCTTACCGTCACCGATGCCGACTCTAGCAACCTCAGCGGTGCCACAATTAACATCAGCAGCGGTTTTATCGCCGCCGAAGATACACTCGCTTTCACTGCCCAAAACGGCATTAGTGGCAGCTATAGCAATGGTGTTTTAACCTTAACTGGCAGTGCTACTGTCGCCAACTATCAAACTGCACTGCGTTCTATCACCTACCAAAACACTAGCGATAACCCCAGCACTACCACTCGCACAATTAGCTTTATCGTCAACGACGGCAGCTTAAATAGCACCACTGCAACCCGCAACATTAATCTCACCGCAGTTAATGATGCTCCAGTCGTCACCGCCAACAACACCCCCCTAGCGTACACTGAAAACGACGCGCCTAAAGTCATCGACTCTAGTGTTACCGTCACCGATGTTGACTCCAGCAACCTCAGCGGTGCAACAATTAACATCAGCAGCGGTTTTATCGCCGCCGAAGATACACTCGGTTTCACTACCCAAAATGGCATTAGTGGCAGCTATAGCAATGGTGTTTTGACTTTAACAGGTAGTGCCAGCATCGCTAACTATCAAACTGCACTGCGTTCTATCACCTATCAAAACAGCAGCGATAACCCCAGTACCGCTACTCGCACTATTAGTTTTGTAGTTAATGACGGCAGCTCAAACAGCAATACTGTTACCCGCAACATTAATCTCACCGCAGTTAATGATGCCCCAGTCATCACTACCAATAGCACCCCGCTAGCGTACATCGAAAACGATGCGGCTACAGCCATCGACTCTGGTCTTAGCGTCACCGATGGCGACTCTAGCAACCTCAGCGGTGCCACAATTAGCATTACCAGCGGTTTTGTCGCCGCGCAAGACACCCTCGCTTTCACTGCCCAAAACGGCATTAGTGGCAGCTATAGCAATGGTGTTTTAACCTTAACTGGCAGTGCTACTGTCGCCGACTATCAAACTGCACTGCGTTCTATCACTTATCAAAACAACAGCGATAATCCCACTACCGCTACTCGCACCATTAGTTTTGTCGTCAATGACGGCAGCTTAAATAGCAGCACTGTTACCCGCAACATTAATATTACCGCAGTTAACGATGCCCCAGCCATCACGCCTACCAACACCCCCCTGGCGTACATCGAAAACGATGCGGCTACAGCCATCGACTCTGGTCTTAGCGTCACCGATGGCGACTCTAGCAACCTCAGCGGTGCCACAATTAGCATTACCAGCGGTTTTGTCGCCGCGCAAGACACCCTCGCCTTCACTGCCCAAAACGGCATTAGTGGCAGCTATAGCAATGGTGTTTTAACCTTAACTGGCAGTGCTACTGTCGCCGACTATCAAACCGCACTGCGTTCTATCACCTATCAAAACAGCAGCGATAACCCCACTACCGCTACTCGCACCATTAGCTTTGTCGTCAATGACGGCAGCTTAAATAGCAGCACTGTTACCCGCAATATTAATCTCACCGCAGTTAATGATGCCCCAGTCATCACTGCCAACAACACCCCCCTGGCGTACACCGAAAACGACGCGGCTACAGCCATTGACCCCGGTATCCTGATCGGCGATGTTGACTCCAGCAATTTCAGCAGTGCCACAATTAGCATCAGCAGCGGTTTTGTTGCTGCTGAAGACAATCTTGCCTTCACTGCCCAAAACGGCATTAGTGGCAGCTATAGCAATGGTGTTTTAACCTTAACTGGCAGTACCAGCGTCGCCGACTATCAAACTGCACTGCGTTCTGTCACCTATCAAAACAGCAGCGATAACCCCACTACCGCTACTCGCACCATTAGTTTTGTCGTCAATGACGGCAGCTTAAACAGCAATACTGTTACCCGCAATATTAATATCACCACAGTTAATGATGCTCCAGCCATCACGCCTACCAACACCCCCCTGGCGTACACTGAAAACGATGCGGCTACAGCGATTGACTCTGGTCTTACCGTCACCGATGCCGACTCTAGCAACCTCAGCGGTGCTACAATTAGCATCAGTAGCGGTTTTGTCGCCGCCGAAGACATTCTCGCCTTCACTGCCCAAAACGGCATTAGTGGCAGTTATAGCAATGGTGTTTTAACCTTAACTGGCAGTGCTACTGTCGCCGACTATCAAACCGCACTGCGTTCTATCACCTATCAAAACAGCAGCGATAACCCCACTACCGCTACTCGCACCATTAGCTTTGTCGTCAATGACGGCAGCTTAAATAGCAGCACTGTTACCCGCAATATTAATCTCACCGCAGTTAATGATGCCCCAGTCATCACTGCCAACAACACCCCCCTGGCGTACACCGAAAACGACGCGGCTACAGCCATTGACCCCGGTATCCTGATCGGCGATGTTGACTCCAGCAATTTCAGCAGTGCCACAATTAGCATCAGCAGCGGTTTTGTTGCTGCTGAAGACAATCTTGCCTTCACTGCCCAAAACGGCATTAGTGGCAGCTATAGCAATGGTGTTTTAACCTTAACTGGCAGTGCCAGCGTCGCCGACTATCAAACAGCACTGCGTTCTATCACCTATCAAAACAACAGCGATAATCCCAGTACCACCACTCGCACCATTAGTTTTGTAGTTAATGACAGCACTTGGAACAGTAACGTTGCAAACCGCGATATTAATATCACCGCAGTTAATGATGCCCCAGTCATCACGCCTACCAACACCCCCCTGGACTACACTGAAAACGACGCACCTAAAGTCATTGACCCTGATATCCTCATCACCGATGTTGATTCCAACAATCTCAATGGTGCCATAGTCAGCATCAGCAGCGGTTTTATCGCCGCAGATGACACCCTCGGTTTCACTGATGCTAATGGCATTAGTGGCAGCTATAGCAATGGTGTTTTAACCTTAACTGGTAATGCTAGCGTTGCCGATTATCAAACTGCACTCCGTTCTATCACCTATCAAAACAGCAGTGATAACCTCACCATCAGCCGCACTATCACTTTTGTCGTCAATGATGGTAGTTTAGATAGTACTGCTGCAACCCGCGATATTAATCTGATTCCAGTTAATGATGCTCCAGTCATTAGCGCTACGAACACTCCCTTGGCGTACACCGAAAACGACGACTCTACAATCATCGACCCGGATCTGACTATTACAGATGTTGACTCCAGTAACCTCACCAGCGCGACAGTCAGCATCATCGGTTTTGTCGCCGCCGAAGATAGCGTCGGTTTCACTGCTGGTAATGGCATTAGTGGCAGCTATAGCAATGGTGTTTTAACCTTAACTGGTAGTGCTACTGTCGCCGAATATCAATCTGTACTACGTTCTGTTACCTATCAAAACAACAGCGATAACCCCAGCGCCATCACCCGCATCATTAGTTTTGTAGTCAATGATGGTGGTTCAGCTAGTATCGCTGCAACCCGCGACATTGATTTCACCGCAGTTGATAATACTCCAGTTATCACTGCCGCCGATACCCCCCTTGACTACACCGAAAACGACGACGCTACAATCATCGACTTCGGTATTACTATCAGTGATGTTGACTCCAGCAACCTCAGCAGCGCTACAGTCAATATTATCGATTTTCTTGCTACAGAAGATATCCTCGGTTTCACTGACCAAAACGGCATTACTGGCAGCTATAGCAATGGTGTTTTAACCTTAACTGGTAGTGCTACCGTCGCTGACTATCAAACTGCACTGCGTTCTGTTACCTATCAAAATAGCAGCGATAACCCCAGTAACAGCCGCACCATCAGTTTTGTTATCAATGATGGTAGTTCAGATAGTACTGCTGCAACCCACGATATTAATCTAATCCCAGTTAATGATGCCCCAGTCATCACACCCACCGACACCCCCCTAGCGTACACGGAAAACGACGACTCTACAATCATCGACCCGGATATTACGATCGCTGATGTTGACTCTAGCAGCCTTAACAGCGCCATAGTCACCATAAGCAGTGGTTTTGTCGCGGCAGAAGACAGCCTCGCTTTCACTGACCAAAACGGTATTACTGGCAGCTATAGCAATGGCGTTTTAACCTTAACTGGCACTGCCAGCATCGCTGACTATCAAACTGCACTGCGTTCTGTCACCTACCAAAACAGCAGCAATAACCCTACCACCACCCGCACCATCAGTTTTGTCGTCAATGATGGCACTTCAGATAGTACCGCTGCAACTCAAGATATTAATTTAATCCCAGTTAATGATGCCCCAGTCATCACTGCTACTAATACCACCCTCGACTACACGGAAAATGACGAGGCTATAGTCATTGACTCGGATATTACGATCGCTGATGCTGACTCCAACAACCTCAGCAGTGCTAAGATCGGCATTCTTGATTTTGTTACGGCAGAAGACACACTTGCTTTCACTGACCAAAACGGCATTACTGGTAGCTACAGCAATGGTGTTTTAACTTTAACTGGTAGCGCTACTGTAGCTCAATATCAAACTGCGCTGCGTTCTGTTACCTATCGCAATAACAGCAATAAACCTAGCACCCGCAGTATCAACTTTGTAGTCAATGATGGCAGCTTAGATAGTACCGTTGCAACCCGTAACATTAGTTTCAACCCTGTTGATGAGGAAATACCCAGCCGTCTAACTAACCCCGATGATGATGTCTTCAAAATTAGTGGTGAGGATATCAAAGTTAGACTTGAAATCAAGCTCACTGGACACAGTAGTAATCTAGTAAATGAACTGGGCTTATTTACTGTTGATGATGCTCTTGGTACGATTGACGGGATTGCGCCTGGTGCTGATGGTTATGCCGCAGCTGCTTTACAACGATCGAAGGTAATTTTATCTGCGATCGCCAATACTCCTAATGGCTTTGACTCTAATAATCTCACAACTCTACTGGAATTGACTTCTGGTCAGTATTTCAGATTTTTATTAGTCAAAGATAGTACCTTTGATGCTGTACGCAACGATGCTAACTCCATCGGTAAATTACTGTTTTCTGATGTCTCAACACAACAAATTACAGCCTTGGGTGATGATAATTTCTCTCTAGGTTGGAAGGATTTTGCTAATAACGCTGCTACAGATTTTAACGCTCTGGTGGTGAAAATTAAGCAGACAAATCAAGCTTTACCTTTGGGTACAAAGCTACAAAGTAAATTCCAAGGGGAAATGATTGATTTGCGAGATGTCGAACAATCAGTTATTGCTGAATTTAATGTTTATAGAGAGGCGGCTTACAACAATTATGTTGGCTTCTATCAAGTAATTGATGAAAATGGTGGAATTGATACCAATGGCGATGGGGTGGCTGATATTCTCACGGGACAGGCTGGTTATACTCAGGCTGCTGTGGGTAGTCGAGTTGCTGGTATTGATTTGAGTGTCAGCAATCAAGGTAGCGCTACTTACACTGGTACTTTCCAACCTGGTGGGATTTTTGCTCCGTTTATTATTGTTGATAGTACTCCTGATGCGCTTTTAGATAAAGATTCCAATAACGATCCAGCAGTTTATTTTCCATTCTTAGGTGCTAATTCCGATGGCTCAGATCATATTCGCTTGTTAGGAAATAATACCTTTGGCTTTGAGGATTTACCTAATGGTGGCGATCGCGATTTTAACGATCTGATTGTCAAGGTTAATTTGACTGCCACAATTTAAGCCTTATACAGGCAAAACAATTGTATTGCAAAAACTAGTGGTAGTTTGATAAAGCTAGCAAAAGTACTTATTGTTGCTTGCTCAACTAACTCATCCATCAACTCAAAAAACTGCGAAGTATTTTTCGATCCTATTTTTTAGGGAATGTAGAAAAACTAGACGATCTCGGATACATGATAAGTTGGGTTTATAGATTGGTCTAAATTGGGGGTAGAGAATACCTTATCCCCTCACCCCCCGCTTTCTACTCCCCGTAAACTATGTGGACTCAAATCGACGCACATATTAGCCAAATAACTGGTGAAAAATTTCAAAGTCAACAACGGCGATCGGTTGGTGGCGGATGCATCAACCAAGGTTATGCTGTTACTAATAGTGAAATCACGTATTTTGTCAAGCTCAACCAAGCTTCTCAAGTTGCAATGTTTGAGGCTGAGGCGCTGGGTTTAGAGGAAATGCTAGTAGCCGCTAGTATTCGGGTTCCCAAACCTGTTTGTTGGGGTGTAGCTAGTAATTCTGCTTACATTGTCCTTGAATGGTTGGAAATGGGAAGCGGTAATTCCAAATCATCGGAAGAGATGGGACGCCAGCTGGCGCTAATGCATAAGGCTAGTAGTAGTCAAGATTTTGGTTGGAAAATTAACAATACTATTGGTTCCACCCCCCAAATTAACACTTGGACGCCAGACTGGGTGGAATTTTATGCGAAACATCGTCTGGGTTATCAATTTCAATTAGCAAGGCGGCGCGGAGGTAATTTCCCTCAACAAGATCGGTTATTAGCGGCGATTCCTCAATTGTTGGCACATCAAGTGCAACCTTCGTTGGTACATGGGGATTTATGGGGTGGAAATGCTGGGTGTACTGTGTCAGGAGAACCTGTGATATTCGATCCAGCAACTTATTTTGGCGATCGCGAAGTTGATATTGCTATGACAGAATTGTTTGGTGGTTTCCCCGCAGCCTTTTACAAGGGTTATAACGAAGTCTTCCCTTTAGATGATGGTTATGAGCAAAGAAAAACACTTTATAATCTTTATCACATTTTGAATCACTTCAATTTATTTGGTGGTGGTTATGCTTCCCAAGCCAACCGCATGATTGACCAAATTTTGTCAAAATTTTAGATTTTAAATTTTGAAAAATCCGATTTTTGATATGAGTTATATTAAAGTTACATCTAGTAACTGTTAAGTAATTTGTTTAGATGATTCATTAAGCTTTTGGAGTAATTGATAAATTAAAGATGCCAAATTTACCCAATAAAGCCAACAAAACCTATTTAGCTCTCTTAAACGCCAAAAAAATTTAATTATTTATACTTCAAAAGGTAAACCTAATATGAAGGTCAAAGGAATAAAACGCGACCGAACTATCGAATTCCTAGAACAAATCAACAATATTCCTGATGGCACAGAAATTATAGTTGAGTTAGAAGTTACTCCCATTCAAATTATAGCCCCCCAACAACCATTAACAGAAGCACAAAGACTAGCAAAACTTCATCAATTATTTGGAACTTGGAAGAACCAACCGGAATTAACAGAAATCTTTACAGAAATTGACGAACAACGTCATGCTTATCAAGGCAGAACCATAAATTCAATCGATAACGAAGATAATGAATAATGTATCTATTAAATACCAATATTTGTATTGCACTACTGAACTCAAATCCTCAAGCTGTTACTAAATTTAATCGCTTTTTCAGCCAATGCTATCTCTCTATCATTGTAGTTTCAGAGCTATATAAAGGCGTTTATTGTTCTCAACAAGTAGCTAAAAATCTAGAAATATTAGGACAGTTCACAGAACTCTATACCAGTAGAACTGTTTAATTTAGATGCAGCTATCGAATTTGGGAAGATTCAAAGCGAACTTAGAAAAATAGGTAAACCCACAGGATAATTTGATGCTTTAATTGCTGCTGTAGCTCGTTATCGTGATGATGTTATTGTTACTAACAATATTAAAGATTTTATCAATATTCCCAATTTAAAATTAGATAATTGGTTAGAAAATTGAAAAACCGACGTGATTATCCCTGGAAAATTAGTTACTCCAGCAATACCCTCATTTGCTCGTCAAAGTACGACAGCAATAGACTTTCGCAAGCCTGTTGCTTGTTCCCCTAACCCTGTTACAATCGTGAAACACTATCAACAACAAACAAACGCATTCCCAAGCGATTATCTAAATAATTTGTGGGGAGAAATTCAAGCTTGTCCTTACTTTGCTATCAACAACCTGAATCGTGATTTTGTTGCAACTAAAGGATTTTCAGTAGTATTTCAGCGTTCTGGATTAGCAACAGTAGAACAGCATTTTCCCTATTTCAAGCTTTATCTGGATTTAGCCCTCCAGCCAAATTGTAATGCTTTTTATCTAAATCCTTTACAGTTAAAAGAAGGTTCTCGTGTCGATCCGCATATCGATCGCTCCTTACGTTCTTACTGCAAAACCATTGAACCGCCTATATTTGTGAGTGTCCTTTATGTACGAGTACCTGCTGATATGGAAGGAGGAGAATTAGTACTGCGATCGCACAAGCGTCAACTTGGACAAATTAAGCCGCAAATTAATACTTTACTTTACTTTCAAGGAGATTTAACCCATTCTGTTAATGCAGTGAAAACCCCTGGCGATCGCCTTAGCTTGGTTTGCGAACAGTATTCTTTAAGCGAAACTGAACTCCAAGAAATTCCCCAGTTTACTATAGAGTCAAGAAAAACTCAGTCTGGAAGTAAAAAGAGAAAGTAAAGTCGCTTCTCTACGAGACGCTACGCGTAGCTTGCTTCCCCGTAGGGGTACGCTCCAATTCAAAATTAAAAACTTGTACTGAGCGCAGTCGTTGGCGCAGCCTCTCGTAGAGAAGTATTCAAAATTCACGCATTAAAGAAAATAAGTGGGAGCTTGAACCCAATAGGCAAGAGGCAATTAATATTAATTATTCGTTATTACCTATTGCTTTTTTGGCGTTGCATAATTGGGGGATGATTTATCTCACGCAGAGGCGCAGAGGCGCAGAGAGAATAAGGAGTTTAAGATTTCAATACATCGTGTTTTATCTCATGATTCAGCAAGGCTGCTTTTTTTAACTGCGATCGCTACCTAAACTAAGCAAACTCCGGAAACGCCCATTGTGAGAAAATTTTTCTCCTATAATTTGTTGATAAACTGCTTCGTAGCCATCAACCATTTTTTCTACACTGAAACGGTTTTCTACATGTTGGCGACAAGCATAGCGGTCTAACTTTGTTATTTTCTCAATAGCACTGATACACTCTTGAATGCGATCGCAAACGAAACCTGTTTTCACGTGGGAAATTACTTCTTGGGTAGATCCCAAGTTCATTGCTATCACAGGCGTACCCGAAGCCATTGATTCAACCATCACTAACCCAAACGGTTCTCGCCAAGTAATCGGAAATAAAGTTGCTACCGCACCTCCCATCAAGGCATTTTTTTGAGCGTGGTTAGCTTCACCTAAATATTGAATTTGTTCGCCATCAATCTGTGGTTTGATTTGTGTCTCAAAATATTCCACATCAACAACATCTACCTTACCTGCCATTTTCAAAGTCCAACCAGCTTGTTTAGCAATTTCTATGGCCAAGTGGACTCCTTTTTCTGGGGACATTCGACCTAAAAATGCTAAGTAAGGCGGATTTTCTGGTTTAGGATAAAACTCAAACTTGCTGATATCAATTCCGTTGTAGACAGTTGCTACATAGTTTAGTCCTAACCTTGGTTCTCGTTGGGCATCAGAAATGCTAACGTATGGTTGTTTTTTACCAAAACTAAATATCTTTTCGTTATCAGGGGTAAAAATACCATGCAACGTATGAACCGTAGGGGTTGTGACTAGATTCGCGTAGGGTAATGCCGCATACCCCAGATGAGAATGAATAATATCAAACTCTGCTGCTCGTTGATACACTGAAGCTAGTTCCAACATTTCGTAAATGCTGTAATCTTTGACAGTGCGATCGAGTCTCAGGGAATGAGGATGAACTGACACTAGTTTTGCCAAAGTAACAGAATCTCCCGATGCAAATAATGTCACTTCATGTCCGCGTCGCACTAATTCATCAGTCAGTAACGCCACTACTAACTCTATGCCTCCATAAGCGGGAGGTGGTACTCTCTCCAATAATGGGGCTACTTGAGCAATTCGCATTACAAACCTCCTCAAAAATAAAACTTGAATAACAAGTATTTTTTTGTTCTTTTTGTTTAGTGTTTATACTTGATTAAATTGCACTACCAAGTAACTGAAATTACGAAGTTTATTAACAATTGCATGAAAATTTTAAGCTCCAAGTTGGATATTTTTTGTCTACCTTAGTAGATAAATTAGCTTTTCCATAAGAAGTAAATTTCTTTTATGAGATTTTAGTAAGATTTTTATCTAGATTCTTTAGAATCAATATATTTTTGTAAAATTAAAAAAATCCATGCACATAGCTGATAACACACTAAAAATATGATATCAGCTAGGCTAATTATCTGTTTTTCAGATGTTAATTAAAAAATCGAAGTTTTAGATACCTAAACGCTGTCTTTTTTCACTGAAAGGATAATCAGTCGTGCCAAAAGATAGATTTTCTTAATTAATAGTTTGAAATTATCGACAGATGTAGAAACCTGACATTGAAACGTCTCTACTCTACCAATTTGATTGCCCAACAGCTAACTCTTGCCTAAAGGATGGGAACACCAAGGGGCAAGCATCAAATCGATCCAAATTTATTGACTTTTTACATAAAATATGATATTTTTTATTTTCACTAAGAAAAATCAAATAAAAACGTGAATATTTATCCACATATCAAAAAACCGCGTGTCACATGGCAGGCGGTTTTCTCGCTGCTGATATTTGTATTTATGTACCTGCCTATACTGGTACTTGGCTTTTATAGCTTTAATCAATCGCCTTACAGTGCAAATTGGCAAGGATTTACTTTAGATTGGTACTTAAAGTTGTTCAATGACGATCGCATCTTATCAGCTTTGCAAAATAGTTTGATAGTTGCTGGTTGTGCAGTTGGGATTTCAGCAGTGCTGGGAACCTTGATGGCGGTTGGTTTGGCACGTTACCAATTTCCCCTTAAGAATTTGTATCGGGGTATCGCCTACCTACCATTAATTATTCCCGATATTGCGATCGCAGTGGCTACCTTAGTATGTTTAGCCGCCTTTGCAATACCTTTAAGTTTGTGGACGATAGTTGCAGCCCACGTAGTATTTTGCCTTGCCTACGTGGGGCTAGTGGTTTCTTCTAGACTGACAAATTTAGATCCTCACTTAGAAGAAGCGGCATTAGATTTAGGCGCGACACCAACCCAAGCATTTATCAAAGTATTATTACCTCAATTAATGCCTGGTATTATTGCTGGTTGTTTGTTAGCTTTTGTCCTGAGTTTAGATGATTTTTTGATTGCCAGTTTTACTGCTGGTAGTGGTTCTAACACCCTGCCAATGGAAATTTTTAGTCGTATTAGAACAGGAGTCAAGCCTGATATTAACGCTTTGAGTGTAATGTTAATTTCCGTATCAGCGATCGTTGCTTTTATTGCTGAGTTGCTTCGTGTTTCTGGAGAAAATAAAAGCTGAAAATCATACTTCTAATTTCTCAGAAAAATTATTTAGTTATTTGTGAACTTTTTTAGCTATTAACAACAGCTATATTGAAGAATAACTCAGAATTTATAAGTAGGGTGCGTTAAACTAATGCCGTAACGCACCACCTTATCCAATGAATTACCCACTCTCCACATATTTTTAAACACATATAAAAAATTCCGTGTTCGCTTCTCTACATAACTGTTTTCAATAAGATGATATTGGGGCTAACTTTGGAGAAGATGCTATTTTCACTTCATTATGCAAATCTGCCAAAATCCCAATTGCTCAAATCCATTCAACTCTGATAGCAATAGATTTTGCGTCAGTTGCGGACAAAGCAACTTTGGCAAACTTCTGAGAAACCGTTACCGCGTATTGGGACTTTTAGGCGAAGGTGGGTTTAGCAGAACTTATGCTACAGAAGATGCAGATAGACTTAATGCGCCTTGTGTCATCAAGCAATTTTTCCCACAATTCCAAGGAACTGGACAACGTACCAAAGCAGCCCAATTTTTCAAGGAAGAAGCCTTTCGGTTGTATGAACTCGGAGAAAATCATACCCAAATTCCTAGATTACTTGCTTATTTTGAACAAGGTACTAGTTTGTACCTCGTGCAAGAATTTATTCAAGGAAAAACTCTTTTACAAGAAGTCCAAGAACAAATATATGACGAGGAACAAATTTGGCAACTTTTAGCTGATTTGTTGCCAGTTCTAGAATTTATTCATACAAGTAACATTATTCATCGGGATATCAAGCCAGAAAATATTATCCGCCGTGCAAGCGATGGAAAACCCGTATTAATTGATTTTGGTGGTGCCAAACAAGTAACACAAACGAGTATAGGTAGACAAGCTACAGTAATTTATACACTTGGTTATGCACCGACTGAACAAATGGCTGGCTTTGCTTGTCACGCCAGTGATTTATATGCTTTGGGCGTAACTTGCGTGCGTCTTTTAACTCAATGTTTACCTTTACAGGATGTTTCTGGACAGGTTAAAGATCCTATTTATGATGCCATGAATGCTAAGTGGTTGTGGCGTCGACGATTACAAGAAAAAGGTATTACTATCAGCGACGAATTAGGAAAAATTTTAGATAAATTACTCAAACATTTACCGAGTGAAAGGTATCAAACAGCAGCAGAAGTTCTCAAAGATTTGGAGTTTATCAAATCAAATCTTGAACCTGTAGCCCTAAAAATGGTTTCCATTCCGCAACCCGTGTTACCGCCACCAAAAGAAATACTACCATTACCGCCTTTAAAACCTTTTGAATTTGATGTAGTCACAGTAGACACAGCAGGTAGAGAAGTTAGTCGTGTCAGTCGCAGTGCAAACTTCTTTGCTGAGGAATTGGGTAAGTTTGTCACGCTGGAAATGGTATCAATTCCTGGCGGTACATACATGATGGGTTCGCTGGAGTTTGAAGGAGACGCTGACGAACGTCCTCAACGCCAAGTGAGTGTAGAACCATTTTTTATGG
Organism: Nostoc sp. ChiSLP01; assembly: GCA_034531195.2. Lineage (GTDB taxonomy): Bacteria > Cyanobacteriota > Cyanobacteriia > Cyanobacteriales > Nostocaceae > Nostoc. The sequence goes on from JAVRBO020000049.1 coordinate 76,639, forward strand.
GAAAATTTCCTGTAACTCAAGCACAGTGGAGATTAGTAGCAGCATTACCCAAAGTCAACCAAACTTTAAATCCTAATCCATCGAAATTCAAAGGTTTAGATAGACCAGTAGAAAATGTATCTTGGCATGAAGCTGTAGAATTTTGTCTCAGGCTATCACAAAAAACTGGACGCGACTATCGTCTACCGAGTGAAGCAGAATGGGAATATGCTTGCCGTGCTGGAACTAAGACATCCTTTCACTTTGGCGAAACCATTACTACTGATTTAGTTTGCTGTGCTGACGAACCAAAAAGTAAATTCCGCAAAGAAACAACAAACGTAGGCAGTTTTGAAGTAGCCAACGCCTTTGGATTGTACGATATGCACGGGCTAGTTTGGGAATGGTGCGCCGATCCGTGGCATAACAATTATAATGATGCACCTTCAGATGCAAGAGTTTGGGAAATCGGTGGTGATATGCATCGCCGGGTACTGCGCGGTGGTTCTTGGAGTTTCAGTGCAGAACTTTGTCGCAGCGCCAGCCGTAGTTGGAATGAGTCAGACGGTGGGTTGAGAATTTGTGGCTTTCGGGTAGTATTTTCTAGCGAAGGAATGCCGGAATATTAGCTTTGTTTTGTCATTACATTGTTATTCCTGGTTTTCGTACAACACAGCTGATTCAAACTCGTCAGTATCGTTTCAATCCCAGGAAAAGTACAGCAGTGATGATACCAAAAATTCACCAGTGCGATCGCAGCTAGTTCAATACAGTTCTTGGAGGAACATGACAAAAAACCTGCTCGTGAGTGCTGCGAGTAGGCTTGAAAGTAAGATGTATAGGCAATTCCATCAGCACTGCAATGTGAGAGCAAAAACCAAATGAGGTAATGAGCATTTTAATCGGTTACATTCTGATGCAATAACGTAAATGTAGAGACGTTGCAATGCAACGTCTCTACTATATTAATTATGTGCCTTAATAATTTCGGTGAGGTAACGCGATGGTCATCGAAGCTAAAAATCTTGCCCTACCAGATCACACTCAGCTACCAGAGTCCGATGGTACTTTCGTGAAAAATTTCCAAGAACATCCTCAAAGTATTCTATTGACTGATTCTATCCTGCCACGATTACAAGAAATTCATCCTGATGGCTATTATTGTATCGGTCAAGACTCTGGTATTTACTGGCGATTAACAGAACCACCAGAACGAGGTGCTGAGGCACCAGATTGGTTTTACGTGCCAAATGTACCACCAACTCTTGACGGTCAATTCCGGCGTTCTTATGTTTTTTGGCAAGAATTGATTGCACCGATGATTGTTTTAGAATTTGTCTCAGGAGATGGAGAAGAAGAACGAGATAAAACTCCTTACAAAGGAAAATTTTGGATTTATGAAAATATTATTCGTCCTCCTTATTACGGCATTTATGAAGTTAAAAAATCATCAGTGGAAGTATATCAATTAGTGGCTAATCATTACGAAAAAATGGTTCCTAATAGTAGGGAACATTATCCAATTCCACCTATGGGTGTGGAATTAGGTATTTGGCAGGGTATTTTTTTATTAGACAGAGAATTACCTTGGTTGCGGTGGTGGGATGAACAAGGTAATTTACTCTTAACAGGAGATGAGCGTGCAGAAGTTGAACGCGAACGTGCAGAAGTTGAACGGCAACGTGCAGAAGCTGAACGGCAGCGTGCAGAAGTTGAACGGCAACGTGCAGAAACGGTAGAGCAGGAAAATCAGCGGTTGCGGGAACGGTTACGTGCATTGGGTATCGATCCTGATAGGTTAGATTAGCCAAAATGCACTCACCAAATTTTAGATTTTGGATTTTGGATTGAAAATTAAAAACTTTAAAACTAAAAAAGTCCAAAATCCAAAATCTAGAGACGCGATTAATCGCGTCTTCAAAGAGCTATCTCCACGAATAATCCTTAACCCAAGCGTATTACAATATCAGTTAAGCTGGTAATATATATAACAAACTGCTTGTAGTTCTGAGTTATGCAAATCTGCCAAAATCCCAATTGCTCAAATCCCTTCAACCCTGATAGCAATAGATTTTGTATGAGTTGCGGACAAAATAACTTTGGCAACCTGCTGGGAAATCGCTACCGCGTTTTGAAACTTTTGGGTGAAGGTGGGTTTGGCAGAACTTATACAGCAGAAGACACAAGTAGATTTGATGATGTTTGTGTTATCAAGCAATTTTTTCCACAAGTGCAAGGAACAGCAGCACTTACTAAAGCAGCAGAATTATTCAAACAAGAAGCTAAGCGACTTTATGAATTGGGAGAAAATCACTCTCAAATTCCGAGATTGTTAGCTTATTTTGAACAAGGTTCGAGCTTGTATTTGGTGCAAGAATTTATTCGCGGGCAAACTCTACTCAAAGAACTTCAGCAAAAAGCTTTTAGTGAAGAACAAATTTGGGAACTTTTAGCAGATTTATTACCAGTTTTGCAATTTATCCACGATCGCAACGTCATCCATCGGGATATTAAACCAGAAAATATCATGCGGCGTGATAGCGATCGCAAACTAATTCTAATAGATTTTGGCGGTGCTAAACAAGTAACACAAACTAGTTTAGCCAGACAAGCTACAGGAATTTACACCGTTGGTTATGCTCCTAGCGAACAAATGGCAGGATTCGCCACTCCTGTTAGCGATCTATATGCTTTGGGTGCTACTTGTGCGCGTCTTTTAACTCAAAGTTTGGCTGTGCAAGATACCTCTGGAAATCTCCATGACCGTCTTTATGATGCTTTTAATGCTCAATGGATGTGGCGAGAACTTTTGCAAGAAAAAGCTGTTGTAATTAGCGACGAGTTAGGGCAAATTATCGATAAATTACTCAAGCACTTGCCAAAGGAAAGATATCAATCAGCAGCAGAAGTTTTAGAAGATTTAAATTCTCCAAAAACCAAAATTCCAACAACAATTATTACAATTCCCCAACCGCAATTATTACCCGTTCACCCAAACACTACATCTCTACAAACTTTTGAATTTGATGTAGTTAAAGTAGACGCAACAGGGAAACAAATTAGTCGTCAACGCCATAGTGCAAACTTCTTTGTTGAAGACTTGGGAAATGGTGTAATTCTAGAAATGGTATCCATTCCTGGTGGTACTTTTATCATGGGTTCACCAGAGAACGAGGGAAAGACTAATGAAAGTCCACAGCATCAAGTAAAAGTTTCTGCATTCTTTATGGGTAAATATGAAATTACCCAAGCGCAGTATGAAGCAATTATGGGCACTAACCCTTCTTACTTCCGCACCAATGGCGCAAACCGACCTGTGGAATGTGTGAGTTGGAATGATGCGGTGGAATTTTGTCAAAAGTTGAGTCAAAAGACAAGACGAACCTATCGTTTACCCAGCGAAGCAGAATGGGAGTATGCGTGTCGTGCTGGAACCACTACACCATTTTATTTTGGTGAAACGATTACTGTAGATTTAGCCAACTACAACGGAAATTATACATACGCCTCTGCACCAAAAGGTGAATATCGCAAGCAAACAACACCAGTAGGAAGTTTTCCTCCTAACGCCTTTGGTTTATACGATATGCACGGGTTAGTCTGGGAATGGTGTCAAGATAACCGACATCATAATTACCAGGGCGCACCCACTGATGGTAGTGCTTGGTTACAAACTGGTTTATTCTCTAATTTGTTATCTGATAGAGTGATGCGCGGTGGTTCTTGGGGCTTTCTTCCAGAAGGTTGTCGCAGTGCAAATCGTAAGTCCGATGGTGCTAATATCCGCTTCAACAGTATTGGTTTTCGTGTTGTCCTAGTTTCCGTGTGAGGGCTTCCTTTCACCAACATTCCCAGACTTAAATCTGACTGTTCAACAAGTATTTGAAGCAGCAGTATGAGAGTTTATAGCTAATATTAACAAAAAGACACGAGGAAAAGTTTAATGGATAGCGTTGTTCTCAATCTTAAAGCGATCGCTAATTTAAGTGATGACCAATTTTATCAATTGTGTCTTGACAATCACGATTTAAGCTTAGAAATGAATGCAGCAGGAGAATTAATCATTATGCCACCAGTCGGAGGAGAAAGTGGAAATCAAGAAGCAGACTTAATTACAGACTTAAATAATTGGAATCGTCAAACAAAATTAGGCAAAGTTTTTAGTTCTTCAACTATTTTTATTCTGCCAAATGGTGCAAAACGTTCTCCTGATGCAGCTTGGGTGAAGTTGGAGAGATGGGAAGCTTTAACACCAGAACAGCGCAAAAAATTTCCGCCGCTTGTACCCGATTTTGTTATTGAACTGCGTTCTGAAACAGATAGGCTCCAACCCATCCAAGAAAAAATGCAAGAATATATCGAAAATGGTTTGTGTTTGGGATGGTTGATTAATCCTCAAGATGCAAATGTGGAAATTTACCGAATCGCAAAAGCTGTAGAAGTTGTGCAAATGCCAACGATTCTTTCTGGAGAAGATATTTTACCTGGATTTGAGTTGCAACTTTAGCAAATTTTCTCCTCCAAAAAACTTATCCAAACCCAATCAAAGCTAGCTTGTAGGGTGTGTTATGCCGTAGGCTAAAGCACCTGGAATTGTTGCGCGTGCAACATTTAGCAACAACGCAACTTACATTATAAAATGACAAAAACTCAACTACCCTTGCTTAAGTCAAGAGGCATTTCGTTTTTGCCATGACGTTCATTTCACGGTTGTTATGGGTGATAGATTAGCTTAATGCTCGATTCAGCTCAAAAACTAAATTTTATTATTCAACATTCATCGCAAATTAATGTAAGTAGATAGGCATTATTAAAACATCAAATAAATCATAGTTCGTAGTCGGCGATTCCTCACTGATTCCAAGCGATCGCAACTCAAGTATTAACTACAAACTTTCATTAGTTTCCACCTACCTACTTATGAGTAACTACCAATTATCAGCTGTACCTTTTTTGTAAGGCTCACCTGTAAAAGGTTGTACGCCAATAGTAGGATAAGCATCATCATTAGGCCCAAAAATCCGCATTGCAGCTTCATAAATATACTGGGTTACATCAGCAAGCATTTGGGAAATCTTGGAAATAGTCATATTATTTGGACTCCTAATTCCTGAGTCACTTTAGTTGTGATAACTATACTTTAATCCTGATTTTGTTAGCTAGCCGTAACTCTCAATATATTGAGAACCTATGCAATGTTTATTCAGATATGTTTGCAATACTTTAGCTTTGAAAAAAGTCAAAATTTTTTCCTCGATTGTAATTGTAACATAGTTATTTCTGCAATCCCAGTCTGGGAAATAAGCTGGCTTTTCTAAGGGCTGGAGACTGGGGATTGGGTTTGAAGCTAGAAAATTTTGTCAGCGATTAATTAGCGCTATTAATAGCTATTACTATTAAAAAATGTTAAATTTTTGATAAAATTATTATTAACGCGCCTATAAATTCAAGGGTTTTCAGCAGTTTCTGAAATATATTTGCTACAAGTTGACAATATTTATGGTAAATATTACCATAAATAAAAGAAGCGTTCTTATAAGGAAGCTCTGGCATGACAACTTTCACAGATTTAGACTATGTACATAAACAGCAAATCCAGCAAAACCAGGGGTTAAACCTGTGTGCGGATGACTACAGCTTGCTGACTGACCTTTACCAATTAACGATGGCGGCTTGTTACACAGGCGAAGGTATAGAACAACGATGGGCAAGTTTTGAGTTGTCTGTCAGACGCTTACCAGAGAATTTTGGTTATTTAATTGCAATGGGTTTGGCGCAGGCGTTGGAATATTTAGCAAAATTACGCTTTAGTCCATCGCAAATTGCAGCATTACAGGCGACGGGAATTTTTACCGGGGCAAGCGATCGCTTTTGGTCGTTGTTAGCCCAAGGCAAGTTTACCGGGGATGTTTGGGCAGTACCAGAAGGTACGGTTGTGTTTGCCAATCAGCCACTCTTGCGCGTGGAAGCACCTCTTTGGCAAGCACAATTGGTGGAAACTTATCTCTTAAATACTATTAATTACCAGACTTTGATTGCCACAAAAGCAGCACGGTTGCGCGATGTGGCTGGAGAGTCAGCAACACTTTTGGAATTTGGCACGAGACGCGCCTTTAGTCCCCAGGCGTCTTTGTGGGCGGCGCGGGCGGCCTTGGCAGGTGGCTTAGATTCCACTTCCAATGTGTTAGCAGCGTTACAACTGGGACAAAAGCCAAGTGGTACTATGGCACACGCCCTGGTGATGGCGTTGTCAGCAATAGAAGGCACTGAAGAACAAGCTTTTAGTGCATTTCATCGATATTTTCCGGGTGCGCCATTGTTGATTGACACTTACGATACCATTGCCGCTGCCCAAGGCTTAGCTGCAAAAGTTAATTCTGGGGAAATGGAATTAACAGGCGTCAGATTAGACTCAGGAGATTTAGTTACCTTATCAAAACAGGTGCGATCGCTACTTCCAGGCGTGCCAATTTTTGCTAGTGGCGACTTGGACGAGTGGGAAATTGCCAAACTCAAAGCCGCTGGGGCAGAAATTGATGGTTACGGATTGGGGACGCGATTAGTTACGGGTTCTCCAGTAAATGGAGTTTACAAACTTGTAGAGATTGATGGTATCCCAGTAATGAAACAATCGAGTGGTAAGGTAACTTATCCCGGACGCAAGCAGATTTTTCGCTCGCTGACAGGAGGTAAGGTAAAAGCAGACAAGTTGGGACTTTTGGGTGAAAGTTCCTGGGAAGAACAACCATTATTGCAGTTGGTAGTCCAACAGGGTAAACCCACGCAACCGCCCGATACTTTAGAAACAGTTCGTCAGCGTACTGCTACCTCAGTTGCTAGTTTGCCACAACATACACGGCGCTTGGATCGTCCTGTGGCGGTAGAAGTAGAAATTTCTGAAGGTTTACAGATGTTGACTGAAGAGACTAAGAAACGAACCGCAAAGGGCGCAAAGTAAAATGATGAGAATTGCTTTGTTTGGAACAAGTGCCGATCCGCCAACTGCTGGACATCAGAAAGTTTTAAGTTGGTTGTCTGAGCGTTACGATTGGGTAGCGGTTTGGGCAGCAGACAATCCATTTAAGTCCCATCAAACACCTCTAGAACATCGGGCGGCAATGCTGCAATTGATGATTGGGGATATCGATGCGCCACGACACAATATTGCTTTAGAACAAGAATTGAGTAGCTTGAGAACGCTGGAAACAGTGGAAAAAGCAAAATTGCGTTGGGGTGAAAACGTTGAATTAACATTAGTTATTGGTTCAGATTTACTCGCTCAGCTACCACGTTGGTATCGGATTGAAGATTTGTTACAGGAAGTGCAACTATTGATTGTGCCGCGACCAAGGTATGCAATAGATGAGTCTAGTTTGGAAGCAGTGCAAAACTTGGGAGGCAAAATTGCGATCGCTAGTCTAACTGGTCTAGATATTTCCTCCACAGCCTACCGCGAACATGGAGATTCTCAAGCCCTGACTGCCCCTGTAGTTGCTTATATTAATCGAGAGCATTTATACAAATGCCAGGACGCCAGCAAAAAAAGATTTCAACTTCGCTAAATCAACAACCTTTGGCCGATTTCAAGGTTGGTGTTGATAATGTAATTTTTTCTGTAGATACTGCTCAAAATCGGCTCTTAGTTCTGTTAGTAATGCGGCAGCAAGAACCATTTTCAAATCATTGGAGTCTTCCTGGTACTTTAGTGCGTCCAGGAGAGTCTTTAGAAGATGCTGCCTATCGGATTATGGCAGAGAAAATCAAGGTCAACAACCTTTATTTGGAACAACTTTATACCTTTGGAGGCCCGAACCGCGATCCGCGGGAATCAACTGATAGCTATGGTGTGCGTTATCTATCTGTTAGTTATTTTGCCCTTGTGCGATTTGAAGAAGCAGAATTAATTGCCGATCGCGTCGCCGGCATAGCTTGGTATCCGGTTAAACAAGTCCCTAAATTAGCTTTCGATCACAACGAAATTTTGACCTATGGACATAGGCGTTTGCGAAATAAATTGGAGTACAGTCCAGTGGCTTTTGAAGTCTTACCAGAAATGTTCACGTTAAATGATTTATATCAGTTATACACCACAGTTTTAGGTGACAATTTTTCCGATTATTCTAATTTTCGGGCGCGTTTACTAAAATTAGGTTTCTTATCCGATACCGGAATTAAAGTCTCACGCGGTGCTGGTCGTCCGGCTAGTTTGTATAAGTTTGATGCCGAAGCTTTTGCTCCATTCAAAGATAAACCTTTGGTGTTTATTTAATTGTGACTAATGACTAATAACTAATGACTAATAACTAATATGAAAATTGCGATCGCTCAAATTAATCCGACAATTGGTGATTTACTTGGAAATGCTCAACAAATCCTAGAGGCGGCACAACGCGCTGCATCTGGTGGTGCGCGTTTGTTGCTGACACCAGAACTTTCTTTGTGTGGCTATCCACCAAGAGATTTATTACTAAATCCTAGTTTTGTGGAAGCTATGAATATAACTTTACAAAACCTAGCCCAGGATTTACCAGCAAATTTAGCTGTGTTAGTAGGAACTGTTGAACAAAATGTCACAGCAAATATTACTGGCAGTAAAAGTTTATTTAACAGCATCGCTTTGTTAGAAAATGGCGAAGTAAAGCAAGTTTTTCACAAGCGACTTTTACCAACTTACGATGTATTTGATGAACGTCGCTATTTTGAACCAGGCTTGCAAGCTAATTATTTCACCTTAGATAATCTCGATATTGGCGTTACTATTTGTGAAGATTTATGGAATGACGAGGAATTCTGGGGCAAACGTAGTTATGCAGTGAATCCTATTGCTGATTTAGCAATTATAGGCGTAGATTTAATTGTTAATTTGTCTGCTTCTCCTTATACTGCGGGCAAGCAACAGTTTCGTGAAACAATGCTCCAACATAGCGCAGTGCGTTTTCAACAACCAATAATTTATGCTAACCAGGTTGGAGGAAATGATGATTTAATTTTTGATGGTCGCAGTTTTGCCTTGAATCGCCAAGGTGAAATTGTCTGTCGTGCCCGTGGTTTTGAAGCTGATTTGTTGGCGGTGGAATTTGACGAAGCACTGCGAGATTTACAATTAAGTTCTGTAGCAGCTGCGTATGAGTCAGAAGATGAAGAAATCTGGCAAGCTTTGGTTTTGGGAGTCAGAGATTATGCCCGCAAGTGTCGCTTTTCTAAAGTAGTTTTGGGTTTGAGTGGCGGTATTGATTCAGCATTGGTAGCGGCGATCGCCACTGCTGCACTTGGAGAAGAAAATGTGCTAGGCGTTCTCATGCCTTCGCCTTACAGTTCCGATCATTCTATTAGCGATGCTTTAGCATTAGCCGCAAATTTGGGAATTAAAACTGATATTTTACCAATAGAACAGTTAATGCAAGGCTTCGATCGCACCTTAGCCAATTTATTTGCAGGTACAGAATTTGGACTAGCAGAAGAGAATATCCAATCCCGAATTCGGGGTAATTTATTAATGGCGATCGCTAACAAATTTGGTTATCTTCTCTTATCTACCGGTAACAAATCAGAAATGGCAGTTGGTTACTGTACTCTCTACGGCGATATGAATGGCGGTTTAGCAGTAATCGCAGATGTTCCCAAAACCCGCGTTTATTCACTTTGTCACTGGTTAAATCGCAATAACGAAATCATCCCCCAAAACGTCTTGACTAAAGCACCAAGCGCCGAACTCAAACCAGGCCAAGTAGATGGAGACTCTCTACCTCCCTACGAAATTTTAGATGATATCTTACAACGCCTGATTCACAATCATCAATCAGCAGCCCAAATTGTCGCAGCCGGTCACGATTGTGTAATTGTCAACCGAGTGATTCAAATGGTGGCGCGTGCTGAATTCAAACGCCGGCAAGCACCCCCAGGCTTAAAAATCACCGACCGCGCCTTTGGAACTGGCTGGCGAATGCCAATTGCGAGTAACTGGGTTGCAATCAAAAATGCTTACCAGACTAAAACCAAACCCACACCTACCTTAGTTGCTGGGACGGACAAGATACCTAATAAATAAAGATCTGGTGAAAAATAATGTAGAGACGTAGCATTGCTACGTCTCTACAAGGGTTTTGGATAACGCATATTTAATTTCTGGAGATGTCTAATGAGGAACCGGGGATGCAAAGAAACGGGGACACTTCCCTCTTTGCGTCCCTGCGTCTCTCCACCTTCCCATCCCCATCACCCGATCGCTACGTCTTCTTGAATGTTAATATTTGCTTCTTTTACCAAAACTTTTAGCAAAGCTGCTATACCAATTTGCTCGGAAACTGCGTTAGCATCCCATTTGCCATCAGCTACGTACTTGCCTTTGTTGTAGTGGTTAGTCCCCGACCACAAGTAAGGTGTGAGAACTTCTGGGTGGTATTTCCTATAACCAACACCGTTGTATCTTTCTAGTTGCCAAAGCTGTGCTGGCAAACTCCAATCTTTTACTCGGTCAAATTCTTTCATTGTCAAAGCATCGATGGCGCTTTCTTCCCAGGTATATCCTACTTGCCAGCCCTTGATGGGGTCGGCTAAAGGCCTACCCGATGGTTCGTTGACGGTGCGTTTTTTTAGTGAATCGCCGTTATGCAGATGTTTGTTAAAGTTCAGGGAAGATTCCATATTATGGATGACTGCAACAAAGTACCAAGGTACATTGATTTTTTGTTGTAATACTTCGTAACGAGGGCGATTTGCACTGATTGTCGTAACTATGCTTTGAGTGCTGTCGAGTTTATCTGGCCTGATTTCGCAGCTATCCCAAAGCCTTTGATATTCTGGTTTTAAATCTAGCAGACTAAGTAGTATTTTACTTGCCATATTATTAAATACCTAAAAGTAACTTTGACTTTTTTAGTTATGACAAAGCTATCTCACTTATATATTAATTGGCAACTTTTTATACGAAAAATTATTTTCTACTACAAAATTTTTCTGATATTTTATTCTTTATAAACTAGTCTTAAGTTCGTTTCTGTCTTTTTGTAAAGCCAAGCTGGCTAAGTATAAACATTTAAACAGTATATAATTTTGACTTAAGTAAAATTATATAAATTTTTGTATGTAAATCATAAATTAATAGTAAAAAATTTAACCTTATATTAATTGCAAAAGTATAGTTTCAAACAATGGCAATCACGAAAATGATGTTTATACTTAGAAATAAGTCAATGAAGGTAGGTGCATAATGAAACTACAAGAATTCTTAGGAAAAGATGAAAAATGGGGATTTGAGGCGATCGCCAAAGATCCAGAATTAACTCGTCAGATTCAAATATTATTAATAAGCTTGGGTTTACTCGACCCTCCGGCCGATGATAAATTTGGGCCAGTATCTGCCGCAGCCCTGAAAAAATTTCAAGAATTAATGAAAATTGGGGAAACTGACTATTTAGGCCCGGTCACCGCCAAAGAACTAATTGAAACTAAGCCAGAGGAACTTCCTAAACCCCCTTTAAAACTTGGTAATGACGTTGCCAGCAAGATTATCAAATACATGCAGGCAAAAAATTATCAGATATCGACTAATCCCAAAGAATACAACATTGTTTATTTAGAAGGAGTCAATGAAGACTGGACTCTCAACAAAGATACACCGAATCAATTCAACGATCGCCGTATTGTGATTGAAGTAGTAGACGGCGTTCCTAAAATTGTAAATCACTGGCAAGCCACCACAGAACCAGGCAGCCGCTATACTTATAACCCGATGAATCCCGGAGGTGCAGCCAGAATCAAATTTGGGCAATACAAAGCTTGGTCGGTTGGCATACATGGCAATTCAGAACCTCACGAAGCATTAATCCAAGTTGCACCTATCACCGTTCACCGAGATTTTAATAAAGATTTTCAACGGGTTGGTGACAAAGTTGATACAGGTCTTTTCTTGGTAAATCAACACTACGGTTATGATGCTCCTGTAAATGATATTAAGAATGCTAGTGCAGGTTGTTTAGTAGGGCGTAGGCGCGAGGGACATAGAGAGTTTATGTCAATAATTAAACAAGACCGTCGCTATGTAGCTAATAAAAATTATGTCTTTTACACTACAGTCATTCCTGGAGATGATTTATTGAAGTAGTTTTTATAGCAGTTGCTAGCTACCTTAGGACATAAACCGATCTTAGAAGCCGACATTAAGAGAAATTTCAGCCTGTTGCCTGCAACATATTGCTTTTAGATATTTTAAATTTGGGATTTTGAATCATCAATACAAAATCCCAAATTTAAAATCTAAAATTTTGTGAACTGAAATATCTCAGGCAATCTTGTCTAACTTTGTTCTTGTGGAATTTGCCCTATCTGTGCCGTCAACTTCTCTTTATCCTGCCTACGTTTTTTGGCATAAAGTTGAATAGTAACTGCCATCAAAATAATCATGGCAAAAATACCCCAGGCAGCCATATCTGTTGGTAGATTATTTTTAAATATAGCCAGTAGCACGATCGCTACCAACATAACTGTCGGTGCTTCATTTAACGCCCGTAATTGCTGACTACTCCAGGTACATTGATCCGCCGCTAACTTCTTTATCAAACGAGCGCAGTAATGATGATAGCCTATTAGAATGGCTACAAACAACAGTTTTATATGTAACCACCCCTCTTTTAACACTTCTGGTTCAGTACTTATTAAACCTATGGCCATTGCGATCGTCACAAACATTCCCGGATTAGTGATGATATGGTAGAGGCGCTTTTCCATAATTTGATACTGATTTTTCAGTATGGTTCGCGCTGGTTCAGGTTCAAGGTTCGCTTCAACGTGATAAATAAAAAGACGTACTAGGTAGAATAAACCTGCGAACCAAACTACAAACCCGACAATATGAAATGCTTTAAACCATGAATAAGCCATGAATTCTAATCTCCTTTACTTGTGGTTGTGATGCATTTTTAGCGGTCATAAAAAGAATTTACGAGTCAGAATTTAGAATTCAAAATTCAGAATACTCCTTGAAAGGGTGGAGTTTTAAAAATTAAGAAGATTTGAATTTTGCCACTCAATGTTCCATTTAGTGGAGTAAAATTAGTGGGCACTTGGAATTCTCCAGTAATTAATTCTGAATTCTTTTATATTATCGATTTTTGCCTGAGGTATATTCTCAATGAGCCTCTTTACGACGCACAAAGGGTAAAAGGTCTTCTAAAATAGTCTCATGGTAATGTTCTTGAGGATAATGTCCGACGTTATTAAGTTTTATTAATTCTGCATTGGATATAGAATTTGCAAACTTTTCTGCAATGTCTACAGGTAACCAAGGGTCAATGGTACCCCATTGGATGAGAATTGGCTGTTGCCATTCTTTAAACCCAGATTCGATTTCTGTCATTGCTGAATCAAGTTGTAAATTGCGGATACTTGCTAACAAACTCCGACCGGACGCAGAAGTTGTTAAAAATGGTTTTCGATAGACATCTAAATCGCGATCTTCAATGCGATAACGGCTACCGCCTTCTAGGGTTCGGTCAACTAACAGTGGGTCTTGGGTCATGACTTCACCAGCCAAAGGTAAACCCATTTGTTTAATTTTCCAGGGTAATTTGGCAGTCGTTGAAATTGGTGTATTTAAGATAGCTAGATTAGCAATTTGTTCTGGGTGACGCAAAGCATATTGTAGTCCCACAGAACCTAAAAAACCTTGTACAACTAAAGAAAAATGTTCGAGTTCTAGTGCTTTGATAAATCCTTCTAAAGCTGTGATAAAAGCATCAGGAGTGTAAGCAAAATCTCGTTTTTCTGGTTTTGCAGAAAAGCCATAGCCAATCCAATCTGGGGCGATCGCTCTCGTACCTTGATTAGCCAAAGCAGGTATAATATGACGCCAGCTGTAACTTTGTGAAACTAAGCCGTGTAGTAACAATACTGGCGTTAAGTCAGTTCTGCCGATTGGTAAAGATTCCCGATAAAACCATTCAAGCGAATTTACAGTTATCTTATGTTCTGTTATTGACACGCTATTTTTCTTATAAATTGGGCATTGGGCATCGGGCATGGGGTATTGGGTACGGGGAAAGGGAAAGGGGTAAGGGGAAAAAGGGAAAGATTAAATTTATTCCTTTTCCCTTTAACCTTTAACCTTTTCCCCTGCCCCTTCTGCTCCCTATGCCCCATGCCCCACTCCCTGAGGAATAATCATCTCACGAATTGCATATGCTGTGGCGGGTGCCAATAAAACGCCGTTGCGATAGTGTCCAGTTGCTAACAGGACGTTACTAAATCCTGGCAACTTACCAATGACTGGGGCTGGGCGTCCTTCAGGACGAGGGCGTAATCCAGACCAAGTGCGGAGAATACTTGCTTTAGCTAATTCTGGACAAAATGCGATCGCTTGGTCTCTCACAGATTCCAGCAGTTGTTGATTCGGCGGTATGTCATCGCCGTTGGTGGGAAATTCCACTGTTGCACCCAGCCAATAATCTCCACCACCCACAGGAACAATATGGACATCATTACCTGTAATCGCTGGCTGGAAGCCGGGATTGCCTAATGGATGCCCTACACGTACTTGTAACGCCTGTCCTAACACTGGGCGGATATCAATCTGCTGGTTTAATTTTGCCGTGAGTAGTGTTGAACCTAACCCTGCTGCGACTACAAACCAATCAGCGCCTATTTTTCCTTCTGTAGTCTCAAGGCAATGGCAACATTTGAGCGAAGATTCAGATGTTGAGGTTTGACTATCCAAAACAGCCACGCCAAATTTGAAAGTCACGCCATTATGGTGAGCAGCTTCAACTAAAGCTAATGTCAGTGCAGTTGGATCGAGTTGACGGTCTTGCGGAGAATAGATAGCGCCAGTAATTTTTTCGCAACCTATCTGAGGGCATATATTTTTAAGTTTAGCAGTATCCCAAATCTCTAACCGCCAGCTTTGAGAGTGGCGAGTTTCTACTAACTTTTCCCACGCTAAAATTTCCTCCGTGGGATCGGACAACAGCATGAGAATTCCTTGGCGGTTAAAAGGAATTTTACGATTTGTTAAAGCTTCTAATTCTGGAATCAAAGTTTCATAGCGTTGGATGCTAGTTTGTCGCATTTGCCAAGCCTTGCCCTTGATTTTTTGACTGATTGCGCCCATCAAAACACCAAGTGCAGCACCCGTAGAAGCTTGTGCTGGTGGTTGTTGGTCGAAAACTGTGATTTTCAGTCCTTTTACTTGACTGAGTTCATAAGCGATCGCAGCCCCGACTACACCACAACCGATAATCACTACATGACTCATTGCTTGTTTTGAGAGGAAATGGGGCATTGGGCATCGGGCAAGCAAGGAGCATGGGAGAAATGGAAAAAATGGGAAACTTTTTTCTAATCTCCCCCTGCTCCTCTGCCTCCCCTGCTCCCCCTGCCCTTCTATTGAGTGCTTTCCTCAGGAAGCAACTGGAGGAATTTGTCAATATCTGCGAAAGCAGCTTCGGAGTTACTCAATGCAAGTTGAGCGTTACTAGAGGAAGCGCCTTGATTGACTTTAACCAAGTGGTTAAACAAATCTCGCGTTATTTGACGTGCTGTGGTTTGGTCTTTGGGTAGAAGGTGGGGAGTGACATAAGTCAAGTTCAACCTTGCTTCTGTTATCGGGCCGTGTATAAAGTTGCTCACGTTAATCCAATCTTGTCTTTGGATCAGAGTTTTCAACTCTTGTGAGCGATCGCGTACAGCTTGAATTTCGGGAACGTATTCCTTAATTTCCGCAATTTGGGTTGCAGTGTACGTTGGAGGTGCAACTGCGACACCAGGCCCGCCACAACTAATTAGAAATGTGGCCAATAATACTAAAATCAATGAAAAAATAGAGCTTTGACGCTTCATACACGGAACTTATTTGCTTCTTGTTTGCCGATTCACAGTGTAATTTTAGATCGCTAGCGCACTTTATCATTCACTCTAAAAATCTAAAATCCAAAATGGCATTAGAGTTTTTGCAAAATAAACTTTTCAAATCAACAAAATCGACAAAAACGCCCTCTGTTTCCAGAGAGCGTTTTCGATTTAACTAGACTTGATGATTAACCGTTGATGGAAGGAGCGCTTATTGCAACAG
>JAVRBO020000050.1:0-286078 GCA_034531195.2 Nostoc sp. ChiSLP01
CAAGAAAGCTGATGCTGACAAAGCTCAGACAGACGCTAATAGCAAGAAAGCTGATGCTGACAAAGCTCAGACAGACGCTAATAGCAAGAAAGCTGATTGTGACAAAGCTCAGAAAGACGCTGATAGCAAGAAAGCTGATTATGACAAAGCTCAGAAAGACGCTGACAAAGCTAATGGTTCAGATAAGAGCATCAAGCAGAAGCTAGCTGACACCAAGAAAGCTGATTATGATGCAGCTCAGAAAATAGCTGACACCAAGAAAGCTGATTATAATGCAGCTCAGAAAATAGCTGACACCAAGAAAGCTGATTGTGACAAAGCTCAGACAGACGCTAACAACAAGAAAACTGATGCTAACAATGCTCAGAAAACAGCTGACACTAAGAAAGCTGATTATGACAAAGCTCAGACAGACGCTAACAACAAGAAAACTGATGCTAACAATGCTCAAAAAATAGCTGACACCAAGAAAGCCGATTGTGACAAAGCTCAGACAGACGCTAACAACAAGAAAGCTGATTATAATGCAGCTCAGAAAATAGCTGACATCAAGAAAGCCGATTGTGACAAAGCTCAGACAGACGCTAACAACAAGAAAGCTGATTATAATGCAGCTCAGAAAATAGCTGACACCAAGAAAGCTGATTGTGACAAAGCTCAGACAGACGCTAACAACAAGAAAACTGATTATTATGCAGCTCAGAAAATAGCTGACACCAAGAAGGCCGATTGTGACAAAGCTCAGACAGATGCTAACAACAAGAAAGCTGATGCTGATAACAAGAAAGCCGATTGTGACAAAGCTGAAAAGGATTTAGCTGACAAACAAACAAGCCAAAAAGCAGCACAAGAGAAAGCAACACATACTTGTGCAGAAAAAGACAAAGCAGAAGCAGCAGCGAAGGAAGCGAAGGAAGCTGCTGCTAAAGCTGAGAAGGAGAAGACAGAGAAAGAAGTTAGTAATAAGGACTCAAATTCAGCTAGACCCCTACCAATTATCAATTTCAACCTTAGTGATATTGGTAAAAAGTTCCAATTTAACTTTGATGGCAGTGTAGCTACGCAAAATGTCTCTGGACTAACATCTACAGCATGGTTGACTTTGACAAGCTTCAGTGGTAAAACAGCAACTTTTGATGTTGCTTTAGATAACACCTCAAGTAATGGCATCAACTCTAGAACTTCTGGTTTTGGTTTTAATGTATATACCGACCTTCAGTCTACCAACAAACTCGATTTAGCTTCTGGAAAAACAAGTGCGTCAGAGCTTTTTAGTAACGCTGTTCTCAACGGCGCTTTTCCGAATCAATTTGGTGATATAGATGTATGCTTCACTGAAGGTAACACTTGTCAGGGAGGGCAGAATGGTGGTGTGAAGACAGAAGATGGTCTTAAAAACTTCTCTTTTTCTCTTGCTTTCGATAAGACCGTTGACTCATTCGCTCTGGGTAACTTTGGGGTACGCTACCAAAGTATCGAAGGAACTAATCTGGGTACTAGTGGAACAGGCCAAGGAAGTTATTATAAGCCTAAGGATAAGGAATCGCCCAAACGAGTACCTGAACCTGCTACATCTGGAGCTTTAGGTTTATTTGCTGTAGCTGCGCTGAGACTGCTCAAGAAAAAGCCTTGAGTTTAATTCAAAATTAAACTCTTGTAGTGGTTAACACTTTGATGGAGTAAAAGCAAAGTATAAGTTAAGACGAAAACTCATAATCTTGTGTATGGGTTACATAGCGGTGCTGATTTCAACAAACAATGTTGGATAAAATCAGCACCGCTATTTTTTAATATGCTCAGCAATCAAAAACTCTATGCAATGTCTTATAAATATATTTACTTAATCAATATTCATTAATAAATACTATAGTAATCCTATTGAGTTGTGGAAAAGATCGGTGCTGGCTAACAGTTAACAGTCAACAGTCAAGTTAGGACTGCTATATCTGATGTTTTGTATGGGCTGATATTACAACATGATAGAGCCGCTACAGCCAGCAGCAAAGTTCTAAAATTAAGAAGTATTAAATAATTTTGAGGACTTTATGGCTGCAAAAGTAGAAATTTACACTTGGAGGACTTGCCCATTTTGCATCCGTGCCAAAAATTTGCTGAAAACCAAGGGAGTTGAATTTATCGAATACAGCATTGACGGAGATGAGGCAGCCAGAAATAAAATGGCTCAAAGAGCAAATGGACGCCGTTCTTTACCGCAAATTTTCATCAACGATCGGCATGTTGGTGGTTGTGATGATATCCACGCTTTGGACAATCAAGGTAAACTGGATCAGCTACTAGCTTCTAGCAATAGCGTTTAGATTCAGAAGGTATTGCAAACCCTGGCGACAAGCCGTTGGACACACACGGCAGTCGCTACACTTTTGAAAAGCAAGGCGCTCCACAAGCGGTGTCGATGAAAATATTAGCTTCCAAGTTATCCTTAGCGAACATCAGGAGATAATGATTGAATAACCATTTAATTTTCTGGTGATTGAGGCAGACAGCGTGAAACTGGCTTTTATCATAGATCCCATCCATCAGCTTGACCCATGTCATGATACGAGCGTTGCCCTGATGGAAGCAGCGCAAGTCCTAGGACACGAAGTTTGGGTGACTCAGGCAAATCTGCTGAGTGTAGTGGAGGGCAAAGCTTGGGCTGTCCTACAGCAAGTCGAACTTGTACCAGTGCAGTTGGTTGAGGGGCGCTGGGTAGCAGCAAATCCTTGGTATAAGTTGAGCGATCGCTTTTTCGCTCCCCTAGAAACAATGGATGCCGTATTCATGCGGACAGATCCACCTGTTAATGATTCCTATCTCTACGCTACCTATATTCTCGATTACATTGACCAAAATAAAACTTTGGTAGTTAACAGTCCTAACGGTATTCGTGGGGCTAATGAAAAAATGTATGCCCTGCAATTTACCAAAGCAATTCCAGAAACAATTGTGAGTGCTGATAAGCAGTTTATCCGACAATTTGTGGAAGCAAAGGGGACTGCGGTTCTCAAACCATTGGGTAACAAAGCTGGGGAAGGAATTTTGATTTTGCAATCAGGCGATCGCAATTTCAACTCTATTATCGAACTCAGTACTCTTCAAGGTAAAGTACCAGTAATGGTGCAGACCTATCTACCACAGGCAAAAGAAGGAGATAAGCGAATTATCTTACTCAACGGCGAACCCATAGGTGCCCTCAATCGCCTTTCTAGCGGCACTGATTTTCGCAATAATATGGCAACCGGCGGTACTGTTGCCCAAACCGAAATTACTCCCAGAGAGGATGAAATCTGCACCCAAATAGCTGAACGTTTACGCCAAGATGGCTTAATTTTTGTGGGTATTGATGTTATCGGTGGCTACCTAACTGAAGTTAACGTCACCAGTCCCACCGGAATTCGTGAGATTGACCGCTTAGATGGTACTCGCCTCGGTCATCAGGTTATTCAATGGATTGAACAAATCTTACAAATTAAAAAATAATTTTTATTTACGTTTTTTTGTATTTGTGTCCTATTCTAAGGAAATATACTTAGTTAGGACACTTGCTTAATTTTTTTACGCCACTTAACATTAAGTAAATATATTTACTGAGTTAAATAGATCGCAGTGGTAGATGTAGCGATATCTACGAGGAGCTAAACCTACGTAACCTGAGTCGAGCAGGCCTTCCTGTTTTTTATAAAAAAAGCAAAGCTAGACATAAAAATCAGCTGATTCCTGCCCAAGTTCATTGTGTAAGTAGCTTTGAGAAGTTTCTCTACCAATTAGCAATATTAGGGATGGCAACATCATTGCTTACCCCTACCTTTGGTAAAACCCTGAAACTAGCAGATTTTATACAACACTCAGCCTAGTCTTAGACTGGTAAGTTAATCTTAAGTCCAAATTTTCTTAATTCCGTGGTGTGCGTCGGTTTTTCAGAAAATCAGGTATATCCAGTCCCAGTTTTTCTTTTGGCTCTGGAATGGGAGCTGGAGGTGCAGTTGGGGTTGGAGGATTAACTGTGGGTTGCTGTGTTGTTGGTCGTTTGGGAGTATTGGGTGCTACCCGAACGTTAGCCGCGCTTTGTTGTGGTGCTGTTTGTACCTCACCTGTAAACCCGGTGGCAATTACAGTAATTCTTACCTCACCTTGGAGCCTGTCATCAATTACAGCACCAAAAATAATATTAGCGTTGGGATCGACTACTTCATAAATTGCTTCTGCGGCAGCATTTACTTCATGTAAAGTCAGGTCAGTACCGCCGGTAATATTAAAGACCACACCTCTAGCGCCTTCAATGGAACATTCTAGTAAAGGCGAAGAAATAGCAGCGATCGCCGCTTCTCTGGCTCTAGATTTTCCAGAGCTAACGCCAATTCCCATTAATGCCGATCCTGCATCTGCCATCACAGCTCGGACATCGGCAAAGTCAACGTTTACCAATCCGGGGATCGTGATGATATCTGAAATACCTTGCACCCCTTGACGCAGCACATCATCTGCATAACGAAAAGCTTCTTGCACGGGGGTTTGTTCGGGGATCACTTCCAGAAGTTTGTTATTCGGGATAATAATCAGCGTATCTACCCTACTTTTTAGTCCTTCAATACCTTGTTCTGCTTGGCTGGTGCGGCGGCGTCCTTCAAAAACAAATGGACGTGTAACTACGCCAACAGTCAAAGCGCCCATTTCTTTGGCTACTTCTGCCACAATCGGAGCTGCCCCTGTGCCAGTACCGCCCCCCATACCAGCGGTGATAAATACTAGGTCTGCACCCTCTAAAGCCGTGGCAATTTCGTCTCGTGATTCTTCAGCTGCCTTTTGCCCAATAGCAGGATTACCACCTGCTCCCAAACCCCGTGTTAGCTTCTGTCCAATTTGTAATCGACTGGGAGCGCCAGCTAAAGTCAAGGCTTGGGCATCAGTGTTAATTGACCAAAACTCCACACCAGAGACATCAGACTCTATCATCCTGTTAACAGCATTGCCGCCACCGCCGCCGACACCAATTACTTTAATGTTGGCAACCCGGCCGGGGACAATCTCGCCAATGCGGCTATTTTCAGTAGAAATCTTCTTATGATCGTGATTTTGTCCGAAGTTCAACCCAGAGTTAAAGGGATTGGTCGAGTTAACTGCTATGGAGAAACCGGGCTGTCCGGTAGATTGGGAATCTTTATAGGTAAGTCCTTGGTTATTATCAAGTGTCATTGGATTTGTCAGAGGTAGATAAACGACTATTTGGGGTGTTATTCAACTAGGAGTCAACTATAGTTTGACACTGCCATAACATTGTGGCAGTGTTTTTTATTGTTTTCACTACTGCCAAGCCTAACAGAATTCGCTGTGCGAAAATTTACTCTGGGGTAAGGTTTTAAGGTAAGCGATCGCGCAGCGAATTCTACAGAAGTATAATTCCATCTTACGTAGTCAAATATAGCCACACTACTACAGATATGTCTGAACAACAATAATTTCTGCATAATTACGTTGAATATATTTAAATACCTACATGTATCTAAAAGCCTTCTGTATAAGTTCAACCAGATATTAATCTGTTCATTTTCTTGGGGAAATGGCATAACTTGTAAGCACACACTACAGTGGATCTTATCCGCCTGAATAATATTGTTAATAGGTTTCACCGTTGGGGATGATTGCAATTTAAGACACAAAATTTACATGATACTTACTTATCTTGGAGATGTAAGTAAGGAATAATTTGCTTGTCAGACTATACCTGATTGATTTGTTATTTGGGGAGTCTTAATGGACACTTTGTTGTAGCAATAGTCTAGTGCAAGAGACTATATGAGATGCACCGACAACAAAAGATTAAAATCTCTCTTGTAATGCCCTGTTTGGCCAGTTCCAAAATGTCTTAAAAAGACCAAAGCCAGAGTATTTTCGGCTCTCCACTTGAATGGCGGACTCAACCGTTCTCATCAGTGTCCTCTGCTTGTGAGTCAGATTTTAATGGAAAACTCCAACATTTTTCTCCTTTTTGCACTGGCTTGGGTCGAAGAATGTATGGGTAGAAAGTGTTTGCACGGTATATGCCATCATTAGATTGTCTGGCATTTTGCACCCCACTACATAGATATTAGAATCGCAACTGGGGGCTTTTTACTTACAATGGAGATTTTATGGTGGGTCTTCTCATTTTAATTAGAAGTTAATGCCGATTTTCCTGCGATTTGCGAGAAAGCTAAAAATAATAAATATATTTATCAGCATAAAGCTTCTTAATTTACTAAGAGCGCTCAATACACAGAACACCCTAAATATTTCCAGGGATTTTGGGAGTTAATTTGGGATTTGTTTGGTTCATTTGTACTAATGGAAATTCCGGATTTTTCAAATCAATATACTCTATTTCGCCAGAATTGAGTTTTGCTGTTAAACGGCGCATTTGGGCTAGTACCTTGATTTGTTCAGATAATTGGGGGCCTGGAGTACCAAGATGCACGTTTCCTAATTCTGTTTTCAAAATTAAATTCGTTGGATTTTGGCAATCAACTTCCATCACTTTTACCAGACTTTGGCTGATAGCTTGATGAATTTGAGTCCAATAGAGGCAGTATTGTTTTGGCAATCCAATAACTCTGAGATTGGGTAATTTTCTGCTGGGATTGAGTGATGTGTATTTTTCTAAGGGTATCCAAACTCCATTTGCATCTAGTAAGCCAATTGTTACTTTTTTGTTAGTAGTGCCTTGATTTTGGACTGTTGGTGTTTGAGTCACCGCCACAGGTACTCGTTCTTGGATATCGATGATTAATCCAGGAGGAAATAGGCGGCGTCTAACCATTGCATTAGCAATAGTTGGCTGTTTCTTCAAGGAGTTGGCGATGGCTGTCGGTTCAATTCGCCACAATGACTGGGGGTAAGATAGCACCAACAGAGATCTAGTTGTCTCATCTGACAGTAATTTATTGCCTGATTTCATCACTATTTGCTTAGGAGCTTTGAGCATCCACATTGGTTGGACTGCCACCCACAGCAATCCACTTGCCAAACTGGTTATGGCAAAGGTTCGCCAAATAGCCTGAATAATTTTCATCTGCCGTTGCCGACGTAATTTTTTACGACGCTGGGCTAGATCCGTGCGGGAAACTGATATTATGCCAGCCATTCAAACCCCTTTTTCCTTGCAGTCCAAATTCCTTGATGTGTTTGTATCATTATTAATTTCAGTAAACACTGTCGGCATCTGTTAGCCGCACTCCTCAAGACTTTTTTTATTTTTAGTAACACTTTACAGTAACTACACAAAAATCGTGGCGCTAGCCATTGTTGTTATTAAAGTTTCCGGTGTCCATTTTTAACTGACTGTAGTCTTTTTGACAAGTTTTCATCGAACTTTCTTCTGTCAATGATTACAAAATATTAATTTGGATATTTATGATTTTATTTTATTGACAAATACAATGTGAAATGATAAACAAGAATTCCCTGAATCTCTGTATACCTTGCTATAATTAATACCAGTCCTACCTCATCAGCTATACAAACTGAGAATCATCCAGTCTAGTAGTTTTTTGACTTGGTAACTTAAGCATAAAGATTTGTGCTTAAGTTACCAAGAGGACAAAGGCATAAAGGAAAACCTCTTATCCTAAGCAGTTTCCCTTCCTCTTGGTTAAGCCAAAACTAGAGATTGTCAAAACCTCAATAGCAGGTGTAAAAAGGACAGATATGCTTAACGTTATTAGGGTCAATTAAATCTCTACCATATACTCACAGTTACTCGTTGCAGGCTCGTTACGAGTACTGTCTGTTGCAAGACACTACCAACTTGCAAACCAAGCGTGTGCCTAAATGTAGGCTAGAGATTACTTGTATAAAAAATACGAATTAAACTGCATCTACACACACATTTACATACACCTCAACATACATGAGAATGACATTAAATTTGTCACGTTTTTATAAAGGATGTAATCCCAGCTACACATTAAATGTAAGTAACGTGCTAGATCGGCAGTATTACATAGATTTTGCTGATGTACGCGGTTGCAAGATTGTGGAAGAATTGCAACGGACAATCTGCCGTATTTCTCCGGATGAGCCAACCTGCCAGTTATTTACGGGTCACATTGGCTGTGGCAAATCTACAGAATTGCAGCGCCTGAAAACAGAACTAGAATTGGCGGGATTTCATGTGGTTTATTTTGAGTCTAGCCAAGACTTAGACATGGCGGATATTGATGTCAGCGATATTTTGCTGAGTGTAGCCCGTCAAGTCAGTGTTAGTTTAGAAGGGATTGGCATCAAACTTAAACCTGGTTACTTTAGCAATTTGTTTAAAGAAGTAGGCGACTTTTTGCAAAGTCCCCTAGAAATTTCCGCAGAAGCAGAGTTGTCCTTAGGAATTGCCAAAATTACCGCTAAAACCAAAGATAGCAACCAGTTGCGTAATCAACTGAGGCAATATCTAGAACCACGTACCAATAGTATTTTGCAAGCGATTAACGAAGAAATTCTAGAAAAAGCTGTTAATCAGCTAAAACTGCGGGGTCAAAAAGGGCTGGTAGTGATTGTAGATAACTTGGATCGAGTGGATATGCGTCCCTTAGCATCAGGCCGATCGCAACCAGAGTACCTATTTATCGACCGAGGCGAACAGTTACGCCGGCTCAAATGCCACCTAGTTTACACAATTCCCCTAGCTTTGATTTTTTCTAATGAGTACGAGACACTGAAAAATCGCTTGGGAGGAGGAATTGCACCTAAAGTATTACCGATGGTGTTGCTGCGACAAAGAGATGGTAGTGACTACGAACCAGGGATGTCACTGGTACGCCAGTTAGTCTTAGCAAGAGCTTTTCCAGAAATTCCTTTAGATACAAGACTCTCGCTGATTACAGAATTATTCGATAACTCCCAAACCTTGGATCGTTTATGTCGTGTTAGTGGTGGCCACATTCGTAACTTATTGGGTTTACTTTATAGCTGCCTGCAACGACAAGATCCGCCTTTTTCTAGCGACTGCTTAGAAGCCGTGATTAAAGACTATCGCGACGATTTGCTATTAGCTATTGACGAATCCCAATGGGAATTATTGTTTGAAGTAGTGCAACAGCAAAGAGTTAAAGGCGAGTCTGACTATCAAAGCTTACTACGAAGCATGTATCTGTTTGAATATCGCGATCCTGTGGGGCGTTGGTTTGGTATCAGTCCAGCCTTAGCAGAAACAGAAAAAGTTTTGGCTTGGCAACAAAATAAATAACACTGTTGGGTAAGTTAAGTGTAATTAGTTATTAGTCATTAGTCATTTGTTATTTGCAAAGGACAAATGACTAATGTCTCATGCCCTATTTGGCCAATGTCCCATACCCAATGACCAAAGAAAATCAACATATTTTGCAAAGACTGATTAGAGCGATCGCCCTTTCTGAAGGTCAATTTGCTCTGATTTTAGTACGGTGTAATTACAGGCAGCTACGGGAGCAAATGTTAGAAAACATTCGCTCCGTCAGTCAAGACATCAATATTAGAGAAATCGTTCTTAATCCATCAACTACTTCCTTACACAACACAATAGTTTCAGAACTATTTCTAGATAATCCTGTTGTTGCCACAGACTCTTTGCCATCAGCTGTAATGATTTTTGGTATTGAGTCAATTATCGACCTGGAAAACTTACTTACAGGTATCAACCAAGCACGAGATATTTATGCTGCAACTTTTCCATTTCCAGTGGTATTGTGGCTACAAGATGAAGTAGCATCCTTGCTTTCGAGATTAGCCCCTGATTTCAAAAGCTGGGCTGCAACCACTATTAAATTTGAAATGGCAAAAACAGATTTAATTGCTTTGATTAATCAAGAAGCAGAATCTTTATTTGCCAAAGTTTTAGAAGCAGGTGCTGAAACATTTTTATCTAATGCTTCCCTAGATTTAGATCCTAAATCCCAACATCGCCACGAAATAGAATCAGCACGTAACGATTTGCTCCGCTTGTATGGCATTCAATTAACGCCAGGATTAGAAGCAAGTTTAGAGTTTGTTTTAGGACGAGATAAATACGCTAACGATCAAATTAATGCTGCTTTAGCTAATTATCAAAGAAGCCTAGCATTGTGGCAGAAGGAAACAAGAAGAGTAGCCCAATTGGAAAGTGGGAAAGTGGGGAAAATCAGCGAACAATTAATTTTATCCCCTTCATGCTCGTTATCTCCCTCATCTTTACTTAAGCAAGCAATAGTACTATTTCACCTGGGACTATGTTATCGGCGGATGGCGGACTTAAACCACAGTGCTAATAGTAGCTATTGCCAACATGCTCTTTTATGGTTTAAACAATGCCTGGAAATATTAGACGAAGTAGAAAGAGAAGATTTAGTCGCTAAATTTATTTCACCTGTTTGTGAAATGCTGCAACGTTTACAAGCTTGGGATGAATTAAAAGAATTAGCTCAAAAGTCATTACGTCTACAAAAAACTTACGGTGCTCCATTACAAATTGCTCAAAGTTATGGTTTTTTGGCAAATGTAGCGGCTTCTGAATCAAATTGGGTATTGGCTCATGAGCTAGCGAATACAGCACTTTCTATCTGTGAGGCAGCAACAGAAGTTTCCCGAAAACAAGAGAGTTGGTATCTTTTGTTACTAGCACGTACACAGCGGCATTTAGGTGAGTGGGAAGAAGCAATCAATAGCTTGGAATGGGCGAAGGTAGTTTGCGAGCTCCAACATCAGCCGTCACTTTACTTAGAGATTTTAGAGGAATTGCGATCGCTTTACTTTTCTGAACGTCACGACTACACAGAAGCCTTTAAGCTCAAACGAGAAAAAATTCAAATAGAACATCAGTATGGCTTTCGTGCCTTTATTGGTGCAAGTCAATTGCAGCCACAACGTTCTAAAACTAATCCAGTATTAGAAGCTGAAAAAATACCCTTTATTCCTGAGGAAGTTGCCCAAGAAATATCTGCTTCTGGAAGACAGCAGGATGTCAATCGCTTAATTGAAAGAATTGCCCGTGCTGACTATAAACTGACAGTAATTTATGGGCAATCGGGTGTAGGAAAAAGTTCAATTCTCAAAGCTGGTTTAGTACCAGCACTCAAGGGAAAAGCTATCGGCGAACGCATTCCTGTACCTATTGTTTTGTCTGTTTATACTGACTGGGTTACAGTTTTGCTAAGTAGTGTCAACCAAGCTCTAGCAAACACAGGAATATCAGTTAATCTCGACTATACAACTACTGTACTGCTTGAAAACATTCGATTGGCAACTGAGCGTAATCATACAATAATTCTGATATTCGACCAGTTTGAAGAGTTTTTCTTTGTGAGTAACCCTAGTACACAAAGAATAGAATTTTACAAATTTTTTAGCGAATGTTTAAATATTCCTTATGTAAAAATTATTCTTTCATTGCGAGAAGATTATTTACATTATTTATTAGAATTTGAACGTTTGAGTCAGAAAAATAGTTCTGAGGTCTATGATTTAGGAGTAATCAACCAAAATATTCTCGATAAAGATATTCGTTACTATTTAGGAAAATTTTCGAGCCGGGATGCCAAGGCGATAATTTATAGCCTGACTCAACGTTCCCATTATGAACTGAGTGATGAATTAATCAATCGATTAGTAGAAGATTTGACAGGAGAATTTGACGAAGTACATCCAATTGAATTACAAATAGTCGGCGCTCAACTGGAAATAGAAAACATTACCACACTCGGGCAATATAAACTTTGCGGTGGCTGGACAAAATTAGTGGAACGCTGGCTGGGGGAAGTTATCAAAGACTGCGGTCAGGAAAACGAAAAGTTAAGTTGGAAATTATTATTTGAGTTAACTGATGACAAAGGCACGCGACCATTAAAAACCAAAGCGGATTTAGCTGCTGCATTAGCCAATAATCACGAACTCGGCACAATATCAGGTTTTAACAAAGTTTGCGAACTGATTTTAGAAATATTGGTAGGTTCGGGGTTGGTGTTGCGAGTCAGAGAAGAATTAGGCGATCGCTACCAGCTAGTTCACGATTATTTAGTTGAACCAATTCGCCAAAAGAACAATTATGGGATCGCGGCAGAATTAGAAAAAATTAAACTAGAAAAAAAGAAAGCAGAAGTAGCTCAAAAACTGAGTCAACAGCAACTCACTTTGATTTTGCAAAGGCGATTAAGAGAAGCACGTATAGCAGGCTTAGTGCTGTCAATCATGGGGGGAACAATAGCAGCATTATGGTGGCAAGCCGATTTACAGAAAAGAGCAGCAATTAGCCAAACTTTACGAGCTGAACGCAGTGAAACCAACTTAAAAATTAGCGCGATCGCAGCTGCTAGCGAAGCTTTATTTGCTTCTAATAAAGAATTTGATGCCTTATTAGAAAGTTTACGCGCTTGGAAACGACTTGAAAAGGCAGAGTTTGTACAACCAGACACCCGAATGCGGGTAGTCACAGCCCTCCAACAAGCAGTTTATGGAGTAACTGAAGTCAACCGCTTAGAAGGGCACACCGATATTGTCTGGGGAGTAGCTTTCAGCCCAAATGGCCAGTTACTGGCATCAGGGAGTCGAGATCGGACAGTGAAACTTTGGCGTCCTAACGGAACCTTACTCCAGACTCTCAAAGGTCATAATGACGCGATAACCGCCGTCAGTTTTAGCCCTGATGGTAAAACCCTAGCCTCCGCCAGTCTTGATAAAACAGTGCAAATCTGGCGTCAAAATCCCATTACAGGGGAATTTTATCCCCAGCCATATAAAACCTTAAAAGCGCATGGAGATTGGGTTTATAGCGTTAATTTCAGCCCTGATGGCGAGTTATTAGCAACCGCCAGTAAAGATGCAACGATAAAACTTTGGCACAAAGACGGTACTTTAGTAAAAATCCTCAGAGGACATCGCGGCTGGGTTAATTGGGTAAGCTTCAGTCCTGATGGGCAATTCATCGTCTCAGGAAGTGACGACAAAACAGTAAAAATCTGGCGAAGGAATGGCAGATTGGTTACAACTTTGCAGGGACATCAGCAGGGTGTAACGGTGGTTGCTTTCAGCCCTGACGGAAAACTCTTGGCATCCGCAGGTCGAGACAAAATAGTAAGACTTTGGCGGCGAGAGGAAAACACCAGCACCAACAGTTTTAAATTTCTCCCTTACAAAACTTTACACCAGCATACCAATACAGTGTGGAGTTTAAGCTTTAGTTTCGATGGGAAAAAATTAGCTTCTGGAAGTGAAGACAACACCATAAACCTCTGGAGTATTACTGGCAGCTTACTTAAAACCTTCAAAGGACACAACGATGCCGTTGCCAGCGTAGCTTTCAGTCCCAATAATAAATTGCTCGCTTCGGGAAGTTTTGACAAAAACGTGAAACTGTGGAGTTTAGATGCGCCAAGACCGCCTATTCTCCAAGGCCATGAGAATCGAGTTTTGAGCGTTGCTTGGAGTCCCAATGGCCAGATGCTAGCTTCTGGTAGTAGCGATCGCACCGTCAAACTTTGGCAAAGAGACACCACTAGTGGTGAACTCAGAACCCGACTCTACAAAACCTTGGTAGGGCACACAGATAAAGTTCCCAGTGTTAGTTTTGACCCCAAAGGTAAAATGCTAGCTTCAGGAAGTTATGACAAAACTGTAAGACTTTGGCGGCTTGACGGTACTTCAATCGTGACTCTCCAGGGACATACCGATAGCGTGATGAGCGTGAATTTCAGCCCAGATGGCCAGCTTTTGGCATCAGCTAGCAAAGATAAAACGATAAAGCTTTGGAATCGTCAAGGTAAGTTACTCAAAACATTAGTGGGGCATCAAGGCTGGGTGAATAGCGTTAATTTCAGCCCTGATAATCAGTTTTTAGCTTCTGCTAGTGATGACCAAACAGTAAAACTCTGGCGGCGAGATGGTACTTTACTCAAAACTTTTTCGCCCCATGACAGTTGGGTATTGAGTGTCAGCTTTAGTCCCACTGACGAATTGTTAGCTTCTGCCAGTTGGGACAACACTGTAAGACTTTGGCGACGGGATGGTACATTGCTAAAAACCTTGTTAAAGGGCTACAGCGATAGCGTCAATGCCGTCACTTTCAGTCCCAATGGCAAATTACTCGCCGCCGCTGGTTGGGACGGTACAGTGAAACTCTGGAGCCGTGAAGGCAAATTAATTAAAAGCCTCAATGGGCATCAGGCTCCAGTATTAAGTGTCAGCTTTAGCCCAGATGGTCAAACACTAGCATCAGCTAGTGATGACAACACCATAATTCTCTGGAATTTAAATCTAGATGACTTAGTTGTTCGTGGTTGCCAGTGGGTGGATGATTACCTCAAACATAATCGCAATCTCGAACAGCGCGATCGCCACCTTTGTGATGGCATATTTTAGGCATTGGGCATTGGTTTTTTATAAATGACCAATGGCTAATGACTCTTGGTGAATTAACCAAAGGAGCGATCGCTCTCCAAAAGCTCAGGGCTATTTTCTTGGGTGTCTTCTTGGAGCAAATTCACTAAAAAAGCTTGTAATTTCATCCGCTCAATATAAGGCCAGCCTCCCTCAGATTCAATATCTTTCAGCAGGGAGTAGAGTTGGCGACGGTTGACAGGCAAACTCTGTTGAAAAACCCCATCTCGAATTTCTCGGTGTAAACGCTCTAATTCTCGCAGCAAAGACAAAAGAGCTACAGTATCGCCTTGACAGCTATCAACTGTATCGTTTACTACAGTTGCGATCGCTTGGAGTTTAGAAAGCAAATTTTCAGACTCAATAGTTTTGTTGTTGTTCATCCCACCCTTTCCGTGTAAATGAGGTCAACTCAAATTTACCGGAGATTTTTAATTTTCCCTAGTTTGCCAGTATTGATTCATTCACGTCACTTTAGCGAACCAGGCCAACCGTCTGTACAATTTTCCAGAAATTTTTTTCAACTCTGGGCGTTCCCACGTCCCCACCCCTTCAATCACGCCTGAGTATAACTAGATTTGTATCTTTATGAAAAGCAATTGCGATCGCTTGTAAAACAGCGCAGTACCGTTTAGCACAGCCTTCACGGGAGCTAGAGGGGATCGGAACATTCTTGCTTGCGACTAGAGTACTTTGATTTTGAGTTAAAAAAAATCGTATGATCTGGCTGATTTACCCATCAAACAATAGGCGTATGTAGTGGCGTCACATACATAACACAGTTCGATGCAGTTTTACAACTTAGATATTAATTTTTGAGATTGAGGTTGACCATGAGGTATCGCGCTTTAATTGTCGCATTCTTGGCTTTATGCCTGGGGCTAATAACTGCTTGTAGTGATGCTCCTACTACTAGTAGTGGTAGGGATGTACTCACTTACGAACAAATTCGGGGCACTGGCTTGGCTAACAAATGCCCTCAGCTATCAGAAACAAGCCGTGGTTCTATTCCCCTTGATTCTAAGTCCTATACCATCAAAGAACTTTGCTTGGAACCAACTAGTTTCTTCGTTAAAGAAGAACCTGCTAATAAACGTCAAGAAGCAGAGTTTGTTGCTGGCAAATTGTTGACTAGATACACTTCCACCATTGACCAGGTACAAGGCGACCTAAAAATCAACTCAGATAATAGCCTGACTTTTGTGGAAACTGATGGTCTTGACTTCCAAGCCATTACCGTGCAACTACCTGGTGGCGAACGAGTACCTTTCTTATTCACCATCAAAAACTTGGTTGCTCAAACTCAACCCAATTTAACCAGCATTAATACCTCCACTGATTTTGAAGGCACTTTCAAGGTTCCTTCCTATCGTGGTGCTGCTTTCCTAGATCCTAAAGGTCGTGGTGTCGTTAGCGGTTATGATAACGCTGTAGCTCTACCTGCTCAAGCGGATGATGAAGAACTCACCCGCACTAACGTCAAGCGTGCAGAGATTCTCAACGGCAAGATTTCTCTGCAAATAGCTAAGGTAGATAGCGGTAGTGGTGAAATTGCTGGTACTTTCCTGAGCGAACAGCCATCTGATACTGATTTAGGTGCTGGCGAACCTAAAGAAGTCAAGATTCGCGGTATATTCTACGGTCGGGTTGAACCCAAATCATAGCCAAATCCTTTTGAGTTACGTAACTGATTGGCATTCAGAACCACCATTCTGTCAGCATCAGCTTTCATTACAAGAGTTACCCCTTACCCCTTTATATTTTGGGGGTAAGTAGGTTTTTGCGAAATGGCTATAAATTAACTACAACAAGGGGCATTTTGCCCTTTTTTTATTATTTGCGTAAAAATACATACTATTTTTTAAATTTGTATTTATTAATTTTTTAATCCTAATAAATTTATTTAAGTTTATATGTAATTTTACTGGAAAATTAATTTTTGCCGAGCAGGTTAAATTTTAACTTTCATACTTTTGTTTCTACAACTTAATTTCAGCATTAATTAATAAAATTAAGTACAATTTCGGTTTGATATTTAGTAATTAATTATATATTTTATTTCTATGTAGTTCCAAAAGCCCAACTACAGATAATACCCAAATTAATTGAATAATAAATCAGAAGTCACAATTCAAGAGTATCTTTGGCTCAACTCTGAACTCCTGAAGTCTTTGTCGATAAAAAACTAAAAGCTTTGGATTTCAACCATTGAAATATCAATCGATGCCAAGTTAAATATGGTAAATTTCTAGAAAAATTGTTATTTTCCATAGATTTTATAAGGCATAAAACACGATATTTTCTTGAAAATATTGTGCGATTGTAGCTTAATTTAAGCGCGAATTATTAATTCTTTATTTGCTCAATAAACCCGGTGCTATGCCTACCACAGTCACCAATGAATTAAAACATGAAATTTGGCAGTTGTTACGAGAATATCAGCAATCTCGCTCGGAACATGTTCGTAATCAACTGGTAAAACTCAATTTTGGACTTGTGAGAAAAGAAGCTCACTACTGGACAAATCAATGTCATGAAACCTATGATGATTTGCTCCAAGTTGGATGTTTGGGTTTAATTAGAGCTATTGAAAGATTTGAACTTTCCAAGGGACACGCCTTTAGTTCCTATGCTCTTCCCTATATTCGAGGCGAAATTCAACACTATCTGCGAGATAAAGGCGTCACCGTGCGAATTCCTCGGAGATGGTTGGCGTTGCAACAGCAAGCAATAGGAGTTTCGCGTTCTTGGCGTGAAACGCATAATCGCCAACCAACAGATTCGGAATTAGCAGCAGCACTGAAAATTTCTCCCACTGAATGGCAAGAAATCAAACTAGCATGGGTGAATCGCGCTCCGTTGAGTTTAGATGTGCCAATCCAGGATGGAGAAGAAGGTTCTACTTGTTTGGGAGAATTAGTTCCAGATCCTCACTACCGCAGCTTTCAATTAGCACAAGAAGACCAACTTCGCTTGCAACAAGCATTGGTTCAACTAGAAAAGCGTACCCGCGATGTCTTGGAATGCGTGTTTTTACAAGATTTGACCCAAAAACAAGTAGCAGAACATCTGGGCATCAGTGTAGTAACTGTTTCCCGTAGAGTTAAGAAAGGCCTGGATTTGATGAAACAGCTCATGGGTGTAGCAGAGGATTAATCGCGAAAAACTGAATCCGCAGTTATGCTGGGTTAATTGTGCGAAAAATAACCCTTGAAAATCAAAAAATTAGGTTATAACGGGAACAGACTTTGCCTTGAAGAGAAAATTCAGGCATGTTGATTTCAACTTTTCAATTCTCCAATGGCTTTTGAGAAAGACTCATGGGCAGAAATTTAACAATTACAATTGCAGCTATTTTAAGCTTGGCGATCGCTGGATGTGCTTCTGAAGAAACACCACAAGCCATAGAGCCGACACCAATTCCGAAAATAGCAAAAAAGTCGCCACCAGCGGCTCAAACCTTCAAGAATCCAGTTATACCTGCCAAACAGGTTTCACAAGTTTCTCCTGCTAGCCTGAGCTTAATTCAATCTACTAATCCTACAGAACGGAGACGAGTAGTTTTGGTATCAAAAAATCGCACTGATCCCTTCGCTGAAATTTTCGGACAGACGGTTGGTGGAGTACCGAAAACAACAGGAAGACCTGTTCCTGTGGTGCCTAAGCTACCTACTGCATCAACTCGGCAACTTGCATCAACTTCAGGACGAAAACTACCAACAGGTGTCATAGCTGCAAATCAAAAGAAAAATAACATTGCTGCTGTACCAAAAAAAGCCAATGCTACTTTGACTTCAGTTTTGCCTAGAGTTTTGCCTCAAGTTGTTCCCAACCCAACTTTAGTATCTGTGTTACCACCAGCGCCGCAACCCGACTTAGCAAAGGCAGTGGTTGTGACTGGTGTAGTTCTGATTACTAAAGAACCCCAAGCGATTATCAAGGTACCCGATGAACCCACAAGTCGCTATGTGCAGGCGGGACAGCGATTAGCCAATGGGGTACTGATTAAGCGCATTGAAATGAATGGAGGTTCCAATCCTATTGTGATTTTGGAACAAAATGGCATCGAAGTTGCCAAAATGGTAGGGGAAGGCCCTGTCAATTCAACGCCATCAGCTTCAACGCCATCGGCGGCATCTGCTACTGGCAATTCTATTTTAGGGACAACGGCCCCCCAAAATGCAGTTAATGTGGGAGCTTCATAAAAGATGGAGACTAAGGAAAAAATTGAATTCCCTGGTTTGCCTTTAGCAGTTTATCGAGAAATCGCAGCGCATTTACGTCAAGTGGAAGGGGTAGAAGTAGATTTAATTCCCCAGTCATCTCAACAGTTTGATTACAATCAAAGCCAAATTGGTGGCTTAGGGCTTACGCGCTCAGCAAACTCTACTTTAGAAAGTCGGCAACGAGTTAACCAGATTTTGGCTTACTATCAAAATCGGTATATGAATCCTATTTGATTTGTGAAAATAGCTAGTCTCTGACTCCCGATTTCTCTGTGAAGTCGGGAGTATTGTTATTTGATTTAATATTGCTATGGTGTATGGCTTCAGTAGCTGACGATCGCATATTCGCAGTTTTTTAGCTCAAGTACTCGGCTTTGTCTGGCTTTTTTGGATCGCATAAGAGCGATCGCAAAAAACTTGAATAACGCAGGGTCAAAAAGCAACGTTATGATTGTTAATGCATTAATCGAGCTTGAGTCTGACTTTAATTCAATTAATCGCCTCTCTAGAGCAGTCAAAAACCATTGAACTACTTTGAGCTATGGACACTTGACTGTTATTTAGGTGCTGATAGAACCACGCATCAGCTGTTGTACAAATTTCCATAAGGATAATTGAAGTGACTAAGACTAATTCAGATTTTCTCACTTCCAGCGATCCGGCGATCGCGGAGTTAATCAACGACGAACTACAGCGTCAGCGAGACCATTTGGAGTTGATTGCTAGTGAAAACTTTACTTCGCCTGCTGTACTGGCGGCTCAAGGTTCAGTACTGACAAATAAATACGCCGAGGGATTACCTGGTAAACGCTACTATGGCGGTTGTGAGTTTATCGACAAAATCGAGCAACTGGCCATCGACCGTGCCAAACAAATATTTGGTGCTGCTCATGCCAATGTACAACCCCATTCTGGCGCACAAGCGAATTTTGCTGTATTTCTGGCTCTCCTGGAACCAGGGGACAAAATTATGGGGATGGATTTGTCTCATGGCGGACATCTCACCCACGGTTCCCCTGTAAATGTCTCAGGTAAGTGGTTCCAAGTTAGCCACTACGGTGTCAGCCAACAGACAGAACAACTTGACTATGACCAAATTCGGGAGCTGGCGCTAAGGGAGCGTCCTAAGCTGCTGATTTGTGGTTATTCGGCTTATCCTCGTGTAATTGATTTTGAAAAGTTCCGTAGTATTGCTGATGAAGTGGGTGCTTACTTACTGGCAGATATAGCTCACATCGCTGGTTTAGTTGCCAGTGGTCTCCATCCCGACCCGATTCATCATTGTCATGTGGTAACAACAACTACCCATAAAACTCTACGCGGACCTAGAGGTGGTTTAATTTTGACTGGGGATGCAGAACTGGGTAAAAAGTTAGATAAATCCGTTTTTCCTGGTAACCAGGGCGGGCCATTGGAACATGTGATTGCTGCTAAGGCAGTAGCTTTTGGAGAAGCCCTCAAGCCAGAGTTTAAAACCTATTGTGCCCAAGTGATTGAAAATGCTCGTGCCTTGGCAGAACAATTACAAAATCGCGGTTTAAAGTTAGTGTCTGATGGCACTGACAATCATTTAATGCTCGTGGATTTGCGTTCTATTGGTATGACGGGTAAGCTAGCGGATCAGTTAGTGAGCGGTGTAAATATTACTGCTAACAAAAATACTGTTCCCTTCGATCCGCAGTCGCCATTTGTGACTAGCGGTCTGAGGTTAGGTTCCCCAGCAATGACAACACGGGGCTTAGGAGTAGTAGAATTTACCGAGATTGCAAATATTATCGCCGATCGCCTGCTTTCGCCAAATTCTGAAGAAGTCGCTCAAGATTGTAAACGACGGGTGGCCGCATTGTGCGATCGCTTTCCCTTATACCCTCACCTGGAAATTCCCGTACCAGCATTAGTCTAGGGCATGGGGCAAGCAGGAAGTGTGGGAGGGGTGGGAGGTGTGGGAGGATAGGGAAGAAATCTTTCCCCCCACACTCCCCACACTCCCTCATCTCCCCAGTCCCCAATCCCCAGTCACCAGTCCCCATTTCCCTCACTCCCCACTTCCCTACTCCCTTCCCCAATTCAATGAGTGCAGAAATTATTTGTGTTGGTACAGAATTGCTACTAGGAGATATCCTCAATGGCAATGCTCAATTTTTGGCGCAACAATTAGCCCAGTTAGGTATTCCCCATTACTATCAAACCGTAGTTGGTGATAATCCAGAACGGTTGAAGCAAGTTATAGAAATTGCTATTTCCAGGGCGCAAATTCTCATTTTCACTGGTGGTCTTGGCCCCACCCCAGACGATCTCACTTGTGAAACTATCGCGGATTTTTTTCAAGCCCCCTTGGTAGAATGCCCAGAAATCATCGAAGACATAACCCAGAAATTTGTTCAACGCGGTCGGGTGATGTCACCAAGTAACCGCAAGCAGGCTTTAATTCCCCAAGGTGCGGAAATTCTAGCCAACCCCACTGGAACTGCACCCGGTATTATTTGGCAACCCCGTCCTGAAATCACGATTTTTACTTTTCCTGGCGTTCCCAGTGAAATGCACGTGATGTGGAAAGAAACAGCCGTTCCTTTTCTCAAAAGTCAAGGTTGGGGTAAGGAAATTATTTACAGCCGAAGTTTAAAGTTTTGGGGTATTGGCGAATCTGCTTTGGCGGAAAAGGTCGCTTCTTATTTAAAATTGCCAAACCCCACCGTAGCCCCTTATGCAGGTAAAGGGGAAGTAAGATTGCGAGTTTCCGCCAAAGCAAATTCAAAAAGCAAAGCAGAAGCTTTGATTGCACCTGTTGAAAAACAAATTAAAGAAATCGCTGGGCTGGATTTTTACGGTATCAATGATGATACCCCTGCTTCCGTTGTCGGTGAGTTGTTGCGTGCGTCAGAGGAAACGCTTTCGGTAGCAGAATCTTGCACTGGTGGTGGACTAGGGCAAATGTTAACAGAAATTTCTGGAAGTTCTGATTACTTTTGGGGTGGAGTCATTTCTTATGACAATTCAGTCAAGGTTAGGTTGCTAGGAGTTAACCAGGAAGATTTAGATAAATTTGGGGCGGTCAGTGCTACCGTTGCAGAACAAATGGCAATTGGAGTCAAAACTCGACTTTCTACAACTTGGGGATTGAGTATCACTGGTATTGCTGGCCCTACTGGGGGGACAGATACTAAACCAGTGGGTTTGGTTTATGTCGGTTTAGCTGGGCCAAATGATGAAGTGGCAAGTTTTGAATATAATTTCGGTGCTGCACGAGGACGTTCTCTAATTCGCCATGTGAGTGCAAATGCAGCATTGGATAATTTGCGCCGCAAGTTGTTGACGAGGTAGCAGCTAATTGATATTTATCATTTATTTGGCTTCAGTGTTGAGTGCAAATTGCGGCTCCAGCTTGCTACTTCGGGAAAGCCTAGACTATGCAAAATAGTTTAATCATATACTATGAGCAAAATTCCCATCCTCCAACCAAATCAGTCATACACTTTCAGAAGCTATTTTGAGATGTCATTCGAGCCAGAAGACATACTGGCTGAATTTGGTTATTCTTTAAAACGTTCTTCGCTGAATCTACAAAAGTCGAACATTGAATTAGACAGACTTACAAATCTAAAATCTAGAATTGAGGAGAGTTTGCCATATATTAGTTTGACTAGTGAAGCAGCCCGCAGGGAGTTACTAATTGCACCAATTTTACTGGATGTTATTCACTACACCCACGCTCAATTGAGAATTGAATATCCTTTAATTGTTACAGAACAATTAAAAGGTTCCCTTGACTATTATTTGCACGCAGAGCAGAAACTCTTAGTTGTAGAAGCCAAAAACGCCGATTTGGCAAGAGGTTTTACTCAGCTTGCTGTAGAATTGATTGCTATTGATGCGTGGACTGGCTTTCAAGAGGCAAATTTACAGGGGGCTGTTTCTACAGGGGATATTTGGCAATTTGGCTTATTGAATCGAGAAGACAAACAAATAACTCAAGACCTGAATTTATATCGTGTTCCTGCTGATATAGAAGAGTTGTTCCGTATTTTGGTGGCGATACTAGGTTGCTGAGAAGATGGCAATATCTTCTTCAAATAGGGATAGGGTGTAGAAGTGTCGAAAAAGCCTAAATTGTTGGATAAAGTCCTTTCTGGTTATAGAAATATTCAATTTCATAAACTGATTACTTTGGTTGAGGCGTTTGGGTTTTCTCTATCCCGTATTAATGGCAGTCACCATATTTTCGCTCATCCAAATATTAATGACCTCGCGAATCTGCAAAATAGAAACGGCAAAGCTATTCCATATCAAATCCGTCAATTTTTGACTTTGATTGAAGAATATGGACTCACTTTTGATGATGAAGAATGAAAAACTATCATATTAATATATTCTACAGTGAAGAAAACGAGGGCTATATTGCTGATATTCCTGATTTGAAATACTGTTCAGCATTTTGTTTAACAGAAGAAGAAGCACTTCATGAAGTTTTGCAAGCAAAAGCCGCATGGTTAGATGCTGCAAAAATGGAAGGCAAACTAATTCCTGAGCCGAGATATCGACCTGCAATTTACCAGATAGTTTTATGATTAATGGATGCGATGCGATCGCATTTTTTCTTGAAGTTGCGATCGCCTTTGGTACAAAAGCAATATTTAGCTTATTTGATTCGAGCTAAATCGCTCTTTAGCTTTCTGTTAATCGTTTCTAACACCCTAGCTTCTTCTGGCGTGATTACTCCATCTAGATGAGCAATTTTTTGACATTGAGCTAGTAGTGGTACGGTAAAGTCACGATTAATTTGCTCAAGTAAGGTTTCTAAAGATGGTGGAGATTTGATATGAGAAGCGATCGCATCGATTGAGGCAGGACTAAGATTAGCAGTCTGTAATTCTGGTAAAATATCTTCTCAGGATTTATCGGGATTACCCGCTAAGACAATATGAACCAAAAGCTAAAAAGTAGTATCTGATACATTTATCTGTAATCATCAGCCATCCTACGCTTACCTATCAGCACAATCAATCGTGGGATCGCTTGCTCTATTGTTCACAATTTGTTACAAAAGTACAAAGAACTTCTAGAGACTAAAAACCACATGTTCGGCGGACTTACTGGTCTACAAAATCCTAAGGGCACAGATTGGGGAGAGCAGATGCTCAACACAGTCGCTAGCCAAACGATTCGCCACTTGTTTACCCAAAGCGAGTCAGTAGAAGTCTTTGTGCGCTGCTACCCCTCCAGCAAACTGTTGCAAGGCAGTATTGATAGCTTCAAAATGAGCGGTCGTGGCTTAGTAATCCGCAGGGATTTTGCGGTGGAGGAGATGTCATTTGAAACTGATGCGGTGGCTATTGACTTTGGCTCGGTTTTAAGCGGCAAACTTACTCTTAAGCAACCTACTCAGGCAGTCGCTCAAGTAATTCTATCAGAAGTGGGCATCAACCATGCTTTCAATGCCGAATTAGTAAAAAAGCGCCTGCTCAACCTCTCTGTACCATCGTTGACAGCATTATCTGGCGGCCAACCAGTTTCGTTTACGGAAGTCAGGGTAAAGCTATTGCCTGAAAATAAGTTGCAGCTTGAAGCCAAAGCAGATTTAAATAATGGCGAACTTGTGCCTTTAAGCATGACTGTAACCATAGGCATTGAAAGGCGGCGGCGAGTTTCCTTTAAAGACCCAAAAATTGAGCTTGACCAAGTGCCAGAAGCACAACGGGAAATTTCCAAAACCTTGAGCGTAGCACTGGTAGAAATTTTAGATAATATGGTTGATTTGGATCGATTTGACCTTGATGGGGTAAAGATGCGACTCAACCGATTAGAAACTGAAGGTCAAAAATTAATTTTCAGTGGCTATGCTGAGATTGAGCGAATTCCACGTAACACGTAATTTCATCATTTAGATCCAAAAATCCAAAATTTATATAGCAGAATTAAAATAGACTAGGCTAAAAACCTAGCTCTGATATCAAATTCGCCTGATTACTTCTAATTCAAAATTCTCAGCATCATCTCATTTCACTAAAATCCTGATGTATTGCCGTGCCTCTACACCGAGGGTCGATTTGCCATCGAATAATCATTAATAAAAGCCTGAAACGACCTATGCATGTAATTCACACCATGATTAATTTGTACAGTGCGTAAGTGCTAATGAGATAAAACTGAAAGTAAATCTTATTAGATGTAAAAAATAATAGGGTCATAACAATGTTATGACCCTATCTAATTAAAAAAGCTAGAAATTTG
Source organism: Nostoc sp. ChiSLP01 (assembly GCA_034531195.2). GTDB lineage: Bacteria > Cyanobacteriota > Cyanobacteriia > Cyanobacteriales > Nostocaceae > Nostoc. The sequence continues at coordinate 24,804 of JAVRBO020000050.1, forward strand.
AAATTCAATTTTGTGAATTCAGAATTCAGAATGCAGAATTTTGAATTCTGACTCCTAGCAAAATCATCTATCTGCCGACACCTACATATTGGAATCCAGCCCGCACCATTGCTTCAGGGTCGAGGAAGTTACGACCATCAATAATCACGGGGTGAGCCATCAATTTTGCCATCTTCAGGTAGTCGAGAGTGCTAAACTGTTTCCATTCGGTGACGAGTACCAAAGCATCGCAGCCATCAGCTAGTCTTTCAGCATCGGTTTCTACTAACACACCAGAAAGACCATGACGCATACCGGTTTGGGAAACAATGGGGTCGTAGGCTTTGACTTTAGCTCCCAGTCGGTTGAGTTGTTCAATTAAGTTGAGCGCTGGAGCATCGCGCATATCATCGGTATCAGGCTTAAAGGTCAGACCGAGTAGCCCAACGGTTTTGCCTTTCAAGATTTTCAGGACTTGTTGGAGTTTTTCTAGAGCAATTAAACGTTGGCGTTCATTTACGTTGACTGCGGCTTTAAGTAATTCAGCTTCATAGCCATAGTCGTCAGCAGTGTGAATGAGGGCGGAGACATCTTTGGGGAAGCAAGAACCACCCCAACCAATACCAGCTTGTAAAAATTTGTTACCAATGCGGGAGTCTAGACCAATTCCTTTAGCTACTTGAGTAACATCAGCACCAACGCGATCGCAAATATTAGCAACTTCATTGATAAAACTAATCTTAGTGGCCAAAAAGGCATTAGCAGCATATTTGATCATTTCCGCTGAACTGAGGTCTGTTGCCAGAATTGGTACTGGGGGTAAAGATGGATCGGCTGCGTATTTGCGTTCTACAATTGGGGCATACAGTTGTTCCATTAAAGCTACTGCCCTGGGACTGTTGCCTCCTAGTACAATGCGATCGGGGTTGAAGGTGTCGTAAACTGCTGAACCTTCGCGCAAAAATTCTGGATTGCTGATTACATCAAACTCGGCGACAAACTCAGGTAATTTCTCTTCAGATACTCCACCTGCGGCTACCAAAGTTTTCTGGCGTTCAGCGATACCATCTAGAACAATCATCCGCACCCAGTCACCTGAACCAATGGGTACTGTTGATTTATTCACAATCACTTTATAACCATTGTTGAGGTTTGCCCCAATACCACGGGCTACGGCTTCAACGTAACGAGTATCACTCTCACCAGTTGGTAAAGGTGGCGTTCCTACAGCAATAAACAGAATTTCTCCGTGGGCGACTCCAGCAGCGAGGTCACTTGTGAAATGAATTTTCTCTGTTTGAATGGCAGACTGGATGATTTCTGAGAGTCCCGGTTCAAAAATCGGAGACTGTCCAGATTTCATTAATTTGACTTTTTCTTCGTTGTTGTCTACGCAAATGACATCATGCCCAATATGAGCTAAGCAAGCACCTGTAACTAAACCGACGTAACCAGTACCAATTACGCAAACACGCATTTTCAACTCCTCGCTTGATTCAGCGTTAGTTTAAAAAAAGAAATAGTCAATATGACACTTATACACCGAGAGGAAACACAGCCACTAAAGTACCGGCTACCAAATAAGATGAGCTTGCACGAAAGTTGAGAGCAGTGCTTAGCACTGCTCAAGAGGCTGAATTTTTGGCATCGCTATTCATGCGATCGCGGAAATCTTCTATTGTTAGTTTTAACCCCTCTTGCAAAGGAATGGTAGGTTCCCAATTTAACCAAGTTTTGGCCTTTGTAATATCGGGTTGGCGACGCCGGGGGTCGTCCGAAGGTAGTGGCTCGAATTTAATCTGTGCATCTGGGTTAATCATGTTTTGCACAGCTTCTGCCAATTGTAAAATTGTATACTCACCAGGATTCCCCAGATTTACTGGCCCGATGTAATCGCCATTCATTAGGCGAATAAATCCTTCTACCAAATCGGAAACGTAGCAGAAACTTCGGGTTTGCGAACCATCTCCGTAAACCGTTAAAGGAGTACCCCGCAAGGCTTGAACTATGAAGTTACTCACTACCCGACCATCATTTTCTAACATTCTCGGCCCGTATGTATTGAAGATCCGAGCAACTCGAATATCAACTTTATTTTGCCTGTAGTAATCAAATGCCAGAGTTTCAGCGATTCTTTTGCCTTCGTCGTAGCAAGAACGTATACCAATGGGATTAACGCTACCCCTGTATTCTTCGGTTTGGGGATGAACTTCTGGGTCTCCGTATACTTCGCTAGTTGAAGCCAAGAAAAACCTTGCTTTCACGCGCTTGGCCAGCCCCAACATATTCAGCGTTCCCATCACGTTAGTTTTAACGGTTTTTACTGGGTTGTATTGATAATGTACTGGAGAAGCAGGACAAGCTAAATGATAAATTTGATCGACTTCTAATCGAATTGGCTCGGTAATATCGTGGCGGATTAATTCAAAGTACGGATGATCTAACCACTTAAGTATGTTACGTTTATGTCCTGTGTAAAAATTATCTAAGCATATTATTTCATGCCCTTCGTTCATTAGTCGGTCGATGAGATGGGAACCAATAAACCCAGCACCGCCCGTCACCAAAATTCTCATAGTTTCCCAGTTACTTACAAATATTTTCAGTAGCTATCGCACTTATCTTTTAGGTTACCCAGCTTGGGCACAAAAATACAGAACTAAAAATGAACAACGCTTAATCAGGAACTGTTTAAGGTTATAGTTTTGTTATGTTTTTACCTACTTTGTTAACAATTTAACTAGCAAAATAACAAACATTGTCTGAGAGTTGTCAGCCTTTTACCTAAAGTTCATCAAATCTTCAACAATATAAAATGTTTTTACTGTAGCCATTAAAGAAGTCGTTCGTCTGAAGTACAGTTTTGTAATGGGGATTTAGACCCCACCACAAAACTTACCGATTATAGAACCGGGGGACTTAAACCCACCGAATTTAGTTAAAGGCGATTCTATAATTGTTGCCAATATTTTTTTAATACGATGCCTCCGATAGGCTATGCAATCGCAGCTCCAGTCTCTCGATCCATATCATACAGCAGATGTAATGCTATTAGATGTATTAGAAATAACTACATTTGTTTGAGTCCGTTGTGGTTCTCCGAGCATGACAATGGAACAGGTGAGTTGTCTGGCTAACTCAGTTGTGACATCGCTAATGGCTAACCCTCCGGGACTAGTGCGATTGCGTATAAAAGGTAAAACGACTAAATCGTATAACCGTGCTGCTTGCAAAATTGCTTGAGCTACATTTTCATGAGCGATAATTTGAATTTCTGGGGTATTGGGCAGAGCTAATTTAGATACTAAGAGTGAGAGGTGCGATCGCCTCCAAGCAATTTTACTAGAACTAGTGCGGCGATCGCATACATTGAGTACAGTAATGTGGCTTTGATTTGCTTGTGCCAACATTTGGGCAAATTGTACGGGCTGCAATATCGGTGCTGTTAAATTTTCTATTGGCACTAGGATACGCTGAATTTTTTTTGGTGATTCCACTAAACGTGTTACCGCAACAGGACAATGCGCTGCCCAAAGCACGCCATCAACAACATTTCCAAATAATAATGCTCGCAACCCAGTACGTTTACCCCAACCCATAAGAATCAAACTAGCTTTTTGTTCGCGGGCAGCTCTGCTAATTCCCTGAGCAAAAGCATCATCAATTCGCAGCGTTGGTTCTGCAGCTACACCTAATACTCGACTTTGGGTGGTGGCTTTTGTCAATAAGCGCTCGCTGCGTTCTAGGGAAGCTTCTAACTGGGGTGCATCCATATGAGCAGCAGCATTAGCGATCGCTAGCGGTACAATTTTACCCTTTGACTGACGCGCTAATAACGCCGCCATTTCAATCAAGTATTGCTGCGTTTGAGGATTATAGACAGGTACAACTATAGTTAAAGCACCGTCTGTTTCTGGTGCATCGCCATCGGGTAGATCTGTTGGTGGTGCATCTACGGCTGGGGAGGAGGTCAAACCAACGGCTATTCGACTAGTTATTAAGGGCCCCAAGGTTGAGGTCACGACCATTAAAATAATAATGCTGTGTAATATTTCTGATGAGAGTAATCCAGCCCGATATCCTACTAACGTTGCGGCTAAGGTTGTACTAACCTGGGGAATTGATAGCGACCACATTGTCAGTATTTCTTGCCAGTTATAGCGGTAAACCAGTTTTGTCAACAAAGCTGCGATAAATTTACTGGCAATCAAACAAACTATAATTAACAGCGTTAACTTGACGGCGTTCAGGTTATTTAAATAGGTAGGTAAATCGATTAATAAACCAAGGTCAACAAAGAAAATTGGAATGAATAGCACACTGCCAATAAATACCACCTTTTCTTTGACTGGGCCTTCACCGACAGCTTCATTTACTGCCAAACCTACCAAAAAAGCACCAATAATTTTGTCTACTTTAATAAATTGAGCGCCTACAGCAGCAAGAAACACAGAAAGCAACACAAACAAAAATTTGTTTCCTTCATCGTCTCCCGAACGGCGAAAAAACTCTTTACCTGCCCAATCAAATCCTGCAACAACAGCAACAGAGTAAATCGTTAACCAACCCGACAAGGTGAGTAGTTGAGCAAAGTTGAATACCTGATTGCGACCTACAGCTACACAAACGCCCAATATTAGTATTGCGCCAATATCCGTAAAAATAGTGGCTCCAATAGTGACAGTAACCGCTTCATTATTTACCACTCCCAAACGAGTGATTATTGGATATGCCAAAAGAGTGTAGGAGGCGAATAAAGAGCCAATTAAAATTGAGGTAGTCCAGCTATAGCCTAAAATCAGACCTAATAAGGTTCCCATAACTAGCGGCACACTGAAAGTCAAGCTAGCAAATCCAAAGGCACGACTTTTCCGCTTGCGAAACTTTTCTAGATCGACTTCTAGTCCGGCGACAAATAGCAAGTATATTAACCCAATATCTGATAGTAGGTTAATCATCGGCGAGTTGGATTGAAATAGATGCCAGCCTGAAGGGCCAAGTACTAGTCCAGAGAAAACCAAACCCACTAATCCTGGTAATCTTAGTCGCTCAAATACGATCGGTATAACTAAGATGACCACGAGCAAAATAGCAAAGGAAACAATTGGTTCCTTGCTAAGAACTTGGGAAGTTGGTTCCAGAGCAAGAACTTGTGATATGAGTTCCATAGGTAGGAATTGATGAGGCTATGGTAAAACTGCGATCGCCTTGAAGACGAGCGCTCGATTGATATAAATGGATGTAGGAGCCGCCTGACGAAAAATCAAAAATCTTAACTTACACTAAACTAGACAATTGTCTAAGAACTAACTACCTACGGGTGGATTTGGCTCAAAATGAACCGCAAGCGATCGTAGTCGTCTTTAAGTAACACGCTCAGGTTTCGCCCAGCTTTAATTAGCCATTCTCGGTCAGCTTTACGTAACTGATATACATCTCGAATGGCAGCTGCGGTCAAGGCGTCCACTGGCGCACCATTGATACAAAGGAGTGTCCGCAAAAAATCTAGTTCTTCAGTAAATTTAACGATCGCTTCAGCTTCGCACCGATAAACAGCTTGATGAATTTGCGGGGGACGGGGTGGTAGATACTGATATACTCTTCGGTTATAACTTGGATTTTGTGAAGATAGTTCAAATCCAACGATGACAGCTCGAAATTCTGTTCTAAGCATGGCAAATATCTGGGGTTGTTCTTCACGTAAGTCTTGCAATGACAGCCCCAAAGCTCTAGCTCGGTGTACGGAATCTATGGGCATGGTTGTGGCATGATATACCACAGCGTAAACGAGGTTGGTAGATTCTTCATCCACAGCACAAACCCAACTACCAAAAGGCGGCATAGAGGGAAAGGTTAAATCTTCTGGTTCCAAACACTGTGCCAAAAATTCAGTAGTACTAGTTTCAATCACCTCCGCAAAGTGATTGGGATGGCGATCGCTTCTGTCAAACTGTGGTAATGGGAGGCGCATGGGAGTGCTGAGTTAGGAGTTAGGAGTTGAACAATAATAACTCCTAATTCCTGTATAGACGCTATTAATTGCGTCTGTACTTTTAACTAATCTATTTTCCTTTTTTACGTCCAGCTGTGGTCTCTACGAGTTCTAATTCCTTCAGGCGGAAGGTAATTAATTTATCCCAGTTACCACCTTCAAACAATACGGCTACCTTACCATCACTCACTCGTTGCACGAGTCCTTCAGAGCGATAGTAGGTATCTGCGGGATTCTTGACGCGAACGGTTGCTCCAGGCAGAATCATCTTTTTAGCCTCACTTGTTTCCTGTTAATAGCTTAATACTTGTTAATAGTCATTGGTCATTGGTCATTGGTTTTCGTTAACTAACAAATAACAAATGACAAATGACAACTGACAAAGGACAAATGACTAATGGTGAATCAATAATACTTCTGCCGTTGGCGAAAATTTGCTACCGATTCTACTATTCCCAAGGAAATGAAGTTAGTCAGCATGGCAGAACGTCCGTAACTCATCCAAGGTAAGGGAATTCCTGCTACAGGCGCTAAGCCGACAGTCATACCAACGTTGACAATTAACTGAAAGACAATCATGGACAAAACGCCAATAGCCAACAACGAACCAAAATTGTCTGTGGCGGTTTGAGCAACATGCAGTAAGCGGAAGCAAATTAAGCAAAAAACAAAGAGTACTACCAAACAACCAACAAAACCGAATTCTTCGCCGACTGCGGAGAAAATAAAGTCTGTATGCTGTTCTGGGACGAAATTAAGTTGGGTCATTGGGCCTTTGAACAGACCCCATCCCCAAATTTCACCGGCACCAATGGCAATGCGAGATTGAATCAAGTGATACCCAGCACCGAGAGGATCGTGATCTGGATCCATGAATACAGTGAGTCGGTCTTTTTGGTAGGGTTTCAAAATATGATTCCAGGCAAAAACTCCTAATTCGCCACCGAGTATATTTAGACTCCACGCACCGATAGCACCCAAACCAAATCGACGCCAAGGCAGAGTTCGCCAACCGATAATAGCCATAGCGATTGACCAAACTATGCCCAAGGGGCCAAAAGATAGCTCTTTAAATAAAACTATCGGCTGTGCTAAAGGCCAAGATATGCTGAACAAAATGGCAGCAACTACAGGAGAAATCATCAGAATTAGCCAGCCTGGGTTAGCATTTGCCCAGTAGAGCATTCCCAAGACGATTGCCCCAAATACCATTGATGTTGCTAAATCTGGCTGTAAAAATACTAATCCCCAAGGTATAGCGGTGATTGCCAGTACGCGGAAAACACTTTCGAGTTTAGAAGCAGTGCGCTTGTGTAACAAGGCTGCTAAGGTAATAATCATGCCGACTTTGGCAAACTCTGAGGGTTGCACGTTAAAACCAGCGACACTAATCCACCGCTGTGCCCCTTTGGCGCTAGTCCCAGCAATCATCACGGCGATTAAGCTGAAATTCGTAAGTGCGTAGGTTACCCAGTGGCACTGCATCAAGATTTCGTAACGGGTACGAGCTAAAAATAGTGCTATCAGTACACCGATACCAGCCACCAACCAGTGCCACCACCAATCAGTTACTGGCTGCTTCAATTCCGTACTCAGAATCGCGACACCGCCAAAAATACTGACAGCAACTGGTAAACAAAACAATAACCAATCTACGTATTGCCAAGGCTTAACCCAAGACTTCCAGCGAACTTTGGGGAGCGATCGTTTTAATAACATTGTGTCAGTTTAGACTTTAGGTTTAATTGTTGGGCATTGGTTACTGGGTACTGGATATTAGTAAAGAATTTTCCCAATGCCCAGTACCCAGTCCCTAGTATTCCCAGGCTATAGCCCAGGAAGCAGATACAATTTAAAATTTATTATGTCAAAGCTGCAACTGATACTTTACCAGCGATGGTCAGAGCGATCGCTTTTAATGCTTTTGCTGAAGCTGAATCTGGGTCAGCAACGACTATCGGCACGCCATTATCGCCGCCAACTCGCGTAGAAATTTCTAGTGGTACACAGCCCAAAAGTGGTACTTCCAATTCAGCAGCGGTTTTAGAACCACCACCGGAACCAAAAATGTCATACTGCTTATCTGGCATATCTGGTGGAATAAAATAACTCATATTTTCCACGATTCCTAATACCGGGACGTTCATCTGCTGGAACATCCGCAATCCCTTACGAGAATCTAACAGAGCGACATTTTGCGGTGTGGTGACAATTACTGCTCCTGCCATCGGTACTGCTTGGGTTAAAGTTAACTGAGCATCTCCGGTTCCTGGTGGCATATCTACAATCAAATAGTCCAATTCTCCCCATTGCACTTGATAGAGAAACTGGCGAATTACACCATTTAACATTGGGCCGCGCCAAATCACCGGTTGATCTCGGTCAATCAAAAAGCCCATTGAAACCAATTTGACGCCGTGATTAAAAGCAGGTTCGAGGATTTCACCTTTTTCGCTCGAACGCACAGCAATTTCCGCATCCGCCAACCCCAACATTGTCGGGTCATTAGGCCCGTAAATATCGGCGTCTAGTAAACCGACTTTTGCTCCAGTTTGGGCTAAAGCCACTGCGACATTGACCGCCACAGTACTTTTACCAACACCACCTTTGCCGCTGGAAACAGCAATGATATTTTTGACCCCAGAAATACCAGTGCGGTCTGGCAAACTTTTTTGTTGGGGTGTTTCTGCCGTTACTTCTACACTTACATCTGTAACGCCTGGTAATTTTTTAACAGCTTTTTGGCAATCTTCAACAATAAATTCACGTAAAGGACAGGCGGGAGTAGTTAACACTAAAGTGAAACTAACCTTACCACCATCAATTTTGACATTGCGAATCATATTCAGTTCTACCAGACTTTTGCGAAGTTCTGGGTCTTGCACTGGTCGCAATACTTCTAAGACAGAGCGGGAATCAAGGACATCGTACATAAAAAATTCAAAATTCCAAATTTACCGAAGTTCTGATTTAAGGAAGGCTGAAGCTCCTGACTTCTGTTGCAATTGATGAAATACAACCCTAGTCAGGATCTTAGCTATTAACTGGATGCAAATAAAAGCAAGAGCAGATTGGTATTTTCGCGATCGCTGCCGTAATAAAACTTAGGAAACTGGATTATTACCTAAATAGAATCTTAACCTTAATGGGTATAGGGAATGGCGCATGGGGCAGGGGGCATGGGGAGAATAACTCCTAACTCAGCACTTCCAATGCCCTATGCCCTATGCCCCATACCTAAAAATCAAAACAACTGTCATTAATAGATTTTTTATTACCTGATACTGCTGGTAATGCCGCCTTTTCTACTGCTTCAACTAAAGAGCGTGCAACGCGGTCTGCATAAGGACGAGATAAAGACCAAATTAGGGGTGACAACCAACCGCGTAGTGTTACAGAATAAGATAAACAAGTACCGCAAACTGTTGATTCTACTTGGTAAGTTACCCGTTCTTCTATGCCGGGAATTGCCAGGACTCGGATACTGAGCATTTCTCTGGGATTGACGCGTTCCACAAAAATCCGGATGGGAATTGGCGAAAAGCGCGTTACAGCTTGAAAAATTAATCCTGGTTTGGGTACTAATCCGTAGGGTACGTTAGTACTTTTAAGTAGTGGATGCCAAGAAACATCTGTTAAGTCAACCACTTTTTGCCACAGTTCATCTACAGAAGCAGAACTAATCTCTCGATACGTCCGCACCAGAGAAGCGCAAAACCGACGACGTTTGCGGTGGATGAATTTGGATAACCAACCTTGCATTTTCCTAATCCTCCTCCTCGCTAGACACTTTCTGGTAACTCTGGTATTTTTGGCGACTAAGCTTAACCCCTAGACCAAAACTTTCTCAAAATTTATCTGGGCATAGCAATGGTATATTCAGTGCAGATGCCAACCGCCAATATCATAAATAAATATGGCGCAGAAGTTTTGAGTAGACGAATCAAACCCTTGATAGCTCAAGGTTAAGACTAAATTTTAGTGTTTATACCAGAATATTCCAATTAAAAATTTCAAAAAAAACTCAGTCAATATACAAGCCTATACGCATTTGAGGGAAAATAACTCTAGTGATGCCCATCAATTCTATAAAATGCTTGACCGGTAAGAAAAAAGCAGGTTGGGCAAATAGAGTTTGATTGTTGGCGCGGTTTTCCCCAAATTTTAAGATGAGAAATTTGTGGCTTTGTGGAAATTGTAATTTAGGTTCGGGAATCTATGTTGACCAACTCGCAAACACCAACTGTACCAGCTCAATCATCCAAGTCTTTGCCACCAACTGACGCTAAGACAAGGGTCAGTCAGTTTATGAAACAGCTGCAAGACGAGATTACCCAAGCTTTGGCAGACCTGGATGGTGTGGGTAAGTTTCATGAAGATAGTTGGGAACGCCCAGAAGGAGGTGGAGGGCGATCGCGCGTCCTACGGGATGGTGCAATATTTGAACAAGGCGGTGTCAATTTTTCTGAAGTTTGGGGTTCCCATTTACCGCCCTCAATCTTAGCTCAACGTCCTGAAGGCGCAGGACACGGCTTTTATGCCACTGGTACTTCAATGGTGTTACACCCCCGTAATCCCTACGTCCCTACAGTTCACCTAAACTATCGCTACTTTGAAGCTGGGCCTGTGTGGTGGTTTGGCGGCGGTCTGGACTTGACTCCTTATTACCCCTTTGCTGAAGATGTAATACATTTACATAAAACTTTAAAACAAGCTTGCGACCAACACCACTCAGAATATTACCCAGTGTTTAAACGTTGGTGTGACGAATATTTTTACCTCAAGCATCGCGGTGAAACAAGGGGTGTGGGTGGCTTATTTTTTGATTACCAAGATGGTTTGGGTAATTTATATCGCGGCCCCGATCCCAATGGGCCAGCAGCTATTTATAGCAATCAGGTGGGAGAACCAGCGCCACGTAATTGGGAAGATTTGTTTGCCTTTGTACAAGACTGTGGCAGAGCATTTTTACCAGGCTATGTACCAATTGTAGAACGGCGACATGGGCTTGAGTATGGCGATCGCCAACGCAATTTCCAACTCTATCGCCGGGGACGATATGTAGAATTTAACTTGGTTTACGACCGAGGTACGATTTTTGGCCTGCAAACCAACGGACGCACTGAATCAATTCTCATGTCCCTACCACCTCTGGTGCGTTGGGAATATGGCTATCAGCCAGAACCCAATTCCCCCGAAGCCGAGTTGTATGAAACCTTTTTGAAACCTCAAGATTGGATTAATTGGAAATAGAAGGGAGGTAGGGGGAGCTTTTAAGGCAGGGGAAAAGGAATAAATTTAATCTTTCTCTTTTTCCCCTTACCCCTTTCCCTTTTCCCATGCCCTGTTTGCCCAATGCCCCATTTAAAATTGCTACTCAGCACTGTTTTGGTGAGTTAAACTACTAAAGATAAGCACTTAGCATAAAAAAGTGACAATTTTAGCTGTAGCTTGCTAATTTCAAGTGGCAGCATTATAACGGTTCTGTAGCTAGTCAATTTAAAAGGAATGCCACGGGGAGGGCTTGAGTGATTCATATAGACCAAAAAAGTTATACAACCCAAGACGGAAATACCGTGATTGTCTTGACACCAGCAGGTCGCCTAGACATCACCACCGCTTGGCAATTTCGCTTAAAGTTACAAGAGTGTATTTCTAAACTCAGCCGCCATGTGGTTGTAAATCTGGGTCAGGTCAATTTTATCGATAGTTCTGGTCTCACGTCTTTGGTAGCTGGAATGCGTGATGCAGATAAAGTCAAGGGTAGTTTCCGCATCTGTAACGTACATCCAGAGGCCAAACTCGTGTTTGAAGTGACGATGATGGATACTGTGTTTGAAATTTTTGAAACCGAAGAGGAAGCTTTAGAAGGTGTACCTCGTAGTATCGCGAGCTAAGAAAAGAGTTAAAAGTAGAGACGCGATTAATCGCGTCTGTACAAGAGTTTATTGAAAATTCATAACTCACAACTCACAACTCGATCTTATTCAATACTGATTTCGCTTTGTATAACGATAAGGCCCCATAATTGCTCCCCAAGTTGCTTGTCGAGTTTCTGGGTTGATTCCTTTGTCGTAGCTGTAAAATTCTGCTTGTGTGGCTTCAAAGCCTAAAGAAACTTCGATGGTATTTCCAAGATAAGTAAAATTACAACGAGTTTCCGGTAATGGGGTAGCGGTAAACTTATAGCGATCGCCAGCTAACGTTTCGTAATTAACTGTGAGGATACAGCCTGGCAGTAATTCTAATAGATCGGGTGAGAGTGTATTTAATAGGGCAGAATTATCACCTGCGCCTTTTAATGCTTCTGGATTTTTAAGCATGTAATATTGCACTTTCAGAGGCCCGTGAGAATCGCTTCCCTGATGCAAGCGCATAATTCGTTGGCGGTAGGGTCGATCTAGGTTAATAATATTAGCCTGTTCGGCAAACAGGGTGATGCTATCTTCTGCGAACAGATTAACTGGTCTTTGCCACAGGCGCAGATGGACATACCAAACTGGTTCTGCTATGGCTTGTTCCCGATTATCAAATTCACCAGCTAGGTACTCACCCAAAGCAATTAACTGTGGCGAGAAGTTCATAAATGAGATCGATGAATTTTTTAAAGGTAATTATTTTTGGTTAATTTTTTAGGGCAGAGTTCTTAGCCCTTGTGGCTACCAAGTTACAAACTAATTTTGATTTGTCTATATTGTAAATGAAACTGCACTAGCCAAAACCTCAACTTGGCAAAGTAGCCTTTAAGCGGGAAAATAAAAATACGTCGCCCTTCCTTAAGATTTTCTTTGTGAATAACGTCCGTACTGTCTCTGATACAAAGCGAACTTTCTACAATCTGCATACCCGTCCGATCAACACTATTTATCGTCGGGTAGTAGAAGAGTTGATGGTGGAAATGCATCTGCTGTCAGTAAATATTGATTTTAGCTACAATCCAATTTATGCCTTGGGCGTCGTCACTACTTTTGACCGCTTCATGGAAGGCTATCAACCAGAACGGGATCGAGAATCTATTTTTAACGCCTTATGTCAGGCTATAGAACAAGACCCGCAACGCTATCGACAGGATGCCGAAAGATTGCGATCTGTAGCTAAAGGTTTGCCAGTTCAAGATTTAATTGCCTGGCTGAGTCAAACCAATAATTTAGATCGAGATGCTGACTTGCAAGCACAATTGCAAGCGATCGCCAACAATCCCAACTTTAAATACAACCGTTTGTTTGCAATTGGTGTATTTTCTTTATTGGAATTGTCAGATGCCGAACTAGTCAAAGATGAAAAACGACTCACTGAAGCACTCAAAGCGATCGCTGCTGGCTTACACCTGTCTGATGACAAATTCAGCAAGGATTTGGAACTATACCGTTCTAACCTAGACAAAATGGCGCAAGCACTGGTAGTGATGGCAGATATGCTTTCAGCCGATCGCAAAAAACGCGAACAACGCAAACAACAATCAACTACTCAAGTTGCTCCCCCAAGTTCCAATGAATAGTTAAGAATTAAAAATAGTTAGGAGTTATGAGTGAGGAGTTCAAAAAGGTCAATAACTCTTAACTCCTAACTCCTAACTCTTAACTTTATAACTTTATACACCCAAGATTCTGTAAATTAAGCTGTTAATTAAAGTCAGCGCAAATGCTCCAATAACAGCACTCCAAACACCGTAGCGCAAACGAAAGCCTTCGACTAACCAAGCCGCAATACTAAAACAAACTACAGCAATCATAAATGTGAAAATGCTGGATAACAAGTCCAACGTAAGTAAATTGGGTACTGCGAAAACGAGGCTTAAAATTGGTCGAACTATTGCTGTCACAATACCAAGCACTGCTGCGGAAAGGAAGGCTTTACTTGGAGTGTCAATTTCAACTCCCAAAGGCAATTTGCTAATTATTAACAAGCTGATAGCTGTTACTATCCAAACAATTAAAAGCGTCACAATATTCATGCCACAACCCCTGAAACGTGAATGGCAATTGGTGATAAGCTACTGAGCCTACCTATGGAAAAATATTTCAAACTCAACCAATTATTTGTAAATTAACAGAATTTTTTTCTCTAGCCGAATTTTATTATGGATATCTTTAGGTTTGGGGACTGGGGGAGATGAAGGGCAGAGGGGAGGTAGGGGAAAAGGTTAAAGGTTAAAGGGAAAAGGAATAAATTTAATGTTTCCCCTTTTCCCCTTCCCCATACCCCATGCCCAATGCCCATTTACCTTTTTGGAGAAGATTGGCTTTGTCCGGGTGCTACAGATGTTGGTGGGTTGGAAATATTAGGATTAATTGGGCTGATGTTTTGTCCGGGCGCGGAGGGAAATCTGGGGGCAAGATTGCCTTCGGGGTTGATGCCTGGAACTGGTGCTTCACCAGGATTAACTGGGAAAGAAGGCACAGGAGGCTGGTTGAGTGGGTTTGTTGGTGGTTGAGATGGCCCGGGAATAATTCCTAAGGAAACGCGATCGCCTCCTACTTGCCGCAGCAAGTCTAATGTCTCAATCACATCATTGTAAGTTGCTGTACGGGAAGCATTCAGCACTACAACGCCATTGGGATTTGCTTGGAGATAGAGTTTTAACCTTTGTGCCAAATCTTCACGTTTTACAGGCTGTTTTTCTATGTAGGTGTTGCCAACGGCATCGATAGTTACAATCTGAGTGCCACTTTGTGAAGTTATCCCAGATACAGATTTAGCGCTAGCTTTAGGCAAATCAACATTTATTGCCTGTTGGCGGGTAAATTGCAGTGCTGCTAACAAAAAAAACGTCAGAATACAAAAAACAACATCAATTAAAGGAATGATTTGAATTTGAACTTCTTCGATTGGAGTATGCAGATTAACTTTCATTTTCTCAATTTAATCGCCTGGTTTAGGGGTTGAACATTTGACTATTACTAAGGTATGATTGGCGGCTCAGGAGGTTCAGAAAACCTGTTTTTCCCTTGTTTGCGGGGTGGCATTAAATTGTCCCGTGCAATTGCTGATGTAGTATTACTAAAATCAGGTGGAGACTGACGGTAGAGTAATTCCAAATCATTCCCTGCCCGACGAAAAACTTTGACTTGGTTAACTACAAAACTTTGGAATAGGCGGTAGAATACCAAACTAGTGATGGCAACGATTAGTCCTGCTGCTGTACTAATCAACGATTCACCAATACCAGTAGTCACCCCAGCAGTAGATTCAGTTCCCAAATCGCCAATCCGAATTGCCCGCAAAGACTGGATTAAACCCAAAACTGTACCCAATAATCCGAGTAGTGGTGCTAGGGCAATTACGGCTTCTAAAAGTTTTTCGCCCCGCCGCATTCCAGCTAATTCATCTTCGGCTGTGGACTCTAAGGCTAGACGAAAGGTTTCTGCATCGCTTTTGCCTAAATGTAAGGGGGCATAAAGAAAACGCCCCACAGGCTGATTACTTGCTTGTCTTGCAATATCCGCAGCGACTTGCCAATCATCATGGGCAGCATCTAGGACGCGATCGACTATTTGCTTTTCTTGAGTTAAAATTCGCAACCAGAACCACAAACGCTCGAAAATTACACTCAAAGACAAAATCGACAGAACCAGTAAAGGCCACATCGCTGGCCCGCCCTTATAAAACAAATCTAAAATATCCACTGTTTAAATTCCTCCCTCCAAAACTAAAGCAACTATCCCCAAGCATTATTAATTTTAGAGATTAATGGGCATAGGGCATAGGGCATGGGGCATGGGGAAGGGGAAAAGGGGAAAGATTAAATTTATTCCTTTTCCCTTTAACCTTTAACCTTTTCCCCGCCTCCCCACTCCCCTTTAGATTTGTAGCGTCTTCCAGACTAATTAGGGCGGTTATTCCCACCGGGAGTTTAAAAGATAATTTGTCAGAATTAAAGATAACTGGAGGTTCAAAATATGAAATTTTCAATTCAATCAGTTTATACCTGGTATCGCGATTTGCTTCGTAACCCTAAATACCGCTGGTGGGTTATTTTAGGAACATTAGTTTATTTGGCAAGCCCAATTGATTTTCTCCCGGATGTTTTCCCCATCGTTGGGCAGATTGACGATGTTTTCCTTTTGACCCTGCTAGTAAGCGAAGTATCTGGGTTAGTGATTGAAGGCTGGAAAGCTCGTAAAGGTGATTTAAATACCGAAACCCAAGCGTCGAATACCACTGAGGGTTCTACCTCCACTGCAAGCACCATTGATGTCGATGCTGTGTCTGTCAAGTAGTTTTAACAATAAAATAAAATTCTATAAACCCCTACTTTCGGCGTCCGAAGTAGGGGATATTTTTTTAAATGCAGAGGGGCGCAGATGAAAACGCAAAGGTTCGCAAAGTCAGATTTAGAGGTTGTTAGCTATGCGTTTAAAAATCTTTCACAAATTCCGTTAAATACCGGAAAGCCTTCAGAATATAACTAGCACAATCTGTAGGTGAGGTGTTGTAAAACGATCGCCACGCACTGGCTTTATCTTCATCATAGCGATCGCGTTTATCTGGATGATGTTCTAACCATGCCAATCTCACTGCATGACCGATTAACACATCTAATACTATATATTCTTCGATTTGCAGCTTGGGATTATTAGCGGCGATCGCTGCTAATTCTGTTAATGCTTCAATATTAACTTGGCGGTATTCTGGAGCTTCAATTTTATTTAATAGATGCTCGACTAACAAAGCAAAATTCCTTTCTCCCGCTGTCATTTCTGACAACATTACCTCGCTATCTAAACGATTGCGACGCTCTAATTTATCACCAATTACCAAACCTTTGCAATGTTGCATTATTAGCCAAACTTGCTTAAAAAAGTCTTTTGGTACTCGTCCCGTCGTTCCCTCGCTTTGGCGAAATCGCCGCCAACCACCTGAAGGAACTTGCATTTCTTCTGAAATTGCTGGTGACACCACCCAATCAATATCACTTTCTTTTTGCTTGACGTGTAATGATTCTTGCTGGCGTAATAGATTACTCATGCCAGTATATCCAGTTAATACTTGACGCAAGCGCATTTTCACTTCAAAGGGTGAAAGTTGCATTAGGTAATCGTATGCTTCATCTTGAGTGACATGTAATTCCTGCGCTAGTTCGCTGGTAATCAATAAGATGAGATAGCCGACTCTCAGCGTCAGTAGTCCCTGAAATAGTTCGGGTTCCGATTTGATTAGGACGCCGAGATAGATTAAAATTTCTTGGGTAAGAACGCGATCGCGGATATCTTCACGACAAAAATGACTAATCTTATCAGCAATCTCATCGTGGGACATAGGTACGGTAATTAAGGAAGCTTCATTGTAAGCCCTACCCACAGCAATTTGCTTACCTTGCACCAAAATACTCGTCACCGCATCTGATAAGCTGATATCAACCATTTGACGCAACCCCGCAGCCCGACGTACCACCGCCCAAATGCCTAAATCTCCAGCTTTGGTATAAACTTCATCTAATAAATCGGCTACGGTGACAGCATGTCCGGGGCCGCCATATCCTGTATCAAATTCGATTCCTTGCAAACGAGTCAAAGTTTGTAATAACTCAATTTGCTCGTAAAGATTTTCTGATGAGCGCAAATAAGAAAGCAATAATCCTAAGTTGGTTTCACACTCCATCTGGAATTCTTGGGTATGTCCTAAGCGCCAGTTTTTCTCAGGATGATAAGCCAGATAATAGCAACGCAGCCCAGCGTTTTTCACTGGCGATAAAGAAAATTCCACATCTTCAAGAAAATCAATTCTTTGGATTCCAGCTGTTAGCATTAACTGATTTAGCCGCCCTAATTTTACTCGCACGCCGTTACAAATCCCATTTTTGAGTTCTTGCATCAGTTCCAGTAATGCCTCAGAACCGATTTCTAACATGGTATGGGTTAACATTAAAGTCAAGGTAGGACGCCCTAAATCGCTCCAATATTTTTGAATATAAGCTAGTTCGCTTCTGATTTGATCTAGCAGAAAATGGTAATCGAGGGTTAAGTAAAACTGCTGGGAATCTAGGAATGATGGCAAAAATACAATTGTTTGATTGCGAATCCGAAATATTCTTGATGTTGTTAAACTCCGCAACCGCCGCACTGGACGCCCGGTTAAACCAAGTTTGTTGTTACGTCCAATTTGGGTATAAATATCTGAAAGTTCCCCAGCTTTTCTGACCTGGATTGGTTCTATTTGGGTGGGTGTTTGGGCTTCAATTCCATGAACTTCTAGTTTGCCTTGTAAATCTTCATCTTCTGCTAGTAAGGCAATTTGTACTAATACTTCGCGCTGTTTGCCAACACACAAATGTCTGCCTAATGGGTCGATATCACCAACTGCTATTAGCCCTTCACTCAACATTTGACCGATGAAATATAAACTTTGCGCCCACACTAAAGGAATATTCTCATTAGGTAAACGTGGTTGAGTTTGGGGCGTTAATTTTTCAGCTTCTACGTTTTCGGCAGGAACATAATAGAGTTCTGGCAGCAAATATAATCCATTTTCCTCTATAAGTAATGTTGATAAAAGTTCTTGGTATTTTGTAACTCGTTCTTGGTTGCCACAAAACAATCCATCTAAAACTAAATAAGTAAAAAATAACGGCCATTCGCATTCAATATGCTCGAATTGCTTGAGTTCCCAAGGTTCGTAATGCAAACGTTGGCTGTCTTCTAAAACGGTTTGGTGTCCATCACGTAGAAAGCGTTTGCAGCCATATTTACCTGCAAGTTTGTTGATAATATCGTTTAAAGTGCGATCGCGCAGTTGTAAGTCTTCCACTGCAAAGGCAGGATAACTAATAATACTCAATAGCGCCGCATCAATTTCTTTGGAACCAGATTCTCTCGGTAATAACGATTCTAGAGTAATTCGAGCGCGGGCAATTTCATCTGGTAGCACATGAATTACTGATCCTTGACTACCACGCACACCAAACAAATCCAGTCCATTCATCGCTTCTAAAGCTGCTTTTGCCATGCCTACGGAACTGGCATTTAATTCAGCATTACCATGATTAATTTTATTACCACGTTCCCAAATACCATAGTCTGGTGTGCGGTAAGCTCGTCCAATGTAGTAAACTAAATTTTGAACGAAATTAACTTCATCAATCGTATAAATTATTTGCAATCCTGTAGCGGTCATTTGCGCCAACATCAGTAAAAATAAAGATGTGGCATCAAGTTGTAAATGCCCCCATTCATCATCACCAACAACAATGTCGCCTGTGCTGGTATTGTATTTCGCGTGCAGCCCATCCAGTAGGGATTGAGTATGTTTAAATGTCTCTACTTTATGAGCTTGTCGCATCATTGCAAACAGTAACCCCCGCATCAGCTTGATGACACTATGTTCTAGTTCGTAATTGTGTCCTTCGTGGTCATCAATCTTGCGGTATGCAAGTGCTAAACCCCAAACTCCCAAAATACTGTAAACATTGTCTCGCACCCAGGCATCAGTATAATCGCCGTGGGCTGTAATTGCTGTACTCGCAGGTAGTAAACCTGTGATTGGATTTTGACGAGCGAGAACGATCCTCTTTATTTGTTGATAGTAATACTCTAAGCGAGTTCGCAATTCGGTAGATGTTTTCATAATTTTGTTGAGAGGAGCCTGGAAAGTTCTATCCTGTGGCTGTGAAGCGAACGACCTAAACTTAATTAGAATAAGTTTTGTAATGGTTAATGGGAAACAGCCCAGGGTGGTGTGAGTTTCTTATTATCTCGTGTTAACTGGCCTCTAGGTACTGAATTTTAGTGAAGTTGGACTCAAATAGAACATTTGTTCAAATCTTCATAAATACTTAGATAAATTTATACTTATCTTCAATTTGTTTTTGATAACTTGAAAATAGGCAACGTTAGCCAGAAACACATCGGGCACATAAGCAGGTATAAAAACCTTTTAACACAACAAAAGCCTATCTAAAAGGAGATTAATTATGTCTCTGCGTTACAATGAAAATCATGCTCAGTTAGTGAAAGTGGTTTACTCTCAAGTGAAAGTTAATGGCAAAATTGAATTAGTACCACTAGAGTTATACGCTGATGGTTCACTTAAGCGTTCTATTGGGTAAGTGAAAGTAAGTAATTCTCTATTGTCAACTTAAAGCAAGCTGTAGTTTTTTATTTTGTAGTAAACCTCTGTACAAGCCTCTCCATTTGTATGTGAGAGGCTTTGAATTTTATGCCAAAAAGTTAAAAGCTTTTAGGGCAGGTAATAGGAGAATTCCCATAATTAAAATCAGTGAGTGCCGGCTTCCGGCGAACGTAACTTTTCAAGACAGAGGCACACAGAAATAAGAGTTTCACAGACTTATTGCCTAAGTCATGATTGCCTTAAAAAAAGTTGCTAATACACGATCGCCTATATAAACATACAGTTTTTATACGCTTGTATCTATTTATTTGAATTATCTAAATTCCGCAATGCTAGATATTTTTGCTGTATGAAGTTTAACAGGAAATATATTGATTAGCTTGACACAGATGCTAACAGTAGTAGAATCTACTTTAAGTTACGCGAAAATTACCTGAAAATCAAGGCTTGAAGTTGGTTACTGGTGAAGAACGTCACAAATTCTCGATAATATTACCCAGTATCTACCGGAGATGGCGATTCCGGGTTAGGATGATGACTAGCGATGCCCTGATTGGATATCGATATTGAATTATTGAGATTTTATGGGCCAAAGTCCCCAAGATGGCAGTATCAACCTCCTCTGAGCTGTGAGGCAGTCTCCCAGCGCGGGGGAGATATTAGGAGGTATGTATCATGCTCACACAGGAACTTCGGGATGCACTGATTGATGCTACCGATTTAAATCAATTGAAATGGGATTTAAATCGGTTACAACCAGTGGATGTAGGGGAATACATTGAACAATTGCCTGAAAAACAACGGGCGATCGCATTTCGTTTACTCAACAAAAATCAGGCAATAGATGTATTTGAATATCTGCCAACAGAGGTACAAGAAGAACTAATTAATTCCCTACATGATGTACAAGTAGCGCAGCTTGTAGAAGCGATGAGTCCTGATGAAAGAGCAGAATTATTTGATGAATTACCTGCTGGAGTAATCAAACGACTGTTAAAGGAATTGAGTCCAGAACAAAGGCAAGCCACAGCAACAATTCTCGGTTATCCCGAAGGCACCGCTGGGCGAGTCATGACCACTGAGTATGTCCGGTTACGAGAAGGATTAACTGTAGGTGAAGCCCTAAGCAAAATCCGCCGTCAAGACGAAGATAAGGAGACAATTTACTACGCTTACGTCACAGACGACAACCGGACACTGGTGAGAGTGGTTTCACTGCGCCAGTTATTGTTTACCTTTCCCGATGTTTATATCAGAGATATTGCCAGCGATCGCGTCATTAAGGTGAGAACCGAAACTTCCCAAGAAGAAGTCGCCCAAGTCATGAAGCGCTATGACTTAATCGCCATTCCGGTAGTTGACCGGGAAGACCGATTAGTTGGGATTGTCACCATCGATGATGTGATCGATATTTTGGAAGAGGAAGCCACAGAAGATATTCAAAAATTGGCGGCTGTAAGTGGTGATGAAGGAGCTTTGTCTTCTCCTTTACTCACCATCCGCAACCGCTTGCCTTGGCTGTTGGGCATTATGGCCTTGTATATTGGTGCAGCAAGCGCCATCGCCCCTTTTCAATCTGTAATCTCCGCAGTGCCAGTTCTCGCAGTGATCATGCCGATTTTTTCTAATACCGGCGGTACCGTGGGAATCCAAGCATTAACCGTAACAATCCGGGGCTTGGGAGTGGGAGAGGTGACACCCAAAGACACCATGAAAATTCTCCGCAAGGAAATCTTCGCTGGTTTAGGTACAGCCCTTGCTTTAGCCACAACGATGATTTTGCTTTCCTTGATTTGGGCGCGGCCCCAAGAACGATGGGTGGCTTTTATTGCCGGCATGGTCATGGCAACAAATACAATAGTAGCCGTGACTCTTGGTACTTTACTGCCAATGGCTTTGAAACGTTTGAAGCTCGACCCTGCCTTGGTTAGCGGCCCATTAGTGACTACAATGCTAGATACAATTGGATTTTTAACATTCCTGAGCCTAATTTCTCTAGCTTTAAACGTTTTTCACTTACCGACATGAGGGGATTGGGGACTGGGAACTGGGGATTGGGCAAACAGGGTATGGGGAAAGGGAAAGGGGTAAGGGGAAAAGGGGAAAGATTAAATTTATTCCTTTTCCCTTTTCCCTTTAACCTTTTCCCCTGCTCCCTTGCCTATTTGTCTCCCTCGTTTCCATTTCTCATGCCCCATGCCCAATATTAAAATATGCCTACAACAACCTGGAATCGTCACCACGTTCTTTCCCTCGCTGACTTCACGGCGGCTGAATACGATACCGTTTTGCAAACTGCTGCTTCTTTTCAGGAGGTGCTATCGCGGCGGACGAAGAAAGTACCAACGTTGCAGGGACAGGTGGTGGCGAATTTATTTTTTGAACCTTCTACTCGCACCCGTAGCAGTTTTGAACTTGCTGCTAAACGCTTGAGTGCGGATACATTGAACTTCGCAGCAGCCACGTCTTCCATGACTAAGGGAGAAACAATTCTCGATACGGCGAAGACTTATTTGGCTATGGGCACTGATATTATGGTAGTCCGGCATAAGGAGGCGGGAGTACCAAATGCGATCGCTGCTGAAATGGATCGTTTAGGTGTGCGAGTGAGTGTGCTGAATGCCGGTGATGGTCAGCACGAACATCCTTCCCAAGCGCTGTTAGACTTATTTACCATTTGTAGTTTAATTGACCCAAATCATCCGCGGTTGGAACTTTTAAAGGGTAAAAAGATTGCGATCGTTGGGGATATTTTGCATTCTCGTGTGGCGCGATCGAATATTTGGAGTTTCATCGCCAGTGGCGCCCAACTACACTTGGCAGCACCGCCCACACTTTTACCTAAGTTATTCGCCGAGTACATCTTGGAATCAGGGGAAGAGGACGCGGGGACGCGGGGACACGGAGAGAAGTCTGAGCGGCGGCTTCCGCCGTTGGCGCAGCCCGCCGCAGGCATCAGAACTTCGGGGGACGCGGAGAATGAAGAGGATACAGGAACAAAGGGACACAACAACATGGTGGGTAAAAATGAAAATCTCTCCGCGTCCCCGCGTCCCCCACTCTCCGCGTCTTCTCCCCAACTCTTCCTTCATTGGCAGCTAGAACCAGCTTTACAGGACGCCGATTTTGTGATGACTTTGCGCTTGCAAAAGGAACGGATGACTGCTCATTTATTGCCGAGTTTGCGAGAATATCATCAGCTATTTGGTATTACACGCACAAAACTGCAACTTTGTAAACCTAATGTTAAAGTTTTGCATCCAGGCCCAGTAAACCGTGGTGTCGAAATCAGTTCTGAGTTGATGGATGACCCAGAATTTAGTCTCATTCAATCGCAAGTTACCAGCGGTATCGCTGTTCGGATGGCATTGCTATATTTATTAGGTAGTGGTAAAGCTTAATAACAAGATAAACTCAAGCTAAATCCTGGCAATACATCTTCACCAGATAATTCTGTAGGCAGATTTCGCAATTCTACATTCTGTCCTTGGCAGTAAATTTCTACTTGCTGCTGTTGGGGATTAATTAACCATGCCAATTTCACCGCTGCATCCAGATATTCTTGCATTTTCTGGCGCAGCGTTTCTAAATTATCTGTTGCTGACCTTAATTCAATGACAAAATCCGGTGCAATGGGGGGAAATTTACGTCTTTGTTCAGGAGTGAGTGCTTCCCAACGTTCTCGTTGAACCCAAGTAACATCAGGGGAACGGTCTGCTCCATTAGGTAATTTAAATATGGTAGAGGAACTAAAAGTATAACCGAGGTCAGTTTGCCGATTCCAAATGCCCAAATCAATTATTAAGTCGGCTTCACGGTTACCACTTTCTCCTCCAACGGGTGGCATAATTATCAATTCTCCTTTAGCCGTTCGCTCAAATTGTAACTCGCGGTTATTTTGACATAACTGGTAGAACTGTTCGTCTGTGAGGTGAACTGTGTCTAGCTTTAATGTCAATGAACTGGTAACCATAAAGTTAATTTCAATAGTGGCGACGATAATACCATTTTGCAGAAATTCGCGCTGTCGAGATCCCCTAATTTTTCACGAATTATTTAGGATTACGTATGCCTAAAGTTATTGGTAACAATCTTTTGATTTTAATACCATAGGATTATTTTAGAGCAAAATATATGGTCTCAAAGATATTATCTCTTCTTCCGATCGCATGAAGACGTGACTCTAGAATTTTGAGACACTTTAACTATAGAAGTCAAGAATTTCAGGGCTTTTTGAAGTGTCGGAGGTAATAGATATGAAATCAATATTTTTGACGGCAGCGGCTTTACTCACTACGCTATCTTTTGCTGCTCCTATTCCCGTCAAAGCTGAAAACTCCGCCCCTGTCCGGCGTTTGCTGGAAACTAGAGAATGTTTTGGATGCGATTTAACAGGAGCAAATCTCAAAGGCGCTCATCTAATAGGTGTTGACTTGAGAAACGCAAATTTAAAAGGTGCTAATTTAGAAGGTGCTAACTTAGAAGGTGCTGATTTAACTGGTGCTAATTTGAGTTCTGCTAATCTTGAAGAAGCATTCGTCAGCGATACTATCTTAAATAATGCTAATCTCACTAATGTTAATTTGAGTAATTCACGTTTATATAATACTGACGTAAATGGTGCAGTTTTGGCTAATATTGATTTAAGCGGTGCTGATGTGTTTAATACTGCTATTAGCGTTGGTGGTGAATATTAATCAATTTTGGATTTTGGATTTTGGATTGTTTCTGTGTATAAAGTCAAGGGTTTCTCAAAAAAATCGCAATTTTAGATTTTGCAAAATAGACTTTTTTAAATTTTGGATTTTGAATCTGACAATCCAAAATCCAAAATTTAAAATCTAAAATTTATTCACCAGTAATCGCTAGTTCGTTAACCCAGATTCTTGGACAAACTCCCCCTGGTGTTAGCTCCACCTCTTTTTCTACATAAATAATTGACTTCAAGAGTTCCAAGAAATCGCCAGCTACTGTTGCTGACTCAATACTCGTTTTCACACCTTTGTTTACTAACCAACCATCAAACGGCAAAGAAAACGAACCCTGCAAGGATTTTACTCCTGCATGGAGAGCGCGTAAATCATCAATAAGAATCACGTTTTCCGCAGTTTCTATGCTAAATTCTTGCTCAGGCGTTGCTGTTGTAAAAACGTGATAAAAATTGGGACTAACGCTGACTTTTGCCCCAATACTGGCGTTACCTGTAGGTTGAGCATTTAACCTTTTGGCAGTGCCGGCACTATGGAGAAAGCTTTTTAAAATGCCATTTTCAATTAGCGAAATTTGACGAGTTGGAGTACCTTCACCATCAAAAGTTTCTGCACCTATGTTAGCTGGATGTAGTGCATCATCATAAACTGAAAGCAGAGGGGAAGCAATTTCTTTACCTAAATCGTCAGGAGTAGATAAACTTTGTTTATCCAAAATACTTTGGGCATTGAACAAGTTAGAAAAAGCGCCTAACAAACTTAAAAAAGCTTCGGGTGAGAAAACTACTCGATATTTACCACTTTGAATTTTTTCATAATTCAAGTGGCTGATAGTTTTATCTGCGGTTTCTTTGATGCAACCATTTATGTCTAGATTATCTAAACTATGGTCGATTCTAAAAGCGCCTGCACTGCGAGGTTTTTTTCCTTCTTCTTCTGTTTTGCTGTAAAGATAAATTGATGCAAAGGAGTGAGATTCAGTTCTGAGGGCACCGTCACTATTGAGATAAAATCTATCAATATCTCTTTGGGCTAAGCTATTATACGGTACACCTTTAATTGCTGGATGGGCTGCTAGTAATTCTTTTTCGGCTAGCAATAGTTTGTCTATGAGTTCAGCTACGGGTGCTTGGAGTGCTTTATTTTCAGGTTTGTTGGGAATAGAAGTAGTAGCTTCGGGGCTAAAATCAGGGACATTTTCTTTAACACCAAAAAAACTGGCTTCGTAAGCAGTTTTCAAAGCTAATTCTAATCCTTTGGGATCTACGTCCGTGGTGCTGGTGACGCCCATTGTATTATCTTCATTCCAGACACGAACGGTAACGCCAGAGCGATTTGAAGCTTTGACTTGTTTTGGCTCTCCTCGATCTACTTGCACGTTAGTATCGTCTACTGTTGAGCCATAAATGTCAAATTTTTTGATGCCAAGTCTATCAGCATTTTCCTTGGCGTGATTTGCGATTTCATTGATATTCGGCATGACCAATTTTAGATTTTGGATTTGAGATTTTAGATTGACAGAGATTTAATTTTGATTATTAGATTTTGAATTTTAGATTTTAAAATACTGCACGTAAAACTCTCATATTTTGGGCGGGCAAGATGCCCACCCCACAAGAAATGTAGAGTTTAATATTATGCAGATTTAGATGTAGCTTTGGCTGGTTGAAAATCCAAAATCAAAATCTAAAATCCAAAATTATTATCTTCCGCCCACTGTAATAGAATCAACTTTGATGTGTGGTTGTCCGACTGTGGTGTAAATACTGCCGCTGACAGAACCACAAAAACCTGGGGCAATTTCTAAATCTTGGGAACACATGGAAATTTTATTCATAATTTCCGTGGCTTCACCAATCAAAATTGCTCCTTTTAATGGCTTGGTAATTTTGCCATTTTCAATCAAATAAGCTTCATCGACACCAAAGTTAAATTGACCTGTGGCACCAACGCTACCGCCACCCATTTTTTTACAGTAAATGCCTTTATCAATAGAGGCAAATATATCTTCAATGGTGTAGTCGCCAGAATCAATATAAGTATTACGCATCCGGCTAGCGGCGGCAAAGGTGTAGTTTTGGCGGCGTCCGCTTCCGGTTCTGGGGTGTCCTGTGAGTGTGGAACCTGCTCTATCTGCTAAGAAGTTTTTGAGAACGCCTTTTTCAATTAATAAAGTTCTTTGAGCAGGCATACCTTCGTCATCCATATCAATTGTTCCGAAGGCATTATCAGAACGTCCTTCATCCCAAGCTGTTAAACTTTCGTGGGCAATTTTTTGGCCTTTTTTATCAGCAAAGGGAGAGGTATTGCGTTCTATTTGAGTGGTTTCTAGGAGGTGTCCGCAGGCTTCGTGGAAAATTACGCCGCCAAAGTGATTGGCCATAATTATGGGGTAAGTTCCTGATTCCACGTAATCTGCATAGAGCATTTTTCCAGCAGATTCTGATATTTTTTCGGCGGCTTGTTGATAATTCCAACTTCTTAAGAAGTTGGCATCGCTAGTGTTACCAGCGCGATCGCCTATTGAGGTACGATTAGCACCATCAGCACACAACAGGTTAAAGCCTACTGATTGGGTGAGGCGAATGTCACGGGCAAAAGTACCGTCACTAGCGGCGACTAAAACTTCTTGCCAATCTCGAAAATAACTAGCGCGGCGCGATTGCACGTGGCTGGCTTTTTGTTTCAGGTAAGCAGTACCATCTAAAAGGACTTCTCCCATTTCGCGGATGGAACTACACGCTGGGAGCCATGCATCTTTGCCTCTTTTGATGGCGTAATCTCTCAGTAATTCGAGGTTGATTTCTGGGATGAAGGAACTAGGTGCGGGTAAGTGTAATCCCAAAATCGAAAGACCTTTTTCTAAGGCTGCTTTCAAACCCGAAAAGGAAAGGTCATTAGTGCTGACGTAGCAGTCGGCTTTACCACGAAAGACTCTAACTCCTGCGCCTGTAGACAAACTCGGTGAAATACTGGTGATAGCGTCGTCTTCTGCAAGAGAACTAATGTAGTTGCGACGTTCTAAGAAGAATTCGATGAAGTCAGCACCGGCGGCGCGTCCTAGTCCCAGGAGGGTAGCCAGTGGGGCTTCCCAGGTTTCATCGAAACGCTCTGGGGTGGAAGAATATTGTAGAGTGGGAAGTTGATTCGAGAGAAGTAGCGTACTTGTAAGCATGGGTAGCCTCGTCTGCTGGCGGAATTCAGAGATTTGACTGAAAAATCCTGGTGTGTTCAGTCTAACAAATGAGTGAAAGCCACAGTTGGCAGTAAGGCAGTGTGGATTTCCCTCCTATTACAACAATAGACCTGCCTTGAAAATAAGGCAGGAGGCAGGAGGCAGGAGGAAAAGACATTTTCATTGTTCCTTGTGAGTTGCACTCATGAAGTCTCTTGCAAAAGTTCTTTTTGTAAGAGGTGGGAAAAGGGACTCATCTTTTTTGAGGAAAGGGAAAATAACAAACATGCACCCCCTTTCCCATTCCCCTTTTCCCGACTTCTGCAAGAAGTCTAATTTTGAGCTAACTAAACCATAAAGGGGCGCACGATGTACGCCCCTAGAGGAGATTGTGGTTCAAATAAATGAGATGCATTAATATGTATTTGGCATTGCACTTTTGTTAACCAAAAGAGCTACAAAATGCTAACAGGTATGAGGTGATAATTGCGAATTAGGAATTATTATAACTCCTACAAAATATGTAATTTTGTTTGCTGATAAGGTTAATTCGATCCACGCTCTCGTCGTTAGGTTTATTTCCGATTTGCTATTTTCAAAGGAATTCTTACTGCTTCTCGACCGTCGAAAGTTTGATGTAAATTGGGAGTTGGTCTTGTGGATGATATATTTTTAAACAAGACCTTCAGCGTGCGAACAATAGTTTTAACAACTTTCATTTTGCTGGCGGTTGGCTTTTGATCGTATCTCAAAACCATTGGAATTTCTACAATTCTAGGTTTGAATACTTTAGCTTTGAGCAGTAAATCTATCATGCAAGCAAATCCACTTTCTGTGAAGAGATTGTCGCCATAATATGCGTCAAGTTTACTGAGCAAAGTCCGGTTATACAATCTGTAACCACAGGTGTAATCTCTAACACCTGGGACGCGGGCAGCAATTCTAAATAGCCAACTTGCTCCGTAGCTCATGAACTCTCTAAATTTAGATAAGCCGATGACTTTGGAGCCTTTGCGATATCTAGATGCGATCGCAATATCATAACCACCAGCGATGGTAGTATCATACATTTTGATTAAAAGTTCTGGCGGCTGAGTATCATCGCAATCCATTGCGGCTAAAAAATCACCTTCTTGAGAAATTTCTAAGAAAGTTGTGAAGCCTGTTTTAATTGCTTGACCTAAACCACCATTTTTGGTATGTTGTACCAATTTTAGCGATATACCCTGCGATTGAGATTCTTCTATGGCAGTTTCAGCAGTGCGATCGCTACTGCCATCATCAACCAAAATTAGCTGGATGTCCATCTTAGAGATTTCCTGCAATGCCTGAAATCTTTTGAACAATGGGGGAATTGATTCTTCTTCGTTGTATGCGGGTAAAAGAACAAAAAGACTCATAAATACCTCGTGTAATTTTGAAAATACCAGTACTCAAATTTCAAGAATTTAGTAATGTTGATTTTTTGAGGAATTCATCAACGTGTCTGACCACTGCGTTGTTATTAACGCTATCATTCACGAACTGTGATGTATTCACAACAAAAAAATCAGCGTTTTCAGTACTCACTTTGGGAACAAGATTTGAATAGTTTAAAACTTGTAGTGGCTGTACCTTCATCGCTCTATTTATGTGTGCTGCCACAATGTCATCTTGTTTGAGTTCTGGAAACATCAAACGTATACCTTGGAAAAATACTTGCCGCAATTCATCATCTGGCTGTTTTAACAATGGGTCGGTAGAAAGTATATATTTTGGTAGGAATGTCATGTGATATCCTGCCGTTTCTTGCAAAGAAACTAAGTTACTCATACCGATAACTCCAGTAAACGGAATATTTCTATCGGCAATATTTACTACGTAATAAGGAATTAAAGCCTTACGAGTAAGAAGTGTCATGCAAATTACACCCAGGTACTCTACTGTTTCACGACTTTGGGAAACCTTCACCAGGTCATTTGCAACAACTTGTTGCAGGACATTAACCGGGCCGGTAAATATGACCTTATCAAAATGTTCTTTTTTTCCTTGAGATTCTACCCAAATTCCACCTTCTTGAGCAGGTGCAATATACTCCACCGCAGTACTTGTGCGAACCTGACCTCCAGATGTCTTAATTAATTCTTCTAAACGGTCTATTACAGTTTTATAACCGCCAGAAACATAACCAAGTTGTTCTTTACTTAATGAAGAATCCCGCGCTGAAAATAATCTTCTGATATAAGCCCAAATAAAAACAGCTGAGATTCGCTTATAGTTTTCTCCTAATTTTGATAAAAGTAAGGGTTTCCAAAGCTTTTCGTATGTATTTCTCCCACCAAGTTTTAATAGCCAATCTTCAACTAAAATCTTTTCTAAACGCTGCCAATCATTGATGCGCGAACCATATAAAAGAGTAAAAGCTAATCTAATTTTTCCAATCAGCCCAAACAAAGGAAAACGCAAAAATTCTATAGCATTACTGATAGAATAAAACTTTTTATTGTCATAAAAACCCGTTAAACTACGATGCCAACGCAGTTTATCTCCAAGACCAATATCTCTTATAAAATTTATTAAATGAGTATCAGAAGGTAGAATAACGTGATAAAAGCGATCCCAGGTAAATAACCCGTAATCATGATAGGTAGTAAGTCCACCAAGCTGGTTGCTATTATCAAAAACAGTTACTATATGTCCTTGGTTTGAAAGGCGTTGCGCTAATACTAAACCAGTTATTCCTCCACCAATGATGCCTATTTTCATAAACTTAAATCTTTCTAGGGTATGTTGTTCAAATTTATTTATCTTTCGACTTTATTAAAGGTGATAGCTGATTGAGCTATTCAATGTACAACAAGTATTACACCAGTGATAATAATTGAAATTCCTAGCCACTGGATCAATACAACCTTCTCTTTGAGAAGATAGTAAGAAGCAATAGGTATAAGTGCATACATTAATCCCAGAACTGGAAATGCTTGGCTCAGAGGAACTGTCCGCAATACATACAGCCACAATAAGGTCATGAATCCATAGCAAATAAACCAAATCGCAAAATAAGGAGAGAATACCAAATTGCGAATCGATGCGCTTCCTTCTTTGTTAGAGTTGGTTATGTAAAGTCCGTACTTTAGGGATACATTAGCCACTGTTCCAAGCAAAACTACAAGCATTAAATTTAGCCAGTTGATGATGTCCATTTTTTAATACTTTCTGGGATAGTTAACTATAAAATTATTGTGACTTCTTTATGGGAATAACCACTAAAAGAACACCAGAAAAAATAGTGAGAACTCCTAATATTCGAGTTGGTGTAATTACTTCATTAAAAAAATAATACGAACCTAAAAATATGCCGACATAGTTTAGGCTAGTTACTGGATAAGCAATACTCAGTTTTACACTTCGCAAAGCTAATATCCAAGTTACTACTCCTAAACAATAAACAGCCACAGATAATGCCAATTGCTGAAGAAATTGCCAATTCAATAGTCCTTCATGGCTATTGCTCATGGTATGTTTCATCAGCAATTGTCCAGAAATACTAAATAAAATGCTAACCAGTAAGATAATATAGGAAGTTATTTGAAAACGGGGATTTTGTAATATAGATTTCATAATATATTTACCTCAATGGTAATAATAAGTATTAACTTAAAAATTTGGGATTTCGGTCACACTTTTCCAGGAATTTGACCTCTCATTTCAGTAAATAGACAATAAAATTCAGAGGTTTGGGTTGAAGGAACTGAGATCGAAATGACCATTGAAGCTCATGTCCCAAAAGTTCAAAACTAAGTAATAGCGACTTTGGATATATAGTTAGTTGCTCATCGTGCCAGCTTCCCATATTTTCGCACTCACCCAGCCATACTTTAGGACTCTTATTAGACAAAGGTCACACAGGATACACGTACACCAGAGATTAACAGCCTTGCCAAAGATTCGTTCTAGATAAAGTTTACCAATGGGCGATCGCTAAGTTTGCTGAGGATACTCATTCTTAACATTTCAGTCAGTAAACATGGATTGTAAAAATTTTATCAATCCATTGATTAAGTTTCATCAGTTGTATGTATCTTCCTGTAGAAATCTGGTTGAATACAGTACTTAAATTGTCAAACTATTAACTTTATCTTTTAGAACTTACTTAAATTAATAATTTCCTTCAATTTAGTAGTGGAGAGTTTATTAATTTTTTTGCTCGTCTGTGTAAAGTATCTTCAAACTCACATATATAGTCGTGAGCTAGGTTGGAAACTAAGTTGCTGAATTTGCTTACCTGCTCTATTTGGACATCGAATACAATAAGTTAGTAATGTCTCTTAAACTCTATAGGAGAATCTTGAAATAGATGAATTACTTTAGAGCTTTATCGAAACTTTACTCAATGTCTAAACTCAAGCTCTAATGAGAGTAAGCGTTAATTTAAACTAAGGCAGGCTAAGACGATCGGATTTCATAGCAATTGAATTAGGATTCAGTGTTTTTACATTATCAGTATTACGTCTGATTGATTTTCGTGGATTTTTATCGATTACATATAGTTTTGACTAGAGTTGTTTCTCAAAAGTTATTGCTACATGTAATTACTTACTAGAATACCACGAGAAAAGCATGTTGCAAATTTATCGCCGCACTTCATGAAAAATTTACTTGTTGAAAATCCACTTAAACAAAAACTTCACAAAATAGACAGTCTCTTCTATATAAATTTTTACTTGCTTCATTGTGTATATTTATTGGCTTTTGGCTGCTGAACTTCTAAAAAAGGCAATTCGACATCAAAAATTTACTTTACTAAAATCCATCTAAACAATAAATTTATTAAGTAGAATGACGCAAAAAAACCGAAGTATGTAACGGAAAGTAAATTTGCTCAAAAAGCTCTTCCCTACTGCCTTGTGCTTTCTGCCTCCTGTTTTGTCATAACGACAATTTTCAACACCGACTTACTTACACCAGACTAGCTAGAAAAAGGTAGTAGGGAGTAGGGGAAGAAACCTTTTTCATTGTTAGTTGTGGATTTTTCCCGTCAGTAGTTTCCTTGAAATAAGTCATAGTACATGGTGCATTCCAAGAAAGATAAATTTTCATTTTTCTTTGTGAGTGCAGATCCTAGAGTCTGTTGTATCAATCATTCTTTCTTTGAGATGAAAGTGCCAAGGAGAAATCTAAAAGCAGAACTTTTACAAGAAACCTAATAGACTTATCTGCTATATAAATTTTTATTTCGTCAAAACTGTAAATTTATAAAGCGCTTTTTCGGTAATAAATTTGCCGAAGTTGCAATTTTCTTTCAGGTCTAAATAAATTATAAAGCTTAAAGTTTATTTTGCTAGAGCAGAATTTTCAGAATAACAGCCTATGTGATAGCTAAAGATAGAACCAAAAGATACTGCTTTTAAGTGGTAAGCACAGACGAAAAAGGAGAACTTGAATCGTTTTTTCTCTAATTGTAAGAATTTACCAATTTGAATATTTGAGTTCCAATTTACTTGCTAGTTCGTTTAGACACACAGTAAGCAAGAAAATCATACTTTGAGTTCGCTCTTAAAACGTGATTTGATACTGGAAATTATTGTAAATAAAGTCTGAACAAGTTTACTTACTTTACTTACCATCAAGTTAATATGCTGAGGATAATATCGAGCTAGTTTTTGAGGAAATTTTATATTTAAAAAGTAATTTGAAATTAATTAAAACCATGCTCGCAGGTCAAAAAGCCGCGCTCATGGCTTGATTTGAGCAACTATCTGGATAATTGGCAACATTTTCAAGTTGAGAGAAATTTAATTTTGTGGGTTGCAATCATTTAGTTTCTCTAGGTGATTTTTGCGTAAGTTGAGTCTGTTTTGAGTCATTTTCTTGCAAAAGCTTGTTAGTAATAGCGAAGACAACTATTAACAATGCAAACTGAATCTGCCAGGGTGCTAATACTAAACTTAAAATGAGGCTAATAGCTGCAAAAACACCAGCCAGATATGCAATTTCATCACTACTCTTTTTAAATAGGTAGCCAGTAGCTAAAGCAGTACACAGTGGTATCAGGAAAAACAAAGCCATTGTCAATTACCTATGGACTAGAAGTTGTGTTTATAAAAAATTGAAATGGTTTTTGGAATTGTGGTTAATTTTACATCCAAGAAGGTTTTAGCCACAACAGTCTATCGATATAAATCTTAGTAAAAGTCAAGATTAGGCAATCTTTTATTTTACACCCTAGTAGGGCGACAAATAGTCCTTGGCCCGCGTTATCCTGGTTAAGGAAATTAAGGAAAGGAGTCATCCAGTAAATTAGCTTAAAACTTTGGGCTGGTTTCGGGAAAACGATTTAGCATATTAGCTTTAGGAGTAGCATTTTCAACTGTAAGACTCAATGCTGAACATTTCTCAATTACTGGCAACTGAATTAAACCTCAAACCCCACCAAGTACAAAACGCCTTAGAACTTTTGGCGGAGGGTGCAACGATTCCGTTTATCGCACGTTACCGTAAAGAGCGCACTAATGAAATGAATGAAGTGCAACTTCGGGAACTGGCCGATAGATATACTTATTTAACAGAACTAGAAGAACGTAAGTCTGTCATTTTAAATGCGATCGCCGAACAAGGTAAACTTACAGACGAACTCAAAGCGAAAATCGCATCTTGTTTACAAAAAACAGAACTTGAAGATCTATACTTACCCTATCGACCAAAGCGACGCACCCGCGCCACCATCGCCAGGGAAAAAGGACTCGAACCCTTAGCGGAGTTTATCAAGTCGCTAAATGTCAAAAACGCTGTTAGTGCTTCTTTGGAGTCAGCAGCAGCTAAATATATTTCGGAAGCCAAGGGAGTAAAAACACCAGATGAAGCGCTCAAAGGTGCTGCTGACATCTTAGCGGAAGAAGTCGCTGAAAAAGCTGAATTACGCGCACATATCCGCGATTATTTTCTTGAAGAAGGGGTGTTTGTCTCCCGCATCAAAGATGATTACCCTGAAGGTACAACCAAATTTGAGATGTACCGAAACTATCAAATCAAGGTAAAAAATATTGCACCTCACAATATGCTGGCCTTGTGTCGGGGTGAAGCTGAGAAAGTATTAAGCTTTGAAATTGCTTTCGATGAAGATACGGTACTTTATTATCTGGAATCTCAAGAAATTAAAACTAAAGTTCGGACAATTCGGGATTTTTATCAAGCAATGTTGAAGGATGCATTCAACCGTTTAATGAAAGTATCTCTAATGGGAGAGGTGATTTCTGAGAAAAAAATCTACGCAGATATGGAATCAATTAAGACATTTGAAGCAAATCTGCGGGAGTTGCTGTTGTCTGCACCAGCCGGAATGAAACCAACCCTAGCCATAGATCCTGGATTTAGAACTGGGTGTAAAGTTGTAGTTCTGGACGAAACGGGGAAATTTTTGGAATACCAAGCGGTATTTCCTCACCAAGCGGCCGAACAAAGGCTTAAAGCTGCACAAACCATCAAAAATCTACTTGAAAAGTACAAAATTGAGTTAATCGCCATTGGTAACGGTACAGCGTCCCGTGAAACAGAGGAGTTTGTTTCGGAAGTTCTACAAACTATGGAACGCAAACCAGTTAAAGTGATTGTAAACGAGTCTGGTGCATCTATATATTCTGCAAGTATTGTGGCGTTGGAAGAATTTCCCAATTTAGATGTTACCGTGCGTGGGGCAATTAGTATCGGCCGGCGTTTGCAAGATCCCTTGGCGGAACTAGTGAAAATCGATCCCAAATCTATCGGCGTGGGACAATACCAGCACGATGTCGATCAAAAGTTGTTGAAAAAGAAATTGGATGAAACTGTAGAAAGCTGCGTTAACTACGTAGGTGTAGACTTAAACACCGCCTCCAAAGAACTGCTAACTTCCGTCTCAGGAATTACCGCAGCAGTGGCTAATAATATTGTTGCCCATCGCAACCAAAACGGAGCTTTTAAAAATCGCCGTCAACTGTTGAAAGTTCCGAAATTGGGGCCAAAAGCTTTTGAACAAGCAGCGGGTTTTCTGCGAATTCGCGGTAGTGACAACCCATTAGATAATACAGCAGTGCATCCAGAGAGTTATTCTGTAGTAGAGGCGATCGCATCAGATTTAAATGTGCCATTAAATCAGGTGATGCAAATTGCCGAAAAACTCAAAAAAACCAACCTGAAAAAATACGTAACCGCTACCGTCGGGGAACCCACACTGCGCGATATCCTCAGCGAACTCGAAAAACCAGGGAGAGATCCCCGTGCTGAGTTCAAGTACGCCACCTTCAAAGAAGGAATTAAGGAAATTACCGACTTAAAGGAAGGAATGGAACTAGAGGGAATGATTACCAATGTCGCTAACTTCGGTGCCTTTGTTGATATCGGCGTACATCAAGATGGTTTGGTCCATATTTCCCAACTTGCGGATAGGTTCGTAGACGATCCCAAGAAAATTGTAAAGGTGGGACAAGTTGTAAAAGTGCGAGTACTAGAAGTCAACGAGAAATTAAAGCGAATTAGTTTGTCGATGAAAGCAGTTAAGCAATAATTAGAAACAGCAAATGGCAGTTTATCAAGTCCGACTCATCAATCCTAGTCTGGGATTAGATTGCACCATTCAAGTACCAGACGATCTATATATTTTGGATATAGCAGAAGACGCTCATATCCGCCTACCATCTGGGTGCAAGCAAGGCGAATGTTCTGCTTGTATCGCCAAACTTATCAGCGGTGAAGTCGATCAAAGCGAGCAAAAATTTTTGCGTCCAAGTGAAATACAGGCTGGTTATGTTATTACTTGTGTAACTTATCCGTTGTCGGATTGCACTTTAGAAACCCATCAAGAACAAGTTTTATATAAATCAGCCCTTTACTATAAACCTGAGCCTGGAAAATCTGAGCGATCGTGACCTTCTAATATTAAATAAATATTAAATTTTTCAAGTGTTAAAGAAATGTAACATTACTTGAAAAAGATTACACAGTAGGGACGCATAGCTGTACGTCCCTACTGTAGTTTTTTACCGTTCGACCTAAGGATAGAAGCAAATTCTATCTTTTAAGAGAGGTTAAAATCTAGTGCCTAGTTAAAGATGAAATAAGAAGTTTCAAAAGAAAAAATCTTTATTAGGTAAAAACAATGTTGACACCATTTTTAACTGCCCTAGCCACAGCTTTAAGCTTATTAATTGTTGATTTAATTGTTCCAAATGTTGACATTGCTAATTTTCCCGCAGCTTTAATTGCGGCTTTCGTAATCGGTTTAATTAACGGTTCGCTAAAGCCGATTCTTTCTACACTTTCTTTGCCACTCAACTTTTTAACATTTGGAGGATTTTCCCTCATCATCAACGGTTTTTGCTTCTGGTTAGCAGCCGCTTTAGTGCCTGGGTTCTCAGTTCACGGACTTATCGGTTTTATCCTTGGGCCTGTAATTCTATCTTTTGCTAACACCTTGATTAACAACTACTTTGTTGAAAGAAACCTGTTAACCAGCGGTGGTAATGTCAAAACCCAAGGTGAATTACCTTCTAGATAAACGTCGGCGGGAGTAGAAACGCTAATTTACTCGCGTCTCTACTCCAAACAAAATTTCCGAATTAAGATAACTCATTAGATGGATTTTCTAATTCGGTCTCTTCCAGACAATGTAATTAAACAAATTTACACACTTGTAACAACATCATGAAATTAGTTCGTTATCTCCTCGGTTTGTTAGTGCCTCCCTTAGGCGTTTTCTTGACAGTTGGAGTTGGCCCAACATTGATTATCAACATTTTGCTCACACTTCTCGGTTGGCTTCCTGGTAGTATTCATGCAGTTTGGGTTATTGCCAAGTTTGATGAACAAATGAGCCGGGAAGGACGTATTTACTAATACGCAAGATTAATTTTAGTAATCTCAAGTAAGGTGCGTTAGGCTAAAGCCTAACGCACCATTTTATATCATGTGCGAGTAATTAGTTATGATTTCGGTAATCATTAGACCCCACCCCTTAATCCCCTCCCCTTGCTAAGGGGAGGGGAGACAAAGCAAAGCTTTGGCGGGGTGGGGTTCTTCGGGTTTATTAACTAATTAGCCGAACATGATATTATTTTAAGAATAATATGAATACATCGGTAGAATAATGTTTTTAAATGTGAAACAATTGTGGATTTTAGATTGACCCTATAACTGTTACTTACGCGTTAGCAAATTTTAAATTTTGGATTTTAGATTATTTCCACAGATTACCTAAATTAAAAGGTGCGTTAGCCTTTGGCGTAACGCACCCTACGAGAAATGAGTTAATAGATAAATACTAAAGCCGTCTATTTATGGATAGTTTCCCGCTCTTTATCAGCAGGTTCCTTATCTTTGAACAAGTCAGCCGCACTTAACAGTAACTCTCTCAACGTTTGTTTAATTTGGTACTCTTTTCTAGCTAAAGATGTACCTGCTTCACCTAGCTTGTCTTCTAACTGCGATCGCTTTTCTCCTACTTGTGTAGCAAGAGTTTCAGCTTGGGGACGAGCTTGATTGTACCAGTGTTTGGCCTCGTTGAGATAATCTTGAACTTCCATAGAACGTCCGCCATAGCGTGCAGCCATATTAGCTCGAACAATGGCTAGTTGTGCTTGTAATTGCGCGTAACGTTTCTTTAACAATGCCATTTCGTCGCTATCTTTAATGGCATTGATAGCAGAATCAATTGCAGTTTTGGTACTAGCAGGTTTTTCCTTACTTGTTTCTTCAATTTCTGCCAAAATTACATCGACTTCTTGCTGGAGTTGTTCTTCTTCGCCATCTAGTTGAGCCTGTAGCCGTTTGATATCTGCCTGAGTTTTAACAATATTTTCGTGTCTTTGACTATTAATTCCTTCCAAGGCTCCTTCAATGGAAGCTGTCACTTCATCTTTAAGTTCGCTACCTTTTTCTTGGAAGTTGTCAATCACAGCAGAAACGGCATCTTTAACAAGAGTACGAATTTCAGTAGAACCTTGTTTGAACTCGGAAGCTACTTGAGAAACTGCTGATTTGACAATTTCTCTAATTCTTTCAGTTCTTAATTGTCCGGTTTCTTTAGCTTGTTGCAAGTCTGCTTGAATTTGTTGTTTGATATTGTTAGGCATTTTCAACTCTGGAGATTTTACTAATTGGGATAAAAATTTATAGACATGCTTCTACATACCCATTGTGGCGTAGGCTTATTATGCTTGGCACTTCCTTTAGATAGAAAGCCATAAACCTAAAGAGGTGTTACCTATTTGTGAGATGATAAATACTTGCTGTTAGTAATTGAGAATCAAATATGTGGCGAGTAAATATTAGTTGTTCTGGCGATGCATGGAAGGTATATGGTACTGAATTTAAAGCGATCGCCGAAAAATATCAAGGTGAATTAATTGGTTCTAAAAAAATGCCAGATGGCACCCGCATCATGTCATATAAAATTGAGGATGTTAGCGATGCCGAAGCTTTTCAGGAAGATTGTACGCAATTTGCTGGATTCACATCTGACTTTGAAGCGCTTTAATAAAGGAGAATTCAGAAGTAAAACAGCCTTGATTCCTGGGGTTGAGACTTAATTGATTATGTGTTTATTATGACAATTGTCTTGGCGATCGCTATTTCAAAATCTGGAGAAGCTAAGTGAAAAAACTTTTAACATTGGTATTAGTAACTTTTCTATTATTGATAAGTACTTTGACGTTAAGAGCTAATGCCGCAGACACAGCTAACGGGGAACAAATATTCAGCGTTCATTGTGCTGGTTGTCATATTAATGGTGGTAACATAGTCAGGCGAGGTAAAAACCTCAAAAAGCAAGCACTTAAGAAATATGGTATGGATTCAATAGAAGCAGTTACATCGATAGTTACCAATGGTAAAAATAATATGTCAGCCTACAAAGACCGCCTGACTGAACAGCAAATTCAAGATGTTGCTGTTTATGTTATTGAACAAGCTGAAAAAGGCTGGCGTTAAAAAAAGTTAGGAGTTCAGAGTTGGGAGTTAAGAGTTAAAAGTTAAGAGTTAAAACTTTAACAATTATTACCTCTAGCAGTGCTAAATCATTCATAATAAAGTAGAAAAGTTAAAAAGGCTGTAAAAAACCCTTGCCAATTTACTAACTATTAACCCCTCACTCCTAATTCCTCACTCCTAACTTGAAAATGAACTTACCCGCAGCTAGTCGTCTCCAATTCACCCCTGATTTAAACATTTGCCGCATATTAAATGGGATGTGGCAAGTCTCTGGCGCACACGGACGCATCAATCCCCAAGCTGCCATTGATACTATGTTCAAATATTTAGATGCAGGCTTCACAACTTGGGATTTAGCAGATCATTACGGCCCAGCAGAAGATTTTATTGGTGAGTTTCGCTGTCAACTAGTTGATACCCGTGGCAAAGATGCTTTATCTCAAGTACAAGCTTTTACAAAATGGGTGCCTCGTCCTGGGAAAATGACCAAACAATTCGTCGAGGAAAATATTGATATTTCCTTAAGAAGAATGAATGTGCAATCATTAGATTTGATGCAATTCCACTGGTGGGAGTATCGAGATAAAAATTATCTAGATGCCCTCAAATATATGGCAGAATTGCAAACTGAGGGCAAAATTAAGCATTTAGCTTTGACTAATTTTGACACAGAACACTTAAAGATTATTACCGAAGCAGGCATCAAAATTGTTTCTAACCAAGTACAATTTTCACTCGTCGATCGCCGTCCTGAAGTGAAGATGATTGAATTTTGTCAACAGCATGATATAAAACTTTTTACCTACGGTACAGTTTGCGGTGGTTTGTTATCAGAAAAGTATTTGGGTAAACCAGAACCGCGAGGATTTGATTTAACTACTGCTAGCTTGAAAAAATATAAAAATATGATTGATGCTTGGGGTGGTTGGCAATTATTTCAAGAGTTGCTTGCTATCCTCAAGGAAATTGCTAATAAGCATAAAGTAAGCATTGCTAATGTGGCAGTACGCTACATTTTAGATCGACCAACTGTAGGAGGTGTAATAGTTGGTGCTAGACTTGGCGTATCCGAACATATAGAAGATAACGCCAAAGTTTTTAGTTTTAGTTTAGATGCTGAGGATGGCGATCGGATTAATGCTGTCTCTCGTCAATCACGCGATTTGTACCAGATAATTGGTGATTGCGGGGATGAATATCGGCGATAGTACAGCAATTCTATCTAATTTGCGATCGGTCAAAAGATGCGTATCAAAATCACCGAATTTTAGATTTTAAATTTTGGATTTTGGGTTGAAGATTCAAAATCCAAAATTGATTGACTCTGCAAATAATGAGCCTCAATACCCAAAAAGAAGATTTTAGTTACGCTTATGTTTACGCCGTTAGCGCAACTGCTGGCTACTCCTTGCAAGCAGCCACACGTAGGTTAGATGATAGCGGCATCGATGCTACAATCACCGTACCCGGAAAACTAAACTCCAAGCGTCTACCGAGATTTGATGTACAAATCAAATCTACATCCCAAAGCATTCTCAAAGAAACATCGATTAAATACAGACTCAGCGCCAAAAACTATGACGAACTCCGGGAAAACGATCCTTTCGTGCCACAACTATTAATAGTTATTTTAGTGCCAGAAGAAGTTAGCAACTGGTTATCCCAAACCGAAGAATCCCTATGCCTCAAACGCTGTGGGTACTGGCTATCATTACGCGGACAACCACCAGTTGATAACAAGACTTCCATCACTGTGGAAATTAAACGTCAAAATATATTTAGCCCCGACGCACTCAAAACCATAATGTCACGCATCGCTGTTGGAGAATCACTATGACAGCTATTTTCCCGGATGTGGAAAAATTCAAATATATCGACCCGCTACAAGTAGAAACTTACTTAGTTAGGCATGGTTGGCAGCAACAGCAACGTCAGGGTGATAAAGCTAGCATTTGGACTTTGGACGGCTTTGAAATTCTACTTCCCCTCAAAACAGAAATTATCGACTTTTCCCGTCGCATGGTGGAAGTCGTTGAAACTCTGGCATTGGCAGAAACCAGATCCCAACAGTCAATTTTGGGTGACTTAATTACAAATGCACCCAACATTACTATTCAAGCAGTCGTCACGCACATCGCCACACCCAATGCAGATCGCCTGAGTGGAGAAATTACCTTCCTGGGGATTATTGTTGATAAACTGCGTCCCATTCACACTGAATTAGTCGATCGCGACTACATTCTCGCACTAAAGGCTTACCAAGAACGCCTACCTGTTTATTGCACGGGTGACTTAATAAAGTCTAACGGTGTATTTATTCTGAAAAATCCCCACAAATTTCGCCTGGATGATACTGAATAATGTTCCTACGCCGTGATATTCTTTGGCTGAATATTCCAGATTACGAATGATTGCAACAAAGCTTTCGCGTTTATTATTGGCGATCGCACTACATTAATTTAGTCTTGATAGCGGTTATTGAAATAAAGCTTGAAAGCGTTCATCTTCCCGAATGCTATCAAAATCTGAGTCAGTTTTTGCCATCTCACGATATTTATCAGAATTTATGTTGATAGCCTGCTGTAGATTTTCGACTGCTAATTCGACATTGTTCTGTGAAGCATAACAGCAAGCCTTGTTGTACCAAGCTTGGTGGTCATCAGGTTTAAATTTCAGTGCTTGGTCGTAGGATGCGATCGCTTGTTCAAAGCTTCCTAAATTACGTAGCGCAATGCCCCGATTGCACCAAGCTTGGTGGTCATCAGGTTTAAATTTCAGTGCTTGATCGTAGGATGCGATCGCTGCTTCGTAGTCTTCTAAATTTTCCAGCGCATACCCCTTAAAGTAC
Source organism: Nostoc sp. ChiSLP01 (assembly GCA_034531195.2). Lineage (GTDB taxonomy): Bacteria > Cyanobacteriota > Cyanobacteriia > Cyanobacteriales > Nostocaceae > Nostoc. Next base: position 67,514 of record JAVRBO020000050.1, read on the forward strand.
CAAGCGAAATAGTCATCTGCTTTAATTTTTAATACTTGGTCATAGCAAGCGATTGCTGCTTCATAATGTCCTAAATTATCAAACACAATACCTCGATTGTACCAAGCTAAATAGTCATCTGGTTTAATTTCTAATACTTGGTCATAGCAAGCGATTGCTGCTTCATAATGTCCTAAATTTAATAGTATATTGCCTTGTTTATACCAAGCTAAGTGATAATCCGGCTGAATTATTATTGTTTTTTCGTAACAGGCGAGTGCTGCTTCATCGCGTCCTAATTTTTCTAATATATAGCCCTTACCGTACCAAGGTAAATGGTAATTAGGTTGAATTTTCAGTGCTTCTTCATAAGATGCGATCGCATCTTCATCGCGTCCTAATTTTTCTAGAGCAATACCTCTATTGTTCCAAAGTATGTGTAAATTATGTTGAATTTTCAGTGCTTCTTCATAAGATGCGATCGCTGCTTCATAACGTTCTAAATTTCCTAGTAAATTGCCTCGGTTATTCCAAGCTTCATGAAAATCAGGTTGAATTTTTAGCGCCTTTTCGTAAGATGCGATCGCTGCTTCATAACGTCCTAGATTCCCTAGTGCGATGCCTCTATTGTACCAAGCTTGATAATAATCAGGTTGAATTGTCAGTGCTTCATCATAGGATGCGATCGCTATTTCATTTTCATTAGCACTAATTAATAACTTTCCCAGTTCACATAATAAACTTGGCTTTCGGCTTGCTGTCTGGAATTTTTCTGTCAGCATATCTTTTATTTCCAGAAGCTTCTCAATTTTTTTCTCATGGCTAAGTTTTAAATATTCTTCATAAACAGCTTGATCCAGGAGACGAGATGATTCTTCATCTACTATTTCTGGCGTTGTTGGTAATTCAAACACCCCAGAACGCCAATCAAAAAAATCTGGGGCGCGATGAATAAAATAGTTTATTGAAAATGAACGCAAAAGAAAAACAAAGCTAATTGGAAAATCATCTCTAAAGCGTTCTCGTTGCTGATTTAAATGATTTAAAATATGCGGAACGTTCGTTAAATTACTAAATTGTCCTTCAGTAATTTCTCCAAAAGTTCTTTGCTCATACTTATATAAAGAATATTCCAGACCTTTAATCAATAAAATATCAATTTGCTTATCTTTAATAAACTCTGCCACACGCTCATATAAATTATCAATTGCTTCAACTAAACGTAAAACTGCAATCTTCTTCTGCGGTATTTCTTTAGGAAGTTTGACAATCAAATTGTCTGCTTCCACTGGCGTACATTGGACAAAAAACAAACCAAATCCTGATTTTCGCTTCAGTGCACGCAGCAAGTCTTGATAAGATTCTTCTGGTTCTGGGGGTAAATCATCATCCCATTCACTTAAATTTGAGTTCATGCAAGTTTCGCTAAGGCTTCTTTAAATTCTAGAATTCCCTGAATCAATGGATGAATATCATACCAACGCTGCATCTCTCCATCGTCATCTAAATAGCGGTATTCTAAAAGACAGCGATTATACATCAAACTCTTATACAAGTCATCATTAATAATCCGTTTAGAACAAGAGACTTCAGCTAACAGACACCATTGATGGTTTTCCACAGCGCGGCGAAAAGTATCTCTAGCTTGAGTAATTGCTCGTCGCACCGCCTTTTCTGAAACAGGTAATTCTTCAGTACGTCCAATAGCATCTTGAGTTAACAATAGCAAATTTCTCACATGACCTCCACTCATTAAGCAAAGTCTGTCTAAGGTTTGGGGACTGTCAAAAATTTCTGTTTCTAGTGATAGTTCCGGTGCAATTTGTCGGACTCTTCTGTTAATTACTTCTTTAATTTTCTTGAGTCCTGCCTGATAAACTTCTCCTTTGAAAGTTTTTACCATAATCATCGGCAAAATTTGGGGGTCACCGTAAATATCCCTGAGGTCTGTTGCCCTTGTAGAATAGACCATTGAAATGGGAACAGTGTAAATCAAATGGCAATCTAAAGCTTGGAGTTGTTCGCTGCGGTCTAAAAAAACTTCTTCATGGTTAGTGCGTTCTTTGTCTTTAACTAATACCATCCGGTCTAAGTTATCGACAATTACCGCCAGTTTATTGTAGCCATTAGGTAAGTGCTGTTTTGCATCTGCCAAGAACTCATTTAAAACTTGAATTAAAGTTACAGTATAAGGATCGATTTTTTGGCGAATCTTTTGGCGTAATTCCGGAACAGCCCTTAAATTTGCAGTTAACTTAGCAAACTGAGCAATTTGAGCTTCTACTCCTAGACTGTCAAATTCTATCGGAGTCTGTGCTAAATCTTTCAAATCTTCCCAACGACCTTTTAACCAGTTGAGTATAGGACGAGGACTAGCAATTTCTTTTAAATCTTTAAGCAAACGGCGGGTACAGGCGAGGAGAATATCTGTATATTGGGCATCTTCAGAATCTATATCTTCTTCATCAGCCGCAAAATATACAACATAAAATTTGCGATTTTCTAAATATTTCTTTAACCTAAGTAATTCTGTAGATTTCCCCGCACCCCGATGACCAGAATACAATTGACAAGTATTTGTATTTGACAATTGCATCCGATTTCCCAACTCTTGTAAAATATCCGCATCTCCCCGCACATCCTGACAATCTACATATTTTGGATCGCCTGCGGGTAAAGGTTCAAAGGGGTTAAAAGCGTTGTAGAGTTTTGCGAGTAAGTCCTGATTACTAATCATAGGTAAAAAATATTTCAACCTTGCTCATAATAATCGAGATTATATAGGAGTCCGATTTGATTTATGAAAAAATCTCAATATACAAGGGTGTGTTATGGCGTAGCTTAACGCACCTAAATCGTTAACTGGTGTCGTACCCTGAGGGTACGGCACCCTACGTCTATTTCTCCAAATCAAATATGAGTCCTATATAGCAATCCTACTTAATTTATGAAAGTTCGCAGTATTTAGATACCCGACTTATCAAATAAATCGGGTATTTAACTTTTTATCCATAAACTCTTCTTAAATTTATCTTAAATTTTTATTTGAAATTAAAGTGTATTGTCCAATAAAAGCTGTTGTTTCAACTATTTTATGAGTATTGCGCGATAAAAATCATTAATCAAGTTAATAAATACTTCTGTTTTTGTAGCGATAACAGACCAAAATTGCACTCTCATATAAATCTTACTTAAAAATCGCTACAAGCTATTGATAGCAAGTTTTCCTAGACCATATTGCAGGTTTTTTGGGTTGATGGGTTAGCTAACTCTGCACCATATTTTCCTGCAAACTTTTACCCTTCAAGGACAAATAGTAATGTCAGCAATTAATTCAGTCGATCTGTCCACCTATACCTTGGTCGAGCGGTACGACCTGCCCGAACCTACGCGCACCGCTGCACCTATTAACAGCAAACTGGCTCAGGAAGTCTCGTCCGTGACCTACAACTGGGACACCGACACCTTGTTCGTCGTCGGCGACGGTAGCACATTCATAGTTCAAGTATCGAAGACAGGGCAATTAATCGACTCAATGACGTTGGCTCCTGGCAATAGTCCCCAAGGTACGGACTTCTATGATACGGAAGGACTTACCTACATCGGCGGCGGCAAATTCGTCTTGATTGAGGAGCGAGATCGGCAGGCCAACTTGTTTACTTACGTACCAAATACTACCCTTACTAAAAGCGACGTACAAACCGTCAAGCTCGGTACAACGGTAGGAAATATAGGGATTGAAGGCATATCCTATGACCCGCTGACGAGCGGATTCATCGCCGTCAAGGAGACGCAACCACAAGGGATATTTCAAACCGGCATCGATTTTGCAGCCGGCACTGTGCGAATCAAGCCCCTACTGCTGTAGTGCTGAACAATCCAGTTACAGCCATTGCAGAGAACACCAGCACTGTAACCCGGCTGAAAGTAGCAGACATTACCATTACCGACGATGGACTAGGAACAAATAACCTGACTGTGACTGGAACTGATGCCAACTTCAAAGAAGTTGACAGCACTGGACTGTACATCAAAGCCGGAACCGTTCTAGATTATGAAACCAAGGCCAGCTATAGCCTCACCGTCAATGTAGATGACCCAACTGTTGGCAACACTCCGGATGCGATCGCCACTCTGCTGGCCAACGACACCGATCCCGATGCCAACACAACGCTGTCTATTTTGCCCAATGGATTTAGTAATGTTGTGGGTGGTAGCATTGCTATAAGCAGCACTAACGTCATATTTACCCCGAACTCTAGTTTTAGCGGTACGGCCAGCTTCAAGTACACAGTAAGCGATGGCAGCCTCACCAGTCAGGCGATCGTTACCTTAGAAGTCGGCACAACCATCGATGGCAGCAATGGCAAAGGTATCCTCACTGGCACTGGTGGCGACGATGGCTTAAGTGGGGGGAATGGCAAAGATACTTTGTTTGGTAACGCTGGCAATGATACGTTGTCCGGTGGTAATGGAGTTGATGTCCTCTGGGGTGGGGAGGGTGATGACGCACTCAATGGTGGTAATGGTCGAGACATCTTCGTCCTTACTGGTAATAGCAACGGCACCGACACAATCCAAGACTTTACCCCTGGACAAGACTCCATCGGCTTATCCGGGGGACTGAGTTTTGGTCAACTAACCTTTACGGATGTGAATGGCAGTGCTGCGATTCTTTTTGGTAATGATACGTTAGGGTTGTTAGCTGGAGTCAAAGCCAATCAACTGGTGGAATCGAGCTTTATCCTGGTTTAATCGTTTGCGGTATTGAGTTGAGCTATTGGTAATTTTTTGTTAGCAATAGCGATCGCTACATCTTCTTGAGTTAGTCAGCGAAAAAATACTTCCATCAAATAAAGCAAAGCGAAGGATTTTGAAAATCCTTCGCTATGTACCGAACGCTCTTACAGAAAATTTATTAACTTAGCAAAACTAAACTTTTGTTTAAGCAGATTCCTTTGCAGTTTGCAATTTTTGGTTTTTACGTTTGCGTAGAAATAACCCACCGACAGCTAGCATACCTAAAGTAACACTAGGTTCGGGTACACTTTCAACACGAAATGTATGGTTATCACTTTCAAAGCCGCCACCTTCTGTCTGAGAAATGACAATTTTATTAAATTTGTCATTTGCACCTTCTGAGAAAAACTCAAAGAAGCCATTCTTTTGACCACCATGTTGGGAAGCTCCAACAGTAGCTGCTCCATTTAAGATGTCATATGTTAACTCTTTTATTAAAGTGGTTCCGCTGAAGAATTTCAATGTGTTGCCTACACTTAGAGCACCTGCATCAAAACCGAAATAACTAAAAGTATTATTACCTTGAGCTTCAATGATGGTATCGCTATCGGAGAAAACTGCTAAATAATTAGTTTGGTTGACTTCTGCGTGAGCGCCAGAAGGTGCCCAAACATCGGAGTAAATACCAGTTTGACCAGAATAAGCTGTAGTAGAATAAGTGCCTTTAGAAAAAGAATATTTTACTAGGTCATTGCCTGGTACTTGGCCGTTATTAAAATCAAAGGTTGTATAACCTGCGCTATTAACATTATCAGAAAAAACACCTTCATTTGTTGCTGTAGGTTGGCGGTAAGCCCCAGCTTCATATGTAAATCCTAAAGCATGTGCTGAACCAGCATAACTAATAGAAGCGATTGTTGAGAGAGCAACAATACAAGCAAGTTTCTTAATAAACATTATTTTTATTTCCTGTTTTTTCTTGGTTATGCACCAATTATGTGATTTATTCCCTAGAAAAAAACAGGGCATAATTACTAGATTTATGTCTCATCCTTAAATTAAAACCTGAGTGACTTTTTTAACACTCTTCAGCTTTAAAATGCTATTTATACTGGTAGAAAAATGAAGTTAATATTTAAATTACCAAAGAATTATAAAATCTAAGTGAAAAAACACCGTCTACATAAAGAAATTGTATTTTGACTCTTGGCCTTTTTAAGCAATAATGAAGGCTACAAACATTATCTCTCCGTAATGAAGTGCAAAAATAAATCGTCTACAACAACAATATCTTAAGCTTCTGCTTCTAATTCTGCTACTTGCTGAGCCGTGTTGGGTTTCGCGTTGCTTAACCCAACCTACACCTAATACACTATTTTAGCTATCAGGACTTAGGCAAAAGATAACGAAAGTAGCAGTAATTCATGAATTACCGCCATGCAAGAATAAGGTTTTCGGTCATATCTTTTGTAAGTCATGGCTATATTAATGTGTACTCCAAAAATGAAATACGCTGTATTTCATTTAACTGAAATACACTGTATTTCCCAGAGTAAAAGCACCAAGGGTATTCTATTTGCTGTATACTTTTTCTAAATCGCCATTACAAAACTGAATTACGAATTATTTCCATCAGTTTGTATGTTGTTTTCGATCGCGGTTGGTGTTGGGGTATTTTCTAAGGTAGCGTGAGTTGATGTGCCAGTTATTACTGGGTTATTACCACGCACTAGCTGATTGATTTGACCGATTAGTTCGCCTAATTTTCCTTCATCTAGCAAGGTATTTATTAAGGAAAGTCCACTAGTAGATAGTAGCAATTTGTTAATATCTTGGCTGCCGTTGCTACCATTTGCACCAGGAAATGAATAAATGCGAGTATCTCCTAAAACTCCCGGTTGCGGTGCTAAAGCAGTCATAATTTCTGGTAGTTTATCGGCTAATTCTGGCCAAATAGTTGTAATAATTTTGGCGGTGAGATTGGCATTACTAATGGAATTTTCAGCGGCGATTTTGGCTCGAATACCTTCGGCTTCGGCTAAAATTTGGTCGCGGTTAGCTGCTGCTAAGGTGCGAATTGCTTCTGCTTCCAGTTCTGCTGCTTCTTGGGCAATTTCAGCTTGACGGCGGCGGCGGAAAGCATCGATTTCCACAACGTTGCGATCGCCAATACTCTTTTCTTGGGCTTCTCGTTCGGCTGCAATCGTTGATAGGCGTTTATTGCGTTCAGCTTTTTCCACTTCACTGGCTGTCTTCACCGATTCCTCAGCTTTGGCTTGTTCTGCTTGTGCGACAAAGCTTTCGCGTTTTTTATTAGCAATAGCGATCGCCACATCTTCTTGAGCCAGTTTTGCCAGTCGTTCTGACTCAACTATCTGCACTTGTGCTTGTAGTTTTCCTGATTCTACAGTTTGTTGACGTGTAATCTCTGCGAGTTCAGATTCCTGTTTTTGCAGTGCTTGTACTACCTTTAGCTGTTTATTGCGTTCTTCCAGAGCAATATCAGCTTCAATTTGACTTTGTTGCACCGATAGTTTTTTGCGAATTTCTTCTTCTTCAACTGATTTTTCCTGCAAAATTTTAGTCCGGCGCACTGTTGCAGCTTCCCTGTCTTTGGATTCTTGAATTTCCCGTTCTCGCTGTGCTTTTAGTGCTTCTACTTGCAATTTTTGTTCTAGTTTTGCACTTTCTTGTTCTTGGGCGATTTGGAGCGATCGCTTTTGAGCATCCAGTTCTTTTTGCTCAATCGTCACTTGTGCTGCTAACTCAACTTCCCGTTTTTGTTGAATCGAACGCTGAATAATTTCGGTTCGTAAACGCACACCTTGAGCATCAAAAAAGTTATCTGGATCGTAGGTAACGCTTTCTAATATTTCGGAAATAGCAATATTATTTAAAGTTAAGCCGACTTTTTTTAAATCTGTTCCTACCAAGTTCAGCACTTCTTGGGCAAACCCCAATTTATCAGAATCAATTTCTGCTAAATCTTTGGTTTTAGCTGCCGCCCTAATTGCGTCATCTGCTCTTTTTTCTAAAGCATTTTTGATATCTTCTGGAGTAATTTTAGTGCCATTTTGAGATAGTCTAGCCGCTGCTGTCAAAACATCTTCTTCAGAGGCATTAATACATACATAAAAAGTCACTCGGATATCTGCTCGTAAGTAATCTTTAGTCCGGACTGCAAGTTTACCAGTACGTTCTACATCAATAGAAATTTCTCGCAGAGGTACTCGTGTCAGCTGATGGAATCCGGGTAAAACAATACAACCCCCATAGAGAATCACCGCTTTCTTTTTAATAAAAAGACCCCCAGTCCTCACGAAAGCTTCGTTGTTGGGTGTCACTACATAAACCCGCGTATAAGCAAACAAGCTGAGTAATAGTAATAAAACTAAGCCAGCAATCACCACTGGAAATACTAATCCGCCATTGACTTGAGCAAAATTAGGCATAACTTTTACTGGGAGTGTTTGGTCAATTAATGTTATTTGTTTTTGTTGTTGTAATTTAATCTCTGGAACTTCAGCTATTTTGACACTCGGTAAAGACTGGATAAAAGTTAACCAAAAAAGCATTTTTTTACCTCTTAATAAATTGAATCTCTACGAGATGAATTATTTAACCAGTGTTCTTGGTCGGGACTATCTTTAGCAATAACTACGTAAATTTGCGCCTTATGTTCAATAATTAAAACTCTTTCTCCACGTTGCGGTGCAACAGTTCCCCAATCTGGTAAAACAGCACTAATAGTTAAAAGATTGCGTTTTGCATCTAGCACATCTACTTGTCCAATTCTGCCTTGATTCTCAGTTGGGATATAAGCAGATGTTACAATTCCAACGCAACCTATTAAGCGATCGCTACTTACATCCTCGCCAAACTCCGCAAATATTTTGCCAATTGGTCGCGCTATTAATCCTCCTAACAACAAGCTAATAATCAGCGAACCAAATAATATAATACTGCCGATAAAGCTACCATTATTATTGGAAACTCCACCAAACCAAACATTCAACATCCACCCCAAAACGCCCCACAAACTCAAATCTGTAGCCAGTAATAATATCAATGGAGCTTTCCCAATCCCAGCCCATGCCAAAAATTGCCCAAAGCCCAATTCGCTATTGCTATCTGCGTCTACATCTGCATCTACGTCTACATCCACATCTGCATCAATATCAAAATCTTGCCCTCCGCCCCCGGAAATTATCATAAAAAAGAACAGCAAAACCCCCATTCCCAGAAAAATCCAATAGGGCAAGTTGTTTGGACTAAACAGCATAATATTTCGTTAATGATATGTGCTGGTAGTTTGGTAAAAGAAAAGGCTTTTACAAGAGAATTCAGAATTCAGAATGGGCTACGCCACGCTGCGCTAACATAATTCAGCAATGTTTGAAATAGAAAAATTAAACCTATTTATTCATTGACCGCTCGTACAGAATTAAATTAGATAATTCTGACGGCTAAGGGCTTTATTCTCTCTTTTTAAAGTTGACCAGCAAAAGCAGCAACTTCAGAAAAAAAGCGCATAAATACCTATGAATAGGTGGTTCTAAGACCTATAAATTCTGACTCCCTACTTTATGATACTACATAAATAATACACAGAGATCCATATCGATTTTATGAATAGTTGCCGATAAAAAAAGGAGGTATAATTATTTATCTGGAAAAATAATATAAATCTTAAATTTTTTCAAAAAATTAGCAATCTAAATTTAGTAAATATAAAGATAATTTACGACAATATTTTAAAGTAAGGCTCTGAGCCTATTCTAATTCAGAATTCAGGCTCCTGAATTCTGCTGTAATTTCCTTAAGACATCTATTTTTTAAGATATCTGCTATGTTGGCTCAAGTGAAATACTCGAAGTATCACGCTCTCGGAAACGATTATTTAGTTATTTCTCCCGAAGATTTAGCATTTGAATTAACCCCAAAAACAATTGAGCGAATTTGTCATCGCAACTTTGGAATTGGCTCAGACGGCATTCTGTTTGGCCCCTTAGCATCCAACAATGCCAAATTTGGATTGCGGATTTTTAACCCAGATGGCAGTGAGGCAGAGAAAAGTGGTAACGGGTTGAGAATCTTTTCTCGCTATTTGTGGGACAACCAGCTTGTTCGAGAAGAAGAATTTGATATTGACACCCTTGGCGGACGAGTTAAAGCGCGGGTTGCCCAATCAAGTAAAAGTGTTCGAGTAGAAATGGGTAGTGTAAGCTTCCAAAGTGACAAGATTCCGGTGACAGGACACTCCAGAGAAGTTCTCCAAGAAAGTATTACCGTTGCCGACCAAACTTTTAGCTTCTGTGCAGCCACTATTGGAAATCCACACTGCATTATCCAGTTACCCGAAGTCACATCCGAAATTGCCAAGCAGTATGGTTGTTTGCTAGAGGTTCATTCTTACTTTCCCAACCGTACCAACGTTCAGTTTATGAAAATTAAAGATCGGCAAAATATTCAAATTGAGATTTGGGAAAGAGGAGCAGGTTACACCTTAGCATCTGGCAGTAGTAGCAGTGCAGCCGCGGCTGTTGCCCACAAATTGAACTTGTGTGATTCAGAAATTACAGTTCACATGCCAGGAGGACAAATTGCGATCGCCATCAGTGACGATTTTACAGTCACAATGACCGGCGCCGTCACTAAAGTAGCTGACGGACTCATGTCCCCCGAAGTCTTCGAGTATTGAATATTGGGCATGGGGTATGGGGCAAGCAGGAGGTGTGGGAGGTGTGGGAGGTGTGGGAGGTGTGGGAAGAGACGGGGTATAAATTCTCTTTCTCCCCACACTCCCCACACTTCCCCATCTTCCTCCTCTCTCCCCGCACTCCCCACACTCCCCACACTCCCCACACTCCCCAGTCCCCCATTTCACTGTGTCGGCAATTTTGGATGTGTAGTCGAATACTTTGCCACTATGCCAGAAATCTCCGGGTTGTAAAGTCTAAGATAATTCCAGTAATTGCCAAATACTTGACGCACATAATTTTTGGTTTCATCAAAAGGAATGTCTTCGACAAACTCATCTGGATCTTGTGTAGTGTATGTTTGCAGCCATTTAGAGACATTGCCAGGGCCGGCATTGTAACTAGCGATCGCCAACAAGGAATTATTGTTATATTGCTCGTGGGTATGATCCAAATACCATGTACCCAGCATGATGTTGTCGTTGGGATTTTCTAAGTTTATTGTTTTGCTATTCAACTTGATTTGTGGGGCAATCCATTGAGCTGTACTTGGTAACACCTGCATTAAGCCAGTAGCATTTGCCACAGATTTAATTTTTGGTTGAAACCGTGACTCTTGACGAATTAAGGCAGTGACTAACAGAGGATTAAGTTGACGTTCAGCAGACCACTTTTCAATCTCTCGCAAATAGGGAAATGGATAACGAGCTTGCCAATAAGAGATTTGTTTGCTCAGAGTTTGATATTCGGTTTGTTCGGCTGGTACTTCCCGATCTTCTAATTTGGAAATTTTGTCAATTCCTATGAGATTTTCTCCCCTTGCCAGCTGCATCAAGCCTTCAGTAAATTGCTCTGCTACCGTTGGCTGAATTTTGTTCTGAAATTCTGTTTGCCATTGTAACCAAGCATCGCGGTCTTGACCCAACAGATACAATTCTTTGAAAGTCTCAGAACCCGCAGGAGGTAATGAACGCTGGGGTGCGATGACTTCTGGGTTCATTGAGCGCACGTTGTCAAAGTTGCCAACATTCAAACCCAACATTGTCGCCGATCGCCATGCATAGTAAGAGTAGGGAAACTGGCTAATTACATATTCATAAGCAGTTTGAGACTCTTGCTGTTTTCCTAGTGAGGCTGCCCATTTACCTACCCAAAAGCCTGCTCTCGGAGCCAAAATACTGTTAGGGTTGTTGCTAACAATTGGTTCTGCCCATTGCCATGCACCGATGTAATCTTTGTTGTTAGCTTTATCTTGGGCGATTTTCCAGCGATACTCTGCTGCTTCGTCAGAGTTACCGTACTTACCCAAGAGTAATTGCCAAGCTGAACTAGCTGACTTTTGATCTTTGAGTGCTTGGAAAGTTTTGGCTTTTTGTACCAGTGCAGTACTAGCTTGACCGGGAAACTTACTAATTACCTCGTCGAGATAAGGTAAGCCATCTTTGGGAGTTTTTGCCATTTCTGCTAATCGCAGCAGTGCAGTACCAGTTTCTTTAGCTTGTGGAAATTGCTGCACCACTTGTTTATAGGTGGCGATCGCTTTTTCTCTATCTTTACCCCCTACCTGTAACCCCCGTGCGGTGCGGTAGAGGTTGCGGGCTGTTTTAGGTGCTTTGGCATAAGCATTCCCGGCTTTGAGAAATTGATTATTTTCCCAATAGGCTGTACCAATGAGTTCCCAATCTTCCGGTTTGAGAGTAGGTTGTTTAACTAACCCATCCAAAACCCCCACTATGCCTGGTTGGTCGTAGGCGTATTTTGCCAAAATCAACTGTAATTGTGGCTGATTGGGATTTTCTTCTAAGCGTTTGCGGATAATTTCCCAAGTCAAGGGGTTAGAAGGAAATTGAGCGATCGCGGTTTCCTGTTCCTTTGGTTGGGCAATTAGGTATAGGGCTTTGACTGCGGCTGCTTCTTTGGGATAGGCTTTGAGCACTTTTCGCCTGAGATCCGAGGCTTTACCGTCCTCACCCAGCAGATCCTCTGCCTGAGCTTGTTTTAGCAAAATGTAAGGCGCGAGAACCGGATAGTCTTTCTCTAATCCTTGCAATAAAGCCAGAGCTTTTTTTCCTTGGGTTCTTTCAATGTAATCGCTCGCCAAAAGATAACGAGCGCGATTGCGGTCAACAGAAGGGGATTGCTGTGCGATCGCAGCTAGTTTTCCCGCCCGTTCTGGCAGAGATTGTGATATCAGTGGAAACACCGCTGATTGGGCAACGCTAGCCTCAGATGTTTGCTCTACCTGATTTTTACCCAATTTGAGCCATTGCCCCAGAGATTTGCCAATCTCAGGTGCTGACACCATTGCGCCAGCTGAAAAGGCAAACAGGGCCGCAGCCGCAATTATGGAAATTTGCTTTTTCTGTAGTTTCTTCAGCATGAATACCCGCTGAAAAGTTCCGATGAATTTCTTGAAACTTTAGCACTCTTAACCATCAGTGTTACCAATTTTTAATTTGAGATTTTTAATTTTATGTAGAAAAATACTAATTTTCAATCTTACGGTTGACAGTGTTGAGTTTTTAGCATACATTAAACCCTATTACATCTATCCCCAGGATAAACGTAACAATTTTTTTCATATCCGAATAACAATTTAATACACATAATAAGGTAACTCCAAGAAATAAAAATAACCACTTGAAGTTGCTTACGGATGACTATCGGCTGGTAATAAAAAAACATTAATTGCCTCTTATCTTCAAGTGTAGAGTATTTCTTAAGGCAATCAAATAGAATTGCTACATACATCCTTGCGTATCAAGTAAAGCAATTATCTAGATTTTAATCCCAAGGGCGAACGGGTTCGAGAGTGACGTTCATTCATCGCTAACGCAAAAAGTTACATTGTTTACAAAAATAACTCACCTTTTCTCACCGACAGTGCGATCGCTTTAGGTGTATGACTTTGGATAACGACCAAAAATTATCCTTGGAAGTTAATAGACCTCTTGCAATCAATTACTTTTTGCACTCTTGTGGAAAAAGAGACTCATCTTTATTGGGGAAAGGAAAATCCCAAACCTTTCCCCCTTTTCCTTTCCCCTTTTCCCGACTTCTGCAAGAAGTCTAATATGCAACTGAACCAATATGGTTCAAATAATCACAAAATGACAATATGACAAAATTAATTGGGTTGTTGCCATTCCTGTTACTTCTATCAACATGGCTAGCAAATTCAGATGGTGTCTGGAAATATCTTTTCTTCCTCCGTCTACCGATATTACTAGGTTTATTTCTGCTACTTTTACCTAAACTTGCTAAAGATTGGCTACCAGCCATCTTGAAAAATCTATTTGTACTTCGTGACAAATGGCAATTAGCAACTGTAATTGTGAGCGCAATTGGAGCCGGAACTTCAGTAATTTTAGTTGCATCTATCATTTTGGAGAACGCAACAGCCCGCTTTGGTGTGCCAGCAACAATCAAAATTCCTGAACTTTGGCAATATGGAATAGGTATTTTCTTAAGCTTATATATTTGTATCGTTGCAATTGACTTGTCCCAAGAGAAGCTAAAAAAATCAGAAATACAATGGGCAACAATTGTAGGTGCGCTATTAAGCGTTCTCCTATTACTTATTATTAGTTTGCTTACCAATTGGTTAAATTCCAATGTTTTTTTAAAAAAGATACTTTTTGATATCTTTGATTTCGTCGCTAGAAATGATTCAGCTGGCTATATCAATCCTGAAACTGGTGAATTAACTGCGGGGCATCTGAGAGCAATTGCTTATTTGCTCATTGGAGTAGCTATCTATATTATAGTTGGTTTGCGTTTTAATCCCAGACCAGAATCTAATCGACCAGAAGCACCTGCTCTTTTATATGTGTTACTCATCGTCTCCACGATGGTAATTATTTTTGGAGCAGCCACATTCTATCTTGATTACTTTCGGATTCCCGTGTTGGTTTTCTTTATTCTTTTCTCTGGCTTAAGCTATTTAGTATTTGATGTTAATCACTTTTTTCAACTCGAATCATTGAATAATAGCGAATCCGACGACAAAAAGAAAGTTGATGGCGAGTCTAGTGACTTCAAACAAGTGCTAGAAAAACGTCTCAAACATCAACATCAAGAAGAAAAAACTTTAGTTATTGTTTGTGCCAGTGGTGGCGGTATTCAAGCAGCAGGATGGACAGTGGAAGTTTTGGCTGGCCTTCAAAAAGAATTAGGACAATCATTTACCAAAGCAATTGGTTTGATTAGTTCCGTTTCAGGTGGTTCCGTAGGGTCAATGTACTACTTAGATCGGTTTGAAGATGGTTTTTTAAAAGAAGAAACAAAGACAATTTTCAAAGATGGAAATGCTGTAACTGAAATAGTTCCTACCACAGAGAGTTTTAATGCTGCTACCACAGATAGTTTAGATGCTATTGGTTGGGGTTTGACCTATTTAGACTTATGGCGATTCATTGGGTTTCCCTTCCTAATTCGCTCAAAGTTTGATCGCGGTACAGCAGTTGAGACAGACTGGCAAGCAGAATTCAAGGAACCCCAAAAGAGCAAAACCTTGGCAACCTGGCGAAAACAGATTTTTGATGGCAAAATTCCTATTCCTGTATTTAATGCCACATTAGTAGAAAATGGTTGTCGGTTTTTAATTACTCCAATGACATTTGGTAATGTTTTTGAGAAAAAGTATACAGACTTCAATAGTCTTTATGGAAAATATAATTATGATATGGATGTTGTTACGGCTGCAAGATTATCAGCAACTTTCCCCTATGTTTCTCCTATCTGTCGTGCCAATGTAAATATCCCCAATCAAAATTATCACGTTGCAGATGGAGGGTATTTCGATAATTCTGGCTTTGTAACGGCAGCAGAATGGCTAGATGGAAACTTAAATGAATGGCTTGAAAATGATTTAAATATCAAACGAGTTTTGATATTACAAATCAATCCTTTTCCAGAATCTCCTGCAACCGAAAACGTTAGAGGCGATTGGGGCTGGTTTATGGCGACTATCGGGCCATTACTAACACTTTTCAAGGTACGCGATCCGATTTTGGCATCTCGAAATGCACAAGAAGCTGAATTTCTGGCAGCAAAATGGCAGAATAAGGTAGATATCAAATACTTTCCTATCTTTTTCCCCTCCTTATCTGACATACCTCAAGTATCTGACATAACTGCATTTTACAAAAATGGTCGGTATCAACCACCTTTATCTTGGAAATTAACTGATAGAGAGAAACAAGCTATTAAAGATGGCTGGACGGTAATAAAAACAGACGAAAAAGGAACAATTCAAAAAATCAAAAAACTGTGGTATGAAACCTGGAATATGCAAGATATCAAGAAATCGGGTATCTCTAGTATTTAATTGTGGGATAAATACAAAAATATCTCAAAATTAATAGGATTTTCGATTTGAAATTTACGGCGATCGCATTTCAAACCCATCACAAGTTTAAGTGCGATCGCTCTTTAATTAAAAGTAGTGCGTTGTTCTGAGAGTGAAAAGCTGTTCGCAGTCCTTTAAATTAGAGATAATATTTCTATTATCAGTAATCCTTTATCATTTATGACTCAAGCCATACCCAAGCAAGTAACCTTTGAGGAATTTGTCGATTGGCTACCCGAAAATTCAGAGGTACGCTACGAACTACATAACGGAGACATTGTTGAGATGGCACAACCAGTAGGGGAACACGAAGAAGTTAAAAGCTTTTTGGGTGTCGAAATTCCTGTTGAAATCAAACGTCTAGGATTGCCCTACGGTATCCCCAATCAAGTTATCGTTAGACCTCCTGAAAAAGATTCTGGTTACTTACCAGATATATTGGTGCTAAACCGTGCAAATCTGGTAAACGAACCATTGTGGAAAAAACAATCTATTGTTAGCCTGGGTGCATCGATACCTTTGGTAATTGAGATTGTATCAACCAACTGGCGGGACGATTACTATTTAAAATACGCTGATTATGAAGAGATGGGTATCTCCGAATACTGGATTATCGATTATGCTGCCTTGGGCGGACGTAATTTTATTGGTAACCCCAAGGAATCGACAATCTCTGTTTGTAACTTGGTTGATGGGGAATATCAAATAAGTAAATTTCGAGATAGCGATCGCCTGATCTCCCAAACTTTTCCTGAATTAAATCTCACCCCAAACCAGATTTTTCAAGCTGGTCTGGTTTAGGGTTTATCGTTTTGCCAATTCTGGAGTCCGTCCCTTCAAACCGATCATCAACTTCAGCATAAATACCTTTAACACAGGTACTCGCTGCAATAACCATAAACCTAAGCGACGAACCAACACCACAGGCAAGAAATTATTAGAAAACATCCGATCTAACAAATCAGTGAAACCTAAAATCGTCAGGTTTTCCAACTTGCGCCAGCGTTCGTAACGTTTGAGAATCTGAATCTCCCCAATATCTTTACCCGCTTTGTGGGCTGCTTGTATTACTTGCGCCAAAGCTGCTGCATCGCGAATACCCAAATTTAAACCTTGTCCGCCGACGGGATGACAGTTGTGTGCAGCGTCGCCAATTAATGCTAGCCGGGGAAGAACGTAGCGATCGCTTTGCATGAGTTGTACTTGAAAAACAAAGCGATCGCCAAGTAGTTCCAATTTACCCATCCGATCGCCATAGCGACGGGTTAATTCTCTTAAAAATTGCTCATCATCTAACGCACACAAAGCTTTTGCTTCTTCGTGAGGTGCTGTCCACACAATTCGGCAGCGGTTCCCTGGTAAAGGTAAAATCGCAAACGGGCCGCTAGACCAAAATCTTTCGTAAGCAGTGTTATTGTGGGGTTTCTCTGGTTTGACAAATGCAACGATGCAAGACTGCCAATATTTCCAGCCAGAGGTTTTGATACCAGCAGCTTGACGAATGGGCGATCGCGATCCATCTGCGGCTACGAGTAATTTACTCTTGATAGTTCGGAGTTCGCCAGCAACTTTAATATCTATGGCTACAGCGTCCCGTTGGTACTGCGTGTTTACCACCTCAGCCGGACACAGATAAGTCACATTTGCACAATCTCGAACGAACTCCTGTAAAGGTTCCAATATTGCTTGGTGTTCCGCTACATAACCCAACTCTGGCGTACCTATATCCTCGGTGACAAATTCCACTACACCAGGATAATCGGCATCAGAAAGACGAACCCGGCAATATTTGGCGATTTGGGGCAACATTTTGTCCCAAACTCCAATTCCTTGGTAAATTAGGGACGAAAGCATGTGAATTGCATAGGCTTGACCCTTGGCTACCGCCGCTGATGTCACTTTTGCCTCAATCAGCAGCACACTCAAGCCAGAATCTTTTAAGGCGGAGGCGAGAGTTAACCCAACAATTCCACCGCCTACAATTACCAAATCATATTCGTATCCCCGCTTGTCTGATGGTGTTTGGGGAGAGTAAAGAGTTTGATTAAGCTCTGCTAGCGCCATTGTGAAGATAAATTACAGCATCTTAACTCTTATTTTGACGCGATCGCGGCTTTTTGGGCAAGAGCAGAGGAACACTATGGCAGGCAATAGGCTTAAAAGTCTGTTTGTGCCAGAGTTGTACTATCATTGCACAGAGTTTTTTCAAAAATCAAATCATAGTCCTATAGCTTTTTTGTGCTTTCAGTATTCCTTGAGAATTAGCTTCAAAATGCCACTAGAGAATTAGACTAATTCCTTCAGTTGGATATATGTCAATTGATGAGTTAATTGTTAGCTTGAGACAAACAACTATTAAAGGTCAAAAAAATGAATAAGACGCTACTAAGTATTTTAATGTTTGGATTGTTACTTTTATTTATTGTTTCTCCCTTTGCTGGCCTTGCTAGCTTAATGTTTATCTTATTAGTTGCAGCATTTTTATCTTTAGCAGGGAATGTGTTCCAAGCAATTATTGGTGGCGATACAAATCCTAATAAATCATAAAATTAAAACCAAATTCAGGATTGATAATTGGTAAATTTATAAAAGAATAGATCCCAACTGAGTTAAAACCTTCTGCCCTCTGCCTTCTGCCTTCTTCAACTGGTTAATAAAACTAGTCTGCTGTCAGTCTTTAACCAGTATGATATTAATTGGAAATACCCGCTGATTATGAGAAAATACAGCGGGTTGAATAATGAAATGGTGTTGGTGTAAAACGGAGACTAAAGTTGATTACAGATTTACTACAAATTTTCGTAGCTAATAGTAACTATTTATGAGCTTTGTGAACTAGATGATGCTTGTGGTGTTTGTAGTATTTTTGATGAACTTTGGCAGTTTTTATCTTAGTAGAGTGAATAGTTCCAGCTTGAACAGCAGGTGCAGAAATGGCTACCGGGGCAGCAAATATTAAAGCCAAAACGAAAGCTTTAGCGAAGTTATTCACTTGCAATTCCTCATCAATTGTTGAACAGTACAACTATCTAATAGGTGTATGTCATTACGTTGTAATTGATGTGAATCTTTCATGTCTGTTGGGAGAGATTTTTATTAAGAAATGCTGAGACTCATCAACTCTTCTGTTACTTCAAAGTTAGCCGTAACATTTTGGACATCATCTAAGCCTTCTAGAGTGTCAATTAATTTGAAAAGCGATCGCGCCTGTTCGGGATCTGTAACTTCTACGCTATTACTGGGAACCCAGCGCAATTCAGCATCAGTCACCTTAAAGCCTTTATCCTTGAGTGTCTGACTGAGGGTTTCTAAATTTCCGATTTCAGTAAATACCTCAGACATCTCATCTTCAGTCATTTCATAAGACTCGGCGCCACCTTCCAAGGATGCTTCTAAAAGCTGTTCCTCGTTAACCGCACCCTGAACGACACAAACGCCTTTTTGGTCAAACATCCAGCTAACGCAACCTGTTTCACCCAGATTACCGCCATTTTTACTAAAAGCTGCACGCAAATCTGCGGCTGTGCGATTGCGATTATCTGTCAGCGCTTCAATCAAAATTGCCACACCACCGGGGCCGTAACCTTCGTAGCGAATCGCTTCAAAATTGGCGCTGTCTGCACCAAAAGTGCCTGCACCTTTAGCGATCGCCCGTTCAATATTATCATTAGGAATACTTGCTGCTTTTGCCTTGTCGATCGCTGTGCGAAGTTGAAAATTCAGCGCCGGATCTGGTACGCCACTTCTAGCAGCAAGAATAATCGCCCTAGACAATTGAGTGAAGGTTTTTCCCTTTTTTGCATCTACTACCGCCTTCTGGCGCTTAATATTTGCCCATTTACTATGTCCTGCCATAACCTTAAATTATCAAAACTCTACCAAAGATTAGAATATACCTAGCTTTTACCCAGATGCAAAGGTGGATTTGCTAGAAGAGACTGAAGACTGGGGAACTAGGGACTGGGGAATGGGGACTAGAAAATAAATATTTAGGAATGGTGTCTTAGTACCTAATACGCTTGTGAATAAAATTCCCCAACTGAAATAGGACTTACGCAAAAATTTGTAAAAAGCTTAATTTATCGAACCGCCTTCTCTACGAGAGGCTTCCGCCAACGCGCAGCGTCTCGTAGAGAAGACGCCAAGAACGCCAAGAATCGTAGAGTGTGCGTAAGCCTATGAAAGTATTTTTAATTTTTAGAGTAAGCAAAATATGAGCGATCGCGTCTGATTTTTCCTAGTTACAATCGAATTTCCGACAGCTTAGGACGGGTAATTAAATCTGTATTGTTGAGTAAATCTTCACCAACAAAAGCACTCCAACAAACCCGGCAGCGTCTAGATTTGATTTTTAAATAATCAAACCTAAAACTGGGGTAATTACGAATTATTACAGCCTTCTATAAAATCGATAACTTGATGTAAACATCCTGGTTTAGTTACAATCAGCACAGTTGAATCAGGTTCTAGTACTGTACTGCCATTAGGAATCATCAAATTTTCGTGGGGATGAGGTTGATAGCCAATAATTAGCGAACCAGTGGGAAACCGGGAATCCTGAGCAATTTCAGCAACGCTACGACCAACAACATAGCAATTATTTGGGATAGAAAGTTTTAGCACTTCAATCTGTCCCTGCTCAAAATGCATCATCGATTCTACTTGCGGATACTCGATGGCATTTACCATTGTTGAAACCGATAGTTCAACAGTACTGATAATATGGTTCGCTCCAGCCAGACGCAGGGGTTGAGCAAAATCGGGGTGGCGCATCCGACTTAAAATATGAGGAACGCCATAATGTTTAGCAAGAGTTACCATTGCCAAGTTTAAAGCATCGCTGCGTAGGACAGCAGCCAAAGAACTGGCTTTGCGAATCCCAGCTTCTAACAATACTTCTGTACTCACAGCACTTCCTTCAAAAGCCATTGCGCCAACTTGTTCGCGGGCATAGCGACAAGCGGTAGGATCGATATCAATAACCCCAACAGTATGCCCCAACTCTACCAGCTTCTGGGCTAAACTTAGCCCCACTAAACCTGCTCCACCAATTAATACGTACATGAATATTCCTAATGCTGTTTGAGTTTTACTTTCCTATCTAGGCTAACAAGGAATGAAGGTATGAGAAGTTTTCAATCCCTGAATAGGGATTTTGATTAATTGCAATTCCACTATTTCTAAGTTGTTGTGATAGAAAGCGTGTGCGTTTCAATCCCTAATAAGGATTTTAGTTAATTGCAATAATCACACACGCTTTCAAATTGTGCTGTGGATTTGTTTCAATCCCTAATAGGGATTTTAGTTAATTGCAATGCAGCAGAAGACGGCGGGATTATTGGCCGGGCAGTCCGTTTCAATCCCTAATAGGGATTTTAGTTAATTGCAATTTTGGGCAGTATACCAGAGTGGTTGAAGACTGAAAGTTTCAATCCCTAATAGGGATTTTAGTTAATTGCAATCGAATGGGGGAAGTGTTTCAACCAGTACTTTACGTTTCAATCCCTAATAGGGATTTTAGTTAATTGCAATTCCTCCAGCCTCCAAGACTAGGGAAGAAACGGTAAGAAGATGTTTCAATCCCTAATAGGGATTTTAGTTAATTGCAATAGCTCTTGTAACTGCCGGATCTGCATCGATAATGTTTCAATCCCTAATAGGGATTTTAGTTAATTGCAATTAAATTTGCTCTTGATGGCGGCCCAATTTCTCGTGGGTTTCAATCCCTAATAGGGATTTTAGTTAATTGCAATTTTGTAATGGGTGTAATTTTATAATTAGTATTTTGTTTCAATCCCTAATAGGGATTTTAGTTAATTGCAATAAGAACAAAGTAAGTTAGAAAAGGAATTTATTCTTTGTTTCAATCCCTAATAGGGATTTTAGTTAATTGCAATCGCTGTTGGCTGAAAGTACTGTGATATTTGGTTTTCAAGGTTCTGTTGCGCGGATGGCGTAATCATAACACAAAAATTTGTAATTTCACTAGAAGCAAATCGCTGAAAGCTTGGCCAAATAAGGTGCGCGGATGCTTAAGAGATTCTATTGGCGTCAAATTCTTATATAGAGGGGAATTGAGCCATTTTTGTAGTAAGCTCTTCATAAACACCTACCCATCCGCGCACTCAGCAAGGCAGATTAATCTAATAAGACGTAAACTTCCCACTATTTATTGTAATTTTTGAATTGGTATTTTTCGAGTAATTCCTTAACTTGAGCGGCTACTAGAGGGTGTGGATCGTTTTGTAATTGGGGCAGGATTTGGAAGAGGACGCGCTGTGAAACCATATTCAAGTATGCGATCGCCGCTTCTCGAACAAAGCCAGTTGGATGGCGTAAACTAGCTAAAATCTCAGAACTTGTCAGTCGAATCCGAGCAACTTGAGCAAGATGAAAACAGCAAGCTAGACACCAGTCAGAAAGCAAATTACCCAACAGCAGCAATCTATGGAGGCGATCGCTAACTAACATAGTCTCATATTCCAGAATCTTTGCTTCTACCAAATGTTGTAATTTTTCTGGCTCTGTTCGCTTATCTAAAATATTCAACAATAGAGACTTAGAAGGCAAAGTTACGGTGTGTTCTAAGATTTCTAACCCCCGCGCTAAGTTTACCACTGAGAGCGATCGTAAATTAAACGCTGCTGCTTGCATCTTTTCTGGCGAGTAAAGCAGCCTCAGTAACATTAACAACCGTTCTCTGACATCTAATTCTAATTCTCTGAGCGAGCGTTGCAATAATTCACAAACAATCAAAATCCTTCCATTGGATTGATAATCTTCTTGTTTTTCTATATTTTTAAAGTCTATATAAGCAGCATAAATTTCACCTAAAAATCGTAATTCTTCCTCGATTAATTTTTCTACTCGACTCTCATAAAACCGATCGCCTAAACCTGTAATTTCAGGTTGTTTGTGTATTTTGAGTAAGCTGTGAAGAATATGATCTCTGGTAGTACCCCAACACCTTTCTAAGTTTTCCCATAAAACCTCCATTGCTTCTTGGGTACCAATTTGAGCAATGGTGCGCCAAGCATACATCCGCACAACTTCTGGTTTGTAAATATCCCCAGCCAACTGTAACAGCATTTCTAAGGCTTCGTTTTCCAGTCGCGTTAGGGATAACATTGCTGTGCTACGGGTTGACTTGTAGTAAAGTGCGGCAATCAGGGCTGAATAGTACTCTTCTAAATGCGTTGCTGCAATCATTTCCAACACCGCACAGCGCACCCGTAAGGATTCATCTTGTAACAAACTCGGAATGTGAATTCGTAACGCCTGCAAATAAACTGCTTCTCTGAGGGCTTTGACTCCATTTATCCGTTCGCGTTCTTGCTTATGAGTCAGCATCCGGCGCATGGTTTTGGTAGCTGCTACCTTTTGGATGGGGGTTCCTTGGCGTAAGACTAAAGCAGCCGCAGTGGCGCGGATAAGTGAGTTATGTCGGGAGTTTAGGTATTCTTCCAGGAGGCTTAAATTGGGATTTGGTTCAGCTAGCCAAATGTAGCGCAGCGCCAGGGCAAAAACTTCGGGGTTAGTTTCTTGGGGTTGTTCTAACAAAGGACGGATAGCAGGTACATAGGCGGGATTTGCACCCCCCATCAGCATCACTTCCAAACTTTTACACTGCAAATCTGGGGTTAACTTGACTAATAAGGGTGCTAAAACTTCCGCAGCACCTTGAGAATCAATTTGGGCTAAAAGTTCAATGCAAGAGTGTTTATCTGCCTCGTTACCTTTTTCAGCCAATGCTTTGACTACGCCCTGCTTAAAGAATTTTAGACCGACATTCGTTGCACTCAGTTGACCCCGTGCCACACTTAAAACTAACAAGTCAACATAACGCGATCGCAATTGGCAAACTACTTTTAAACAAGTGCCAGCTATCAGCATTGTTTCTGCGACTAACACCCATTTTTGCAGCGGTTCAGGTACAAAATGCCCGCAAATTAATAAAGTGACAAAAATTACCAATCCTGTCAACCCTGTGGCGATGGCTTCGGCTGTTCCGCCAGATAAGGTCTGCATCTGGCTGCGAATTGCTTCTGGAATCGGTTGATAAAGTATGGGGCCGCTACTCATCACAAAGGTGTAGCGTAAAACTTCATCGCAGAATTTGACAATTACTAAACCCCAGAAAAAGCTTTGCCCTTGCATCCCTGGAATTAAATGCAAAAATACCAGCACTCCTGGTAGTAAAAAGCCTACAGCGATCGGTAAAAGCGTGGCAGTGAAAAATACTCCCATCCGTTCGATCAGCCGGCTAGAAACAAACCACTGGATTAACAACTCACACAAACCCAACATCCCACCAAATAGGCCCAAAAAGCTGGCGATTTCCCGGTCGTTCAAATTCGATTGGAGTTCGCGCAAATACTGAAAATCCACTAACAACCCAATCACCTGCAACAGACCGACAAAGGCAAATAAATGCCAAACATAGCGCTTCAAAGGACTTTTGAGAAAACGCTGTCGTGAAGCTTGTTCCCCAAGAATTGCAATTTGTGGAGTTTCGGGAAAAGCTGCTCGATACTGATGAGTTAAATAAAATAAAATCGCCGATCCCAATAAAATCACCACACAGGCGATGAGGATCACCTTATTCAGTCTGGCGTACTGCACCAACCAAGGCAAACTAAAACCACTGATGACATCTGCTACCAATAACCCACTACTGACTAGCGGGTAAGTGCGCTTAATCTCTCGAATGTTAAATATTTGATTGGCAACAATCGACGTGTTGAGGTCGTTAAGCACATAAAGTGCATCTACCCACAGCCGCAGCAGAAATACCGAAATCACTGCCAGGTAGGAAACACCGCTTCCCCAACGTAATAAAACTAATAAAACTAATGGCGTCACCATGCAAGGTGCGATCGCCACAATCACCTGACGTAAAGGAAAAACCTTTTGCAGCCAAGAATATAAAAAAACCAGCCCTGTACTCATTACAGCACTGGCAATATACATCCAAGGTAGTAGATTAGTCTCATATTCGCCCAAAAACAGTGCTACTGTACTATCCTCTGCCCACCGCAATCCTACAGATACAATAGTGTAAAATACGAACATCATCTGAGTGCGTTCGCTCTCCTCTGGCCGGAGATTTACCCACTGTAACAATCGTGGTAAAGCAACTCTATTTACAGCCAACCAGTGATTTTTCAGTTCCATGCAGTTTTAGTTTCTGGTAGTATCACCGCGTAATGGAGAAGAGGCGGGGGAGCAGGGAGCAGAGGGAAAATCTTCTCCCCTGCTCCCTACTTCAACATCCCCCCATCCCCTAGACATCACAAAAGTCCTAAGCAACTGAGTATTATCTTTCCCACTTAGGCTTCAGGACTATCGATTTGAGATAAATTTATACGACCTGATACTATTGACAAAAATATTTGTAATACTGCAAATCTTGTGTAGAGGCGTACAGCTGTACGCCCTTACCTATGTATTTCTACAAGGTCTTTAATTTTGTTACAGGTAAGGGCAGATACAAAGGAACAATAAAAGACTCCATCCTTGGATATGGGAAAAAATTTATCGGGAAAGGCAGAGGGCAGGAGGCAGAAGGCAGCTATGTTTCTGATTCCTGCTCTGGAGCTACGACGCTTTGGGAGTAAGGGTTTAGACCCCCACCAAATTTCAAGAAATGTGGCTCTTGTTCAGGAGGGGTTGGAATCCCCTTCTAAACAAAACATAAAAGCCCTCTGCCTTTTTCAACAATGCCCCAAAATCGCCGCTTTCAATGAAAAAATCCCTTGGCTAGAAGCCAGGGGATTTTCTTTCCTTATCTATTAAAAAGTTAGAAGATTATTTTTTGGGTGAGATGAGCATCATCATATTTCGCCCTTCTTTCTTAGGCGCTTGCTGAACCTCACCAAACGGCTCTAAGTCTGTTGCCATGCGTTTGAGCAAATCTTCTGCGAGGTCACTGTGTTGAATTTCACGACCCCGAAACATCACAGTAGCTTTGACTTTATCGCCATCTTTTAAAAAGCGCTCTGCTTGCTTGACACGGACGTTGTAGTCGTGTTCTTCTATTTTGTAGCGCATCTTAACTTCTTTGACATCAGCCGTGTGCTGTTTTTTACGGGCTTCCCGCGCCTTTTTCTCCTGCTCAAACTTGTATTTCCCATAGTCCATAATCCGACAAACTGGCGGGTCAGCTTTGTCACTCAGTAGCACTAAATCTAGTTCTTTCTCCTCTGCTAGTTGTAGTGCTTCTTGAGGGGGCATAATTCCTAACTGGCCGCCATCAGTGTCAATGACCCGAATTTTCGGGAAGCGAATTCGTTCGTTAATTTGGGGCAGATCGCGAGTTCTTTTTTTCTCAATCACAGGCATTATGATTTGTGGGAGCTCTGAATGAAGGATTTGGTGTGGTTTTGACTGGTATGCCTTTGAGGCAAAATACTGAAATAAGTCAGGACTGAAAACATGAGTCTTACAGTTCTAGGGTAACTAATTCATGAAATAGTTGCGTCGCTGTATTTGTCATTCTACTCATTATGAGAGAATTTCTGTGCAATAGTTAATCTAAATTACACATCATTGCTAAATATTAAGTATTGTGAAAATTATTTGTCAATACTTTAAAACCTCAGATTGACCAGATAATGTCCACAATACCAAGATTACAGATACAAAGCATCTAGCAAAGGATAATGTAACATATTGCCTTACATTTGGTAAAATTAGTAACAATTATTATTAAAAATCTTGTTAAATTTACTTAGAAAAATTGAGTAGCTATATTTAAGAAGGTACAACGGCCCAGATGCAGCAGTAGGGGCACAGTATACCTGGATTTCTCACAAGTGAGAAATCCAGGGGTGTGGGAGGTGTGGGAGGATGGGGAAGTATTAATTCTCTTTCCCCCCACACTCCCCACACTCCCCCATCTTCTCATCTCTCCCCACACTCCCCACCTGTGCGTGAGAAATTCGGGTATAGAGATGTTTTTGTAGGGTGGGTAAGATTGCCCGCGTCTTAACTGGCAGGAAAATTTTGCTTTTAGAAGGACGTTATCGTTTAATTAAACGAATTGGTAAAGGGGGATTCTGCAAAACCTTCCTAGCTGTAGATGAAGGTCAGTTTCCTCCGACTCCTTGTGTGATTCAAGAATTATCGGCAGAGTGCGAAACATCTAAAAATTTTGAGCAAAAGGCGCAGCAGCTAGAAGAATTAGGAAAGCATCCTCAGATTCCGGCTTTATTGGCTTATTTTCAGCAACAACAGCACTTTTATTTAGTGCAGGAGTTTATTCCAGGTAGAAATCTTGCTCAGGTGGTTGAAGAGGAAGGGGCTTTTAATGAAACTCAGGTTTGGCAAATTTTAGAGGATTTGTTACCAGTTTTGCAGTTTATTAGCGATCGCCACATCATCCACCGCGATATTAAACCCGAAAATATCATCTGTAAAACCCCCTCTGACTCCAAAGATAAAGCAAATCTAGTCATAGTTGATTTTAGCGCTGCCAAAATTGTCACAGAACTTGATTGCCTAACAACTGAAAACAATATCGGTAGTCCAGAATATGCTGCACCAGAGCAAACGGCAGGAAAAGCTGTTTTTGCTAGCGACCTATATAGTCTCGGCGTCACTTGCATTTATCTACTTACCCAAATTTCTCCCTTTGATTTATTTGATGTTGCGAATAATTGCTGGGTTTGGCGAGATTATTTAACTACTAAAGGCGATATCTGGCAACAAGACGCAAAACATTTATCTTTAGCAAAAATCATTGATAAATTACTACAAAATCTTGTTAGTCAGCGGTTTCAATCGGCTAATGAAGTTATGCAAGCAATGGGTATCGAACGTAAACCCCAACTTTTAAAATTACCAAATCCTCTGTGGCACTGCTCGTCTACTTTGACTGAAAATTCTCCTGGATTGAGTAGTGTGAATAGTCTTGCATTCTGCCCTGAAGGTAAGATTTTAGCCAGTACTTCTGATGAGAAAAACATCAAATTGTGGGATTTAAATAGTAAAAAAGTTTTAGCTAACTTATCGGGGCATTCGCAAGCGGTAAAATCAGTTGCTTTTAGTCATGATGGCAAAATTTTGGCAAGTGCTAGCGACGATAAAACTATCAAATTGTGGGATATCAACACATTAAAAGAAATCACCACTTTATTGGGACACTCTCACGCTGTAAAATCAGTTGCTTTCAGTCCAGACGGCGAGATTCTTGCTAGTGGTAGCTGGGATAAAACAGTCAAACTGTGGAATGTAAATACTGGGGCTGAAATTTGTACCTTCACTGGACATCACTTACAGGTCAATTCGGTAGCTTTTAGTCCCCAAGGACGAATTATAGCCAGCGCGAGTTATGACAGAACAATTCGCCTGTGGCAGATAAGTTCCTCAAAAGAATTTAAAAACTGCCCATGCCATACCTTATTAGGTATCCTTTCAGGTCATGCATGGGCAGTTTTGACAGTCGCTTTTAGTCCCGATGGAAAAATTCTGGCGACGGGTAGCGATGATAAAACTATTAAATTGTGGGAAGCGAACACTGGTCAGCTAATTACTACACTTTCAGGCCATTCCTGGTCTGTAATAAGTGTAGCTTTCACTGCCGATGCCAAAACCCTGATTAGCGCAAGTTGGGACAAGACAGTTAAACTCTGGAGAGTGAGTACAGCCCAAGAGATTGCGACTCTTTCTGGTCATACAGACTCAGTATCTGCCATTGCGGTGAGCCAAGTTACACAACTGATTGCAAGTGGCAGCAAGGACAAGACTATTAAACTCTGGCAGCTTGTAGAATAGCACGAGAGTTAATTTTGGAATATCAAGCGCTACCTGTGAAGGCAACTTCCGGAAATTTCAACTGAGCTTCTGCCATTGGGCGGTTTCTGCCCTCTTCTTGCCAGTAGTTAATCACTTCAGTTGCTTTGTTAAGCAACTCGACGCGATCGAGGTCACTAATCCAGTGTTTGGATTCGAGTTCCTTCTTTAACTCTTCCCAGGCATCATTTCTCGGCCAGAAAAAGTACTTGGTCAAAGGACTTGTCCCTTTGCCGACAACTTGATCGACTGCTAGAGCGACGTTTTCGTCTAACCACAGAATTTTCAAAATAAACTTGGTCAATCACACCTCCGGGAATTTCCGGGCATTACTTAACTAGGATAGCGATCGCTTATTTTAACGCAATACCCTATCAATGACCAAATACGTGGGGCATTGGGCATTGGGCATGGGGACTAATGCTTATGACAAATTAATGATTGAAAATCGGCTAGCATCAAGTGTAGTCGGCGCTAACTACAGATGCTTATGACTGCTCAACTGCCCGAATCTCAAATAACATCTGGTTTAGATTTGTACGAGCAAGACTTTTACTTGTGGATTCAAACCACAGCACAACTGCTCAAGCAAAAGAATTTTACACAACTGGACTTAGAGAATTTAATTGAAGAAATTGAAACAATGGGTAGGAGTGAAAAGAAAGCACTCAGAAGCAATTTGGAAGTGGTGCTGATGCATCTATTAAAGTATAAGTATCAAGCCGAGAAACGGTCTGGTAGTTGGCGAGCAACAATTCGGGAGCATCGCAAACGCCTTAAAGAAGCTTTAGAAGAAAGCCCTAGTCTGAAACCATATTTTGTTGAGGTTTTCAAGCAGTGTTATGACGATGCTAGACTTTTGGCTGCCGATGAAACTGAATTGGATGTAGCTATTTTTCCCGAACAATCTCCCTTTACCCCAGAGCAAGTCCTCGACGCCGATTTTTTACCAAATTAATGATTGAAAATCGGCTAACATCAAGTGTAGTCAGCGCTAACTACAGATGCTTATGACTGCTCAACTGCCCGAATCTCAAATAACATCTGGTTTAGATTTGTACGAGCAAGACTTTTACTTGTGGATTCAAACCACAGCACAACTGCTCAAGCAAAAGAATTTTACACAACTGGACTTAGAGAATTTAATTGAAGAAATTGAAACAATGGGCAGAAGCGAAAGACGCGCATTGGAGAGCAATCTGGAAGTATTGCTGATGCATCTGCTCAAATATCAAATTCAAACCCAAAGGCGATCGCCCAGTTGGCAGTATACAATTTTGGAACACCGCAGGCGAATCGAAAAAGCACTTCACGAAAGTCCGAGTTTAAAGCCTCACTTCGATCGCGTTTTTGAGGAAAGCTATCAAGCTGCTAGACGGCTGGCTGTAATTGAAACTGGGTTGTCCATCGCTACCTTCCCCGAACAATCTCCCTTTACGCCAGAGCAAGTCCTCGACGCCGATTTTTTACCTGAGTCGTAATGGTGGAGCTATATGATGATTTCAGGAGGCAGGAGGATGAAGGCAGGAGGTAACCCACCCTTAAAAGATGGGATTGAGGTAAAGACATTTTATACTTTGCCGTCAATTTTCTAAATATAATTGCTGATTTGACTGGCTTTAGAGCCAGAACTAAAGTTGTAATTGATACTCTTAACCTTCTCCCTCCTAACTCCTGCCTTTCTTGGTAAAACTGTTTTGCTTCCTACCCCATGACTCAAGAAACTTCTCCAAAAGCAGCGGTCATTTTCGATATTGATGGTGTTGTGCGTGATGTGAGTGGTTCCTATCGCCGAGCGATCGCAGATACCGTAGAATACTTTACAAATGCTGCATACCGTCCAACACCCGTAGATATTGACCAACTCAAATCAGAAGGTGTGTGGAATAACGACTGGGAAGCATCCCAGGAATTAATTTACCGCTACCTTACGGCTGGTGGACAGAGCCGCGAACAATTGCAGCTAGATTACAATGCGATCGTTGCTTTTTTCCAATCGCGTTATCGAGGTCCAGACCCCAACAATTTGACGGGGTATATCTGTGATGAACCGTTATTATTACAACCTAGCTACTTAGAGCAACTTACCCAAGCTGGGATTGCTTGGGGATTTTTCAGCGGTGCTACTCGTGTTTCGGCTAACTATGTCTTAGAAAAACGCCTGGGTTTGCAATCTCCGGTGTTGATTGCGATGGAGGATGCACCAGGTAAACCCGACCCCACTGGACTTTTTGCTACAGTTCGCGAACTAGAAAATGGAATTGAGCGATCGGCGATCGTGTATGTGGGGGATACGGTCGCAGACATGTATACTGTGGAGAAAGCACGGAGTTTAGATTCTGTTCGCACTTGGATTGGTGTAGGAGTTCTACCACCTCATGTGCAAGAAACACCGACGCGGAGTGAGGCATATACTGAAACTCTGCTAAGAGCTGGAGCTTGGATCGTTTTGTCTAATGTGCAAGAATTGACCCCAATCCAGATTCACAAATTAATTAGCAGAGTGTGTGCTTAAAAATAAGCTAATTTAGATATAGATATTATTTCTCAATTAACCTAGAAAGGCATTGACACCTAAGCTGTAAAGCGCCAGTAATTATTAATTTCCCATGAACATTTTCAGTAACTTACTTTCTCAACCAACTCAGCCTGCACCTGCAAAAAAGCAACGTCGAGGAATTGAAATTAAATCCCCGCGTGAAATAGAAATCATGCGGCAATCAGCGACAATTGTAGCAACTGTGCTAAAAGAAATTTCTGAGCTAGTAAAGCCAGGAATGACGACGGCTGACTTGGATGCTTATGCGGAAAAACGCATCCGCGAAATGGGTGCAACACCGAGTTTTAAAGGATATCATGGGTTTCCAGGTTCTATTTGCTCCAGTATTAATAATGAAGTAGTACATGGTATTCCTAGCCCCAAGAAAGTAATCCGCCAGGGAGATGTATTAAAAGTAGATACAGGCGCTTATTACCAAGGCTTTCATGGTGATTCTTGCATTACGATCGCTGTTGGAGAGGTGACCCCACTAGCAGCTAAGCTAATTCGGGTTGCAGAAGAAGCTTTATATAAGGGCATTGAACAAGTTAAAGCCGGCGTCTACTTGCTCGATCTGGCTGGGCCGATTGAAGACCACGTGAAAGCTAACGGCTTTAGTATCGTTGAAGAGTTTACTGGACACGGTGTTGGTCGGAATTTGCATGAAGAACCTTCAGTGTTTAACTTCCGTACCCGTGAATTGCCAAATGTGAAACTTCGTGCGGGAATGACGCTGGCAATTGAGCCAATTGTAAATGCAGGTTCTAGGCATACGCGGACATTATCTGACCGTTGGACAGCTGTGACTGTAGATAATGCTTTATCGGCTCAGTTTGAGCATACAGTTTTGGTGACGGAAACTGGTTATGAGATTTTAACTGACCGTTCTAAAGTTTAATTGTTAGTTCAACTTAAATGTTATTAAAAGAGGTGAAGCGTCAAAAGAAGCCGATTTGCCTCTTGATTTTTTATGTGAAGGTTTCTGGAGATTTTATACCAGGCTCATTTCGACTTCTCCCAAGGGGAGACGCTACGCGTAGCTTGCTTCCCGAAGGGTACGCTCAATGCTCGGTAAGCTTATTCCAAGAGGGTTGAGCGCAGTCGAAACCCGGCGAGATCGAGTTAGGTTTAATTTTAATTTAGTCCTTCTACTCAGTAGCAAAAAATTACGAAGCGATCGCCACTACTGTCCCGATCTCCAAGACTTGAGTTTGGTTAGTAAAGGTTTAGAAGGTGTGGACAAATTCAGTCGATATTGGAATATTGGAACATAGGAACCATTACCCTCGCGGACGGTGACGAGAAAGGCTGTTTTGTTACGCGGATCTTTGTCAATTCCATCGATGTAACCAGACTGTATTTTTTCTATTTCTAAAGGTTTTGCTTGTTTAAATCCTGGTTGTGAAATACAAATAATAGTGCTTCCATCTTGATACCTACCTGAGTAAAACCAATAAGTTTGTCCTTTGGTTTTAAATTCAGATTTATAGAAAATAGTAAACCTGTCAAATTCATTTAATTGCTGATTTTGTTTGCAGCGATCGTTAATGTATATTTCTTGGGCAGTAGTTGGAGTGTTAGAAGATAAACCTAGTATTAAACTAATTGCTAATCCACTTACCAGTGTTATTTGAGCAATGCAGTTATAAATCATACGTTTTTACTGTTTTCTCGATTATTCGATGATAACGGAAAAACAGTATACCTCTTGCTTTCATTGCTTTTTGCACTCTTGTGGAAAAAGGTTAAAGGGGAAAGGGAAAATACCAAACCTTTCCCCCCTTTCCCCTTCCCCTTTTCCCGACTTCTGCAAGAAGTCTAGTATCTTCCTTTAGTGTCCCTCTATCTGCGCTTTTACAGCGTTTTTCTTTGTAGGTAAATGAAGCCACAACTAGGGGCGAAAAGCCGTACCGTCCGGGTTCCGCTTTAGCAATACGCCCTTATAATTATCTGTACCTCACAAAGTTGCAATCTGCTGTATCTTCAGCAGCTATCAATTTGAGAAAATTATTGTATCCAACTTTACGCTACTAAAGCTTTATCTGTCGATCTGAATTACTTTGATAATGCTTGCAACGCTCGTAATTTTGAACAGTTCTACTTGCGGGAGTTGTCAAGAGTGAATTTTCCCTTTAATGAAACGGTGAAACAGGCGGCAAGGCCAGAAAAAAGCTCCACAAATACTTACCGAGACAATGACAGCAACAACTCGCCAATTTAAATGAGGCGAATTGTCAGACTCCAAGGACTGAGTTTGTATGCTTTTAACTAGTTCTGGCGCAGAATCAGAGAGCTGACTGGCTGTACTCACCCCTTCAATTGCCGCTCCAATTAGATAAGCTACCAGGGCAATTATTAGCCAGTGGTTCATTCTGTTGCACTATTTGAACTG
Organism: Nostoc sp. ChiSLP01; assembly: GCA_034531195.2. Lineage (GTDB taxonomy): Bacteria > Cyanobacteriota > Cyanobacteriia > Cyanobacteriales > Nostocaceae > Nostoc. Next base: position 101,005 of record JAVRBO020000050.1, read on the forward strand.
TGAGCGTATTCTTGAGAGCGAACAATCATTTAGTTTCTCGTCCTAATGATTGCCGCCTTGTTCTAAGGATAATCGACCTTCAGCCGTATCGCGGATTAGAGGCAGTTTAGATTTGATGTAAGTATTGAGCGTACTATCTACTTGAGAATCAAGCCCTTGCTTAGCTTTTAACTGCTGGAGTAGTAGTTGTACTAAAGCCGCGTCGTCAAACTGGAGCAGGGTGTTGACCTGGGTAGACTCGATTACAGCCCAGAGCTGTTGCATCATTTTGGGAGCGATCATGAGCTTGTAACTTTTTAATATTTTCTTTATATTTGCACGAATTTATAATTTGTGCCTGGTTATTATCTGAATATTTGTAAAGATGCTGGTTAATGCTTGACTGTATGATGGCTGATTGGGGCAGGAGGCAGGAGGCAGCACTTCTCTACGAAACGCTGCGCGAACGACTACGCAAAAATCAAGCGTACCCCTCCGGGGAAGCAAGCTACGCGTAGCGTCTCGTAGAGAAGTCGAGATTCAGTGACCAGGGGCAGGAGGGAAAAGAAGAATTTCTATATTTAATTCTCCAGTTGCGTACCTCATCTATTTGCAAACTGCTGTAATAACTCTAGGACTTACGCACGGGTTTCAAGCTTCAGTGCGTAAGTCCTAAACTCCTCAGTCAACCGTCAACACTCTCAATACATAATTAACGTGCGCCTCCATTGGAGACTCACGTTAATTATGATTGTGGCTCTATCGCACAAGAGGGTTGCTGAGCAGAAGGAGGATCGGGATAAATTGCTAGAGTGTGATAGCTTGGGGCATTTTCACCATATAACACTCGAAAAGTATACAGTTTATTTCTACCTTGCCCTTCTGTAACAACTGTTAAAAGTGTATTGCTAGTTTTAGGAAGTCCAGGAATATTTAGTTTGGGAATTCGTCTGAGTTGAATTACGTTTGCTGCTGAGTTTTTACAATCTCCAGTAGTAGTGTTTGGTTTTTCACCAAACTGCATACATACTGGGCCATCAAAATCTATAGTTACTTGCGATGGATCGTTTAACCAAACTTTTTTAATTACTTCTCCAGCAGGAATAAAACTTAAGTTTGTTCCTTGCTGATAGGAAACCTCAATCGTAGGTACTAATCCTCCTAAACCTTGCCCTTGGCAGGAAAATATAGAGCGGAGAACGGCATTATTAGCTACAGCACGACCTACCAATAACAACATAGTAACCGAGAAAATTAAGGAAGCTAAAGGTAGGAAATAAGAGCTATTTGGGATATTTCCTGGTAACTTGAAATTATTTTTCATGGTTGCAAATGGGGATATTGGTAGATACAATAGGGAACTAAAAACTGAGCATACCAAGCATATTGGAAGATAGGGTAAAAAATAATTATTAAATTACCTAATTCCAAATTGTGAATTGCTGTGCCTTGAAAGCTTAAAATTGGGATAATTACTATCTTCTAAAATTGCGTTTGTTGGTTGACATATATTTCAACATTTGTGCCTGCTGGCAAAAACCAAACGTTTGTTTGTTGTGACATTTGAGCGATCGCTTGTTGATTGCGTTGGGCAATTTGGGGTACTACGGAGTTCAAACCACCTTCCACAATACCCGCTGGGATATTTTCTCCAGTGTTAGTGTTGCTAACAACTGTGCTTCCACCATTGATGGTGACAACTTGACCGTCGGTGCGATTTAATAACTCTGCGGCTTTCCCAATACCTCCCAAAACAAATAGTCCTAAATCCATTGATGCTACGGACGAACTTTGACCGGGAAATCTATTACCTATTAAAGGTCTGCCTTTGCTGCCGCGAATAATAATTGTATTGTTGGGTAAGCTTCGTTCTGTGAGGTTGCCATCATTTTGTGAGATAACTTTGGTTATGTTCATCTGCACAAGACCTTGTTCGGAAATAGAACGAATTTCAGTCAAAAATTCGGTGTTTGCAGGTAAAGCGACCTGACCATTGGCGGCTTTTAGCGGTTCTTTCAATCGAACCACAAATACGTTTTTATCTGTTTGTTCTTCGTTATTGCCTCCTCTGGTAGTTTCGCCAAATATCGCTGTTGCCAATACGGCTTTGGCACTAGTCCCGATCGCTACGGTATTCTGTCCTTGTGGTTGTGCTTGGCTAACTTCGGCAGGCCCTTGTTGTGGGGGTTGTTCGGCAGGATTGGGGTTGGGCGTCTCTTGAGGCGGCTGCTGAGGCGGCTGCGTTTCGTTTGTGGGTTGGGGAGCAGCTGCAATGTTATTAGGTTGTTCGGTGACATTTACTTGGCCGTAGCTACCCAACTTTGCTAGCCTTGTCCACTCATCGAATGGACTTGGTGGGGGTGGTGGGGTAATGGTAACTACGGGTTGAGTGCTTGTCGTCGGTCTGAGAACTGGTAGTTGGGGTCTTAGTAAAGGTTGAGGAGTAGGTACTCTGACGATGCGCTCAATTGTGACCGGCTGAGGGACGTAAGCTGCTGGTGGGGGTGTTGTTATCACTTGTTGTCTCCTTGTAGAAGAAGTTGGTGGTTCTGCCAAGGCTACTGTGGAGGTTGGTTTTGGCGTTCTCAGTCTTTCTTGGGCAGCTTTTACTGACTGTGCTTGTTCGGTTAGAGCTAATTTTGTTTTGAGAGTCTCGATTTCGCCTTGTAGCTGTTGAGAAGTTGTTTCGTTTGTTGGTTGCGATCGCACTTGTGGCGTGACGAGATTATTTTTGGGCTTTTGACTGCTACCACTCATCAATTGCGACAAAAACACACCAGCCACCAAAACTACTGCTAAGGTAGCGGCACCTACTAAGCCTAATTTGGCAAAGGGATTAGATGAAAGGGGTTGCTCTGTCTTAACTTCTTCTGGTTCGGATGGAGGTTGCTCCGTTGCAGGGTCTTCTGATGTTTGTTGATAGCTTGAAGATTCTTCTTCAAAGCCAACCAACCTTGCCATCCGTGATTCCCAATCGTCATATTCTATTTGTAGTTGGCGATCGTCGGTATCTAAAGTTAATAAACTTGGTGTAGGGGTTTCTGTCGGAATTGAATATTGAGTCATGGTAAAGCTTAGTTTGAATTTCCAGAACAATTTTTATCTTGAATTTCACAGACATTATAAATTTCTAGTCTGGCTTCACCAAGACGGTAAACCGCAAAGTGCGACGGAAGTGGCGCATTTGGTAGTGAAGTTGCAGGCTCATCTATTGCTTTTACTAAAATTTGTTTATTAAACGAAGTTGATTTTCCTAATTTATCATAACTGCTAAAAGTTAATTGATTAGCAAATATCTCGACTTTCCATCTACCATTACCTATTTTTGTAGGTTGAGATATTTTTTGGATTACTAATACATTTTCAGCGCCTCTATTGACATTTTCAAATTGGCTATCTGGATTTAAGTTAGTTACTTGTGATTTCATTTTTTCCTTAAAATCATCAGCCACGAGTTGGGAGCTAATTTCCCAGACTGTTGTTGGTGGCTGTTGCTGCGACCAGGTAAGCATTAAGCTCATAGTTTCAGCTACAAAGCGCCGAATCGTTTCTGGTTGTCGCTCTAAATTTTCTTGGGGGTCTACTGTAATTACACGACCATCAACGAGTTGTACTAAACTTTGAGGTGTGAGTTGCCGACCTAACTGTTGTAACATAGACCCATGAAATATCAATAGCAGTAAGGTAAATACATGTAAACCAAATGTTCCTACTGCTAACAGTGGTAAGGCGTTACTTTTTTTATTTTCTGATTTAAATATCTGCATTAATAATTTGTTGTTATCGTGTGTCAGGAGCCAGAATTATTATCTGATAAAATTATCGGTTCTTTGTTGAATTTTGCATTCTTTTAATTGAGCTTCATTCAAGTTGCTATAATTATCTAACAAACATAAATCTCGAATTTCATAAATCTCTAGTCTATCAGCGCGGACACTATAAATTGCTTTTTGTAGGTCTGTGCCACTTTCCATTTGCGGATTAGGGAAATAATCTGTTGCACGCACAAGAAAGTCTTTGTTAAAAGGAGTTATAACTCTTCTACTATCACCTCGATTTTTTTGAACTAAATCGGCTACGATACCGACTCGCCATTTACCTGCTTCAATTTCCTTTGGCGGATAAACCCGTTTAATTACTAACTCCGATGTCATTCCTTGTTTGGGATTTTCAGAAAACACTTCTGGCGGTGTAATTTCGGCAACTGTGCTTAAGAAACCTTTGCGAAAGTCTTCTGATAAAGCAAAACTAGCTATCCAACTAGTAGTACTAATTTTTTGGCTACTGCCTTGGGGTGTTCTAATTAATATTCCCAAATCTGATTTGGGATTTGCGACTTCTTCAATCCTTTGTGGGGGTAAGGTTCCCGACCATTTAAACATTGCAATCATGGTTTTGCTGATGAATTGACGAATTGCTTCTGGATCTCTTTTTAAATCATCAATTTCATCTACCTTTTTCCCATCTATCAATTGTACAAAATTTGGAGGTTTTCTCAAAGCCAGTTGGCGAATAGTTATGCCTTGAAATAAGAATAGAAGTAATACTAATAGATGCAAACTAAAGGTGGCGATCGCAAAAATTGTCAAAACACTTACTGTTCTTTTTCCTTTCTCTAATAAACGTACCATTCAATCACCTCCTGCGGCAAAAAACTTTGTTTGTTATATATGATGATAGGCGATATATTTTTTTTTACGAATGATTTAAGATTGCTATAGATTTTAATGTTTATTATCATGATTCTTAAATTATTCTGACTCCTGAATTCTGAATTCTTAACTATATTCTCTCCTTAACCAAAGAAGCCGCATTGTTGATAGCACTGAAGACTGCAAACCCACCAGCACCAGCCACAACTAAAGATAAAATTGGCGCTAGAACTCCCAGAAAAATCATGAACCACATTAAGTCTGGGTCAACATTAGCATCTTGACCGGGGCCATTAACAATTACTGCGGAAGTCAACACAGCAATAATATTAAATGAAATCTTGGCAATCCCAATAGATAAAAATCCGGTAAGCCATGCAAAGATTGGTTTACCAGCTACAGGTAGTAAAGAAGCACCAACAGCAACTGGCCCTAAAGCTGCTATTAGCAACGATGTTGCTTCTATTAAATTTTGGAAAGCGTATTGCAAGGAAACTAAGAAGTTTTTGAGGCTAGTTTGCACTGTAGAACCTAATAAAGAATTAAATGAAGTTTCCGATACAATACCTGTGCCATATCTGATATTATCTACCTTGGTTTGTAGTCTCGATATCCAGTTTTTATTACCGTATGAATCTCGATATTTTTGCCAGAGAATATTCACTTTTTCCGCAGCTTTGGCAAAACATTCAGTTTGCTGTTCGCCAGTAAGTGACTGACAAGGACGCAGGAAAGAACCCGCTACTTCTTCAGCAACACTCATACTCAACGCTTGTTGGTACATTTTATCTGCATCTGCTGTGACCAATACTTGTTGATTTGCACTGTCTATAAAATTTCGCACTCCCAGTGTCAAATTAGAAAGTATACTCCCACTGCCGGAATTATTTAAGAGTATCACTACTACAAATGGCCAAATTAATGCTGATATGGGACGGGTATATTCGTAGGTTAATAAATCCCTGAGGAATTGTACCATAAAAAATAGTAGGGTTCCCACTGCAAAAAAAATACCCACATTTGTCAGCGTTCCATACAAGTTCTCATTGGTGTTCTTTTGTAATAAATCCAGCCATTGTTTGTCCCAACCTTCGGCAATACTTTGGGAAGTTGCGACACCATTATCGAGAATTTCATCAATGCCTACTTGGGCAAAAAATCGGGAAACAGCAAGTTGCATTCTTTTAACTTTATCGGCTATTTTTTATGATTTTTATATTAAAACACCAGACTAAATTGGAAATTTGATGGTGCTTCGTCATTAAAATTCGACATTTATTGATAGCTAAGTTTTACAATGTACAAAAATGTCTTGATTCTTAATCATGACTTTTGAATTATCCTCAATTCTTTTTTCTGCCAAATAAATCTATTTGAGAAGTAGCTCGTAAAAGTCGCGCTGCTTCGGTGGATGTTTCAACTCTTTGAGCGCGATTTGCTTCTTCTGTTTGTTGGGAGATGTTTGCTAGATTTAAATTGGAGTATTGCAAAGACTGATTAGTTTGTATTGTCTGGGCAAATGTTTCACCAACAATTTTTGATTGTTCCTGTTGAATTTTTAACATTTGTGATTGATTGGCATTAAGTAATTGTGCTAATATTGCTGTAGCTGGATCGAGTTTGCTCGCATCAAAAGCAGGAATGGGAATTTTACTTAACAAACTTTGGGTTTGTTCTTCAGCTGCTTCAGCAAATCCGGTAATATTTTGTAGACTTCTTTCTGTATCTATTAACTTTATTTTTGAACGAATTTGTCCATTTTCACCGAGAAGACCTGCTGCTGCTCCACGGGTAATTACACGATTGAGTTCATTACTAACTAAATTTCCACGCACGGCTGCATTATTTTCAAAACGATCCGATCTAGAGTAGAGAATTAAATCATCGCGAACTTTTTCCCCTGCACTAACGGGGTTGGGTATATTCAATTCTCCTTTAGCATTATTCAAAGCATTTCGACTTTGGAGTTCTACAGGCTTTAAATTGTCGCTTAAATTGTATTGAAAGTAGTTTTGTAAATCTGTGGAATATGATTGAAAATCAGTCCAAACCCGCCCTAATTGTGATTTGTTAGTGGTAATTTGGGCTGCTACAGGTAAAATTGCCAGAGATACTAAAGTCAATGTCAAAATGGTAGTTTTCTGCATACATCTGTACCTAAAAAAGGTAGACTAAATTAGCTAACGAGTCAGAAATTGAGTTTGCTGAACTATTATTTAGTTGTTTTTTATAATTAAATTCTTGTACGCCTTTGCTTATGGGCGGGCGAGACGCCCACCCTACAAGAATTTTTGGGAGGATTTTTGATTTGGTAGTCTCTGAGAAATTTTTGAATTATTATGAGCCAGTCACAGATATCCTCCCTAATTAATTACTACGTAGTGTAGCTACTAACTGACGTGCAAATGCGGAAATTGCTTCATATTTATCCTTGTGAATTTGCATCATTTGACTACGTGCAGTTTGTTCGTAGGGGTTGTTAGCCACTGCTGCCAATTGTTCGTAACCTGGATAGTAACGACAGAATGTATAAACGCCGTTATCATCTAGCAGCCATTGACTATAAATACCTTCTTTGCGTGGGAAAAAGCTTTCTGAGGCATTACGAGCAATAATTTTGCGGGGATATTTTAAGATGTCTGCAAAACTATCCACTGCAACTGGTTGAATGCGTCCAATTAATCTGGTTGTTAAGTTTTGCAAAATTTTCGATGCGGCTTTAGATTTGGCGATGGTATCAGGATCTTGTGCTGATAGGATAACTCTAATACCAGCTTTGGCGCCGTTGGCACAAATTCGACCAACTAAGTCGGAAATTTGCTCGAATTCAAATAAAATCGGGGCTTCATCGATAAAGAATATGGAAGCTGGACTACTTAATGCACGTCTGAGCGCTGCTGAATAAGCGCTTAAGGATAGTACGGCTGCATCTTCACTATCTGAAAGGTTTCTCAGAGCAAAAACTAAAAGTTGGGCGTCGGTGGGAAAGCTGGATGGTGCAGAAATGGCTTGTCCAACGCGGCTAGAAAGCCAGAAACGTAAGCGCAGCTGAATTTGACTGAGGGCGTCTTCTACTCTGCCACTTAAGGAGCTAAGCTGTAAATGTTCTGGGGAACAGAAAAACAGAAAATCTTTTAAAGTCGGGGTTTTTTGCCAAGCTGGAGAACCGAAACCTCCCGCCATTGCTTTGCGATATCGCTCTTTGATACCTTCATCAGCAAAGAAGACTTCTAAGGCTAAGTTGAGAATCGATCGCACCGTTTGAGATAAAATTTGACTTTCGGTAGACGATCCTAAAACCATTGTCATTAAAGCTGATTCTAGGAACGAGGTATAATCTACCATGCGATCGCGCTGTTGTTCTATATCTAACGCTCTTAAATCTGGCTGCTCAAATAAGTTATTCGATTGTTTGGAAATATCAAAATAAGCTCCATTCCCCTCCATAAACTGTGTATAGTCGGTAAAAGTAGACGTACCGTCAGGTTTGGGGAAATCTAGAGCCACTACGGGAATGCCATAGGCCAAAGCTTGAGTTAAAATTCCCGATACCAACACCGATTTACCAGCACGAGTGGTGGCAAATAAAGCTAAATTTTTGTGTTGGTTAAACAAATCCAAATGTACTGGTGTTCCGCCTTCTTCCGCAATTAATTCAAAGCCTTGTCTATCGCCTCTTTTAGTTAAAACTAAAGGCATTAATCCCGGAACTTCACTTGTTAAATATAGCTGACGACGATTGAAGGGTGTTGCTAACAAACCTTCCCAAACTATGGGGAGAGTTTGCAACCAAATTTTCCAGGCGTACTCGGTTTCTCGAATTACCCTAGCTGGACGTTGAAAACAGTTTTCAATATATCTTGCGGCCTCGTCTAATTTCTCCACAGTTGGCCGATGTATCAAAATGGCGATACTCGTATAAATCGGGACTGCACCTTCATATAATTGTTCTTGTGCTGCTACCGATTTCTTTAACTTTAATTGGGCGTTGACATCAATGGTTTTACTTTTTTCTTGAGCCAAAATTGTCGTCATATTTGACTGCTTCAGCACTCGTTGGAGAGTAGTTTTCACTAATGCTGGATTTGCCGCAGTCAATTCACAAAAAATTTCTGTATCTACTACTGTTTCTCTGGCTAACAGTTCCCATAAATACCGCAGTTGAGACGATTTATTCGGCCAACCACCGGGTTTTTCCAGAAATGACATTGTGCCAATATAACGATTGTTCACATGTACCCAACGGCGATCGGCACGCGGTACATTAGACTCCATCAGCAAAGTTGTGCCGTGGATATTTTCTATCAACAATTTGCTACTAGCTAAATCTGAATTAACTTGTTCGTGGAGTCCCTCTTCATCCAAAGTGATTAATTGGGGAATATCTATTGGCTGGGTATCATTAAATCTTTTCCAAATGTCTTGCCAGAGTTCTACTGCATTCAAAGCTCTGACATCCAATCCCATTTTGTTAGATAAAATTTGCTCCCAACGCGAAAAACCCTGCTTGTAAGCATTAGTAATTACCGTTTCCAGGCGTTGGTTTTCGGCTTCTGAAAGTTCGCCTTTAAATTTCAACCACCACGACTCAGCTTTTATTAAAAGTCTCTCTATCCAATCATCAGCAATTCTAGAGGTTGTTTCCACTGTGTAGGTGACATAAATCCGTAAAAATTTCGGCTTACGCACGCCAGCTTTAGTCAGTTCTTTGATTCTGGCTCTCTCTGCCATCAGCAAATATTTAATATCTTTTGATGGCGCATTTCTGATGAGTGATGCTAATTCTTTTTGCCGTTCTATATCTGAACTAAAAGATCCCAAATGCAGCGTCATTCTTTCACCACTGGGAATGTCTTTCAATCCAGCTTCAATGTTATTAAAAAGTGTATCGATTTGTTCTGGTCTTAAAGTGGTATGAATTCCCTTACAATCAAAACCAAAAACAAAGCAGAAGCGATCCTTTTGAGCGCCTTTTGTCAACACATAAGCGCCAATATCACGTCCATTCATGGAGACGCGCAACATTGTCGCCAAGTGTAAGGCATCTTCAAATGGCGTTAATCTAGTTTCATTTCCGGCGCCGCTGACGCTTTGTTTTCCGATTTTTTGCTTCATGGTTAACTTCCAGTAAGCTTTGATAACGAGCAAAGCCTCTTGTCCAAGCGGGAACGCCAATAAATTTACTTAAAAAACTCCAACTTCTACCACCAGTTAATATCCACCAGGTTCCAATTCCCCAACCAGTCATTAATAGCGTCCACAGCCATTTTTGAAATTCTTCTTGGAAAAGACCGCCAAAAATCCCATTGATAATTAAGTAGGATGATAAGGCAATTACTGTCCAAGGAATAATTTGATCGGCCGGAATTGGCCCTAATGAAGGTTGGCTTCCTAGAACTTGGTTAACTGGACGAAATTCTTGTTCCCGCTCTTCAGACATTTCTCAAATCTTAAATTAATTACTGCTATTGCCAATTACAAACCGTGTGAGTACATCAGCAATGGTAACAGCTACAACGACTAATAGGGGAGTTCTGGCAATGCTTTGCCAATCTTCATCTTTACGAACTGCGTTGATGACACCAACCAAAGAAATTGCAATATACAGCAAGAAAAGTGCCCGCAATATATTAAATATCAAACTTACTGCGGTGTCGGCACCACCAGCATTATTTCCTGTGGAACCATCATTCAAAGTTTTTTTGAAAAACTTTTCCGCTTCGCCAAAAAACTGCGCTTGTGCGGGAGTAGCAAAGTTATCTAACCAAAATAAACTCAGAACGATCGCCCCTGCTAAGATTTGTAATATTATTAGCGATCGCCTTGGTAAATTTACCTGCTGTCCAATTTTGTGTGTGATGACTGCAATTAAACTACCAACTAATAAACAAAATAGCAGGATAGGACTTTTCAAGCTGATAACGCTTAAAAATACAGCACAAGCAATCAAAAAAGGTACAGATTCAACCAAAATAGCCAGACTGGATTTTAATGCCAGTCTTAACTTATGACCTACTGTAGCTGCACTACCAGTTAAGGCTTTGAAAAAGTTTCTCTGGTGAGAACTTTGTCTAAACATTTGCTAATTTTCCTATGGTTTACTATGGGCGTTGGTGTTTCAAATTTTACAGATGAGACAATATTACATGATTCAACATTTATTTTTCCCCAAATTATAAAGTTCAGCAAAGTTATACATCATAATACGATTTTTTATTAATTTAAGTTAACAAAGTATTAATATTTCTTTAATGAGTGTGTTCCCTGAGAAACTAGGCTTTTACCTCTTAACCATAACTGGTACAGTGTTCCTAAAGTTTTTCTATGTCAGCGAGTTTGCTTTAATTATCACTTTTCAAGAATCTAGCGGTAATACCAGACAATCCTTGGTAGCATAGCGCTCTTTAATCGCTATCGCCATAGTCAAATCTGAATTCCTTGCCCAGAGCTAGTTTTACTCGGCTTTGTTGAGTATTTAACTTTTACACCTCCTCACTCGCTACAGTTTTGGCAAACAAATCAAGCAAGTGGCTGCTGTATCCCATTTGCCAAGGCTTTTAGGAATACTTTTAGAGATTATACTAGCACTACCATTTACATCCGTGTTAATCAGTCTACCGTCAGTAGCACTAAGTAGGCCGCGTTGGAAATATGAGATTCCTATTTTGTTGCATAAAAAAACTCGCGCTTCACTCGAAAACTTTCCAGCCTATTCTCTAATGCCACACACACACGATTGATAGCATCTGTACTTCCTTCCTAAGTAAATAAGTTCAAAAATTAAAGCCGATTACTGAAAATCGAGGGGCTTCAGATCCCCGACTTCTCAAAGAAGTGGGGGATCTTGTTGTTCGCGAATGATTTAGGACTGCTATATATTCAGAATGTTTAAAAATCGGTTAAGTCTTGAGAAAAGATAGTAAAAAATATGCGTTAAATAAAAATATAAAATAGTAAATATAGGTTTTATAAATCTTTAAATAAGCTAATTAGTTTAATGTATATAAGGATTATTTTGTCAAGAAACTTATTTATATTTTAAATCTATTGCAACCTTGAAACTAAAGCTTGATGGCAAAACTAGATAGAGATAGGACTATGAGCCAAAACGCAGATTTTACTCTGAAGGAATTAATTAAAAGCAGTAGTCAGCCCCTTTTGATAATCAATTTTAAGTAATAAAAATGTTAATTTTTTTAATCTTTTGATAATCCAACCATGATTGTAATTTTACCTTAACATTCTACTGTTAAGTTCGTTAGAACATTCTGGCAGCTATCACTGATAGCAGTCTTAGAAAAACCGTGAAATTTTTATTTTCTTTGCTTGACGCCTCCTGTATAGCTGATGGCAGGCTGCCGCGCGTCTAAGTCAAAGAAAGTGATGTTCATAATTATTTGCTCTAATTTTTCACTAGTTTCTGCAAACTTATGCTCGATAGATAAATTTTTTCGAGCCGAATTTTTGGCTGAGGAAAAACTTATTTTCGAGTGCAAGTTTGACGATTGGTTTTGTTTCAGGGTGTTAATCCCTAAATTAACTGCAAGGAGCTTGACATGGTTTTTTATTACGATCGCCAATCGAATCATTTGATAAGTTCGATTTCTGCACTTACCATAACAATTGGTTTAGTAGCAGGTCAATCTGTTAGCGAAAAATCTCTAGCTCAGACCTCCACCACTCCTCCCCCAGCTGGAGTACTCTCCATCAATGGAGCAGGTGCAAGTACTGTAAATACTTTGTTTGTAGGTACGGGAACTACCGCTCCTTTTAGCCCACAAAACTCATGGTTTAACTTTTACGGTGTTGGAAATCCTCCATCCCTCAACAATCCTGCTGGTGCAACAAATGGCCCAGTCAATTCTGCCGTCACATTCAGATATGCTTCAGTTGGTAGTGGCGCAGGCATAACAGCCTTTTTCAGCCAAACCGTACCGCCTGCATCACCTGGCCCTACCATCCTACCTCCAGTCTCTTTTGCAGCTAGTGACGACCCCTTAGCAGGAACACAAGTAGAACAAGTAGTTACTACCGGTAGCGGAAAACCCAATAGCGGCAAGGCTATTCAAGTGCCCGTAATAGGTGTTGGAATCACCTTATCCTATAACCGTACCGGTCTTACCATACCAACAGCTGGACTGAAGCTTTCGCGAAATACTTACTGTGGTATTTTGAACGGCAGCATCACAAATTGGAACGATAGCAGAATCAGAACTGATAACGGTGGTGCAGTTATCGCCGCCAATTTACCCATCAGAGTTGTACGCCGTAGTGACAGCAGTGGTAGCACTTTTGTTTTAAGCACTCATCTCAACACTGCATGTAAAACCGCTGCAACTCCAGGTCTTCAAACAACCTCTGTATGGAATAGAGGAGTGGGTAGTGTAAGTACTTCAGGCACCGTACCTCCAACACCACCAGCCAATACAGTTGTTTGGCCAGCAAGTTTCCTATCTGCCTCAGGAGGTGGAGGAGTAGCGACTACGATTTCGAGTACTAGTGGTGCAATTGGTTATGTAGATAGTGCTACCCGGTTAGCTAGAAATCTACCTGCTGCACTCTTACGCAACAAAGCAGGTACGTATGTTGGCCCTACAACAGCTGGAATTCAAGGCGCTTTGAGCGGTGGAACCATTGTTAGTTATGGTGCTGCTCCCGCTAACAGGCTGGTTAGAATTGATAATTTGGCCGACCCAGCTCCTTCAAGTGCGTATCCCATTTCTACAGCAAGTTATTTGCTGTTTTATGACAGATACGCAAACACTACCATAGCAGCGAATATTAGAGCCTTTATCAACTGGGCTTTAGGTGGTACTCCAAGCTCAAGTCCCACCGCAGACAGTATAGCTATAGCTCGTGGCTATGCTCCTCTTCCAGCTGCCATTAAAACTCAATCTAGAAATGTTGTGAATACTTTTGTGAATACTACCAGCCCTTAGGTTTGTAGATCGACCTAGTAAGCTATCCGACAACTCAACTATTAATTTAGTTGGCACATTTTAACTGTCGTTAGCAGTGTTGCTGAATTGAAGTATGAAATTTCAAACTTCAACCATTGAAAACTTTGTTCTTGCCCTTTTGTGTAAAGTAAAATTTATGCTCTCAATCAGCAACACTTTTTTCAGGTTTACTAAAAAATTCTATTAAGTACATCAAAATCGTGCTTCAGGATTATATTTATAATTCTGAAGTTTTGTCTGGGCGATGATTTGTACTTTATAAGTATATAAATATAAACAAATATAAAATAATTGCGATCGCTCTTTTAATTTACTTAGTAAAAATAACAACTAAAAATTTGAGCATATTTAGTTAATTCAAAGTAGCAATTAGATACAATCATACTGTTTTCGATCGCTAAATGGCGATCGGTCACAATTGTTAAAAAAGTTCAACCGCCAACTATGTTATGATTAAGTAAGTTGAGAAATATTTTCGGTCATGTTAGTGACTACATAGAGATCTCTCCGAATCTAAATCTCTACACCTTTGATTCTGGAGGTATTTTAGTTTTCAGACATCCTCTAATAAACTCACATATATTGCTGTCATAAATTTCTATAATGGACAGTCAAGTGTGTCAAAAATCAAAATAGTATACGGTTAGTACTTGAACTTATATCGATAGTGAGCTTTTTTTATGCCTTCAAGTCCTTTGCGTGAAGAACCTCGTAATCAACGAGCGCCTGTAATTCGCACAAGTAATGAATTTATTCTTTTAGAATGGCTAAAGTCAACTGGTCGTCTCATCGAACGCGAACATCAAGACTCTGATTATTTAGGTGAAATAGAAGAAATATCAGAAATGATAGATCTTGATGATATTCCTTTCGATCATGATGATGATGATGTCGATCTGGATTTAGAAGCTTAAAATTTTTTGGGCAATTTGTAATTCTTAATTACCATACCCAAATGTTTATGAGGGGCTTCAGATACCCGATTTCTTTGAGAAGTCGGGTATCTTGTTGTTCTTTCCTGTTGCATCAGAACTGTTTGTTGAAAAGTTATCATTCGTACCCAACAAATGATGTCTATCGCTTAAAGAATCTGTGGTAGTAGATTCTTCTGGGGAGTCGCTGACAAATTCAATCAACTCTTCTACTTGACAATTCAAAGCTTTACAAAACCGAATAATTCTTTCGATATGATCTGTCCCAGTTCTACCACTTTCCCAGTTTTGAATAGTGCTTTCAGTCACACCAACAAGACGCGATAACTCAAGCTGGGTTAGCCCTGCCTTTTCACGAAGCAAAGCAATCCTTGGTTTTGGCTTTTCTTTCACAGGTACAGCGTTTTTTTTCCGATCTATAGTCTTATATCCTAGCATCAAAAAAATCCTGTTTAGAAAATTACTAAAAGAATTCAGAATTGTTCAAATCTTGTGTATTTTGTAAAAATAATTGAATGTATAATCTTTATTACTAATAGTAATATTAACTAAATAAAAGATAAAGTCTAAACATGAGTTTTCAATTGAGAATTCAGAATTCTGACTTCTGAGTTCTGAATTCTACTTCAGTAATAGATAAAATAATTGCCCATTACTAACTGTGACGCCAGCCCGATCGCCTGCAATTTTACCAGTACCTAAAAAATAATCAACTCTACCTGCACCTTTAATTGCGCCTCCTGTATCTTGGTCGAGAACATAGCGGCTAATAATCCGTTCTTCCATGTTTCCAGTAGAATTAACAAAGGGAATAGAAGCACGAATTAGTGCTAAAGCACCAGGAGGCATGAGAGATTTATCTGTAGCAATAGAACGCTCTGCTGTTAGTGGTACATTGATAGAACCTTGGGCTGGTTCGCCGTGATTTTCTTGAAAAAAAACAAAGCTGCGATCGCGGGGAATATAAATATTTAATTCTTGGGGATGTTTTTGGAAATAATCGAGAATAATTGGCATAGTCATACCTTGTAGCGGTAGTTTGCCATCATTCGCTAATTCTCGACCAATACTTTTGTAATTATAAGCAGTATTACCTGCATAACCTATCGTTGTTTGAGTTCCATCAGTGAGTTGAAGTTTAGCTGAACCTTGAATTTGAACCATATATGGTTCGAGGCGATCGCGAAACCAAAACAATTCTAAACCTCGTAATTTACCCTTTGCACCTTGTAAGCCATCTGCTCCTTCTAATTGTAGGCGTGTAGGATGAGGTTTAGGCCAGGAGTTGAAATCAGGAGGTAATCGATAAACAGGATAGCGATATTCTGCTGTGGGGACGCGACTCGCTGCGTAAAGTGGTTCGTAATAAGCAGTGAATAAAACATCACCTTTGTTATCTTTACCAACTGATTGATAATAAACAAATTCTTTTTCTATGGCTTGATGTAACTCCGTTGGAGAATTAGTTTTTAAGATAATTTCGCGGAATCTTTGCAAACTTTTGAATACGCGATCGCGGTTAATTCCACTCACTTGATAGTTTTGATAAGCACTCGCAGCCGCTTGAGTTTGTATGTATTGTAAACTGCGATCGATAGCTGTTAATAATGCCTTTTTATTTGATAGTTCTCCATAAATCACCTCATCCAAACAAGAAGCATCACCTTGACAACAAGTAACTGGTTTTCTCTCAATCAATACTGCTTTTTGTTTGTCAATAGATACATTTTGGTTTTCAGTCCTCAACGATACTGGTAGATTCCACTTTTTCACCTGACATTCTGGCGGACTGAGTTCTCGATTGCTCAAAGATTGTATCCTCAACAAAGAAATTGACAGAACTACAAGTATGCTGATAGCAATAAAGTTGTGAAACTTTCCTAATTCAGAAAATATCTTTTGCATCAAAATGTAAATGTTTAATCAATTCAATTAAAAATGTCATTGCTGGAGACGTTGCATTGCAACGTCTCTACATCTGCTCGGATGCTGAAAAATCGTTGTGGAGTCCAATCACGAATTCGCTAACAGTATCATTTAAAAATTCAGGATTATAACCCATCAAATTTAATCGCATAAACCATTAGTTTTGATAGCTTGCGAAAGTTCCTATTCAGCAGATTAACCAATGCCCTATGCCAAATGCCCCATGTCCAATGCCCATAACCTATTCATTCATATTCCGGTAAGTAGCCACCGCTGAAGGCGATATCCGATTCAAATATCGGAATATCCAATATTTGAAAATAGTATCTAAAATCACTGGAAAAGTGGCAATAAATAAGAAAATAAAATCTCGATTTGCCGGTAATCCCCAATGGCGGGATACACCTTCTAAAAGTACTTCCCAGCCGTGAGGAGAGTGGAAACCGACAAATATATCGGTAAACAAAATGATAATAAATGCTTTAGCACTGTCACTAAGTCCATAAACAATATGATCGAAGAAATCTTTCAGCACAGCAATAGAAGACTTGCTGGTGACCATCAGCCAGATAAAAGCAACCACAGAAAACATATCAGCAAAAACATTTTTAATCGAATTAGAGCTTTCCCGGCGAAATTCTTCAGCAATCTCTGTCGCCTTCTCTTTTAACTCTATTTCTAGATGCTCAGCTGATAATAGTGGTGCATTACTAATCAGATTTTGAAACTTGATTCTTTCTTCAAATCTTTGTAGTTCTTCCAAGGCTTCTTCTTCCATTTCGGAATTCAGGAATACCTCTGCTTGTTCATTAGCTCTCAATCTGTCAAGAGCTGGGCCTACCACAAAAGCCTTTGCTATTTGATGCGTTAAAAGTGGTACTATAATTAAGAGCAAAATAAATCTAATAGATATTATTGTTCTTCTTTGAGCTTGACGAAAACTATGGATTACTTCTTCTTCAGAATTAGGGTCTAATTCAACTTGCAAACGACTGATAGTACTTAAAATCGAACGCGGTAAAACACCCATTGTATCGGTTTTACCCTTTGGTTTTTTATCCGATTTTCTCTCCACATCTTTAGTTAATATTTTAGACGGTAACGCTGGAGTAATTGCTGAGTCAACTGGTGGACTTGGAGGTTTTACTAATACAACTTGAGAAGCTATTGGTTCGGGAATTGTTATGTATTTAGATATCACTCCATCGATAAAATTCAGCCTTTCTAAAACTAAAGAAGGACTGAGGAATTCTATGCCTGCTTTATCAGCAGCTTTTTGATTTTCTTCATTGAGAAACCAGCGGCTTAGTCTAAACTCTGTCAGCCGCATTTTGGCAGTTTTTAATAGCTTGTTTAAGTCTGACTCAAAATAATCCATGACGCTGTTGCTGTACATGGCTGAGCCAGCGTCTATTTTATTACCATTAAAATGCTTATCTTCTATTTCCTTGATCTTTAATGCTGCATCATAAGCGTCATGTAAAGAACGTTCAGGAGTCTGTAAGTACCATCGATAAGCAGCAAGTAAGAAAGAATAGATTTTTTGGCTAAAAGCAAAGTTTTTCATTGCAGACAATCATCCAGCATTATTTGGTGATTCTTAACCTTAAGTTAACGCACGAGGTATACTAGCAAATCTACAAGGAGAAAATTTGTGGTTTCTCATTCGATTTGGATTGTTGGCACCAGCCGCAGTGGTAAGACAACTCGCTTAGTAGAGCAATTTTGTAGTTGGGTGAAACCTAAAAATACGTATATTGAATCATTTTATACTAAAAATCAAGGACGTGAAAAAGGCGATAATGTCTCCAAATTTATATATCTTAAGCCAACAGAACCAGGAGTTTTACTCTTAGCTGCTAATGATGATAATCGTCGAGAATTAGGTGATAAAATTGTTACATCTACATCGGGAAAATATCCGGTTCGTGGGAAGACACCGCTGGGTTTTTTTCAGGATGAGGTTATTTTATTTTGGCCATTGCTAATCAATTCATTGAACCTCAAGGCGCAGTTTCCAGTGAGATTGCGGCCAGAAACCGAACAAGAGTTAGCAACTAAACTGTGGCGTTCCCAATTAGACGAAGAAATTTTACGTCTTGCGGGTGTGAATGAGTCTCGTTTAGTGCGTCGCATCTTAGACTTATTTCAATTAGCAGCTTATAGTGGTACACCTTGTGAAGATATTGCCGAGATTTTGGCTAGGGGTTTGGGGGAAAATAGTACAAATTTAGAGCCGGAATTTTTGGCATCTTTGCTGTTAGATTGGCGTAACTGGTGTTTAGAGAGGGGATTGCTAACTTATGGGATTATTACTGAACTTTATAGCCAGCATTTGTTAAGCGATCGCAATTACCAAAACCACTTAACAAAACGCTATCAAGCAGTACTGGCGGATGATGTTGATGATTATCCTGGGGTAGCGCGTTTGTTATTTGAGTTGCTTTTAGACGAAGGCGCAGTTGGGGCGTTTAGCTATAATCCCGATGGTGCAGTGCGATTGGGATTGGGAGGAGACCCAAACTACCTCGAAGGTTTAGCAGAGCGTTGTCGGGTAGAAACCTTGACCGGGCCGCCTCCAGAGTCGCTAGGACAACAACTGGCTACACAAATGGTGGAATTAGTCACAGAGTCAATTATGCCATTGAGTTTACCTGAAATCGTACACTCAATTCAAACCACCTCCCGCGCCCAATTATTGCGGCTAACAGCACAAGTCATTGCCAATGCCATCCAATCACGGCAAGTGGAGCCAGAAGAAGTAGCGATTATAGCACCAGGTTTGGATGCGATCGCTCGTTATACCTTAGTAGAAATTCTCGTCAAGCAAAACATCCAAGTAGAATCCCTTAACGACCAACGCCCCTTAATTAGTTCGCCAGTAATTCGAGCATTGCTCACCATGCTGGCACTAGTTTATCCCGGCTTAGGACGCCTCGTAGACCGGGATGCCGTAGCAGAAATGCTGGTTGTCTTGAGCAGAAAACAACCATCAGAAAGTACGGACGGGATGAATCGTTTTTCTACAGACGCGATGAATCGCCTCTCTACGGACATTGACCCGGTACGCGCCGGTTTAATAGCAGATTACTGCTTCGTACCCCATCCCGACCGCCCCAACTTGCTACCAGTGTCAACCTTCGAGCGCTGGGATAGAATCGGCTATGCAGCTACCACAGCTTACAACGAGATATTACAGTGGTTAGAACAACAGCGATCGCAACAAGAACAACGTTTAATTCCCAGTCCCATTTCCCTTTTGGATAGAGCAATTCAACGTTTTTTGTGGAACGGTAGCAATCTTCCCTACGAACAACTAGCAGCATTGCGAGAATTGCTAGAAACCGCCCAACACTACTGGGAAATTGATACCAGGTTACGACAAGCATCTTCTGGGCGAGTAGGGGAAGAGGACGCTCTTACGCGGGGACGCGGGGACGCGGAGAGTTCTTTCGCCGTGTCGCCGCGTCTTTCCGTCTCCGTGTCTCCTTCATCTTCCTCAACCGCCACCATTGTGGAATTCATTCAACTACTGCGACGCGGTACTATCACTGCCAACCCGTACCCCGTGCGTCCCATTGGTGGAGCCAGAAAAGCTGTCACCCTAGCAACTATATTTCAATATCGATCCAGTAGGCGATCGCATCGCTGGCATTTTTGGCTGGATGCTGGTTCGCCTCTATGGGCTAAAGGTGGTGCAGCAACATTGTTCGGTGCGCCGTTTTTCCTGCAAGATAGATTAGGCGAACCTTGGACAGCAGAAGATGAAAAAGTAGCAGAACAACAACGGCTACGCCGAATTTTGGCAGATTTGCTCTCTCGTGTCTCCAAGAGAGTTTATTTGTGTCACAGCGATTTAGCCGTCAATGGACAAGAGCAACTAGGGCCGTTGTTACCCTTAGTAAATGCCTGTGTCACAGTTATTTCTGAAACTAGTGTTAATTAAAAGTAGAGACGTTGCAATGCAACGTCTCTATCGAATTCTCGGTAGCCAAAGGTTCTAGATCTCCCTAAATCCCTCTTCAAAAGAGGGACTTTGATTCTAGTTCTCCCCTTTTGAAGGGGGGTTAGGGGGGAGCGATCGAGTGCCCAAAATCACAGCCAAGTACTTTTAAAATAACCTGTAAGAGACTTTATAAATAATCTCTAGCGGATTTAAACAACAAGAATATGTTTTTATACTGATTAGTAATTACCAATTTTTTAACATTAATTTTTTGATTTTGCATGTGCAAACTTCGTGACTGCGGTTGATTTGGAATAGGATAACGAACAGGCACTTTATTACGCCATAGAATTAAAGGAATACAGAAAAGCCCTAAAATAATTACTACTCCAGTCATGAACCAAACAATTAATCTATTTGGTCTATAATTTCCTTCCTCAATTTGCCAAAAAACTTGATTGTATCGCCACGCAGCTAACACAATTGTAAGAATTCCAGAAAATACCAGAGCCAGACCCAAATTTTCGGAATTCGTTAATGTATTTACCTGAGTTTCTTGTTGAGTAATAGCAACATTAAGCTGGCGCAAAAATATCCCAAATCGCGCAATGGCAATTCCAAAACTAATTAATGCAATAGAAGTACGTAGCCAAGCTAAAAAAGTTCGTTCGTTGGCTTGATGCTCCCTTTGACGGTCAATTTTCGGTATTTTATCCATAAGTAGCTTTTAGGCCGAAATTACTTTTAGAAAGTATTCATATTATTGATGAAGTTTTATAAAGGTGTAATGTAAAACAGCCCCTATATTTTGGGAAAACTAATTATGTATCTAAAATTTAATCTTTTACTATACTATGTTTGATGACAAAGATTTTATTATCGCCTCGGCTGAGGATACCTCAGATGTGGTGCTTGAGGAGCTATCTTCACATCCTCAGCCAGAAGTTCGTGAGGCTGTAGCTAGAAATCCGAATACGCCAACGAAAGTACTACTCAAATTAGGTCAGGAGTTCCCTGACGCGATTATTGCCAACCCGGTTTTCAATCTTTTGCTGTTGGAAAATCCTGAGAGTCATTTCGTCAGGCTCTCTTTAGCGCGTAGCACGACAACTAGTGAAGATGCGATCGCTAGGTTATCTCAGATTGAAGATGAGGAAATTCTTTGTGCCGTGGCTGCAAATTCAAACACACCTCTTCGTATCCTAGAACAATTTCTAGAAGGGCCGCCTGTTTTCTATGACGAAGACGATGCTGATGTATGTGATTTCGATCGCTTCTTTATCGCCATCCTGCAAAATCCGAACACTTCTGAATCGTTATTGCTTGATTTAGCCGATCTTGGCAGCATAAATGTCAAAATAGCGATCGCCGAGAACCCCAAAGCACCGTTATCCCTGCTCAATGAGTTTGCAGATTGGAGAGATTTTTCGATGCATCAAGCAATTGCTCGAAATCCTCAAGCACCAATGGCAATATTGGAAAAACTAGCCGCGCAAAAGACCAAAGAAATTCGCCATCTGGTAAAGAGCCATCCAAATGTTTCCGAAACTGCCATCGCGATAGTTGATTTTCTCGACGGAAAACCTGGAACATCCATTGACTTGATAGAGCGGTTAGCCAGGGATGAACGAGCCTCTGTCCGGTTATTAGTTGCGGCGCATCCTTCAACCCCTGCAAAGGTTTTAGAAAAACTCGCGCGCGATAAAGATGAAGATGTGTCTTTCAAAGCTGCAAGCAACCCCAATGCAACCTCTACGGTTCTAGAGTTTTTTGCAGAGTTCTTGGTTAAACAACGTCAGCTAGTCTCGCCAAGAAATGGAGCCAAGAAGATTGAAAAATATAAAAGAAGTGCAGTTGAATTGGTGAGACGTTCTGATATCACTCCAAAACTGTTAGAAAATTTGTTGCAGATGAAAGAGTATGTTGTAGTCAAAGCGATCGCATCCTCTTTGAGAACGCCACCCACTATGCTGCTTGCACTTACCGACTATCAAGCTCGATTTGTAGATATTCATTTTTTCATCACTCTCGCTAAAAACCCCAATACACCTTCAAAGGCGTTGGAGAAGCTTTATCTAAAAATCAACCAAACGCAGTGGCATCCAGATTACATTGATGCTCTACGCACTATTGCTGCTCATTCCAATACCCCTGTCCATTTGCTAGAACAACTCGCAATTCATTTACCCGACAATTCAAAGCAAGCAAGATTTTTTTATTGATAGGACTTACGCACACTCTACGAATTCTTGGCGTTCTTCTCTACGAGACGCTGCGCGAAGGCGTCTTGGCGGTTCGATAAATCAAGCTTTTTAGCAATTTTTGCGTAAGTCCTGATTGAGAAGGCAGGGGGCAGCACTTCTCTACGAGACGCTGCGCGTAGCTTGCTTCCCCGTAGGGGTACGACTTCGCTCAGTGACCAGGCAGAGGGCAGTCCCAATGAAACAAATTTCACCACCAAGCATGAAAGTATCTTTCTCCCCCTGCCTCCCCTGCCTCCCCTGCTCAAGAACTGCTCTTTCAAGTCAGAAGGGAAAAGGCAGTGTCGATGGGGGTTTTAAACTTTTGTTCCCTACGGTCACGACTCCAGGTCAGACAGTCCAGTGAGGACTCTGAGAAAACCCCAAGCGATGCCAAAATCTTTACAATATTAAGTAAGTTAAAGATGTATATTCAGAGTCAAAATCAATGGCACTATTTGGATTTGGCAAAAAACAAAATATGCCCACGCCTGAGGAAGCTTTACCAGGAAGGGCACAGTCGATGCCAGTACCCGCTCATCATGATGTCAACAATAATCCTCTGAAACCTCCTTTTCCTGATGGATTAGAGAAAGCAGTGTTTGGCTTGGGCTGTTTTTGGGGTGCAGAACGTAAATTCTGGCAACTCAAAGGAGTCTACACCACCGCAGTGGGTTATGCTGGCGGTTTCACACCCAACCCGACCTATGAAGAAGTGTGTAGTGGAAGAACAGGTCACAACGAAGTGGTTTTGGTTGTGTTCGATCCAAAGGTGATTAGTTATTCCGAACTGCTGAAAGTCTTCTGGGAAAGCCACAATCCCACCCAAGGTATGCGCCAAGGTAACGATGTTGGCACCCAATACCGATCGGGAATTTATGTATACTCCGAAAATCAAAAGCAGCTAGCACAAGCATCCCTAGAAGCTTATCAACAAGCCCTGAACAAGGCAGGCTATGGCAAGATTACCACAGAAATCTTGGATGCCCCTGAGTTCTACTACGCCGAACCCTACCATCAGCAATACCTAGCGAAAAATCCCAACGGCTATTGCGGTTTGGGAGGAACAAACGTTTCTTGTCCCATCGGTGTAGTTGAATCGCAAGTGAGTGGGTAACGGAGACTGGGGACTGGGGGAGCAGGGGAGCAGGGGAGATGGGGAAGTGTGGGGAGTGTGGGGAGTGAGGGGGGAAAGATTTCTTCCCCATCCTCCCACACCTCCCACACCTCCCACACCTCCTGCTTCCCTCATGCTCTATGCCCAATGCTCTACTAAAATGCAGATTTAATTAAAGCGATCGCCCTCAGCCACAACATAATACTAATGGGCGCACCAATTAAAATACCAGCGATCGCCCACCCCCTTTGATGTGCTCTAAAGTGTTCAATATTGCGCCACTGTCTACTTTTCCAAGCCCATTCATTGCCTTTGGCACCAAGAGCGATCGCCATTACCCACCAACCATGCGGTATAAAACAGAACAGTCCATACCACACTTGGTTAGTCCACATCCATAACCAAGGCATCAGAAATGCGCCCCAATTCCAACCGAGAATTTCTTCTGGGACAGTTTCATTGTGATTGTTGATACCGCATCCAGAGTTGTTAATAATTTCTTTTGGCGGTAAAAGCTGATATTTGTTTGCAGATTTGACAACCTGACCAGATTTGAGGGCTTGCAGTGCTTGGCGAGCAGTAGTAAAACGTTGTTCTGGTGCAGGTTCTATCAATTTTTCTAGCCAACTGATAAAACTGGGACTGAGGTTCACGCGATCTGCAAATTGCAACCGTAAATCCTGCTGGGGTAAATCAGATGGCGGGATACCGGTTAACAGATGAATTAAAGTCGCCCCCAATGCATAAAGATCCGAAGCCGCTACCGCACGTCCACCAAATTGTTCCATTGGGGCATAACCATAAGTACCGACAACAGTAAAAGTAACGCCTTCTTTTGCCGCTTTATCTTGAACTGCGCCAAAATCAACTAAATAAATTCGATTATCTTCGCCCCAGATTAAATTACTTGGTTTAATATCTCTATGCAATACTCCTGGATTCAACTCATGTAAATACGTAAGAATATTTAATACTTCAACGGCAATTTTTTTAGCTCGTTTTTCACTAAACCTTTTGCCACTGGCAAGTTTATCCTTGAGCGAT
Organism: Nostoc sp. ChiSLP01; assembly: GCA_034531195.2. Taxonomy (GTDB): domain Bacteria; phylum Cyanobacteriota; class Cyanobacteriia; order Cyanobacteriales; family Nostocaceae; genus Nostoc. Next base: position 125,801 of record JAVRBO020000050.1, read on the forward strand.
TCACCAGGGATATATTCTTGTATTAAGCCAAACCAGAGAGTGCGATCGTCAATACAAAAATAATCTATATACTGGGGAATTCGGGGATGATTTAGCTGTTTGAGAATTTGTGCTTCCCTCTCAAAAAGTTTCAAATCGTCCCACTGCACAGTACCGCCAAAAGCCAAAAGTTTGACCACAACACTAGAATTCTCGCCATCATCAGCTTGTAAATCCTTCGCTAGCCAAGTTTGACGAATTCCATTGTTGCCGAGTTGGCGTTGAATCTGATAACGGTCTTGTAATATCTGTTCTACTTGCAGCATCTGACACCTGCTGGCAATTTACGCTAATCTCATTCCCTTACTATTCAAGGATAGTCATTATCTAGAAAAACTGTGGGAACCTGATAATTTTTTGAAAATGGAATATCTAAACCGTGAGAAAATTTAGAACACTTGATGAATTTGAACAAGATTACTTCCGCGATCGCCCCGAAGAAATCGACAATTATTTGACTGAGATATTTGAGGAATATGCCCAAGACAATGATTCTGGGGCATTGTTAGCATCCTTGCGCGTCATTGCGCGTGTACGTGGAATTAGTGAGATAGCCGAAGAAACAGGCATGACACGCCGGGGATTGCAAAAAGCTTTATCCAGCAATGGCAACCCGCGTCTTGAAAACGTCAATTTAATTATGAAGGCATTGGGATATTGCCTGACGCCACAAAAAATTATCCCTCCACCCGCAGAGTGAATCATATCAGTAAAGTATCGACTTTATCTTGTGGGATATGACTCGTGAAAATTAGCCCAATTTTAGGTCATTTTACAGAATAATTTTTGCGATAGTAAGCTTGATATTCAAGAGACAACAGAGGTTCCCACCAATCACGATGAGTGAGATACCACTCAACAGTTAAACGCAAACCTTCAGCAATTGTTACTGAAGGTGTCCAGCCAAGTTGAGTTTTAATCTTATTTGCATTAATGGCATATCTTCTATCGTGTCCGGGTCTGTCCTTGACAAAAGTAATTAACTGCTTTGCTGGACGCACTGGCAGATCGGATGCCAATTCATCCATCATTTGACATAAAAGTTCTACAAGTTTAATATTTTCTACCTCATTATTGCCGCCAATATTGTATGTTTCCCCTGGTTGACCAGAATTTATTACTACATCTAAAGCACGACAATGATCGCCCACATAAAGCCAATCTCGGACATTTTTCCCATCACCATAAACAGGTAATGGTTTACCAATTAAAGTGTTGATACACATCAGGGGAATCAGCTTTTCTGGAAACTGATAGGAACCATAATTATTGGAACAATTTGTAATAATTGTCGGCAGATTATATGTATGATAATAAGCCCGCACTAAGTGGTCGCTACCAGCTTTGGAAGCTGAATAGGGACTATTGGGAGCGTAGGGCGTAGTTTCAGAAAAAGCTGCATCATCTGGGCCTAAACTACCGTAGACTTCATCAGTAGAAACGTGCAAGAAACGATAATCAGATGGCTGTGCTTTTCTTTCCCAATGTTGGCGAAAAGCTTCGAGGAGAGTGAAAGTTCCTACCACATTAGTTTGCACAAAAGCACCGGGGCCGAGAATCGAGCGATCGACATGAGACTCAGCAGCAAAATGGGCGATCGCATCAATATTTTCCGTTGATAATAACTCATCGACAAGGGGGCGATCGCAAATATCACCCTGCACAAACCGAAAATTCTCCCTTCCCTCAACCGGCGTCAAATTCAAACGATTCCCCGCATAAGTTAGAGCATCCAACACCACCACCCGGTCATCTGGATAAGCTTGACACCAATGATGTACAAAATTTGCCCCAATAAACCCCGCACCCCCCGTCACCAATAATCGCCGGCTCATCCAATTTCCTCTCTCTATCTGCGGTTTTATTTAAACTTCAAATATTTTTTTCTCAGCTTACCATATATTTTCTGTGCAAATAATTTAGCCTTACGAATTTTCGTCAAACTCTTAATATTAGATGGCTGCTGTATTTTGTGGTCAAAAAATGTATTTAATTCATCCAAAATTACTTGCAGCCGCTTAATAATATTTTCAGTTCGATACTCAGCAACAAAATTTTCGTCTAACGTAAACGCTACTGAAGAATCAAGCGCCTTTAAAATACGTTGCACGTCATATTCTTGTGAATATCCAGCGATTTTATAGCAATTAAATCCAGGATCTAAGTAATCTGACAATCCACCATTAACACTAGAAAATACTTGACATCCACAGGCAAGAGCTTCCATTGGTTGCAGTCCAAATCCTTCACTAATACCTTGTTGTGCCCAGTACTCAGCAGAATCATAGAGATAAACCTTAGCCCGGTTAAATAGTCCAGGTAAATCCTCGATATAGGAATCAACAACAAAAACTTTACAATGTTTTTTTAACTCTGGAATCAATTCTTTGATTAAATACTCAGAAGATTTCCGAGCCTGAACTAAAACATCAATATCTCGTTCTTGGTCTAAATTTTTAAAGTCATCAGAAATTTGATTGGGCAAATAATAAATTAAAGAATTGGGTGATTTTTCTCCCCAATATCCCATTGTATAGCGGCTAACAGTAACAATCGGAATACTTGCTGGTAGCTTAAATGGGTAACCTGGGCTATGTGCGTGGTAAACAACATTGTATTGCTTTAGTTTAGGGACAAGTTGAGCTACATCAAATCCCCAATTAATTACAAAAATCACATCATTGAGATTTTTTTCTTGGAGTAAATCATCAAGGAATTGCTTACCTTTTTCCCGTTGACGATAAGTTACAACTTCAGCACTACAAATCTTTTGAACCAGATTAACTGTTTTCAATTCTGCCCAAAGACCACCGCAGGCAAATTTGCCATCTGTACCAGGAAGTAAGAAGTAAAGTTTTCTCATCAGTTTTTTGGGGAAGTGGAGAGTGGGGAGATGGGAAGATAAGGACAAGGAGAATGGTTCTTTACTCCTCGTTAACAGTTAACAGTCAACACTTCCTTTATTCTTGCCACTTCACCCGGACAAAATGTGCCTCACGTCCCCAGAGGTCGCGTGTACGCGTAATGTTTTCAATTGTTAGGTTAAAAGGAATGGCGGTTGTTAAGTAACGCTGTACCATAGAACCTAAATCAGGTGCGAGTTCAGCAGCTGTTGTTGCTGCTAACCCCAAACCTATAAGTTGCTCTATTGGTCGGAATGGTAGTAATAAATGTACGCCCACAGCTAATCCGGCGGTTAAGAGCATTGCTACTGATAAATTTGTGCCGCAACGGGGATGCACCGCTAAATCCCATTCTCCAGTGGTGATGCGATATCGGGCAAGTGCGACTGCACGCCGCAAATCACTGATATTCACTTCGCCATAGAGGTAGAATCCTTGTTCCGTAGACAGACCGCCTAATAGTTCGTTATCTAGTTGAACTTTATTAGGTTCTCCTGTGGTGTGGTATGCACTATTTGATTCGCTCAGAACCCAGACAGTAGCATGTTCTAGTGCGTGAACCTGCCGCAGCATCAAAATTTCTTTCAAACCTGGAATGAACGACAGTTGCCTAAGTAAGTCAGCATCTTGTGTGGGATACGGAAAATCTGAAGGTTGAGATTCTGAGATTGGAACTTTTCCTGACAGCGGTGTTGTCAAATCAAAATTTAAAAATTCAAAGGGAAAAGAACCACCTTGAAAAGAAGCAGAAGTATTCATCGCAACACTGCTCTCCAAGCTGATGGAGCAACGTAGATTTCTTTCAAATGTAGCGCTTGCATCACTGAATTGTTGCTAATTTTTGTTATTGGGTATAGAGGATTGCGGATTCGCGGTGCTGACTGTTGACTGAAGAGTTAGGAGTTATTCTCTTGTCCCCTTGTCCCCTTGTCCTCCGTTCGCGCAGCGTCTTCCTTAGCCTGGATTTCTCACAAGTGAGAAATCCAGGGGTGTGGGAGGTGTGGGAGGTGTGGGAGGATGGTGAAGAAATTTTTCCCCCCTCTCTCCCCACACTCCCCACACTCCCCCATCCCCCCTCTCCCCCCACACTCCCCACACTCCCCACCTATGCGTGAGAAATTCGGGCTTAGGAGAAGTTGGAGCGGAGGTTTCCTCCACTCCAACTTCTCTCTTTGTCCCCTTGTACATAGTTTCCGAGTCGAGAGGCTCAGCTGGTTGCACTAACATAAACCCTGCTGAGTCAAGAACTCGGAGCTTTTGGTAGAGTGTTCAGACTGTAATAAATGTGCGAGGAGAGGAACAACGAGTAAAACTCAATATTGGCTTTTGAGCATAGTACACCAGATAAATCGTGTTACGACGAGTCAATTGTTTATTCGATCTGGTTAGGCAGAGGACAGCAATTGACATCATTTAAACAGACTTTGCCCCACTGTAAAGCCCAGCGGACAAGAGCTACTCGATTTTCTGTCTCGGTCTTGGTGAGAATGTTACTGATGTGGTTATCAACTGTACGCTTGCTAATTTCCAGTTTCACTGCAATCTCTTGGTTAGTTAAGCCAGCGGCCACTAAGTCGATAATTTGCAGCTCTCTGTCTGACAGACTAACAGGGGTCTCAGACTTGCCACCAGCCATGACTATTTCTATCCTCCCTTGGTATATGTACTTAATCACTCTTTCTAATTCTAGAAGATTCTTTTGTTGGTAGGGGTTTCAAGTGTTAGCTGTAATACGATTGTCAATATTTTCTTTCGATTTCAAGTTGCCAAGAATTTAACTAATAAATTTTTAAAGTAAAAAATATATCCTATTTTAGATAAAAAACTTAGTCAAATTACTGAGACTAATAAAATATGTATTAGGGGCACATATATGTTATGGGAGTAGTAAAAATTGCTATTGAATTGTATGAAGGACTGGCGACAGATAGCAACAATTATTGTAGATTTTATACTGGAAATTCGTAATCCAAAATCGAAATCTAAAATGAAATGAGCAATCCCCGTGTTTTATGCCTTGGTGAGATTTTGTTTGATTGTTTAGCCGATCAATTAGGGTTGAAGTTGGAAGAAGTAAAATCCTGGACTCCCTATCCAGGAGGCGCACCAGCTAATGTAGCCTGTGCTTTAATCAAGTTGGGGACGCCAACGGCCTTTATTGGAGCTGTTGGCGAAGATGAACCAGGAAATGAACTAGTGAAGCTATTAGAAGATGTGGGTGTAGAGACGACAGGAGTGCAGCGCCATCCTACAGCACCAACACGGCAAGTTTATGTCACAAGGGATCTGGCTGGCGATCGCACTTTTGCTGGATTTGGTCAGTATGATACCTCTGAATTTGCTGATACTCGCCTCTGTGCCAAACAATTGCCAGATTCACTGTTTCAAGAGGCAGATTTTCTAGTTTTGGGAACTTTGGAGTTAGCTTATCCTGAAAGCGAACAGGCAGTTTACCGCGCCCTAGAACTAGCAGAACAATACGACTTGAAGATTGTGCTGGATGTCAACTGGCGTCCTGTATTTTGGCACGATCCAAACATCGCTCATCAAAAAATTCCAGAATTATTTAATAAAGTCGATTTCCTCAAACTTTCCAAAGAAGAAGCCGAATGGCTATTTGAAACGGCAGATCCCGGAGCCATAACTTACCGTCTGGCTACCATTGAGGGAGTATTAGTCACAGATGGAGAAAATGGTTGCACTTACTGTCTTGGTGAAAACGAAGGCAAATTACCCTCATTTTCCATTCCTGTAGTTGATACAACTGGTGCAGGGGATAGCTTTTTAGCAGGATTTATTCACCAACTGAGCCAGTATGGTATTCACAGCTTGCGGGATGCAGAAACGGCAAAACGCATTGTTACTTATGCTAGTGCTGTTGGAGCGTTAACTACTATTAAACCAGGTGCGATCGCTTCTCAACCCACAGCGGCCGAAGTCGAAGCTTTTTTAGCTACAAATCAACTGTAGTAATTAACAAAACTAGCGGGAATATTAGTTACTAAAGGTTGATATTCCCAGCTAGAAAATAGATTTAAATTTGAATTTGGAATTAATTATGATAGCCCAATTCAATCAAAGCAAAGCATCAAATCAACTGATAATAACTTGGGAAGCCTTACCCAAAGACTTTCAACTAGAGGATGAACCAGTGGAGAATACAGGTCAGCCAATATTAGCTGGTGCTTTGCGTGAAAGTTTAGAAATTAATGGCTTCATCCAACCCCAAATGTTAATCGCTTCCAACTTTGGATTATGTGCAACTGTCAACGGACAACTGGCGATTAAAGCACCAGATTGGGTGTATGTACCAACAGTGAAAGAAGTTATCAGTAATCGCAAAAGTTACACGCCAATTTTAGAAGGTGAAATCCCGCTAATTGTGATGGAATTTCTCTCTGATACCGACGGGGGAGAATATTCGGTTAAGCGCACGTACCCGCCAGGAAGATGGTTTTTTTACGAACAGATATTGCAAGTTCCTATTTATATAATTTTTGAGCCAAATGGCGGGTTATTGGAATATTACCAATTGGAAAATGGACGTTATGAGTTAAAATTACCAGACGAAAATGGTCGTCATTTCGTAGATGCAATGGGCTTATTTTTGGGAACATGGCAAGGAACAAAAGAAGCTCATACTGGTTATTGGTTGCGTTGGTGGGATAAAGATGAGAATTTGTTACCTTGGGCGGTGGAAAAAATTGAACAAGAACGCCAACGTGCTGAACAAGAACGTCAGCAAAAAGAAAGACTAATTGCTTATTTGCAGTCGCAAGGTATCGATCCTAATAATTTACCTGCTTTTGAATAGAAATGTTGTTAGGTTGTTAACTGTTGACTGTTAACGGTTAAGAGTTAACGCTTCCTTGTTCCCTCTGAACGCTGCCATAGAGCATCAACAGTTACAAATTCATAGCCTTGTTGTAGCAATTGAGGAATGAGAATTTTGATTGTGGCAGCAACATCTTGCCCACCACAAACACCATCGTGTAAGACAATTAACGAACCATTTTTGACTTGCTGCATAACTCGCTTGACCACAGTGCTGACCCCTGGCCGCACCCAATCTTCTGGTACAACACTCCACATTACTGGGCGATAATTCCACTGGGAAAATAATTTTAAAGTAGCAGGTGTAAATAAACCATTTGGGGGACGGACATCCCTTACTTGTTCGGGTTGTAGATTGCAAGCATTGTAGATGGCGACTTGGGTTTTTTCTAAACTCTCCTTGAGTTCATTTGGGGAAAGCATGGGGAAAGAGCGATGATCGTAACCATGCAATCCAATCCAGTGTCCGCGATCGCTAACAGCTTTGGCAATGGCTGGCGAACGGTTGACGCAAACACCCAACCAAAAAAAACTCGCTGTAATTTTGTAGCGGTCTAAAACTGCTAACACTTCTGGTGTATGTTGCGGATGAGGGCCATCATCAAATGTTAAAGCGATCGCTTTACTATGGGGATTCCCCATCCAAAGGCAATTGGGAAAACTCGGCTGGAGAATGCGGTAAAAAATCGGGAACAGAGGAGCTAGTTGCATTTTGCGTTTTTTGCTGCTGAAAACTTTTTGTAGGTGGTGCTGGCTAAATTAGGATTTCTGCGACTGGCTACGCCTACGTTTCTGGGAATAAAGCATATTTGCTTAAATGGTAATCCATAAAAACTTGGAGCGTAGGAGTTTTTAGGCTGTTAACAGTTAACTGATGGCTCTTAACCGTCAACCGTCAACAGCCAACGTAAAATCCTATTGGGTGCGAAGAGCTTACATTTGTAACAAAATCTGTAACAGCAATATTATTTGAGCTAAGACTCGTCTAAATTGATGAGAAATCTACGGGGAATCCCTGAATTAACGGGTAATGTTGCTCAAAGATATACGAGATTATCAAATTCTATTTCTTGGCTTGTTCCTAGTCTTGGGAATCGGTACGCGAGACTGGACACTGCGACCAGAATTGATTGCAGTAGCGATCGCCACAACTGTTTCAACTCAATTGGTATTGTCATTAGTCCTCTCTTACAAAGTTCTGTTCCAAGGAAACCTTGGCTCAGACTTTGCGCTTGGTCGTTGGTCATTTGGAAATAACAAAGCCCAAAGCTTAAATCTTCGCAGTGCTTTAATTACTTCTTTAGGACTCAGCTTGCTGTTGCGGGCTGACCATTGGACAACAATGGCACTAGCCGCAGCCAGCGCCATCGCCAGCAAATTTATCTTTCGAGTTGGTGAGAAGCATTTCTTTAATCCTGGCAATTTTGGCATTATTTGTGCCTTAATTTTCACCGGTGACGCTTGGGTTTCACCGGGACAGTGGGGTGAAGAGTGGTGGTATGGGCTAGTATTTGCCGGTACTGGCGGTATGGTTTTGCAACGAATTGGACGTTGGGACACTACAGCAGCTTTTTTGGGTGCGTATTCCCTACTAGAGGCGATTCGTAATTTCTGGCTGGGTTGGACTTGGGATGTTTACTGCCACCGATTGATGAGCGGATCTTTACTGTTATTTGCTCTATTTATGATTACCGATCCGCGATCGATCCCCAATTCTCGAATCGGGCGCGTAATTTGGGCAATCTGTATCGCCGGATTAACTTTTATCCTGCGAAATTATTTCTTTCTTTCCACCGCAGTTTTCTGGGCACTGTTTATCCTTGCACCATTGACAATCCTGATAGATTTTCTCTCCTCAGCACCAAGGTTTTCTTGGCAAACGGGAGACGAGGAAAATCTAGCTTTAGCTTCCCAGGGTAGAAGATGAAGAGAATTCTTATAACTCCTCACTTCTAACTCTTAACTCCTAACTCCCAACTTTTAACTTAAAAATACAGAGGTATAAAATGAAATTTTTGCGGTTTTTGACGCCATTATTATTGGCAATTGTAGTTGTTTTGTCCTTTGCACCGACAGCTTGGGCATTTTGTGGATTTTATGTAGCGAAGGCTGATACAAAACTGTATAACAAAGCGTCTCAGGTGGTAATAGCGCGAAATGGCGATCGCACCGTCTTGACGATGGCAAACGATTTTCAAGGCGAAGTTAAAGATTTTGCAATGGTAGTGCCCGTACCAACTGTAATAAAAAAAGAGCAAGTCCGCGTCACTGAACCCAAAATTATTGAACGTTTGGATGCTTTTAGTGCGCCGCGATTAGTGGAATATTTCGACTCAGATCCTTGTGCCCCGCTTTACGAGTATGACCGACCACAAGCAGCACCAGCACCAGCAGCAAGTAATGGGGCAGGTAGGGCCAGAGAAGATGCTAGTTTAGGTGTGACTGTAGAAGCACGTTTTAACGTTGGTGAATATGACATCGTAATTCTCAGTGCTAAAGAATCTGGCGGACTGGAAACTTGGCTGCAACGCAATGGTTACAAAATTCCTAGAGGAGCAAAACAGTTACTTAAACCCTACATCCGCTCCTCCATGAAATTCTTTGTTGCAAAAGTCAACTTAGATAAATTCGAGAAATCTGGTTACCAATTCCTTCGCCCGTTACAAATTTCTTATCAGTCACCCAGATTCATGCTGCCAATTCGTTTGGGCATGATCAATGCCACCACAGAGCAGGATTTAATTGTTTACATCCTCTCACCCGAAGGACAGGCAGAAATCACTAATTACCGGACGGTGAAAATCCCCTCCGATGCCAATATTCCTGTATTTGTGAAAAATGAATTTGGTGAATTTTACAAATCCATGTTTCAAACCGTCTACACCAAAGAAGACAAGAAAGTTGGTTTTTTGGAATACGCTTGGGACATGAGTAATTGCGATCCCTGTTCTGCCGATCCCCTAACCCAGGAAGAACTCAAGCAAGCAGGCGTATTTTGGCTAAATGATAATTCTGAAAGTAGCGTGCCAGCGCCGCCGAACTTTCGTCGTCCGTTTCCTACAAGTAGTGTGTTCATTTCCCGGTTGCATGTGCGCTACACTCGCGACAAATTCCCCGAAGACTTGATATTCCAACAAACAGGTAATAGTGAATCTTTCCAAGGGCGTTACGTTTTGCAACATCCTTTCCAAGGAGAACTCAAGTGTCAGGCGGGTAGAGAATATAAGCGTTCTTTGCCCAAGCGTTTTGAACAAGAAGCGCAAACTCTAGCCAAACTCACCAACTGGAATATCCAAGACATTCGCAACAAAATGAAACTGAGTGCAAGCAATCTGAGATTGTCTTGGTGGGAAAATTTTCTGTCTTGGTTTGGATTGTATTAACAAGATTGGGTATTGGGCATGAGGTATGGGGAAAGGGAAAGGGGTAAGGGGGAAAAAGGGAAAGATTAAATTTATTCCTTTTCCCTTTTCCCTTTAACCTTTCCCCCTGCCCCCCTCTCTTCCCACACTCCCCACACTTCCCCATCCCCCTATCACTCCATGCCCTAATTTCTTGATGAAAGGTAATTTTCTAAGGTGTTGTTATAGGCAATACTAAGATATTCTTGCTTTGTTCCTCAAGATTGTCATGGTTCAATTCGATGAACAGCTACGCCGCTTAGTTACCGAAGCCTGTGGATACCCACCTGGAAGCCCTCAGCGTCAGAAGCTGCTCACACAGATTATTCGTTTGACGGCAAGTAGACTCTGGAGAGAAAGTACTCCCTATTATCAAGACGCACTACAACAAACTTGGTTGTATTTCTGCCGTAATGTTTGTGAAGGTTTGACAGGTCAAAAATATGACCCCTCTTATGGTACTCCGATCACCTGGCTGAATGCTTACCTAAAACGGAGGCTACAAGACTTTTACCTGAATCAAAACCGAGAACAAGCCACAACAGTCCCTCTTAGAATTCGTCAGTCTACATCTGGCGGAACAAGTGAAATCATCGATCCTGTAGATAATCTGGCGGCTACACCGGAAGCACCTCCAATTCTAGAAGACTTGGAGAACTGGGCCAAGGCAGACCCTGATGGAGAACTCCGTCGTACTTACATCAAAGGGCGTCCAGATGTGAATTGTCAGGTGTTAATTCTCAAACGCCTACCCCCAGAAATTAGCTGGAGAGAGTTGTCTGAGGAATTCGGACTTTCAATTCCGACATTGAGCAGTTTTTATCAGCGTCAGTGTCTACCGCGTTTGCGTAAATTCGCAGAATCGGAGGGATTGTTATAGGAATAGGGGAGAGAATAACTGTTGGCTGCTTGATTGCTTATTAAACCCGAAGAACCCCAAAGAGCCAAAGCTACGCTTTGTCTCCCCTAAGAGCAAGTGGGGAGGGGTTGGGGGTGGGGTGTAATGACTGTGGTTAGCACGACTAATTATGCGGACATGATATAAGCGGTTTTACTACGCAAAACCGTCCCTCTCCGAATCGGAGAGGGACAGACTTGAACTTTAGTTCAAGGCAGGGAGAGGTTCCTCGAATTCACGTTAAATAAGATTGTAGAAGCTCACAGATTGTTAATGGATGCAAGTGGTAACATTACCGTGGTAGCCCAAGCACCTACAGTTAGTCCTGTTCGTTCCTAGTTATCACCTACCTCTTGCCATGCCCATAACTCAAATAAGCAGACTTGCTGGTGCAAATTCTCTAAAAGTGAAAAGGCAAAAAGCGATACGTTTGTCTTTCTACTTCCTAATGGGTTTGTTATGTATTCTCAGTTCACCTGTGCTGGCAAAAGTTCCTAGCTCATTCAATTCTTCAGCCCAATTGCCAGTTAACAGTGCTACCTCAGTGGCTGTAGTTACAGATACCGCTTCATTGGTAGAAGAAGGTAAAGTTTTATACGATGCTGGAAACTTTGCCCAGGCGGCAAAAGTTTTGGAAAAAGCTGTCCAGGCATATCAGCAGCAAGGGGAAAATCTCAGATTAGCAGCGACATTGAGTAATCTTTCCCTAGCTTATCAGCAGTTGGGTAAATGGAATCAGGCACAGGAGGCAATTACAGAAAGCCTAAATTTGCTCAAAGCAGAGGATAAAAACCCAAATCTGCAAATATTAGGTCAATCGCTAGACATCCAAGGTCGTCTGCAATTGGCAACGGGACGACCGGAGGTAGCTTTAGTAACTTGGCAACAGACGGAAGAAATTTATCAAAAAGCAGATAATAAAAATGGTGTGGTTCGATCGCTGATCAATCAAGCACAAGCTTGGCAAGCTCAAGGATTTTACCCACGTGCAATCAAAACACTCGATAAAGTCAGTCAGACGCTAAAATCTCAACCTGATTCTATAGAAAAAACAGTGGGTTTGCGATCGCTTGGTGATGCCCTTTTGGTAATAGGCGATTTGAAAAAGTCACACGAAGTCTTAGAAGAAAGTCTTAAAATTGCTCGCAACCTACAATCAAAGGCAAATATTAGCGCCAGTCTGTTCAGCTTGGGAAATAATGCCCTCAAACAACAGGATAAGCTCAAGGCGATCGACTATTATCAACAAACAGTTGCAGTCTCTCCCTCACCCCTGACAAAAGTCCAAGCTCAACTCAATCACTTAGGCTTACTCATTGAAGACCGACAATGGCCGGAAGTTCAAACTCTTTTACCAGCAATTCAATCTCAACTCGACCAACTCCCCCCCAGCCGTGCTAGCATCTACGCCCGCGTTAACTATGCACAAAGTTTATCAAAAGTCAAGAATAATGTTGATTTCCAAACATTAACTAAAAATTTTTCCTCCCAAATGGCAACTCAGCAGGAGTTAGAGGTCCCGCTACGGCTAACAGCATTCCTACTGGCCAAGGCTATCGAGCAATCCCGTAGTTTAGGAGACAAGCGGGCAGAGGCCTATGCCTTCAAAAATTTAGGTGGTTTGTACGAACAAACCAAACAGTGGTCAGAGGCGCAAAACTTAACTCTGCAAGGATTAGCTTTAGCACAGAGCAGCAATACACCAGAAATTACCTATGCATTAGAGTGGCAGTTAGGTAGATTACTTTGGGCACAAAAAAATATTAATGGCGCGATCGCCGCTTATGATGCTGCTGTAGAAACTCTCCAGTCTCTCCGCAAAGATTTAGTAGTAAATAACGACCTAGTTAATCAAGATGTCCAATTCAAGTTTCGGGACAGCGTGGAACCCGTTTACCGACAGTCAGTAGAATTGTTGCTGCAATCTCAACAAGGAAAACCAGACGAAACAATATTAGAAAAAGCACGCCAGCGAATTGAAGCACTCCAGTTAGCAGAATTGGATGACTTCTTCCGGGAAGCTTGTCTGCAAGGTCAGAAAATAGCCCTCGATCGAGTAGTAGACCGAGGAGAGAATCCCAGCGCTGCCATTCTCTATCCAATCATTCTTCCCGAAGAACTCCAGGTAATTGTCAAAATTCCCAAACAACGCCTGCGAAACTACACTACCAAGATTTCCCAAACGAAAGTAGAGGAGCTTTTAGTAGAGCTGCGAAGAAATCTTGTTAATCCTACTGCTACAAAAACTGTTGAAATCCAGTCACAAGAAGTTTATAACTGGCTGCTCAAACCCATTGAATCAGAATTGCAAAAAACTGGGGTAAATACCCTAGTGTTTGTTCTAGATGGTGTATTACGTAACATACCTATGTCTGCGCTCTATGATGGTAAGAAATACCTAGTAGAGAAATATGCAGTCGCTCTGAGTGTGGGTCTGCAACTCCTAGACCCCAAACCACTGGTAGGACAGAAGCTAGTAGCTCTCACAGCAGGATTGACTCAGCCCCCACCAGGATTTTCCAAGTTTGCTCCATTACTTGGGATTAAATCTGAATTCGACGGTATCGCCAAAGCTGGAGTTTCGACAACTAGTCTGCTCGATGGGGATTTTAAGAAAAAGAATTTAGAAACTGAAATTTCAGAGACTTCATTTAACATAGTACATTTGGCAACCCACGGTCAATTTAGTTCTCGCGTAGAAGACACTTTTATTTTGGATTTTGATGGTCAGATTAACGTCAAAGATTTTGATACACTCTTCCGCAATCAAAGTAAAAGCATAGTCGAACTATTAGTTTTGAGCGCTTGCCAAACAGCAACAGGAGATAGTCGTGCAGCACTCGGTCTAGCAGGAGCAGCTGTACGAGCTGGCGCACGCAGCACCATCGCCTCACTCTGGCAAATTGATGATAAATCAACTGCGATGTTTGTTAGTGCTTTTTATCAACAACTCAAAAGTGGCAAAATTACTAAAGCCGAAGCAGTCCACCGTGCCCAGCTAAAACTCCTGAAACATGCTAACTATAAAGCACCAAGCTTTTGGTCTTCCTATGTGTTAATTGGCAATTGGTTATAATTTCGCGCAGAGAATAGATTTTCAACCCTGTTCTCTGCTACACAACAAAAACTCAACGTTGAAATTCATTTATACCAACAAGACGCGTTATGTCGCCTTGGGTAATAAAGTGATAGTTACCACTAGGGCTTACTGGTTGCAGCGCTGGAACATAAGCATTCCTGGATGAATTAAACAAAACGTTGTCTCCTTGATAATTGTTGCTAGCTCCAGGCTGTAGGACGTACCTTTGAAATGGCACTGTTGCACCAAAAGTAGAGAAAGTTTGTGTTCGATCTGTATCATTTGTGAGAGCGAAACCACCAGCAAATGTGGATGTTTCATCAGGAGTTAATTCACGCAATAAATTTTCATCAAAACTATTAAAAAAACTGGTTGTATTCTTCAAGTCAGTTGTCAACATAAAGTTTGTCCAAAAGTAGACGAATAGTTTTTTTATAAAGAATATAAATTTTAGTTAAATTCACCCATAGTTAGATTGGATAAATCAATCTTTAGCTAGAGTTCCTGTAACTTATACCAATTCAAACAATCTTTGCACAGAAGTGAGATACAGCGTAAGGGCATAACATATTGTGCCCTTACCTGTGTACGGTGCTTAACTCGCTGAATGCACCCATCCATACATGAACTTAAAAATCAAGCGTTGCCCAATTGTGGTATGAATCTACAATTGTTTTCATACATGAAATCACCAACGCCAACAATGGCAGCTTCGTAGTTGCAACTGTTAATTACGAATTCGGAATTATTTATGCACCACTATTAAAGTTCCTGTTGAAGCCCAGTTGTAAAGATTGCGAGCTTGCTTAACAGGTAAATTCACGCAACCGTGGCTGACTGGAGTTCCAAAACGGTTATGCCAGTATGCACCGTGGATAGCGTAGCCTCTATAGAAATACATTGTGTAAGGAACGTCAGGAATGTTGTAGCCTCTGCCTCGCATCCGGTGAGTGCGATACTTAGAATTAATCCGGAATTTACCTAAGGGTGTGGGGGTCGATCGCTTACCTCCGGAAATCCGATATGAATGAACGAGTTTTTTACCTTCCCATCCACGTAAGCGTTGCTCTGACAAGTCGATTTCAATCCAGCGAGGTTGGGACGTTTGGCTGGTACTAGACACAGTGATGCTGTTTTCATTGCCTGACGTGGCTTTGGCTGTAGCAAAATTGGGGTTACCTGCTAACGGTGGTGACCAAGAAAATAAAGTCGCCACCATCAGCACCACGCCTGTACAAAAAGTTTTTGAGGAACGAATTCCAACACTGCGAATCCAGGATTGCATTATGCCTCACTTTCTAAACTAATTAACATTAGTCAGTAGTCAGTAGTCATTAGTCATTAGTTAAATGATGAGTTTTAACTAATTATTAATGAGCGATCGCTAATGACGACAAATATGTAATCTAAACACAAATGCAAACTCCCCTAAATTCTTATTTGCATTTGTAATTACACACAAATCGTCAGGATTTACGCTTATTGGTTTTAGGCAAATAGTTGCATCCAAAATTGGCAGAGATAGGATTTTGGAGATTTACGAACATGCTTTCGATCCAAAATCTCAAACTTGTGCTGAGCGAAGTCGAAGTACCTAAAATCCAATATTTGTATTAATGCCCTGCTCTACATTTTACTTGAAGTTGAATAATTCCGATTCCGAAGATTCCCAGCATAAAATGTTGCTGGAAATCTTCAAATTGTCTTGATTTCCAGTTATTTATAATTTTTTTGCCTAAATTGGCTTTGGGCTGCTTCACTTCCTACTTATGGATAACTACTGGTGTCCCTACTGATGCCCACCCAAATAGCCATTTAGCATGTTTAGGTGCAAGATTTACACAACCGTGGCTCACTGGAGTGCCAAATTTCTTATGCCAGTAAGCTCCGTGAATGCCGTAATTACCTTCGTAAAACATGGCATAAGGAACGTTAGGAACATCGTAGCCTCTTCCTCTCATCCTTGTAGTTTTTAACTTGGATTGAATATTAAAAGTACCAACTAAAGTAGGAGTGGACTTTTTACCAGAAGAAATGGCACTTCCATAAACAACTTTGTCACCTTCCCAAGCGATTAATCGTTGTTTTGAAAGATTAATTTGAATCCAGCGCTTCTCAGATTTTTGTAATGTCTGGATTGTTTGAGCAATGGCTTGATTTTTAGAATTTGCCCAAACTTCACTCGTTTCAGTAGTAGTAAAAACACTTAAAGATAGTGCTGTACCAGCGAGGAGTATTTTTAAATGACGCACCCAGTCAGGAGAATTTACTTTTTTCATACTAGATACACTCACACTCAAATTATCTGGTCTTAGGAAAGTTTTCAGTTTTCATCTTTCTTTCCATATCTATTAGTTTAATAGACATGAATTTTTGATGATTTGATTCCAAGTTAACTCAACTGTTGCATTAACTTTATTGCCCTAGTTGCGATCGCCTCCCAATTTCCCTCGCTGACAAGCTTTTTGGGAAATAATTCCCCGCTCAAACCTACGGCGATAGCTCCTGCTTGTAAAAATTCTTTGGCATTTTCCACGGTGACGCCACCAGTAGGAATTAAGGGAATCTCGCCCAGGGGCCCTTGTAAACTTTTAATATAATCAGCCCCCCCCACTGCTTGCACGGGAAACACTTTTACACAACTAGCACCGTGACTCCAAGCGGTAACAATTTCTGTAGGCGTCAGCGCTCCTGGGATAATAGGCACATGTTTTTCTCGCGCTGCTTGAATCATTGCCGAGTCAACATGGGGTGTAAACAAAAATTGCGCTCCACAAGCGATCGCTTGTTGTAGCTGCTGCACATTGAATAGCGTACCAGTGCCAATAGTACAGCCTGGTAATTCCGAACGTAGTTGATTGATTAATTCCTCGGCGCGATCGCTATTCCAGGTAATCTCAATTAGCTGCATTCCCCCAGACGCTACAGCCATAGCCATTTTTCGCCCCCATTCTATTTTAGGAGCGCGGATAACTGCGATCGCTCGATGTTTTTGCAACTGTGATAACCAAATTTGATTAGGCATGGCATTGGGAATGGGGCATGGGGCATTGGGCATTGGAAGCTAGGATTCGGCACTACAAACTAGTTTCCTAATACCTAATTTTCAATACTAATATTCAATACTTTGGCTTCTCTACGAGACGTTACGCGAATTTGTAATCAGCGGAGTCGAAGTACGCTCAGTACAAATGCCCCATGCCCAATGCCCAATGCCCTATTCCCACCCTTGCTTGTTGCATCAAGCTATGAGATATTGCATATAAACAACTTTAAATCGATAGTCTTACCGTTGTTTAAAGTTCAAGACCTCAGTGCTTGGGATTAAAGGAGTAATTTAAATGACAATCGCACGACAAAACACAGTAGCATCTTTTCACGGTTCCAATAGCCTTAATCTAGAGAAATTGTTGAAGTTTGTACGGCTAGGTACAACGCAAGTCAAGGTATTTTGGTGGCACATTCACGCATATGGGACAATTTTGGCTGTGATGCTATTGACTTTGAGCAGTTTGATTTACCTGATAATCCATCGGTCTTTGAGGAAGTTGCTACGAGTTCGGATGCATCGAGATGAATGGAAGATTAGTAGTAGTAGATGAAGGTAGCTGTCATTGGTCATTAGTCATTAGCGAATAGAAAGGATAAACAAACAAGTTACTAGCCTTGGCTGACTGTGACGTGTATTAAGCCCAGTCCGCTAGCTTCTGATGCTACCCGTACCCTACGAAGAAACAAGCCAGCAAGGGGATTTCTGGCGGGAAAACTTCAAAAACAAATGACTAATAACCAATGACTAATAATAAATGACACTTCTAGTAGAGGAGATAGCTAATTCAAAATGAATATACTGCTATTACCAAGCAATAGTTTGATAGCTTCTAGTTCAAGACCAACTAGGAGCTTTTTTTGCTTGATTATCTACTTCAATAGGAGGATATATCAAATGAATTAGCGCTTATTTAACTACTACTTGTGGATATTTATAATTAATTCGGATGATGGATGGGGCCATAATAGTCAAATTGCTAATATTAAATTGTAAGTAAAAAACCTTTACCAAATTAATAATCATGAATATTCTTGCTTGGATTGTTTTAGGTCTAATTGCTGGTGCGATCGCCAAAGCTATTTACCCCGGTCACCAAGGCGGCGGAATTCTCGGAACAATCTTGTTAGGGATTATCGGTGCTTTTGTTGGCGGGAGTTTGGGCATCTTTATAAGTACGGGAACGCTGACTTTAGCAGCTCCTACTCTAAGTGTTCCAGGCATCGTAGTAGCAGTTGTAGGCGCACTCGTAGCGGTTTTCTTGTGGAACTTATTAACCCGCCGCAGTGCTGTATAAGAGTAAAATTGCAGCAAACTTCCCAACAAGATTTAGCAAATCTATTTAAATATTTTCTTTTTGAATATAATCAAAATAATAGCGTTATCTTCATGCGAAGGTAGCGCTAATTTTTAATTATTTTTGAATTAAATAATAATTATCCCAAGCATAATGCTGTGAAATCATAACAGCGATCGCACTTAATTGGTCATCGTTAAAGATGAACTTAACCATTGGGCGGGCGAGACGCCCATCCCACAAGTAGTAGTAAAGTAATTTACTTGTTGATAATCGCCAAGTCCCTTTGTAAGTATAAATACGCCATAATCTATAGCTTTCATGAAATTTTCAAAAAGTTCCATTGATTCCCACACACAATTCGGCGATGTTTCGCTAAGCTATAAGCTCTATAATTATGGTTTATTGAACGTCTTATGCATTGGTTGTTATCTGGGCCGTTGAGTACAGAAAAATTGACGGTTAAGATTGCAGGATTGCCTGCACCGTTACAAGGGAAGAAGTTGGTGCAGTTGTCAGATTTTCATTACGATGGTTTGCGGCTGGCGGAAGATATGCTAGAGAAAGCGATCGCACTTAGCAACCAAGCTGAACCAGATTTAGTTTTATTGACAGGCGACTTCGTAACTGAAGACCCCGAACCAGTTCACCAATTAATACTTCGACTCAAACATCTGCAAAGTAGCTCTGGGATTTATGCTATTCTTGGCAACCACGACATACTTCACAAAGAGGCAAAAGCAGAAGTCACCAAGGCGTTAACCAGTATTGGAATTCACGTCCTATGGAACGAAATTGCCTATCCATTGGGAGAAAAATTACCACTTGTGGGACTGGCCGACGCTTGGTCGCGGGAATTCAATCCTGGGTTAGTTATGAACCAGCTAGACCCAAACACACCCTGCATTGTTTTATCTCATAACCCAGATACTGCGGAGATATTACAAAAGTGGCGAGTCGATTTACAACTATCTGGCCATACTCACGGCGGTCAAATCTGGATTCCTGGATTTGGCCCAGCGGCCTTGGTTTACAGCAAAATTGCCAAAAAAATACCCATGAAAGTGCGGCGTCGGGCGCGATTTTTGGAAGAAAATACTTCTGTAGTCAGCCATTGGGAATGGGCGCGGGGTTTCCATCGCTTAGGAAAAAATCAGCTATACGTCAATCGTGGCTTAGGAACTTACCTCCCTGGACGCTTATTTTGCCGCCCAGAAGTTACTATAATCACCCTACAAAGTGAGTGAGGAATATCTAAATTCCGCATGAAACAGCCTAATTTCAGTCACTATCCTGGCTCACGAGTAGCTACAAATTCAATCAAGACGCGCTTAGTTTAGCTTGATAATCTAAACCAATTAATTACAGTGCTTCTCAACCCATCGAATTACACCGCTTTTTATTGGCTACTGCCTATTCCCACGTCTATCGCGGCTTAAATATCTGAAAACTGCTGTAATTATATTTGGAATAGATGACATAAATTATTGCAATTTATCAAGTTGCATTTTGATTTTTGGTAAGCTGTAAGCGCTGGTATGAGGAGTATCGGTTGGCTTATGCATTGGTTGTTTACAGGACATTTAAGAGTAGATAAACTAACGGTTAAGATTGCGGAACTTCCAAGATCTTTAGAAGGTACAAAGCTGGTACAGCTGTCAGATTTTCACTACGATGGTTTGCGGCTATCGGAAGATATGTTAGCAAAAGCGATCGCACTTACTAACGAAGCTGAACCAGATTTAATTCTATTAACTGGTGACTACGTAACTGATGACCCAACGCCAATTAATCAATTGGTACTGCGATTAAAACATTTGCAAAGTCGCTGTGGTATTTACGCCGTTTTGGGCAATCACGATATTTATTACAGCCACTCCCAAGCAGAAGTTACAAAAGCGTTAACTAGCATTGGAGTGCATGTGCTTTGGAATGAAATCGCCTATCCACTAGGAAAAGAATTACCACTAGTAGGACTAGCTGATTATTGGTCGCGGGAATTCCATCCTGCGCCAGTGATGAATCAATTAGATTCTGTGACACCCCGCATCGTTTTATCCCATAACCCAGATACAGCTAAGATATTGCAACAATGGCGGGTAGATTTGCAATTATCTGGTCATACCCACGGCGGTCACATCGTAATTCCAGGCATTGGGCCTTTGGTATTTTATTATAAAAAGCTTCTCAAGAAAATTCCCAAAAAATTACGGCGTTGGGTAACACTTTTACTAGGAGACTGCTCGAAAGTCGTGCGATATTGGGAATGGGCGCAAGGATTTCACAATGTGGAAGAAAATCAATTATATGTCAATCGTGGTTTAGGAACTTATAAACCAGGACGCCTATTTTGTCCGCCAGAAGTAACTGTTATTACGTTAATTAGTCATTAGTCATTAGTTTAAATAAACGGTAAATGACAAGGGCAAAGGACGGTGCTTACTGGTCAGAGTGCAATTTGAATGCATAATACTCAAAACAGAAACCGCCGGAAGCTACGATGGATAGATATCGGCAGCTTGGGCGGTTTCTTGAAGATTGGATAATTCAGAGCTAATTAATTCAACTAAGGGTGGACATTACCCACGATCGCTTTACGGATTGACATCCTTAACATTTATTCCAACTAGGTAGGCATTTTCTGGCTGTGCGTTCTAAAACCTCCAAAATAACTTTATGGACACAAGGCTAAAACACATTCAACGGATGCCACAACCTAAGAGCGATCGCTCTAAAATTAGAGCAGGAGGTACAGGCTCTAACTTAAAAGTTTTACTTAACTTTTAACCTGTTTGTACCTTGCTCTTAATCTAGCACCACAGTTGTTCAACTTGGTTACATATTTACCAAAATTAAACACCATTAATTTATTGCAACAATCCTGAAATATTCCTTAAAATCTAGCCCACTTGTTGTTGGTGTAAACACCAGCATTGTCAAGTGGGCTGAAAAATCAGAAGTATTATTGAGCAGAATTCTCTGGAGAACTGCTATCAGATGTACTCTTTGGCTGGTCTATACCTTGAGGTGTAGTGGTTTTAGAAGTGTCCTTTTGGGTATCTGGAGTAGCGGTATTAGTAGAACTATCCTTTTGGGAAGTAGGAGTCTTAGTACTTGGACTAGTAGTTTGCTCTTGGGTACTATTGGGGGTTGATTGAGTTCCAGAAGGCGCTGGTTGCTGGGGTGGAACAGTGATATTAATATTATTTGGTTGGGGTGGTGCAGATGGAGGAGCAGCCTGTTGTTGTGGAACAGGAACAGGAACGGGTACTTCCCTGGTTCTTTCGATGATTGTCGTTTGTGGTTGAGGAGATTCGGTAGGGGTTGCGCTGCTACTAGCTGGTGCAGGAGTTGTGACAGGCGCACTATTTTCAACTGCTGCGTTATTAACTTGGTTAAAGTACCACAAACCACCAATAATTAGACCAGATAAGGACGTAATGATAATACCCATCAGCAAACCATTACTAGTATTAGCATCATCACGTTCTGCTAAATTTGCTTGTTGGTATCTACGTTCGCTATTTCGACCTTCCACGTAACCGTTTTGGTAAGACTTGGGATTAGTTGCGTTGTTGAGTGTTTCAGCAGTCCGTGTTACGTGGGTGTGGGTATTTCCATTAGGATCGGTGTAAGATTCTTGCCTAACTTCAGTATTTTTGATTTCTCGTTCATTAGGAATAGACATAGCTTTTAATTAACTCCTCAAAGACAATATTTAGAAACTAAAGCTTTGTAAAAAAAGAGGTTTCAATACTGTGAAAAGTGTATTTATGTTGCTGATAAAATTGAGTTTTATTTAGCACTCAGTTGTTGGTAATTATCAGAATAACTTCTGCGATTAGACAAGTGGCTCTATCTCTAGTGAGTTAATACTTCATCAAAAGAAAGAGTATCCTAAAGATAGATGTTATTATGCTGTTAAGTGATATTTGAGTCTGATTTAATTTATCAACTTCGCTGTCTAGGCAGGCAATAGGCAACGGCTAATGCAAGACTAAAGTGTAGGAAATTTTTTCCAAAATCAAAAAGCTATTCTGAATTCTGAATCCTGAATTCTGCTACTCTCATATCCAACGCCGATTTAGTCGCAGCAAAGATTTGATTCCCTGACAAAATCTTGCAAGGAAAGGTCTAGGCTTTGATACACGTTTTGCTGATGAGGATCTACGGGCAAAACCCGGATTTCTTATCTCTTGTTCTAACTGTGTAGCTTTATTTAAATCTGAAGCGGCTCTATATTCATATCCCAGTTGAGAGCAAATTAACCCGCGATATTTGTATGCATCAATATAGTGAGGATTGAGACGAATCGCATGGGTAAAATCAGCGATCGCATCCTCATATCTTCCTTGGGTAGCATTCTCTACTCCTAAAATATAAAAAGCTTCTGCATCCCAACGTTTGACAGATACTTTTGTAGGGTTTTTCGGCGAAGATGAGGATGGATTTACAGTAGTGGGAGGCTCGGATGAGAATTCAGACTTGAGTTTATTGTAAGCTGCGTTGATTTTTTTGATTTTTTCTTCTGCTTCCTGTTTTTGGCTTTGATTAAAAAAGCGATCGGGATGCCAAACTTTCACCAGTTTACGATAAGCTCGCTTCAGCTGTGCTGGCGATGCACCGGGTTCCAACTCCAAAATTTCATAAGCATGATAAATGTCAAGATCGTCGCGCATACTGAAAAAATCAGCAACTATGTAAATCCATGTTAACTATTCCGCTAAATTTCTTTGCATCAACCCAAACGCCCCATTCTGGTTATCACTGGGATGGTAGTAGTCGCCGCTTCTTTGAAGGCTGGTATTATCGGGTCACTTTACCGGAAATCGGGCAAACATTCGCCTTTATGTACTCCATCGAAGATCCCATCGGCGATAAACCTCACAGTGGCGGTGCAGCCCAAATCCTCGGCCCCGATGATGAGTATTTATGCCGTACTTTTCCCGATGTAAACAAATTCTGGGCTAGTCGGGATGTTTTGGGTTTAGGACATTGGGGTAAGACTGATTTGCAAATTTCTCCGCTGTACCTTCTACCAACAGAGTTTGAGCATTATGTTCGAGAAGGCTATCAAGCCACAGCGACATTAAATCAGGGAATTATCCGCGAACGCGCCACTAATAATTATTGCCGTTGGCAGTACGAAATTCAACCAGTATATGGCTGGGGCGATCGAGATAGCATTCAACAGTCAACCGCAGGCTGGGTTTCATTTTTGCAGATTTTTGAACCTGGATGGCAAATTTTGATGGCTCACGGATTAGCCAGCGGTAAAATTGACTGGAATGGCAAAATTTATGAATTCACTAACGCCCCAGCTTACGGCGAAAAAAATTGGGGTGGTGCTTTTCCCCAAAAATGGTTTTGGCTAAATTGTAATTGCTTCGAGGGCGAACCAGACTTAGCCTTAACTGCTGGCGGCGGACGGCGCGGTGTATTGTGGTGGATGGAATCTGTAGCAATGATTGGTTTGCACTATCAAGGCAAGTTTTATGAATTCGTTCCCTGGAATTCCCAAGTTGATTGGGAAATTCAGCCTTGGGGTAAATGGCAAATGAAAGCTACTAATTCCAATTACGAAATTGAATTGACAGGAACTACGGATTTACCTGGTACACCTCTACGTGCGCCCACAGCCGAAGGTTTAAAATATTGTTGCCGGGACACAATGCAAGGAAAGCTAAATTTAGAATTACGAAAACTAAATGGCACAAAATCTCAAATTATCCTCAAAGCAGAAAGTTTTCTTTGTGGTTTAGAAGTAGGCGGTCAGCCTTGGGACAACTGTTGGCAGTCTCAGTAAAAATGCTATAATCACCAACATGGCATTTTTTTGGGGCTGTAGCTCAGTTGGATAGAGCGAGCGCCTCCTGAATAATCGGGCACCATAAGGGAAACTTTATGAGTGAATGTGGTTGAATTCGGTGAACCCTAAAGAGTGAAAATTTCCTTCTTTCAAAATCCTTGTGCAATTGTAAAAAGTTTCATAAGAGTTATTAATAGAAAGTAGGAGTGGTTGTGTGTTTACCACAGTGTTGGCACTCCACGGGAATACCGAGCCAAGCTTGATTAAATTCAAGAAGGTGTAGAGACTAGGTAGCCACCACCTAAAGGCTAAAAGCCTATGGTGAAGGTATAGTCCAGAGAGTGGGGAAACTCACACAAATCTGAAGCGCTAGGTCGTGCGTTCAAGTCGCACCAGTCCCGTTAGAATAATTCGTAATTCGTAATTAAGATGTAGGGTGTGTTTGCCGTAGGCTAACGCACCTTCAATTTTTGACGGTGCGGCGCTTGGCGACAACATACCCTACTTACTATTCTTTGTGTTTTTTTGAGAGGCGATCGCTTTAGCAACAAAACGATTACAATTTGTCAAAAATATTAGGCGTTGCTGATTTCATGTATGAAAACGATTGTGCACGATCTCGTAAAGACGTTGGATTGCAACGTCTCTACATCTGGATTGAGACTGCAATTCTTCGGGGTTAGGTTCTCCGTGAAATCAGGCAAAAATACTATAATTTGTGAAAAATTTAATTTATCCTACTCCTAAAGACGCGTCTTAAGTACAACTATTGACCGAACATGATACAGCGAATTTAAAGTTAATGAAGTACACAAATTAGCTTTTGAAGCCAAGCAAGCATTAAGGCTGTTTGGCTCTTGTTAGCTCTGAACTTTGCTGTATTATACCTCTTTCAACCGAATCTTAGTTTTAATTTTGTCGAAGATAGCACCTTCATTAAAAAATTGTTTTTGAATTTTGTCCCATCCTCCTAAATCTTCAGCTTTGAAAATAGTTTTTATGTTGGGATATTTGCTTTCTACTTCTTTAGCAACTGTGCTATCAACAGGACGAAATCCTAATTTGACAAACTCTCGTTGTGCGTCTGGAGTGTAAAGAAAT
Source organism: Nostoc sp. ChiSLP01 (assembly GCA_034531195.2). GTDB lineage: Bacteria > Cyanobacteriota > Cyanobacteriia > Cyanobacteriales > Nostocaceae > Nostoc. Next base: position 151,211 of record JAVRBO020000050.1, read on the forward strand.
TTGACAAATGCTTCTGCAACTAAACGAGTTCCATGTTTATCGACATTTGTATCTACAACAGCTACAGGATTATCAATCGAAATATTGACATCAGGCACAACATACGAAAATTTTTCACCATTTTGTGCTGATAAAATCATTTCATTTTCATAGTTGAGCAAAGCATCACCCTCACCTTTTTTAAAGAAGAGTTCAGTGGCATTGCGAGCAGTTTTAGGCAGCACAGGTACGTGTTGATAAACATTAGAGATGAAGTTTAATGCTTGAGCCTCGTTTTTGCCAGTTTTGATTGCTGAACCCCAAAGTCCAAGAAAGTTCCAACGTGCGCCACCAGATGTTTTGGGGTTAGCTGTAATTAATTGAAATTGATTTTGTGTTAGGTCTGTCCAAGTTTTGATATTCTTGGGATTATTCTCACGAGTAGCGATCGCTCCTACAGATTGAGTTACTATCGCATCATTAGGCGCTTCTTTCTCCCAACCCTGTTGAATTAAACCTGCTTGAACTAATTTCTGAACATCAAGAGCAAGCGACAAATGTACTACATCAGCTTCTAACCCATCAATCACAGCTAATGCTTGGGAACCAGAACCTTCATAACTCTCCTCAAAACTGACATCTTGCTGATGTTCTTTCTTCCACTGTTGGATAAATTTGGGAATAATTTGCTTATACGCTTCACTGGTAACTGAGTAGGAAACAAGCGTGAGCTTTACATTATCCTTGGCAGTAGAATTAACATTACCTGCGTTATCTGTATTTTGTGAGGAGCAGGCTGTCATCGCTACACTCAAACTAACTCCGATTAAAAATAGACTAATAAAGCTCCATGAATAACGCCTATGCAGACAACTTCTGACTAAACGAAGGTTCAAATTTTCGATCGCCTGCACAGTTCTGATAGTATAAATTTGAACTAACTTGATTAAGCGTCTGACTGAATGAGAAGTTATTAGCCACTGTTTCATCAATTTTTTTCCTTAAACTGCGGTAAATTGGGCGGAATATCGTAGTTCAGGGTAATTATAGAACAGTAGCGAAGGTGACATAACCTTTTGTTAACCGAATTTTAGATTGTCAAAATTGCCAAACTTTGACTTTAACTTTTAGTTGCTTACCTGTGGAAAACTTGTGGAAAAACACCCTAGCTTTTCCACAAGGTAATTATACTTAATTAAGTTTGATTAATAAAACTTCAACTTTTCCACAGATTTTTCCCCAAAAAGTAAGATTTTTTCCACAAGCTAAGTGAAATTTAATCAATATTTATACGTTACTTAATATTTTCAACAAATTGTTTAGCTTTTAAGGCTCAACTATTAAGGCGCAGGTTGTGGAAAACTTCAAAGTCACAATTGTGAATTCTTATGATGACTTTTGCGGACGGCTTTTCATATTAATGCGATCGCTCAGTTGGCGTAGAGTTTGTGCTAAAGTGCGATCGCTCTCCTGGAGTTGAGCAATTTTGTCACAACTATAGATTACCGTTGTATGGTCTTTACCACCAAACTCCTCCCCAATTCTCGGCAAACTCAAAGATGTGTGTTGACGCATTAGATACATAGCAATTTGACGCGCCCAGCTGATTTCCCGGCGTCGTGAGTTCCCCTTAAGATCGTCAACTGAAACATCAAAATTATCAGCCACAACTGTCAAAATTACTTCTGGAGTAGCCGCCACTTTTTCATTTGGCGGCCCTAAAACTGGTGCGATATTTTCCACCGTCATCGGTAAACTCCAAATAGAAATATAAGCCAACGCCCGAATTAAAGCTCCTTCTAATTCTCGAATATTAGAAGTATAGTTAGAAGCAATATACTCAACCACATCGCGGGGCAAGCGAATATTTTCATACTCGGCTTTTTTCTGGAGAATCGCCATTCTCGTTTCTAAATCCGGTGTTTGAACATCTGCGATTAACCCCATAGAAAACCGAGAACAAAGACGTTCTTGTAAACTCGGAATTTGGTTAGGGGGACGGTCAGAAGCAATCACAACTTGCTTCCCAGCTTCGTGTAAAGTATTAAAAGTGTGAAAAAACTCTTCTTGAGTATATTCCTTGCCTTCCAGAAACTGAATATCATCAACTAATAAAACATCAGCGGCTCGATAATGCTCTCGAAAAATTTGCATACTATCGTTACGAATCGCTGTAATTAAATCATTAGTAAACTGTTCAGTAGAAACATAAAATATCTTACAACCGGGAGAAATTTCCCAACGATAATGACCAATGGCTTGCATAAGATGAGTTTTTCCCAAGCCGACGCCGCCACATAAAAATAAAGGATTAAACTCTCTCCCAGGAGATTCTGCAACTGCTAAAGAAGCAGCATGAGCCATGCGATTGTTCGCACCGACTACAAAACGCGAAAAAACATATTTAGAGTTTAATTCCGTAGTTTTTTGAATATTATGAGAAACCGATTCAGAAATATTGGTAGGATTTGGTGATTCCCAAGAAACCTCCCGTTCGTTAACATGAGAAACTTCATCACCTTGAGCAACGGTAATGTAAATTTCCACAGGATGACCCAAAATATCTTGTACTACATGAGCAATGGTGTTTACATAATACTTCTGCAACCAATTACGAGCAAATGGGTTAGGAGTACGTATCACCAAGCAATTATTTTCTAATCGCTCTGCACTAGCTGTTTTAATCCAAGTTTCAAAGGTAGGTCGGGATAGCTCAAGTTTTAGGCGCTCTAGTACCTGAGTCCACAGATTTTCTATGGAAATTTCCATAATCCACCACCTTTGCTGCTAATCGTCACAATAGAAGAGAAAGCACCAATTTACCATCGAGATACCCTAGACCTAGAACAAGCTTTTAAGTTGTAATCATTTTGGGACATACCCGGTAGGCAAGATCCTAACACCCACTGACCAAACTGAGTACTTAGTAGTGAGTTTAAAAACTTAATACTGAGTCACCCGTCACATAGCTCAATGCTTGTGAAGAATCTTTTAACTCAGCACAGGCTAAACTACCCCAAGAAAGCTAACACCACTCTTGTACAGACAAGGACTAATCCCGTCTCTACTCAGCACTCTCATTGACACGGAGAAGCAACGACACATGAAGACAACAAACCATAACTTAACATTCAAAAATATTAATACCAGGGTTTTGCCCCGCAGGTTGTGGATGCTCTCAATAGTGGTGTTGCTGGGGAGCTGCTCTTTTCAAAGAGCCAAAACCTTTGAGACTCAACAAACCGATCCTCAACCTCAAAACACAATTGCTCCCAATCCGGTAATTGCTCCTCCAGCAATTATCTCATCGTCTGGAGATCCTAATTTTGTGGTAAAAGTGGTGCAAAATGCCGGGTCTGCGGTAGTTAGGATTGATTCTTCGAGAACAATTACTTCTCGCGTACCAGAAGAATTTAACGATCCTTTATTTCGGCGCTTTTTTGGAGACGCAGTACCACAGCCGAGACAACGAGTAGAGCGGGGTAGCGGTTCTGGATTTATTATTAATTCCTCAGGTCAAATTTTGACCAATTCCCATGTAGTAGACGGTGCCGATCGAGTGACTGTTACGCTCAAAGATGGTCGGACTTTTGACGGCAAAGTTTTAGGTGAAGACCCAGTAACGGATGTAGCTGTTATTAAAATTGACGCCAATAACCTACCAACACTGGCTGTAGGGAACTCAGATGTTTTACAACCAGGAGAGCCAGTAATTGCCATTGGTAACCCTTTAGGCTTGAATAATACCGTAACTTCTGGGATTATTAGTGCTACAGGTCGTTCTAGTAGCGATATTGGCGCTAGCGATAAGCGGGTTGATTACATCCAAACCGATGCTGCCATTAACCCTGGTAATTCTGGCGGGCCGCTACTAAATACTCGCGGTCAAGTAATAGCCATGAACACAGCCATCCTCCGAGGCGCTCAAGGCTTGGGATTTGCGATTCCCATCAACACCGTGCAAAGAATTGCCCAAGAATTAATTGCTAAAGGCAAAGTAGATCATCCATATTTAGGCGTGCAAATGGTGACACTGACACCAGAAAACAAAGAAAGAATCAAAAATATCGCAGGCGATCGCCTAAAATTGACATCAGATGAAGGCGTTTTGCTCGTCGAAATTGTGCCGCGATCGCCCGCATCCTTAGCTGGACTTAGAGCAGGTGATGTGATTAAAAGCATTAATAATCAGCCTGTTAGTAAAATTGAAGAAGTACAGAAGCTTGTAGAAAATAGCAAAATCGGTACCACCCTACCAATAGAAGTAGAACGCAACGGACAAATTGTCAAAGTAGCAGTCCGACCTGCTCCTTTACCTGTAAGACGTGAAGGATAAAGTTATCGGGCATGGGGCATGGGGCAAGCAGGAAGTGTGGGAGGTGTGGGAGGTGTGGGAGGATGGGGAAGCATTAATTCTCTTTCCCCCCACACTCCCCACACTTCCCTATCTCCCCATCTCCCCTGCCTCCCCTGCCCCATACTTCGGCTCGTTTCGACTTCTCTACGAGACGCTACGCGAACGCTCAACGCAAGCCGCTCAGTACAAGTGCCCAATTTACTAAAGGAGTTTTTATATGTCTGAACCAATCATTCAATTAGGCAATCCTACACTGCGGCAAAAAGCTGCTTGGGTTGACAATATCCAAGATCCAGGTATCCAAAAACTAATCGATGACTTGATGGCTACCGTTGCCAAGGCTAACGGAGTGGGAATTGCTGCGCCCCAAGTTGCAAAATCCTATCGTTTATTTATTGTGGCTTCCCGCCCGAATCCCAGGTATCCCAACGCCCCAGAAATGGAACCTACTGCTATGATTAATCCTAGAATCATTGCTCGTTCAACCGAAGTTGTCAAAGATTGGGAAGGTTGTTTAAGTGTTCCAGGTATTAGGGGATTAGTTCCTCGGTATAAAACTATCGAAGTGGAATACAGCGATCGCCAAGGCAATCTACAAAAGCAAGAATTAAGCGATTTCGTCGCTCGTATCTTTCAACACGAATACGACCACCTCGACGGCATCGTATTTGTAGACCGCCTAGAAAACACTCTCGATATGATTACTGAGCAAGAATACCAACAACGAGTAGTTAACAAGACTTAATTCCAAAATAATTCTTAGGGATGATAGTTAACAGAAAGTTTAAGCTATACTTAACCTATTGTTAACCTTTGGTTGGGTCTAGTTATCGGGTAAATGACCAATATTAATAGTAGTCACGAGAGGTTAAGTCCGCAGAAAAGTATGTCTCCTGACTTAACCTCTCATCAGCATCAAAGTGATGAAATAAAACCAAATACCAGTAGAAGTGATACATCTGCACACTCAGAAGTGCAACTGCCTTCAGAGACATTGGAAATTGTTCATGCCACTGCTGGGCGGGTAAGAATCCGCGCTAGTGAGGGGATTTCCAAATCAACAATTAAAAATATATCCCAAGGCTTACGGCAGCAGTATGGGGTGAAAGAAGTTGCTGCCAATGAGCAAACAGGCAGTATGATTGTCAGTTTCGATGTCAAAAAGCTCTCACTGCCAGAGGTTCTGGGACTATTGCAACAATTTAATATTCACCAAGCTCAAGTTTCGCCGACCTCAAACACTCAAGCAGATCCGTTTGCTGCATGGAAGTCCCTTGATTTTTGGAAGGAACAGTCTATTTCGTTGATTCCTTTGATGACAGGGTTAGCAGTCACAGGTGGGCTGGGGATTAGCGGCTTGGCATCGATTCCAGTCTATATGATTACCGCAGAAGCTACTCGTAAGGTAATTGATTCTTTTGAAGAAGCTTTGGGATCGCAAAAGTTACAACAAGTAAAGGGCAAACCAGACGCCGACTCCACAAATAAGGCAAATTCTTTTGGTCAGAACCAAGAGGTAGGAGATTTGAAGGGTAAAAATTCAATAACACAGCCAGCAAAAATTGCTTACAGTGTAGTCCATGCAATTCCAGGACGCATCAGATTTCATTTGCCTCGACTAGCTGAAGATCGTGCATATACACGGCGGCTAGAAAGGTTGCTCAACAACGATCCCCAAACGACCAGCGTGCGTGTGAATAGTGGTGCAGCATCGATCGCGATCGCTTATCAGCCTAGCCAGATTAGCGTCAACCATTGGGTAAATCTCATGGAGTTGGCTTTGCAAACTAATCCGCCTAGCGATGCCATCAAAGTCGCACAACCACAAACATCTCAAGAAGAAGTAAGTCAAACGACACAAACAGACACTACAACTGTGTTGGACGACACAACTTTAAATGTGAGTCATACGGCACAATCAGACAACACAAACGTGTTAGAAGACACAAGTCAACAACAGAGTCGGACGGCAAAAGTAGAGAATACAAATCTAAATTTATCAAGTTTATTGGCTGATTTAAAACCAGCAACTTTGTCTTATTCGTTAGCCATGATGGCGAACTTTCCGTTATAGACGGTTCCACACTTAGGAACACTGGAGGACAACAATGGAGGGTTCTAGCTCACAACTAGATTCAAGCGATGTCTACGACGAACCGCGCCTACGCACTTACAGACAATCTGTAAGGGTAGTTGATAGCATTATCCATACACATAAGAGCCGAGTCGGATTATGTGTGCCTGCGATCGAGGAAAATTTAGAATATCAGCAACGTCTGATCGAGTTGTTGCAAATAAAGCGTCTTTGAAGCGGTAATATCGCATAGCCAATGAGATTCAACCTGCCAGGAATGTAACAGCAGGTATGGCAAATGCGATCGCCTTTAGCAGAATTTCAAACATCAGCAAATCTCAACTCCAGTAACCAATCTGGCCAGATTGGCTGTCAATACAGCTCGTTTGAGTCTCGATGTTCCCTAGTTTCCCACAAGAGAAACTAGCTTTTGTTTGTCACAAGGGTTAGGGGGATGTTTTATGAACTGTATGAAATTGGCAAATGGCTTTCTGTGGTAAATCAAGAGTCTGCTGAACAACAAAATTTGTAAACCTATACGAAATATAACGAATGGCACAAGTCACAGTTCAACCACCATCGCTGCGAGTTCAAAAATCTCAGGAAATTGTAGAGAAACAGAGTCAGATAATTCCTTTAGTACAAAAGAATGGCAAAGTTTCTCTGGCTGAGAAGAATGGACATTCTCGCAAACATGCTGCTCAAGTTTCCTACAGTGTTGTTCATCACATTCGGGGAAGGATTAGGTTGCGCGTGCCTCGATTACGTTACGATGCCGACTATGGTCAACGTCTTTTAACTTTACTCGAAGCCGATCCCCTCGTGACTTATGTCCGAATCAAACCAGCAGCAGCGTCGTTAGTGGTGAATTATCAATCGGCTTCAGTTGCAGATGCGAAAGTGCGATCGCGTTTGAGTTATCTGATTGGCACGGCCAATGACATGGGAATAGTTGTGCCCAAAGCTAACAATTCATTGGCTACCCAACCAACAGAAGATGCAGAGAATTCCTGGCCTGGGATGCAACTTTCGGCTATGGCTACCGGTTTAGCTGTGTTAGGAGGGCCGTTGGGATTACCGATCCCCCCTCTAATAGTGGCGGGAACCATTGCCCTAGCAACCTTACCGGTCTTCCAAAGGGCAGTGGAAGGGATCGTCAAGGAACGCAAATTGAACATTGACTTTTTGGATTTTCTGGCGATCGCAATTACCACCGTCCAAGGTCAATTTCTCACACCATCGTTGATGTTGAGCTTAATTGAAATCGGTGAAAACATCCGCGATCGTACTGCCCGTTCTTCTAAATTGCAAACTTTAGATTTACTCAGTTCCTTAGGGCAATTCGTCTGGGTTGAACGCAACGGGATCAAAGAACAAATCCCCATTCAGGATGTACAACGTGGTGATACAGTCATTGTCTATCCTGGGGAACAGGTGCCAGTTGATGGTACTATCCTCCGGGGTAAAGCCTTGCTAGATGAGCAGAAACTCACCGGCGAATCCATGCCCGTCTTAAAAAGAAAAGGACAGCCAGTTTTTGCCTCAACCTTGATGCGTGAGGGACGAATTTATATCTTGGCCCAATGGGTAGGTAATGACACCCGTGCGGGACAAAGCATCAAGTTAATGCAAGAAGCACCAGTCCATGATACCCGCATGGAAAACTATGCCATCAAAGTTGCCGAAAAAGCTGTTGTGCCAACTTTGTTACTTGGCGCGGGGGTATTTGCCGCAACTCGCAATCCAGCAAGGGTAGCTAGCGTCCTTACCCTGGATTTATGCACCGGAATTAGAGTATCAATTCCGACAACAGTTTTGGCAGCACTGACTTATGCAGCCAAGCACGGCATCCTGATTCGTAGCGGTCGGGCATTAGAACAACTCGCAGCAGTTGATACAGTTGTGTTTGATAAGACGGGCACTCTCACAAAAGGTGAAGTGTCAGTTGTGAGAGTTGAAAGTCTAAATGCTGCAACATCGGACTTGCGGGTATTGGAACTAGCTGCTGCGGCTGAACAGCGGCTGACGCACCCCGTAGCTGAAGCAGTAATTCGGTATGCCGAAGCACAGCAAGTAGCGATCCCCAGCCGGAGTAAATGGGATTATCAATTGGGTTTAGGCGTACAAGCTGAGATTAACGGCGAGACTGTTTACGTTGGTAGCGAGCGCTTTTTGCGTCAGCAAGGCATAGACATGGAATCTCTGAATGGGCATCAGCCAGGAGACTCACTGATTTATGTCGCTAGTAACAATCAACTTCAGGGTAGAATAGTCTATAGTGATATTCTGCGTCCTGAAAGTCAGGAAGTAATTACCCAGTTATTGACAGTTGACGGCGTAGAAGTTCACATGCTCACCGGAGATAACAAGCGAACAGCTAATGCTGTGGCTGCTCAACTGGGAATTGCGCCAAAGCATACCCACGCCGAAGCTTTTCCGGAACAAAAAGCGACAGTTGTCCGCCAACTACACGAACAAGGCAAAACAGTTGCATTTGTAGGGGATGGAATCAACGATTCGCCAGCTTTAGCCTACGCTGATGTTTCAGTATCCTTCGCTAATGGTTCGGAAATTGCGCGGGAAACAGCAGATGTGGTGTTAATGCAAAATGACTTGCATGGTTTATTAGAAGCGATCGCGATCGCTCGTAAAGCCAAGCAAATAATTCATCAAAACACCAGTATTGTTGCCCTGCCTAACATTGCAGCGATGTTTGTTGCCGTGTTCTTTGGTCTTAACCCCTTAGCGGCAACAGTAGTCAACAACGGCTCAACAGTAGTTGCAGGCGTCAATGGTTTGCGTCCAATTCTCAAACCTTTACCAAAAAAAGCTCTACCATCGGCAAGATGATACAACTCTTTTAACGAGAGTATGTTAGAAAGCTTTACGACAATTTTTCAACTTAACAGGAGGAATCTTAACTATGGCACCTAAAATTACCGATTTCATTGAAGATGCAGGCCCTGTGGGAATTGTAGCTGGAATTGGCGCAGTTATCCTGGCTCCCGTCCTAATTCCCCTCGTTGCCGGAATTGGTAAACCCATAGCCAAATCCGTAATCAAAGGCGGACTTGCAGCCTACGAAAAAAGCAGAGGAGCCTTTGCAGAACTTGGTGAAAGCTGGGAAGATATTGTAGCTGAAGCTAGGGCAGAACTAGCTGAAGACAAGCAAACTCCAGTATTTGAAGCTGCAAGTAGCCCTGTTGACAACACCTCAGATAATGGTGTGTAAAATTCTCAAAAATGGGAATAGGGCATAGGGCATGGGGCAAGCAGGAAGTGTGGGAGGGGTGGGAGGATAGGGAAGAAATGTTTCCCCCCCTCTCCCCACACTCCCCACACTTCGCCATCTCCCCATCTCCCCACTCCCTTCTTTAAAATCCAACTCCAAATCAGGACGGCAGTTGTGTGTTGACAAATAGTCATGGTAATCTGACCGAGATGCCCAAAATTATTGAGCAAACAGCTTTAAGCAATTTTTCCAAACGAATATCTACAAAAATTGTCAGCAATACTCCAGGACGGCTACGCTTGAGAGTTGCTTTACCCCATCGTCAAAATGTGGAAATGCAACGCATTGCTAATGCACTCGCAGCGCAACCTTACATTAATCAGGTGCGGACTAATATTCATCACGGTAGTATTGCGATCGAACACGATGGCAAAGATGATACATTGAAAAATGTAATTGACACACTCACAGATTTAGGAGTTATTTTCGCCGATATTACTGAAGGTAACTCGGAAGCAGCTGTGGGCATTACAAGTGCAGTTTTTAACTTAAACAAAAAAGTCGAACTTGCAACGAAAGGCGAAATTGACTTGCGAGTTATTTTTCCCTTAGGATTGAGTATCCTTGCTGTGAGACAGTTACTAGCTAAGGGTTTGCAATTGGAAATTATTCCCTGGTATGTGTTGGCGTGGTACGCTTTTGATAGCTTTATTAAACTGCATGGCGTCAGTAAACCACAATCAACAAGTAATGAGTGAACATACAGCATAATTCAGAATTCAGAATTCTGAATTAGAATAGGTTCCACACTTCGTTTTGAAACCTAAATGGTGTACTTCACCAACTTGAAATCTGCTGTAACTAGGGATGCAAGCAGGGCGATGGCATCTTTTAAGAAATAAAAAGTAAAAAGATAATCCCCATAAATAAATTTAGAGAGAAGTTGAAGCGCAGGCTTATAGTAGGAAACAAGCAATAGACCTCTTGCAAAAGTGCAAAAAGCACTTTTGTGAGGGAAGGGAAAAGGTTAAAGGGGAAAGGGAAAATACCAAACCTTTCCCCCTTTCCCCTTCCCCTTTTCCCGACTTCTGCAAGAAGTCTAATAAGCAACAGGCTTCAACTTCTCTTGCTGTTTGGCTTTTCAGACCAATGCCAACCAAAGAAGACACAAGGATGCAATTTTAAGAATTACTGACTTGTGATTACACAAATAATAAATAAAGAATTTTTAAAGATTTAGGATTATACCATTTCTTGTTACTGTAAGCATGTTATAGCTATTGTATTCGTAAATACTCTGAATAGGCGTAAAGATTGGAATATGAGCCACTAAGTTAGTAGCACGGTAACGTGTTACGTAACAAGCTTGGATACTGTTAATTGCTCACAGCTTTGAAGTAACTGTGTTTATACCACTTATTTTCAACTTCTGATTTTTGGTTTATGAAAAGCGCTAGACTTGATTTACAAAAAACTATGTCTACATCTCAACACTACAATTCAAAGTTTTTGCAAAATTGGCCTTTTTATATAGGAATTTTAATTTTATTAGTTATTTTTTGTATTTATAGCTATTCAATATTCTCAGATAAATTATTTTTAGGAGAGGGGGATAAAGGAGGCCGCTTTTCCATAGCGATGCAATTTGCTCATGACCCCAGCAAAGCTTTAGATCTCAAATATTGGGTATCAGCATGGCCACCAGTCCCGTTTATCATTCAATCTTGGATTCTACGCTTGGTTCTTTTTTCAAGAGTGACGGATATTAGTATAGGTATCAAAGCTGTTGAATTAACTAGCGTTACTTTTGTGTTGCTGGGTTTCTTTTTTATTGGTCGTTCTGTGGCTGTGCAAACTAACGAATTAACAGGGGTTTTAGCTTTTTTATTGTGTTTTTGCACGCCTTTAATGATGAACTTAGCCCATACTCCTATGGCTGAAGCATACGCTTTTTTCTTTATTGCATTTGGTATTTTTAATGTATTTTTCTATGTAAAAAATGAAAAAAGTTTGATTTATATTATAATTTCAATTTTATCGTTCAGTTTAGCATATTTATGTCGAACAGAAAGTCTATTTTTCTCATTAATGGCTGGAGTCTTCCTGATAGGACATAAAAAATGGAAATCAGCTATATTGCTTGTATGTACGACGATATTAATAGCAGTAGCTCAAATATTAGGAGCTAGTTTTTTAATAGAAGGAACCCATCTTTATGACAGAGATTTATGGGGAGGAAAAGGATTAGACAGGTTAAAATATGCGAAGATCCTACTTTTTTATTTTTTAAATGCTAGCAAAAGAGTTATTGCATTTTCTTCGCTCTGGATTATTCCTTTGGCTTATTTAAAGTTAAAAAAGCGTAGAAATCTCAAGTCTAATAAAGTTGTCAATACGCAAGAAAATTCGAGCAATCAATTTATTAAACTTTATAATAATTTTAATTCATGGATAGTAAATTATCCCATTACTATCTGGATAATTTTCTTTCTGGTTGCATTAACACTGCCAATTCTTTTAGCTCTAAAAGGTGCGATCGATCCATTATCGCGATATTTATACTTAGCCAATATTTTTATAACTACTGCGATCGCTCTTGTCATTGCCCAAACTGTCGATGCTTTCTCAGTAAGTAATAAAAGGCTGGGAAAGCAGTTAGCTATTGCAAGCCTTACACTGGTGATACTATTTTCTAGTACGTTTAGTTTTGCTTATGCAAGTGGTAGTGTTAGCACTCAAAAGATACCATCATCAATCAAAGAAGTTATTAATTTTATTGCTCTCAATAAGCCACCAAAGACTCGCATAGCATTTGATTTTTTAGAATGGCAAGAATATGGAATGGCGGCGTACTTGTCAGATCCAGAATTAGAGAAAACTCCGACACAGTTTTCACTTGTATGGACTGCTTTTCCACGAGAAGTTGATTCAGAGATTACATCTTTATTACCCAAAAAATTCCAGGTTCCCGCACCTCAATCAACAGTAGAGGGAAGAACCGCTATTTTTCATGCCTATATTTATGCTAAAAATCCTAGCTATTTTGTTATTGCGAGTGATTCTTTATATACAAAAGTAGAAAATTATCCAAGAATCAAGGATGCAGTGGGATTTGGAACAAACTATATCCGAAAATACTTAACTGCAAAAGACGCAACCAAATCAACATTTGAGTTTCAGTCACCGTATATTTTCCCAGAAAAGAAAATAACTTTGAATAAAGTCTATGAAAATGAGTCGTATATTATTCTAAAATCTTAATCTGCGATAAAAGTTTCTCAAAGTTAGGCTTGACTGCCATAGATAAAGTTTAAATGGTCTGTAATCGTGTATCTTGATTATCAGTTATCAGTTTCGTCCGTTGGGTAACGCTTCCTGCATCTGTTGGTCTTTATGCTTTTAGCACTACGATCGCAGCATACGCTCTGGGGAATGTTAACTGTTGACTGATTTCAAATACTGTTTGTCAGAAGTGACCAAACCATGAAAAAGCTGATCAACAAGCCAGAAGACTTTGTACGCGAAAGTCTAGAAGGTATGGCAGTCGCTCATTCTGATTTAATTAAAGTCAACTATGACCCTGCTTTTGTCTATCGAGCTGATGCACCTGTTAAGGGAAAAGTAGCAATTATTTCTGGTGGAGGTAGCGGTCACGAACCGATGCACGCTGGCTTTGTGGGCAGAGGAATGCTGGATGCAGCTTGTCCTGGCGAAGTTTTCACTTCACCTACCCCCGACCAAATGCTAGAAGCAGCCAAACAAGTAGATGGAGGCGCTGGTATTCTTTATATCGTCAAGAATTATAGTGGCGATGTGATGAACTTTGAAATGGCAACGGAATTAGCTCGTGCTGAGGGCATCCGATCGCTAAATATTTTGATTGATGACGATGTGGCAGTCAAGGACAGTTTGTATACCCAAGGACGACGGGGTGTAGGAACAACAGTACTGGCAGAAAAAATTTGCGGTGCAGCAGCTGAAGAAGGGTATGATTTATCACAAATAGCAAATTTGTGTCGTCGAGTAAATTTGCTTGGGCGGAGTATGGGAATTGCTCTGACATCTTGTACAACACCAGCCAAAGGAACGCCGACATTTGAATTGGGCGATGGCGAAATCGAATTAGGCATCGGTATTCACGGTGAGCCAGGAACCGAACGCACTAATCTAAAATCAGTAGATGAGATTACAGAAATTTTGACGCGATCGCTCATTGAGGATACAGGATACACTCGTACAGTGCGGGAGTGGGATGAAGACAAGGGAGAATGGACAGATGTGGAACTCATCGACCCAGCACTTGTAAAAGGCGATCGCTTGTTAGCTTTTGTCAATGGTATGGGTGGAACTCCAGTTTCGGAATTGTATCTTGTTTACCGCAAACTTGCCGAAATCTGCCAACAACAAGGATTGCAGATTGTACGAAACTTAATCGGGTCTTATATTACATCTTTGGAAATGCAAGGTTGTTCCATTACCTTATTGAAGCTAGATGATGAAATCATCAAGTTATGGGACGCACCAGTAAAAACGCCGAGTTGGCGTTGGGGAATTTAATATGGTTACTCAGGCGCAGATATTACAATGGTTGCAAGCATTTGCATCGGAAATAGAGCAGAATAAAACATATTTGACAGAATTAGATGCAGCGATCGGAGATGCTGACCACGGGATAAATATGGAGCGTGGGTTTAAAAAAGCGATCGCTCAGTTACCCAATGTCGCAGACAAAGACATTGGTAGCATTCTCAAAACCGTGAGTATGACCTTGATTTCCTCTATTGGCGGTGCTAGCGGCCCTCTTTACGGCACTTGGTTTTTGCGAGCCAGTGCAGTAGTAGTTCTTAAGCAAGAACTAACAGAAAAAGATATGTTACAGCTACTGCAAGCGGGTTTAGACGGCGTGCTGCAACGTGGTAAAGCCCAACTAGGGGATAAGACAATGGTAGATGTTTTGTCTCCGGCTGTGGCAGCTTTTAGGCAGGCTGTAGAAGACAATCAGGGTACTGTGGAAGCTATGCAACAGGCTGTAGTGGCTGCCCAAAAAGGGTTACAGGAAACTATACCAATGCAGGCGAAAAAAGGACGAGCTAGTTATTTGGGAGAAAGAAGTGTTGGACATCAAGATCCAGGGGGCACTTCTGCTTATTTGATGCTGAAAAGTTTGTTAGGGGTATTAGAAAGTTCTGGGGAATAAGCTCTAATGTGCCATGACATCTTTTGAACCTGACCGCGGTAACGCTTTTGATTTTGATAATAACTCTGTGCAAATCTGGCAGCCAGACCTAATAGTGTTACCTATCCCTGAAAAGATGTCTGGTACTGTTAGTTCGGTGCAAAGCGATATTTATATTACAAACAACACACAAAACTCGTTTTATTTCAACCCTGTTGAAACTATTGTTCCAGAACTTATAACAACAGGCAAAGAAGTACTGCAAGGATTTTTCGCTAAAAATGAGTCTGCTATCAGTGTTCAAACAAATACACCTTCTTCTCCAAGTTTAAGATTCAAATTAACTCGTTTGTTATCAAATTTTACCAAGCTATTTAAACGAAGTGATTATTTGTTAGTAGAAGCAGGAAGCACTAAAACTATCGATATAAATATAAGCATGTTTTGGCATAATAACCAGCTTATATTTAAGTTTAATCTCGCTAAATTTAGTTTGATAACGCATACTAAATATTGCTTATTTAATGTAGTCCATACAGAAAATTATCAGCTTCGGTTTATTTATTTACCTTCTGATGAAAATAGAAGTGACTCAAACATAAGGAAAGTCAGAATTACACAAGAAACGAAGTCGAGTCAGTTAGCAACTTCTTTCTTGAATATCTACTTAGTTCAACCTATAAAGACTGAAACTAATGCAGTCGAAGTAGATGGTATTCAGTTTGAAACTGTAGTGCCAGAAAAATCTTTGATAATACCAGAGAAAAAGCGTGAAGCAGAAGCTTCTTTGCAAATTGGAATCGAGGTTAGTAATAAAACTCAAACCCCCTTTCGCTTCGATTTCTTTGCCACTTTGGTTCCCGAACTTATAGGAGACAATGGCCAAACGCTACAAAGAAGTTACTTTTGTCGATTCCTTCAAGCACCCAGAGAATCTGATTATCCATTAGCTATGCCAGGAGAGAGCGTAAGATGCTTTCCAGACACAAAGCTATTTTGGTTAAAACTCGATTTATTGAGCTTACAAATCGCTGCTGGAGATGGCGGCTTTTGGATTTTTAACAATCTTCAACCAGGTGTATATAAGTTTAGGTTCGTGTACGCAAAGCACAACTCTTTTGTGAAAATAAATGATAAAACAAAAGCACGCACAAAATCACTTAATTGGAAATGGAAGACTATGGTATTCACACCATTTGTTGATTTGTGCCTTAACAATCGAGATGATTAATTTAATATTTGGCTTTTCGTAGATATTACCTAAAAATTTCAACTGATTCGATTGACAACCGATATACTCTGAATACGCCATTTAGTTCCGGAGCGAATCAAATCATATCGGACTCGCAACTTTTCGTTAGAAGAACTTTGAAATTGACCGTTTTCATATAACTGCGTAGCTTCTTTTACCGTAGCTTCCACTGCGGCGCGATCGCTAAATAAATCTGGTTTTTCTACAGATTCAATCTTTAGGCTATGATCGTACTTACGATACCGATTATCTGACCTATCTTGTTGAGCAATCAGCCGCCATTGAGACAAAGCTGAACCAGCTAAAATTTGCTCTAAACTATTAATTTGATGATTAGGCCCTAAAGCTGCGGCTTTGGTAGATAGCCAAGTTTGAATTATTTCCTCTGCTGTTGCATTTGTCAAAGTACCTTCTGCTAATGGTGGCTTCTTTACGTCAGGAATAAATACTGGTGGTTGATTTATCTGTAAAAATAACTGTAAATCAGGCTTAGGTGGTGTAGGGAAAAACAGGTTTTTTATCCATCCAAAAGCTGTTGTAGCTAGCACCCAGAAAACTAATATCATCACTAGGGAAATAAACACTCTCCACACCAGCCGTGTTTTCCCTTCTATAGTGTTAGCAAAAGTTCGCCGCCGTCGTCGCGGGCGAGGACGAGGACGATTATCGGGCATCCGTTCTCGGCTAACAGGTTGAGTAGGTTTTCTTCGCCTACGCTTTTGGTTTTGACTCGGTGTAGTAGTCCTACCTGAACCATTCCAATGCTGATTATTAGGTCTGGTCATGCGTTCAGCAGTAGGAGGCGGTGCAGCAGTTACTTCTGGTTTGGCACTTTCAGATGAATTCCATCTCGGCGCGGAGAAGTTTGAATATTCGGCTCTTTGTTGTGTTGGTGTTTCTGGTAAATTTGGGTCGGGTGTTGAATTGCGATCGAATTGTCGAAAAGTCCCAGTTGAATTGTTGGGAAAACGTGGATTATTTGTTTGTGGCTGTTGAAAAAGCTGGGGATTAATTACGCCAGATTCATTAGTTGTTTGAGCATCGTTTGGCAATGCTTCTAAATAACCTTGCACCTGTGGGTTAGCAAAGTATTCTTTGAGAGAAGCTTGCTGGTTTGCCAAATCTCGAAAATGGGGAAATACTTCGTGTTGCAACCACTGTTCTGTATACAAACACAACCCTGGTAACAAATCTGGAGAATCTTGAGATTTTTCCCGAATAAAAACTAAAGCTTCGTACTCCTGACTAAGTTCTAAAACGCGAGTTGCTTCTTCGGTTTGTCCCAAGAGTAATGCACACAAAGACTGTTCTAAATGTACATCTTGGCGATTGCCGAGACGCGCTAGCATCTGTTTTGCTTGACGAATTAAAGCTGGTTGTCGTTGAGTAAATCCTCTTGCTATCAAAGCATAAACAGCCAAGTAAATGGCCACAGCAGAAGGACGTTTACTTTCGGCTTCAAATAATTTGTGTTGTTCTGCGACTGTTAAGTGGTTACGTAATTGCTGGATAAAACGCAGAAAATCATCTATGTTTAAACCAGAGCGATCGCTATTTGTGCCATCAATGCCACCACGATCTTCCAAAAGATTTTGCAATAATTCCAAACCCTGGCGTCGTTCGGCAGTCTTTTCTTGGGGTAGTGCCAGTAACTCTAAAATTCGATAGGGTCGCAATTTATAGAGATCTGCCTCAATTTCTGCTTGTACGCTGGCAAATAACTCTTCCCGAACTAGCAATTCTTGACCAGTTTCTAAGGATACAGCAGCATTTTCGTAGTGACCTTGCTGCCATTGTTCGCGTCCTAGTTCTAAACAAGCAAGGGCAACAGTGAGAACGACATCGGGACGTTCCGGACTTTCTTGTATTTCTTCGTCTGCTAAATTACTGCCTTTATTGTTACCGGAACTGTTTTTATTCACTAGGTACGGACGACCTAGTTTGAGTACGATTTCGTATTCCCCTAATTCTTGCAAAATCAACAAAGCACCAACTAATTCGTCTTGAGAAACATCGATGCCCAAATTTTGGGCTTCAACGCTCCTTTTGTGGCTTTCTTTGGGATTTTCTCCTGCTACCGTGCCAGCAGCAATGTTATCAGGGTCATAGGCGTGGGCGAGATAAAGACGATCGTAAGTACTGCGTTGTTTTGGATCTGATAAAACCACGTAAGCTTCTTCTATAAGTTGTTTACGAGAAGAAATTGCTGCTATTGAATACTCACGTCTTGGCAATTGTACAATGCGATCGCTATATGCCTGCCGCAATTGTTCGTCACTTGCCGCTAACGGTAGTCCTAAAATTCGGTAGTAATCTAGCGGAATTCGCACAGTCCACTTCCCCTGCAGCGCGATCGACATAATTCACCTAGAGCGTTCCAGGCCAGTAAAACCGTGCCATAATAATGCCGTGTAGAATCTACTCTACAAGTGTATATTGCAACTACTTGTTTTGTACCTTCCCGAAATTTTGAGTCACATTCTAGTACTAATTTTTCGCCTTCGCCTAGAAAGCTTCAGCTTTTTGTCTTAATTCTTAGTATTTTTTGTTTGATACAACCTTTGATACCATAAACCACAATTACCGCTCTTGTCACGGTATAAATGTTTTGGTTACAGGAGTATATAGAATTTTTCGGGACTTTCCTGAGTATGCAGTTAATATACTACTACTTTTGGGGGTTGACCCTGATAACTAGAGAGAAAAATCATATCATATTTAACCTTTAATTACAATTACCCATTTAGGTATAGAAACTTTTGCCTCATTTTTTTTTAAATTGTTAATGGGTATGCAGAAACCAGTCTATCTTGATTGGTACTCTATCAAGGGGAATGGTGAGACAAAAAAAGCCCAAATACCAGATGTCGCATTTTAAGTTACATCCCCACAGGGTTATGGGCGCAAAAGTTAAAATTTCGCCTGGGAAAGTTGAGGGGTATCCAAACCGACACTATCCACTTTCCCAAAAATTAAAAATCCACCTATTCCCTAAAGTCCTTTTTTGGTGCATAAATAAAGTTTGATTGTTGACTCTTAACGTTAGCCTGTTATAGTCTCAGACGTTATCAGACCAACTTATTTAAGACCGTAACTTTAATTTGTAGAACGGGGATACTGGAAAATAATGGTTCAAGAGCGTACTTTACCCACATTTAATGCTGCTACTAGCCGCATTACTAAAGAAGAAGGGTTACGGTTATATGAAGACATGGTGTTAGGGCGCTTATTTGAAGATAAATGCGCTGAAATGTATTATCGGGGCAAAATGTTTGGTTTTGTCCATTTGTACAACGGTCAAGAAGCCGTTTCCACGGGCGTTATCCAAGCGATGCGGCCGGGTGAAGATTACGTTTGCAGTACCTACCGCGACCACGTTCACGCTTTGAGTGCGGGAGTACCAGCAAAAGAAGTCATGGCAGAGTTGTTTGGCAAAGCCACAGGTTGCAGCAAAGGGCGCGGTGGTTCTATGCACATGTTTTCTGCCGAACATCGCTTGCTAGGTGGCTATGCGTTTGTGGCAGAGGGAATTCCCGTTGCAGCCGGAGCCGCTTTTCAAAGCAAATATCGCCGCGAAGTGCTAAAAGACGAAAGCGCCGACCAAGTGACAGCTTGCTTTTTTGGCGACGGTGCAGCCAACAACGGTCAGTTTTTCGAGACGTTAAACATGGCCGCTCTTTGGAAACTGCCGATTCTGTTTGTGGTAGAAAATAATAAGTGGGCAATTGGTATGGCTCACGATCGCGCAACTTCTCAACCAGAGATTTACAAAAAAGCCAGCGTATTTAACATGGCGGGTGTGGAAGTAGATGGCATGGACGTTTTGGCTGTCCATGCTGTTGCCCAAGAAGCCGTAGCCCGCGCCCGTGCTGGAGAAGGGCCGACATTAATTGAAGCCCTGACCTACCGTTTCCGCGGTCACTCCTTAGCAGACCCCGACGAACTGCGTAGCAAAGCCGAGAAAGAATTTTGGTTTGCCCGCGACCCAATTAAAAAGTTGGCAGCTTATTTGCTAGAGCAAAACCTGGCCAGTGAGGAAGAAATCAAAGGCATCGACCGTAAAATTCAAGAACTAATCGACGAAGCAGTAAAATTCGCTGAAAGTAGCCCCGAACCAGATCCCAGCGAATTGTATCGTTTCGTTTTTGCAGAAGACGAGTAATTTTTGGGCATGGGGCATAGGGCATGGGGCATGGGGGAGTGTAGGGAGTGTGGGAAGAGAAGGGGGAAAGATTTCTTCCCCATCCTCCCACACTTCCCACACCTCCCACACCTTTTACGCTGCCAATGCCCAATGCCCTGTTTGGCCAATGCCCAATGCCCCATTAGGACTAAAACCTGTGTTTACCATTGCAGTTCAACAGCAACAGTACAAAACCTACATACTTTCAGATGAAACCGCTGGTTCTCAACTGGAAGTTGTCCCAGAACGCGGTGGAATTATTACCCGTTGGCGGATACAAGGACAAGAAATTTTCTATCTGGACACCGAACGCTTTGCTAGCCCTGATTTGAGTGTTAGGGGCGGAAATCCGATTTTGTTTCCTATCTGTGGCAATTTACCGGATAACGTTTACACCCACGACGGGAAACAGTACACTCTCAAACAACATGGCTTTGCCCGTGATTTACCTTGGCAAGTCACCGACCAAGTAACTGAAGATAAAGTTAGTCTCACCCTCGTCCTCAACAGTAACGAGCAAACACGGGCTGTTTATCCTTTCGACTTTCAGGTAACTTTCACTTACGAACTCCAAGGTAATACCTTAGAAATTCGCCAGCAGTATCAAAATCTTTCATCCGCATCATTGCCCTTTTCTTCGGGATTTCACCCATATTTTCTGACCCATGATAAAAACGGGCTAGAGTTTGAAATTCCCTCTCAGGAGTATCAAGACCAGAGAACCAAAGAAATACACCCCTTCAACGGCAATTTTGACTTCAACCAGGATGAAATTGATGTTGCCTTCAAGCAGCTAACTAGTAAATCAGCTAGTGTTACGGACAAGAACCGGAAGCTAAAGCTGACTTTAGATTATGGCGATGAATATCCCATTTTGGTATTTTGGACGGTCAAAGGCAAAGACTTCTACTGTCTAGAACCCTGGAGCGCTCCTCGCAACTCCCTAAACACTGGCGAACATCTAACCATATTAGATCCAGGGGGCAGCTACACAGCATCTGTACGCTTGAGAGCAAATTTTTTCTAAACCCCTTTACAAATCTATAGATGTCTATGCTATGATGGCAAAGTTGCGAATTGAACGCAAGGGTCGCTAACTCAACGGTAGAGTACTCGGCTTTTAACCGATTAGTTCCGGGTTCGAATCCCGGGCGACCCATAAATTGATCGTTTAGGTTGACCTGAGGACGCCTGGCGATGAGGGGCAGAGGAGCAGAGGAGCAGAGGAGACAAAGAGAATAACCCTAACTCTTTACTCCTGAATATGGCGAGCAATCCAATCTCCATTAAATATTAATTGGTAAATACGGTTTTGGATTTTGAGAGAACCTTGTTGTTTAATAATTAGTCCTGATAAGAGCAATTCTTTTTCTTCTGGACTATCAACGGAAAGTATTTCTCCTTGGTGTAAAATTTGTCGATAAAGCTCTAGAAGTTTGTTAAGTTGTAAATCGCTATTAAGAATGCGATCGCGAATCGTTCTTAAATGCTCCGGCTCATCCTGGGATTCCCAATTCTCGATTGCATTTGTCACTACCAAATTTTCTATCCATTCGGCTTCAGTGTTTGCTGGAATCACAGATGAAGAGTTACGAATGAGCTTACAGAGCTTTTGAGTCAGAAAAGGCTGTCCGTTAGTCCAGTGTAGTACTTCTCTGATGACTTTGCGAATGGCGATCGCGTCGCTAACTTTCTCTTTTAATCCCTCCCCTAAAGGATAGACTTCATCTTCTTTAAAACCCTCTAGTTGAATTGATTGACCAATATTAAACGGCGTTCGCTTGTGGTCTGAGATTAAATCTGAGGGTGTTGCTACGCCAAAGAAAGCAAAAGTTAAACGCCGATATTCTAAGTTGATACTACGCTGGTTATAACAAAAGCGTATCAAAGCAAAAAAGTCATTCACAGAAAAGTTTAAGCCTAAGACACTATCAATTTCATCGACAAATATATAAATTTTTTCACTCTGAACTTGCTTGAGTAAAATATTTTCAATAAATTGGCTCAATTTTTGAGTCGGCGACAAATCTTTGTACTCATTCCACCAAATTGGAAGATTTACTTTGTCTAATAAATCAAAATTTTGCCATAATTCCACTGCTAACCCCAAATACCATTGAGCAGGGGTAATGTTGTCGCTACCAATGCGGGTCAAATCAATTGCCGTACAACTAAATCCTTCTTGCTGAAGATAATGCATCATACGTACCATCAAACTTGATTTACCCATCTGCCTTGCATTTAGTATGTAACAAAATTCACTATGCCTGAGTGCTTGATAAAAGTGACGGTCAGCAGAACGCACTACATAGGTGGGAGCATCCATTGGCAAACTACCCCCAATTTGATAATCATAGGTTGAAAGTTGTTCTGAACTCTTCAGTAGGTCGTTTTCAAATTTGAGCTTTTCTTGAGTAATTTTGAGTTCTTCTAGCGTTTTTAATAGTTCTTGATTTCGTTCTTCGACTTTTTGTTCTAAAGTGCGGTTGTAATCTTCTAATTGTTCGTATAAACGGGAATTTTCAATAGATATGGCAGCTTGAGCAGAAAGAATTTTTAATATTTCAATGCGCTCTGGAGTAAATGCGTGTGTGATTAAATTATTTTCTAAATATAAAATGCCGCTTAGTTTACCTTGATGAAGTAAAGGAATGCAAAGAATCGACTTAGGTTGCACAATGGTAACGTAAGGATCGCTGATAAATTGACCCTCATGTTTTGCATCATTTAAAACCACATTTTCCTGGCTATGGACAACGTAGTTCACAATAGCAGCCGAGAGAAGAGGTAAATGGCGAACAGTATCTACAGAATCTATAGCAATAGATTGTAAAACCGTAACATTATCATCATCCATTGCTCCTTCAGCTTCAATTAAACAATTTTTTTCATGCTCAAGAATCAAAAAACCTCTTTGAGCGCCTGCATTTTCAATGCAGATTTTCATTAGCTTTTTTAGTAATTTATCAAGAGTGATTTCACTAGCTATAGTTTGTGAGGCTTTGACAACAGTTATCAGATCGAGCTTTTTACTATCATTGTTACTGGTAGAAATAGTACTACTGCTAATTTTATTATTGCCTGTTAGGCTATTGATATTTACCAATAATTGGGGATATTCAGCTTCGAGACTTTTAACTTTAGCTGTTGCTCCCCATTGCACATAACAATAGTGAGCATTTTTGAGATAAAAATAACCAATTTCTTCTCTACAACTTGCAAGATAAAATTCGGCTGCACGTTCGTAAGCCAAAGCCTCTTCATGAATAAATTGATATTTTTTAGCGCCTTGAATAGCTTGTTGGTAAAGTTCTTCAGCTTGCCAATTTTGTTTTAGCGATCGCGCTTTTTCCGCTTCTACTAAAGCATATTTATGTTGAAAATTTTCTGGGCAATGATTAGCCCATTTTTTCATAATTTCTTGATTTTCTTCTACTCGCTCAATTAATTCTTGTCGCTGCTCGATCTCACAATTATTATAATGAGCAAGATAGGAAAGAGACGAATAAAAATTATGTTGGGGAGCTGTTAAATATGAGCTAGAAGCTTTGACAAATTTTTCAGCACTAATTCCGTTAACAAAAGCATTATTATAGTCTTTTAAAAAATAAAAATAAACTGTTCTTGCAAAATATACAAAAAATATTAACCATTCACTATTATTTTGCAGCCAAATTTGTAGATGTTCTTCCTCTTCTGCTTGATAATTACCAATAAATAAGTTGTTTTGATTATTTATTTTTAATAAATTAATTGCTAGCCTATGAAGTATATCTATGGAATAAATAGCAAATTGGTGTTTTAATGTTCTGAGCGACTTAGAATATTTCTGGTAATCTCGCTCAACCTCTTCTAAACTATGTCCGCATAAAAACTTTATCAAGCAATAATTTATAGCTGCATAAGAAGCAAACTCATTTTGTCCAGTATCTAGACCGATCTTAAACCCATGTACTAATTTGTTGCGTGCAATAATATCCGTTAAAGGCTCTTTCCAGTGCCATATTTGGCCGTAATACATTTGTATAACAAACGCTTCTAGCTTGGGATTATTAATTTTTTTTAGTAAATTTAGACCAAGTTTACCAAACTTATATCCATCATTAATATCTTTTTTTATGCTACATAAAAGCATTCCATAGGTAGTGTAAATATAAGTTGCATGAGGCGGATTTCCATATTGAATACAGAAATTAAGCTGAGTTAAGATAACCTCAACAAATAGTGCAAAGTTAGTCGTATGTGTAGCTGAAATAATTTGTTGTAATATTAATGTAGCTGCTATTTTTGACTCTTCCTTCATCACAGGTAATTTAGCCAGATCTGCAATATTCTTTCCCTGTAAAGTTAATTTGATAAAATCCTGCTGTTGTTCAATTTTCTTTTCTAGATCGCCGGGTTGTTCAGATATACTTATTCCTAGTTCTAACAAAGTTGTTAGTGCAATATTTATCGCTTTATCGGTTTGAAAGATGGTCGAATAATATAGTATTTTTATTTGATTGATTTTGGCTCGTTCGAGAATTACTTTGCTTTGTTCTAGAACTATTTGAGATAATCTTTCAAATTGTTCAAATTTCGTATTTAAGTAAAGCATTTCCAAAGTTTCTAGATGTAATTCCCACGTCAATTTATACTGTTCTTCCCAGCTATTGGATGCTAAAAATCTTAATCCAGTTTCTAAATATTTCAGAGCAGGTTCATAAGCTGTGGATGCCTTAGATTTTTTAGCTGCTTGAAGATTTAATTTAGCCAACTGCTCTCTTTCTAGTTGTTCAGTAACTAATTCTGCACCTTCATTCAGCTGATTGACAATATTAAAAATATTTTCTTCTAAATTGTATTCTGGAAAATTATTTAATAGAAGACGACCTATCTGTAGATGAACTATTTTTTTATATTCTTCTTCAATGAGACTATAAGCGGCTTGTTGAACTCGGTCGTGCAAAAATTTATAAGGAATAGATTTTGGATATTTGGGGATGAAAGCAGAGGAAATTTCAGAAGTATCAATTGACATTTCCTCCTGACTCCATAGCAAAGGAAGTTTATAGTCATCATTTAAGGGAATAATCAATCCTTCCTTGAGTGCTGGCTGTAATTCTTGAGAGGTAACTCTTTGAGATTTTCTATTTACAAGTGAAAGAATTTCTAAATTAAATTGGTTTCCTATACAGGCAGCTAATTTTAAAACTTTCTGTGTGGCTTCATCGAGTTTCTCAATTTTATCGACCATTAACTCAACTACATTATCAGTTATCCCTATTCTTTCGATTTTCTGAATATCCCATTGCCAAAATATTCCTTTACTTTTTACCTTGGGAAGAGGAAACTGAGGAGCATTAAAAACTAATAGTTTTTCTTTGTACAATGTTTGGAGTAATTGCGTTACAAAAAAAGAATTACCAGCAGTTTTTTGATTTACTAACTTAGCAAGCGAGTTTGCATTTTTGATTGAGCAATTTAGAGTATCAGCAATTAATTGATTGATGTCCTTAATCCCCAAAGGTTGAAGCATTATTTGGTTGACTCTAGCTTCTGCCTTTTGAATTTGCTCTAAGGTGTGCATTAAAGGGTGGGTAGGACTGACTTCATTATTTCGGTATGCTCCGATTATCAATAAATATTGGCTGTCAGTGTTGGTTATTAATAGCTCAATTAAATTCAAAGATGCTAAATCCGCCCACTGTAAATCATCAATAAAGATAACTAATGGATGTTCTTTTTGGCAAAAAATGTTAATAAATATCTCAAAAAATAAGTTTAAACGATTTTGTGCTTCAGTTGCTCCTAGTTGCTCAATAGGTGGCTGTTTCCCGATAATCTTTTCCAAGTCAGGAATTACATCAATAATAATTTGGCCATTATTTCCTAAAGCTTCTAAAATTTTTTCTTTCCAAGTTTGTAGGGTTATTTCAGATTCACTCAGGAGTTGACGAATTAAGTCACTAAAAGCTTGGATGATTGCGGCGTAGGGAATATCTCGCTGTAACTGGTCAAATTTGCCATGAATGAAATATCCTCGTCTGTGTGTAATAGGTTTGTGAATTTCATTGACTAAGGCAGATTTGCCAATACCCGGATAACCAGAAACTAGTATTATCTCATTAGTACCTTGGCTGACTCGCTCAAAGCTAGCTAAGAGTTGTGAGATTTCCTGTTCTCGACCGTAAAGTTTTTGGGAAATCTGAAATTTTTCGGAAATATCCTGGCGTCCCAAAGGAAAGGGTTTAATTTTTCCTAAAGTTTGTAACTGATAAAGACAGTTTTCTAAATCAGCTTTTAATCCCCTAGTACTTTGATATCGTTCCTCTTGAATTTTGGTTAATAATTTCATCACAATCTTAGAAACCATCAAAGGAATCGAAGGAATTCGCTGGTGAGGTGCATCAGGTTGTTGTGCAATGTGGCAATGGACTAACTCCATCGGGTCAGTTGCTTCAAAAGGTAACTGATTCGTCAACAGCTGATAGAATGTGACGCCTAAAGAATAAAAATCACTGCGATAATCTATTCCCCGGTTCATTCGACCGGTTTGCTCTGGAGCGATATAAGCTAAAGTTCCTTCTAATTGATTTGGGTTGCGAATCGTCTGATTTTCTCGTGATAAACGAGTAGAAATGCCAAAGTCAATAATTTTTAACTGTCTAGTTTCTGGATTGTAGACAATATTTGAGGGATTAATATCTTTGTGAATAATATTAGTATCGTGAATAACAGCTAAACTCTCAGTTATTTTCACGGCAATACTCAGAAACTCTTCTAATACAAACTGCCGTTGCGATCTTAAGATTTTTAAGGAGCTACCGCCAAAGTCTTCCAAAAACATTACTAAACTATTTTGATATCGTTCTAATCCATAGGCTTTAATAATACCGTCAGAATTAATTGAACGCGTAATTTCATATTCTTGTTTATAACGGTTTAGTTCTGAGGTGTTAGGATAGTTTTCTTTGAGAATCTTCAAGATAATTGGTTGATTACCAGGCTTAACAATAGCTCGATATACTAACGAATTATCACTTTCATAAATTTGTTGCAGAATCTGATAATGTTTTATTTGATTCATGATTTATAAAACTAGTTTTTCAAAGACTTATGCCCTATGTACCATAGCCAAAAATTAATTAATCATCCTCAAGTGTTAGTAATTGTTCGTCAATAATTCTTATTCGCCCTTGCACAATTTCTTCTGAAAGAATTCGCTTTCGTAATGCATCATTGAGCGCTCCTTTTTCTGCCAGGAGTAAACGGCGGCGGATGGCATCGAGTTTACTGAGTTCGAGATTTTTGCCTTCTAACTCCTCAGGACGGCGATTATAAAGTTCTCGCACTGCTTTTTCGGCTTTGGCAATTCGCACCTGATAAGCCGAACGCATTTCTTCATAGACAGCTTTTGGCAACACTCCTGATTTCAAAAGGCTATCTAATTCGTCTTGTGCAGATTTGCTTGTCATCAACTCGGCTTGCAATTCTTCAACCTGTTGCTGAACTTGTGAAAATTGAGATAATTTTAAGCGTTTGACTACCCAAGGCAAACTCAAACCCTGTCCCGCTAATGACACCAACACACTGCCAAATACTAAAGCAATGAGGATTTCTCGCCCCGGTAGTGTGGTAGGTAGGCTCAAAGCCAAAGCCATTGAAAGTGAACCTTTAATATTGCCTAAAAACAGTAAGTGTTGCCAGCGTAGGGGAATTGGGCGGTCAAACCAACGAATTCCAAATAGCAAGGGATAGACTGTAAGAAGTCGCCCCACTTGATAAGCTAAAACTGCAAATATAATTGCGGGTAAAGTTTTCCAAAGTGTTCCCAGGTTTATTTCTACACCAATTAATAGAAAAATAAAGGTGTTAACAGTAAAACTGGCATATTCCCAGAAACTCAACAATGTGATGCGACTAGAAGCAGAAGTATTGCGAAGTCCTAAATTACCAAAAATTAATCCAGCTACAACTACAGCCACGGCACCGGATACACCCAAAGACTGCCCTACTTGAAAAGTTCCTAAGGCAACTGCAACTGTTAGCAAAAGACTGCTGAGGGGATCGTCTAAACGAGCGAACACAGGTATGCTTAAGTACCCCAAGACTAACCCGACGACGCAGCCTCCTAAAGAAATAAATAACAGTTGTTGAATTCCCTCTAGTAAAGTGAGCGAACCTGTGGAATATACTTGCGATACTAGATTGAAGGCAACTAGAGCCGCGGCATCATTAAATAAGGTTTCTCCTTCCACAATTGTGGAAAGCCGAGGGGGTACTGGTATTTCTTTAAAGACGGCAATCATGGAAACTGTATCAGTGTTTGCCAAAATTACTCCGACAAATAAGGCAGGTATCCAACTTAGCCCCAGCCCAAATTTTAAGAGAACGGCAATAATACCACTGGAAAGCATAGCCCCAGGCCCAGCTAACAGGGCAATTGGTTTAAAAGTGCTGCGTAGGCGGCTGACATCTGTATTAATGCCAGCTTCAAAGATGAGAATTGGCAGGAAAAGATTTAAAACAAGGGTTGGATTTAAACCAAGGGGACGAGACAGTAATTCAGTGATTGGTAAACCTGCCAATACTAAACCAGTGACATAAGGAATTCGTAACTGCCGCGACAGTAAAGCTACACCTGTAGCCAGCAGCAAGAGAATAATTGAAATTTTGACTAGTTGAGTTACATCCACTATTACTTTCTGAAAAGCTATTTGAACAATACTTATCAATCCTCATCTTAGAGGATGTCCGAGCATTTCCGAAATATACTTTTCAATTGTCTCATAGAAGGAGAAAGGCTTTGAATTCTGCGCTTTAATTTTTAGCGATCGCAATTCCGAAAATTAGGTTTCAAGGAACTTATTTTTTCAGGAAATACGTTTAAAATATACTCTAAAACAGTGATTTTACAATATTGAATTTCCGAGAAAATCCGAAATAGCTACTTGTTTATAGTTCTTGGAAAAAACTGGGAATAATAAACACAGTAATGGCTATATTTATGAATTTTTTCAACAAACTTAACTGGAATATTCTGCGTAAAAATTCTCAAAATGGCTCTGGGATATATTCACCTACTACTAGCCAACAAACTGTAGTCCAATCCCGCCATCAACCACTTACCAAAGCCAAGCGGGGTATAGGCACTAAACTTATTTGGATGGCAACACTTATAGGCATTCCTGTTGGTGTGATTTGGGTGGCAAACCTGCCTTACGCAGTGATTCGCCGTCCGGTGTTGCGAAATGCGCCTGTTTTATTATTACCTAGCTATATGAGTGTGGATCGTCACTATCGACAGGCGTTAGTAACAGTGGAACAAGCTGAACAATTGATTGAAAAAGCTACCAGTCCAGCCGATTTGGCTTTGGGAGAACAGAAGCTACAAGAAGCACAAAAACATCTCAATGAATTACCAACTTGGTTTGTCAGCGATTTGTCTGAATATAGATATTGGTGGTACGATCGCCACTTTAGCATCTACGGTTTTAATGCATCTCGTCGTTTAGTTGGGCAGCTAGAAGCTAAGGTTTTTCAGGAAAAGAATGCTCAAACTTTGCTCACAGATAATATGCAGGCTTTATTAAATGCAAAACAGCAATATCAACAGGCTACCACAGTAACCGATCGAAAAACTGCGATCGCTGCTTGGCAAACAGCACTAAATCAATTAGAGCAAATTCCCAGTCAAACCCTAGCAGGAAAAACTACACGAAATCAACTAGATGCCTACAACCGTGAGTTTCAGGAAGTTGTAGGGCTGACCGCCGGAAATGAACGTATCAGCGCCTTAATCACCGCAGCACGGCAATTTTCCTGGCAAGCCGCCAAAGCTGGTCAAAATCCGCCCCACGCTGTTAGCGAATGGCGACAGATACAACATTTGTGGGAAGAGGCTATTGAAAGACTTAAAGACGTTCCCACAAACGATGTGGCTGGTTATACCCAAGCACAACAGTTACTAGCAATTTATGAGACTAATTTAGGTCAAGTTAAAGTCAGGCGACAGGCTGAGGCAGATGCTGTGGAGGCTTTATCAGCAGCCCAACGAGAAATCGAAAACTTGCTAGCTTCAATTCCTGACGATCCTCAAACTCTAGACCGCAATCGTGTCAGCAGCCAATTGCAGAGTATTATTAATCAATTAGAAAAGGTGCAGAATGGCACAACGGCGTATCTCAAAGCTCAAGAGTTACTCCTATCGGCTAATAATAAACTCAGGCAATTGCAGGCTAAGTAAAAGGGAGTGTTGACTGCGCCAAATACCTTTAACAATTAAATCTGATTCATATAGATAATTTGGAATAGGAAATCATTAATTGCCTCTTGCCCATTATTTTTTTACTCATTTCGATTTCTATAGCTGACCGTATTTTTCTAAATTGTCCTTAATTATATCTCGTAACATTTTAGCTAAACTTCCACGTTTGAAAAACCAAAGAACGTTGAGAGCGCTACGAGTGAAAGAATCGTTTATAGATTGATTAATTAAGCGAGGAACAACAACTTGAATGCGTTCTTGTATTTGTTTTTCAAGAGATTTAAAATTTTCTTTTTGATATTTAGGCCAAGGTGGTAAATTAACTTCTTTTTTTGCTGAACCAACCAGAGGAATTATTGGTAGAAAGATCTCTTGTTCTCCTTCCTTTTCAACTTGCAATTGCGGGTTGTTTTTCAGTGCTTCTGGCCATGAATCGAACAGTGGATTAGAAGCTGGTAAGACAAAATATTTTTGAAGAAATCTTTGGCAATTACGACGACCAAGTATATAGTCGTGATGGCGAAATTCCTGTGAGAGGAAACCACCAAAAGCATTGAGGCTACCGCAAGCTAGAGGTTTTGTACCTTGGCCGTCGCTACGTTCGGGAGCAATCAAAAAGCGGCTGTAAACATCTTCATCCAAAGCAAGAATTAATTCATCTGGTTTGAATCTATTTTGATTGATAAAACTCTGAAATATTCGCGATACTAAATTGATTAAATTCTTCTCTGGATTGACTGCACCCACATCATTGGGAAATGGATCTATTAACAAAGTGGCTCGGTTTGCTTGGTCTCCATCGCGGGGATTTCGCTGTTGATTATTTCGCAGCGCCAAGCGAACTAGTTCTATGGGTTCATTGCTAATAATCCCGCCATCTACTGTTGCAAATTCATAAGAACCTTGAGTGAGTAAATCTTTATCAGGACTGATACAGCGATACTCTGAACACGTCCCCGTTAGCATTGGGTTGCGAACAGGTATTTCCCATTTGCGTTTTTCGTATTCATCGATACTATTTCGTTGAAGTTGGCGAGGAGGAAATCCGATAGGAAACGCGCTACTGGCTAATGCTGACTCAACCAACAGTTTCCAATTACCGATATCAATTTTATCTGGATTCAGGGCGATCGCACCTTCAACCTCACTACTATTGTCACCAATGGCAAAATGCATGAAATCTGCATGTTTAACCATACAATGTCCTTTGAGGCTGGAATTGGCTCCTTGAGATTTAATTACATAAGGAACGCCACGCAAGTTAGTAATACACAAATAAACCTCAAATGGATCGTCAATATAAGGTCGTTTTTTCCCTGTAGATTTTAACTCCAGAACATCTTCTCCAAGGTCGTTAAGAATAGTAGGATCGAGAAAAGATAAAACAGGATCTTTCGGATTTTGTAAATCCTGAGTCTTTAAAAGTTCAGAGATATCTATTCTTTGTACCCAACTTTCATAAAGCTTATTCTTGACCTGATTGTTCAACGGATACCCAATTACAGGGACGATATCGCTATATAATGACGATGCTGTAATCGCAGCAACAATGGCGCCTGCGGATGCTCCAGACATCGCTTTAATGAAAACATTATGGGGTGGAATTTCCCATTGTGAAAAATCATCGCCATACTGCTGTTGTTGCTTTGCTTTTTGTTCGTACCATCTATCTAGAGCTTCAAAAAGAAAGTCAATTACACCAGAAGTGTACGCACCAGCTGAAACAGCACCAGCCATGACTAAACCAATCTCAAAATGTGGTAATTTATTTTCCATATAATTCCTTGTTGTTAAAAATTCACTAGCCATAATTCAGGAGGAGAGACGCGATTAATCGCGTCTGTAAAAAATTTAGAAGTCAGAATAATTAAAGAATCACGATAAAATTTGATGAATTAATATAATTTCATTCACCAGCTTCAGATTTTTAATCCAAAATCCAAAATCTAAAATCTAAAATTGCCTTAAGGTGAGTTAGTTGCAGCGTGTTGCAGAATAACATCGCTTGCTTTTTCACTAATCATGTATATTGGCGTCACAATAAAGAATCCAGGAATAAAAGGAAACACAGATGCGTCTACCACGCGTAAATTCTGCGTTCCATAAACTCGGAAATCGCTATCTAAGACTGCCATTGTGTCATCTTTGCGTCCAATTTTACAAGTCCCACAAGCGTGGTGCCCCCAAGCTTCATCTTTGATAAATTGCTTTATTTCATGTTGTTCGTCTATACTCTTTCCTGGTAACATTTCGGCTTTTGTAAACAACTGAGTTCGTTCTGTCAAACGTCTGACAAATTCGACTCCCTCAACAACAGATAATAAGTCTTGTTCGTTGACATCATTACCTTCATCAAAATATTTAAAATTAATTTCGGGAACATCTTTAGGGTCAGTTGTTCTCAGTGTTACTGAACCGGCTGTGTTATTGGTATGAGCTTTAAGTACAGCCCAGGTAAACAGGTTTTTATATTTACCAATGTCTTCAGAATATTTGAGAAAATAACCTTTGAAAAAAGCTGGTAATCCAAAAATAAATAAGTCAGGTTCTGGCCTATCTGTATGAGATTTTTTGATAATTCCTAACACTGCTCCATTAGTTACATATACACCTGATTTTGAACGATTCCATTGTAATAAACAAGTATCATTAATTTTCTGTCCGGGTTCTGGTTCGGTAAATGTACAATTATCGAGGATGCTAAAGTTTTGATTCATTTCACTTACCACGCCGACTTCGTAGCGATCCTGTAAATTCGTACCAACTCCCGGAAGATCCACCCGGACTTCTATTCCTAAATTAGTTAATTCTTCTTTCGGGCCAATTCCAGATAATTTGAGTATTTGGGGAGTATTGAAAGCACCTCCAGACAAGATAACTTCTCTTTTTACAAATACTCTGTGGCTATCTTGAGAGCTATTTTCTGTTTTATCAGCTTGAGGATCGGCACGATATATGTGTTGACCTTCAAGATACTCTACACCGATCGCAGTATTATTTTCATCAAATAAAACCTTGGTTACCAAGGCATGAGTTTTCACTATTAATTTATCGGGAAACTGGCGTTCGGTTTCGCGAATATATTCCCTCGTACCAGTGCGTTTTCCATCCTTAACAGCGAGTGGAACAGAAAAAACACCTTCACCACTAACTTTGGTAATTTTCCAGTCATTCGGGTCTAAAAGTGTGTCTAAAAATTCCAGAGGATCTTTTTGCCGGAGTTTGAGAAAAGCTAATATATTAGCCAAGAAACTCTTAAAAATTACCTTAATAACTTGGGGTAAACTTTTACCCTGTTCTCCTAAAGCTTGAATAGCAGATTTAACGATAACTTTTAGGAGTTGGCGATCGCGCACAACTAACTTAGGATCTGCTAAGTTGGTTGTTAGCCAGCCATTAAAGCCGTGGCGAGTAGGATTATCATTAAGATTAATGGGGCGATCGAGATAATTGCAGCGCTCTAGCCTTTCAAAATACTTCCGCATATTATCGCTGTTCCAGGAAGCATCTCCTGTAATTTCTGCAATTTTGTCCCAGTCGCTGTTGTGAGGATACACCGTAATCATCGCATTATGGGCAGTGCATCCCCCCAACGTCCCGGCTCGCGGATACAGAATACCCTTATGTTCTGGGCTAAACTTAGAATCACGTTTTTGCTGCTCCTCATTGGAATAGTGCTTAACAAAAAAATCCCACCTCAAATCGTTATCTTCCGTCGCCCGCGCATGAAACGCTGGTACTGAATAAGTATACCGTTCCCGATCTTTGCCCTTTTCATCGCGTAACGGATCTCCACCTGCTTCTAATAGCAAAACCTTGTACCCTGCTTTTGCTAAATTCGCAGCTACCGGGCCTCCTCCAGCACCGGAGCCAACAACAATATAGTCGTATTCAGCTTCTTTATTCATAATTTTTGTTAATTCAAATACATCAAAAAATTTTGGATTTTAGATTGGCTCTATGGCTGATGAAAATCTCAAACTCACTTTCTCTTTTTCAACTCTTCTCTTTGCTCTCTCTGCGCCTCTGCGCCTCTGCACGATCGAATCATTCATTCCCTAAAGACGCGATGAATCGCGTCTCTACAAAAGTGCTGCTTCAATTTAACGATTCCGGAATCTTTGATGTCTAAAAAATAGTTGACTATCACCATAAAATGATGATACAAATTCCGACGTGGTTTCAATGTGTCCGATAACTTTAGCTTTTTGACGATTATTCTTTTCCTCCGTAGCATCTTCTTGACTAACACCATAGACAGTATATAAAGATGTTCCAGTTGGGATTGTAGCCAAATCATTCCTAAAGTCGTGTGGCGGACTTTCAGCAAACTTGATATTTGGGTTAGGAACAATAAATACTTGTGCCGGATAATAAGCTTTACTTTCTTTTTGACCGTGTTGGTCAATTTCTCCCAAATCCTCTAAATAGAGTTTGGTAGGATATCTGGTAACTCGCGTAAATATTAAATTGGTAACAATCGGCCCGAAACTTTTAGCTATGGGAACGATATTTGATAATTCATTTGCAAAAAAATTATAATTTTTGTCTTGCCCAACTAAAGATACCAACGCCGAGAAATTACCTGAAGGATTTCCATCTACAAATAACTTGAGTGCTAGACCTGGAGCAAAACCGCGATCGCTCGGATCTCCAGTTACAGATAATCGTAAAACTCCATATTCTGCTCCCTTAAATAAACCCGAAAATGGAGTATTATTTGTCGGAATAAACTTGATTTTCGCCACACTCCCGTGGGCGTGAATCGCTTTTTTCCAATTACTAGGAGCCTCGTCTAATTGACGATCCATCTTAGTTTTAAGAGCAGTGAAAAATAAACCAATAATATCAATTTTTCTCAAGGGAGGAAGTTCATCATATTTCGACTTGAGAATTCTAGAATTCCATAAAAAATCTTGTTTTTGAGCAGCTTTCCAGGACTGATAATCATCAGGTAAAGAACCCAAATCTTGAGCATTAGGCCAAAATTTCTGAATTTCTTCTAAGTGTTGCATGATTTTTGTGGGAAGTAGGGAGTGGGGAGGTGGGGGAGCAGAGGGGCAGGGGGAGCAGGGGAGATGGGGAAGTGTGGGGGGAGACGGGAGTGTGGGGGGAGAGGAGGGAAAGATTTCTTCACCATCCTCCCACACCTCCCACACCTCCCACACCTCCTGCTTCCCCCATGCCCCATGCCCGATTTAACCGACCTTTCTCCAAGGTTTAAAGCCGTTGCTGACGCCGAAGAAAGCAGGTGCTAGTTCGGGATAATGACGGCGGAGGATTGTTAGGAAGGTGTTGTTGTCAATCCAATCCAATCCAAATTGAGTGTAAACTTCAGCTGTGTAGTCTTTGGTAAAAAAGCGATCGCTTTTCAGTCTTCGAGATGCCATGAGAATAAATACACGAAAAGCGGTATCGCTAAAACCAAAACCTTCTGGAAGATCCTCTGCAAATAAACCCACCATCAAATCTACGCTGTCAATGTCGTTGTTATAGACTTCGCGTAGTTCTTTAACCCATTGTTTATTACTTGTAATCTCTTCAAAAGAATTGACTTTACCCCGACCCAATAATTCACGAAAACGGTTATAGCGAGGAACGCCTCTTTCCCTATCCCGCAAAATATCAACAGCAGCCAAATCAAATGCTGGCGTATCATCTCCTAACAGCTCTCCTGTTAACTGTCGCAAAAAGCGGGGATAATTATGCAATCTGACAGCACCAGGGTAAGAAGTTCCAAAAGAGTAAAACAAATCTGGCATGGAAATTTCTTTTAAAGTTCCACGAGTCTTTTTACCAGCTATCTCTGGAAATTGTTTTTTGTGTAACAATTTACCATTTTTAACTGCGTGGAACTCCAAATCATCTGGAATTAGAGGATGCATCCGATATACAGATACGAATTCTTGGGTGAGGTAATAGGGAGCGGTATGGTGGTCGGTTGGCGAACCAACAATTCCACTCAACAATTCACTCTCACCAACGCGACCCCAACGCTTTTTAAAATCCTCGCCGAGTAATCCCCACCAGTTGGAATTCAAGGCAATGTCGGTGGCAGGATGTGGCAGGATGGCAGGAGTCCATTCAACAGTATGAATTTTAGCTGTCAAAGCTGCGACAATCAGGCGGGCATGGTCGAAGAGTTCGTCATCCGTCCACTCAGGATATATTCTCTTTAAATGGTCGCACACCGTATTATGTTCTTTCACAAATAAGGTGTGCAACATGCTTAAGCCCACCCACCAAGCACCCGCAAAGCCTACCTTATCAATGCCGTTTTCTGCGTGAAATGGTAATAAGCCGTCTTCACCAATCAGCATTTTTCCGTCAACATGAGAGCGCAGTGCATCAATGGTTTCTTGATTACTGCCATAAATTTGTGAAGCATC
Organism: Nostoc sp. ChiSLP01; assembly: GCA_034531195.2. Taxonomy (GTDB): domain Bacteria; phylum Cyanobacteriota; class Cyanobacteriia; order Cyanobacteriales; family Nostocaceae; genus Nostoc. The sequence continues at coordinate 188,102 of JAVRBO020000050.1, forward strand.
CCACCAGTGAGTAACTTCATTAATAAAACTGGGAGGCTTGTTAGTATCTCCGGTACGGCTTTTGTCTTCTAAGGTTTTGTTGATTGTCAACCGCCCGTGTTCTGTTGACCACGGGTCATTCTCTTCTATGGGAATTTCAAATTTTTTATCGCGCTGGTTCCCGCCATGACTAAACCAATCGTGTGTTTGAAATTGAATCCATGAAGCAGCGAGTAAATTCAAGATTGTCGCTGGTTGGAATTCACCTCGTGCTAATAACACTCGGCTGACAGTGCGCGGATTTGGAGTAAGTATGTTTTTTTCATCAAATTTGGCATCTTGCAGCGGCACATTGCGCCCGAACCGAGTTCCAGCCATACCCATTTCTGGATGCTCAAGGTCATTGTAGCTGCCATCTGCGCTGCGAACTTTCAATTTGCGATCGTCTGCGATGGGAGCAGGCTTAGGTAGCTGGTCGTTATTCGGTAGTTGCGATGTATCGTGGAGGTTCTCTTTTCTCAGCTTTCCACGGAATTGAACTAATTTTAAAAGCGCAAAGGGAGTTGGCAATTTATGCCACGGAATTCCAGACATGATTTCATCTCCTGGCAAATTATTTCAAATTTCGTCAACCCTAGATATCAAGGCTATTTGATGTTAAAAGCTTCCTTGATGCCTACAACAAAATAACAAAATTACTGAAATAGCCCCATATTTTTAAGAGGTAATTTATAAAGAAAATCTTAAGCTTTTATGTGCATTAAACTAATGTGATGCACAGCCATTAATGGTGTGTTACGGCGTAAAAATTGGTAAATTAATTGAGCAATTACACCTGAAATTGCGCCTAACACAACGGCAGCGATAAGCGGCAGAAGCCACTATTCATCCTGCTTTCCATCGTTGGAATTTAATATTTACTTTACAAATGGACTCTAAAATAGATGGTCGTGATAATAAATTCAGTGCAAAATTACAAGCAGCAATAAAAACTTGCAGCCAGTAGGGCAGTAATTTTTATCTTCGGTCAATCCTGCTCCCGATTTCCATCATCAACACAGATGATCCCCACTAATGTGGTTAATTGAATGATGCAATATAATTTTTATTTTATCAACTGAATTTTAGTAACTTAACATCTGAAGTTAAGAGATATTTTGTAAATGTTTGTGAAGCCAAAAAATATTGTTTTTTGGACAATTTAAATCTTATAAATAATGGGGAGCGTTGACGGTTGACTGTTGAGTGAGGAGTTAGGAGTTATTATTCTCCCTGTGCTCCCCATCCCCGCGTCCCCGCGTCCCCGCGTCCCCCCATCCTCCTAATCCCCTTGGGGATGCTCGTCCCACAAGGTTGTCACTTCTCGTAAACTTTGATGATTGCCATTACCCAAAATGAGATGATCTAGTAATGGAACGCCTAAAAACTGTGCCCCTGCTAATAGCTGGCGCGTCAATTCTATATCTTCTTGGCTGGGTTCGAGGTTACCTGAAGGATGGTTGTGGGCAACTATTACTCGCGTTGCGCCTTGACGAATAACTTCGCGAAAAATTTCACGGGGAGAGGCTAGGGTTTCGGTTGCGGTGCCAATAGTAATTACTTGAGTACCTAGCAAACGATTTTTAACGTCTAACAGTAAGACTGCAAAACGTTCTTGTATCTGCCACATCAAATCTTGACTGAGGGTAGCAGCAGCAGCAAGCGGACTATCAATAAGTGTCCCTTCTGAAGGTCGAGATTGAAAAGCACGTTTGCCTAATTCAATTGCTGCTAAGATACTTGTCGCTTTGGCGGGGCCAACACCGGGAATTTGCATCAATTCTGCGGGTGAAACTTCTCGCAATGCTGCCAAAGGATCGCGCTGATGTTTGCCCAATTCACTCAAAATATATTGCCCCAAACCCACAGCTGAGAGTTTCCCTGGCCCTTGACCAGTGCCTAGTAGAATTGCGATTAACTCTGCTGTGCCTAAAATTTTGGCACCATGCGTCATTAGCCGTTCGCGCGGACGCTCATCTAAAGGTAGGTCAGCAATTCTAAGGCAATATGTCATAGAAAACTCAGAGAATAGTCACCAAAGATGGAAGTATCTTTAGTTATCCCTCGTTTGCTTTGCAAATTATCTTTATTTGAGAAAATCTTTAATTTTGAAATTTCTAGGAGTCATACCATTTTGATATCAAGACGCATAGAAAGAACCCCACCGTCTGCGGCACCTCCCCTTGGTAAAGCTACGGTGTACACACAAGTCGAATTTCTTCTTAAATCCCGGACATTACCCCCCTTAATCCCCCGAAGATTGGGGGTAAAAAGAGATCTTGTTCCCTTCCCAATACATCGGGGAGGGCTAGGGTGGGGTAATTCGATAACTTGTGTGTACACCGTAGCCTTACCAAGGGTAGGTTAGAAGGGGTAAAAATAACGTGCAGCTTTACAAATAATTGGTATCACCTGATTTGCAAATTTATTAGAGAATACTAAAAATATTATAATTTTGTGGCGATGCCTCCGGTGGTAAACTACGCTATGTTTGACGATCTATTAAATAATTTCAAAGGTTTTATAGACTCTAAAATTCAAGAAGTTGGTAACGATTTGCAAAAGCGCTTCGGCGTTCCCGAACCCGCAGAGCCATTTATGCTAATCCGTCGCTTCACAACTGCTGATTCTACAATTACCAGGGGAGGCATTAGAACTGTAGGAGAAACCTGGGAAATTGAGGCTTATGACGATAATACTCAGCGGTTGATAACTAGTGCAGATCCTTTGCGAAATGTCATCTTATTTGAAGTACCAGAACCCAACCTTCAAGAATGTGTTCTTGCTTGCCAATTTCACGCCAAAGCCTTAAACACTGAAAAACCAATTAAAGTTAGTGTAGGTTGGCGGAGAACGGGACAGTGGGGCACAATGACAAGACTATGGCCAACAGAAGTTTCACTAACGGAAGATTTTCAGCCTTACGAAGCGCGTGCCTTCTTTAAAAAAGAAGCGGATGCTGCCACAATCCAAATTAGCGTGCAATTTGAGAGTAGTGGCATTCTTCAGATTAGAGATATTGAATTGCTGCAAGCGCCTGTAAAGTAACTTCTAATACCATTTCTCTGTGAAGATGCAGTTTATTTTTAAAACGAACCGCCAAGAACGCCAAGAGCGCCAAGAAAATAGCAAGAAGACAGATTAAGTTATTTAGTGCAAGTTTATAGAGAATTGGTATAAGTATGACAAAAGGCTCACTTTTAAAGGGAAGACTAGGAATCAGATAATTTAGGGCGATGCCTACGGCAGTAAATTACGCTATGTTTGACGAGCTATTCAACAATTTCCAAAATTTTATTATCTCTAAAGCTCAAGAAGTCTTTAAGGAGTTAGAAAAACCCCTTACTATTCCCGAACCCGCAGAGCCATTTGTGGTGATTCGTCGATTCACAACTGCTGATTCCACAATTACCAAGGGAGGTATTAGAACTTTAGGAGAAACCTGGAAAATTGAAGCTTATGAGAATAATACTCAGCGCTTTCTAACTAATAGTAACGATGCTTTGCGAAATGTCATTTTGTTTGAAGTTGCAGAACCCGATGTTCAAGAGTGTGTTCTTGCTTGTCAATTTAACGCGAAAGCGCTGAACACAGAAAAATCAATTGCAGTAAGTTTAGGTTTACGCAGACCAACAGAATCGGGCACAATGAGAACAACTTCATGGGCTAGAGGAGTTTCACCAACGGAAAATTTTCAGATCTACAAAGTGCGTGCCTATTTTAAAAAAGAAGCGAATGCTGCCACAATTCAAATCGGCGTGCAATTTGAAAGTAGTGGCATTCTTGAGATTAAAGACATTGAACTGCTGCAAGCCCCCGTTAAAGCGCAATCATGAGCAATAGACTTCTTGCAGAAGTCGGGAAAAGGGGAAGGGGAAAGGGGGAAAGGTTTGTTATTTTCCCTTTCCCCCAATAAAGATGAGTCCCTTTTCCCACAAGAGTGCAAAAAGCAATTGATTGCAAGAGGTCTAATATTTCAAGTTTAATGCTACAGGCTCCGCGTAACACGGAAACGTCAAGGCGGAAGCTGCTACAGCTTGCGTGGAACACGCAAACGTGAAAGCGGAAGCTCTTACAGGGAAGGCAGAAGCTCTTACAGGGTGCGCGAAACACGGAAATGTCAAGGCGGAAGCTCTTACAGGGAAGGCAGAAGCTCTTACAGGGTGCGCGAAACACGGAAATGTCAAGGCGGAAGCTCTTACAGGGAAGGCAGAAGCTCTTACAAGGAAGGCGGAAGCTCTTACAAGGAAGGCGAAAAAGAAAAATTTGTCGGTAGATGTAGGATTTTACTCTTCTACCTTCCCTACTTTGTTGATTTGGATTGGAGCGATGTCTGCGACAAGCCGCTAAGAGCGTCTACGCTGTTGAAACTTTATTCATCTGAGTTTGAGTTATCCAAGTACTTCACCCAAGATTTAACTAGTCCATCGCTTTGCTTGTGAAAGAGCAACTTCAACCCCTTGTATTTTATATAGCGGTAGTCACATAGGTTAGGACATTTTTAAAGCGTGAATGCTAGGAATAGCAATAGTTTTACCTCCTGCCTTCTGCCTTCTGCCTTCTGCCTCCTGCCTCCTGACTTCTGCCTTCTGCCTCCTGCCTTCTGCCTCCTGCTATAAATACATTTGCGTTGCTTTGAGCATGTGGTAGGTAATTATTAACTGGGTGAGAGCTAGGGGGTAACTTTGGAGTGTTTCCCCAGTTGTACCAGCAATTTTGCCAAGTTCTGGGTTGCTTTCGCGATCGCAAATACTTCTTAAATGCGGCATATCAGAACAGATAATATGCTCTAACTTATTCACCTGTTCTAAGGTGGCATGACCATCAACTTCTAAGACATCTACAGGTTTACTCATATCCCTGTCTAGTCCCAGACGGATGGCTGACTCGGAATTCCAGCCAGAGCTAGTAATTGTGGTGAAATCTGGGTGAGGAATTGTTGGACGCAGCACCAAGCGCACATTTAGGTGTCCGTTGGTTTCATCTTCTTCCTCGGTAGGTGGGTAGAAACTAATAACAATATCAGACCATTGCCGCTGGGGACGGATAAATTCTGCTGAATCTGGTTCGCGCTTTTCTAGTTCCGCCAACACTTGTTCAGGAGTGTAGCCGCGCTTTTGCGTGTCTCGTTTGACTTTCCACTGAGCGCGTATTTGTTCGGGAGGCGCAAGATAAACTTTTACGTCGTAAGAATCGCGGGCGGCACGGGTAGAATAACCGAGTAATCCCTCAATAATCACAAATTTATTTGGTTTGATATACTGCGGTGGCTCGAATGTACCTGTTTTATGGCTGTAAACTGGCTTAAGAATCGGCTGTCCTGTGCGTAGTAGCGACAGGTGTTGCTGCATAATATCTAAGTGGTTGCAGTCTGGATGGAGGGCGGTGATGCCAATTTCTGCACGTTGTTGGCGATCGTAACGGTGGTAATCATCTGTGCAAATGAGCGTGACATTTTCTGGGCCGAGTACTTGAGCGATTCCTCGCGTTAGTGTTGTTTTACCAGCTGCGCTGTCGCCTACAATACCAAGAATTATTGGACGGCTCATCCTTCCTCCCACAATAAAAACTAGCTTAGTAATAAAATTTTCGCGTAATAGTTTTAATTCTAGAAGGGTTTAAGCGAGTAACTCAAACAATGACTTGGTATGCAATATCTCTACACATAGGAGAATTCAGAATTCACAATTGTGAATTGGCAAATGAATGTTGTTGTACTTCATCCTTGCTCAAATCCGTTTTAATGATAGATCCTGTGTTAAATCTACTTTCAGCCGCAGATACTCAATTTTGATACACGCATCCATCACGATGTTGAGTCCTGCATTCAGAGCTTTTTGCGCTGATGGTTGATGCGAGATGCCCAATTGTGTCCACACGGTTTTAGCGTTCACGGCAATTGCTTCGTCTACAATTTCTGGCAAGTATTCAGAACGGCGAAACACGTTAACAATATCCACAGGTTCTGGTAACTGCTCAAGTGCAGCATAACTGGGGTTACCGTCAATTTCTTTAACTAGGGGGTTGACTGCATAGACTGTGTAGCCAACTTGTCGTAAGAATTGGGCCATTTGGTAGCTGGTGCGCTCAGGTTTATCAGAGTGACCGACAACAGCAATAATTTTCGCTTGGCTCAACACCTCACGCAGGGCATTATCATCTTCTTTGAGGTTTAGCATGGTCTTATAGCAAAGTTCTGAGTTCTGAGTGATGAGTAATAAACTATTACGTTGATATTAATTCTGAATTCTGATACCAATTGCAACAATCTTTGCGACACATCGATCATCTGTAGGGGCTTTACAGCTGTCATTGGTGTCAACTTAAGCTCAAATGCTTATCCCACATGCGTTTTACCCCACCCCCAACCCCTCCCCTTAGCAAGGGGAGGGGAAGTTTTGCGTCAGCAAAGCTGGGGTGGGGTAACGCGGATCTTCATGGGAAGTGAGTAAATCCAAAATCGAGTTTTTACAAGGGTTTTGCCTTAAGTTGACACCAATGCACAACTGTGAAGCCCCTACACAGTGTGTTGGCTTCATAATTGTGATTTCTGAATTCTCGTATAACTCCATTAATTACTACTGAAGCTCTCTAATTTTTGCTAGCACCTTTTGGTAATCATCGGCTTTACCTTGTTGCTTGTAGAGGTCTGCCGCTTTTTGAAAGTCCTGACGCGCTCCTTGATTATCTTGGATTTGAATCCGGGCAAGACCTCGACGGTAATAAACATCTGCAAATTTGCTGTTAACAGCAATTGGCGTCCTTGTAAGAACAATGTTTAAGTTATTTTGACCGGGGCGGTTAATTTGCAGGCTGACTTTAGTACCTGTTTGACCGCGAATCAGTTTTATTACTTGGTCTAAATTCAGATTTGCTGTTGATTTACCATCAATTGCTAAGATTCGATCGCCGATTTTCATCCCACCTTTTTCGGCAGGAGAATTTTCAATCACTTTGGAAACTGTTGCTAATTTAGTTTGAGGATTGATTTCTGCTAGAACCCCAATACCAGAGAATTCCTGAGAAAATAATATTTTGTCGTAATCCGCGATCGCTTTTTTATAATCTTTAATTTCAGCCTGAGCTTGTGCTCGATTGTAATAAGATTCAAGATCGTCAGGCTTGAGTTTAATTAGTTCGTTATAATCTGCGATCGCTCCTTTATAGTCTTGCTGTTGCAAGCGAATACCGCCACGAGCTTTGATAGCATCTGCATCTTTTGGCTGGAGGCGAATAACTTCATTCAAATCTGCTAGCGCCCCTTTGTAGTCTTGCTGTTGCAAGCGAATATTCGCACGAATTTTAATCGCTTGCACATCTCCTGGTTTGGACTGTAGCAAGCGATTAGCTCCCATGAGAATGGTTTTAACTTGAGCATCTTCAGGTTTGAGACGAAGTGCTTCATTCAAATCTGCTATTGCCCCTTTGTAGTCTCCTTGTAGAAAACGAAGCGACCCACGAGCTTTGATTGCATCAAAATCTCCAGGTTTGAGTCGAATTGCTTCGCTTAAATCCGCGATTGTTCCTTGGTAGTCTTTCTGTTCAAAACGGACTTCGGCTCGTCTTTTAAAATTGCTGGCATCATCTGGGTCGAGACGCACAGCTTCATTTAAATCAACTAGCGCTCCTTTTAAGTCTCCCTGTTGAGCGCGGAGGTTACCCCGAAGGGAGTAAGCTGTGTCTTCAAGACCTTCTGGATTGAGACGAATTGCTTCATTTAAATCAACTAGCGCTCCTTTTAAGTCTTGCGTGCCAAAACGTGCTAAACCCCTAGCAAAGTACGCCCAAGAACCAGGATTCTTTTTTAAAGCTTGGTTTGACACCTCTAGTGCTTCTGGGAAACGCTTGGCTCCAACTAATGCGATGCTACGAAATATCTGAACGCTAGCATCATCAGGATCTAATTTGGCTACTCGGTCAAAGGATTGTAATGCTTCTGGATATCGTTCTAATCCTATAAGTACTAGTCCGCGCATACGCCAAGCAGGAATGAATGTCGGCTCAATTTGCGTGGTTTTATCAAAAGCCTTGAAGGCTTCTTGATATTCTTCACGAGTCGTCTGCACGAAACCTTTGAGATACCAAGCCTGATAAAAGTTAGGGTCAAGTTGAATTGCTCGTTCGATAGCTTTGATGGACTCTTTTGCTTCGTTTTCACCGAGTGGCTTTTCTGGTGCGTTTCGTGCTAGCTGCCAGCCATAGTTTAGAAAATCAATCGCATCAGCATTATCCTTGGGTTTTTCTATCTTAAATAAAGCTTGCAAAATTGATTTTGTCTCTTCTGGTGTCAGTTGCGGCGGTGCATTATTTTCCACTCTCAATACGGGAGCCATACCGGCTGACTGTGCCCAACGGACAAAGCTGCTGATGGGGACGCCCCAACTAAAACCCAATGTTATCAAGCGGGGCTGACCGGCTTTATCTTTAATTTCTTCGATTTCTGCTTTGCCATGAATGCCAATGACGCGCCCGCGAATATCTAATACTGGGCCGCCGCTCATTCCTTGGTCTGTGAGATTGGTATAAACTAAGCCATACCCGTAGCTCAAAGACAATGGACTCCTAGCGAAAAAAGACCCAGTTTGTTTTGATGCGACACTCCCAGCTGTAAATTGACGCTTTGTCTGTGTGGTTCCGGGTTTTAACCCCAACCACCCAGAAACAAAAATGTATTTACTATCTCCAACTATGTCGTAGTTTGCTAGAGTTGCAACGCGGTAATTTTGGTCGCTAGTAAACTGTAATATGGCTAAGTCTGTGTCTGGCACAGTTTTGAGATTATTGTCATTCACCCGGACTTGATGTTGTTTGCCGTCAGGGGTGATTATCTCTAGAACGGTGCGATCGCATTTTTGAGAGCCTCGAACAACATGTTCTGCTGTGAGGACGCTGTAGGTATTTTCCTGTTTGGCAATAATTACTCCCGATCCGCTACACTCGCGTAAAGTCGGCACATCTATTCGCACTGTAATTTCTTCGGCGATGTTGTTAACTTCATTGGCGATGGGAGGAAGGCTTGGGGTTGAGGGTGCGTTAGCTGCGGGTAAGGTTTCTTTGGAGGTATAACCAGGAGCTAACCGAGCAAATGTTTGAATGGGAATTCCCCAACTATACCGACTCATTAAATCTCGTAAAGCTTCGGTCGGTTGGGAACCATCTTCATAAATGTAAGGGTTACCCCAAAGCGGATAGGCATGGATGCCATTGATCCCAATTACTTGCCCTCGACGATTCAGTATCGGCCCGCCACTCATGCCTTTTTCAATTTCGTTGCTGTAGCCGATTTGATATCCTTCTTTAAAAGCTCGGTCTGCTACTAACAAAATTTGGCCTGCTTTGAAGACAAACCCCTGGGATTGAGACGGATTCCCCTCAAAGGGAAATCCAGCTGCGTATATTGGTTCGTTAACTGCGATGGTTGATAAATTTCCCAGAGGGGCTAAACTATAGTTTCCAGTAGCACGGAACTCCAATAAAGCCAAATCCTTGCCCTGAAAGTTTACTCCTTTAACTAAATTGCCTTGGTAGATTTTCCCGTCTGCTGTTTGAATTTGAACGGGTTTGCCTGATTCTAAAACGTGTTGATTGGTGATAACCGTATAAGTTTGACCTTGTTTTTTGAGTAAAATCCCTGAGCCTCGGTTTTCACCAGATAAAATCTTGACGGTTATGGTTCTCGCTAATTGTTTGAGTTGTTCTGGCGATCGCTCAGAATTTGCCTGTTGAGCATAAACTCTTGGGGAAAAAATGCTCAGATAAACAGTTTGTATAGGCAACGTCAACAGTATGCCCATCCAGGCAGCCATAGCCCGCGAGCGATTGAAAATTAATTTTTGTTTCATGTTGCTTTTACCGCTTGCAAATGTCTATACAAATATGCTTAACGAGCATTCCACTACTTAACTAAACTGAGTATTAGTTTTGCCCCTCTGGTGCTTTTTGGCTCAGTAACATGCTCATATCAATGTATATTTGAGAAGAAGCATCTTCAGATTGCAGAATTGGGCCGCGAGCGCGATAACCAATTTCTACAAGGCTTTGCAATACTGAACTTGCGTCTTTATGAGATTTCAGTGTGAAGAGTAATTGACTGCAAGGGCCGCCGTATTGACTAGCAGCGCAGATCACAGCTTGATTGCCAGAAATACCAGAGGTCAAGTAGTTCAAGATACCTTTTTCATAGGCACTCTGGAATCTGGAAGATACTTCTTGGCAGCGTATTTTTGGAGTGTAGTTGCCTAAAGTTTTAACCCAGCGAATCACCGGAATCTTCTTATTGTTGTAGTTTTTCGCGTATGTCGTCCATACACCATCATTACTTTTTTCACAAAAGTAAGTTTTAGCTTGAGCAAAACTGGGTGGGGTGGTGCTAGCAATACTACCCAGAACAATTGTACCTGCCGTCAGTACTTGCAAAAATAGCTGGGGTTTCATCGTTGGTAGTTCTCACTAAGATATGAGGAAAGCATAGATACTATGTATTTACCACAAAACCACAACAATATTACATTGTAAAATAATGTAAAAAATTATTCACGTATAAACCAAGCTGTTGATTAAACCCCTAATCGGACTTATACCAATCATCTATTTAGAAAACCTCTGCATACCTTCGCGTTAACCTTTGCGTACCTACCCTCCGGGAAGGCGTACTCCTACGGAGAAGCAAGCTACGCGTAGCGTCTCCTAGAGAAGCGCCTATGCGTTGAAAAAAATTATTAAACACCATTAATTTACTAATTAATTTCTAAGGAATTAATCATAGCTTGCGCTGTTTGTAAATATTTTGAATATTGAGCAACATCAGCCGTATAAGTCATGATATATGCTTTATTATTTTTGACCATCCAAACTTGCAAGCGTTGAATTTTTATTCCTTCCTCTTCAAGAGTGTAAGTTACCTGATAAGCAGGTCTGTTTGTGAGTTGAGTATTTCCCTGTTCCAAAATTTTTGTATTTGGATCTGACTGTTGGATTTCATCCAAATAAAACTTCGTAAATTGCTCTAATTCTCTCCGCTCTTCTGGTAAATCTTGAATAATTAAATTAACGTTTTCTAAATAGGTATCTGTTGCAGATTCTTTTGGAGAAATAAATTTCACCACATTGCCGGTAATGCGGTCGGGAGTTCCAGTGTATTCCCAATTTGCAGGATATTTGATGGCGATCCCATAAACAGCATTATTATAATTTTCAAGATGATTACGCGGGATGAAGATAAATAAAAAGGCAATAAAAGTAGCTGCACTAGCGATTCCCAAACCAATAACAGTCTTTCGCAAAAATGATTTTTGAGGATGATTAGCTATCTTCAGTTGTTGCAGGGCTTGTAAGACTTCTGTTGCCGATTGATATCTTTGGCGAAAGTCATATTTGACCATTTTGTCGATAATTTGCGCCAACTGATAACTAACTTTTGCTTGGTCGCGCCAGATGATTTCACCTGTAAGATGATCTCTGGGTAATTGCATAGGATTTAAATGAGTAAGAGCTTCGATCGCAATAATCCCAACTGAATAAATATCACTGCATAATCTGGGTTGACCTTGGCTTTGTTCGCTGGGTATATAACCAGGGGTTCCAACCACAACTGTTGCTGTCATTTGTCCCTGAATATTCATTCCTTGAGAACTGATTTGTTTGACTGCTCCAAAATCAATCAGAACAATTTTCCCATCCTGTTGACGCCGCATTAAATTCGAGGGTTTAATATCTCGGTGAATGACATGATGCTGATGGAGGAATTCTAACGGCTCTAAAATATCCTGCAACAGAGCAATTACCTTTTCTTCAGTCCACTGTTTGTTGCGATTGATTTCCCGACTCAAGTCGTACCCGTCAATAAATTCTTGAACTAAATAAAACTTTTGGTCTTCTTCAAAATGCGCCAACAAACGCGGAACCCGGTCGTGGTTACCTAAGCGGTTGAGTACTTTAGCTTCCGTCTCAAATAGCCGTCGCGCATGAGACAAAGTATTTATATCCGTTGCTTTTGGCGAAAAGTGCTTCACAACACACTGGTCTTTATCAGGCAATTTCCTATCAATAGCTAGGTAAGTAGCACCAAAACCACCTTCTCCCAGTTTGCTGATAATTTCGTAGCGCCCATCTAGGATTTTGCCTATCATCGGATTTACCAGTATGTTCGATTCACCTGAAATTTTGACATGGAATATTATTTCTCGATAGTACAAATAATTGTAACTATTTATATATTTACTATACAGAAAACGAATTTTTTATATCGTTGGTAGTGCCAAATTTTACTCAATTTTAACCATTGGCTGAGAAAATCCGGTAAATGAAAGTCAGTTGAAGCGAAAATAGAAAATTCAAAATTCGTTGACAAAATCTCTGGAAATATTCTTTAATCTCAGCCGACAAAGCTCCTTAAACGCCTATGCTAACGATTGGGTTAGGCCACTGGACTATATGCGTAAGTAAAACAGTCGAACAAAGGACAAAGTGTAAATGAGTAACATTCTAGATACTGCCATTGAAGCGATCGCAGCTCGTGAAGTTCTTGATTCACGGGGTAGACCGACAATTGAAGCCGAAGTGCATGTAGCCAACGGTGTCGTAGGACTGGCGCAAGTTCCCAGCGGTGCCTCCACTGGCTCTTTTGAAGCCCACGAACTGCGTGATGGCGATAAAAGCCGTTATGGCGGCAAAGGAGTCCTCAAGGCGGTACAAAACGTCAAAGAGGTATTTGCCCCAAAATTACTTGACTTGGATGTTCTCAACCAAGAACTATTAGACCGTACAATGATTGCGATCGATGGTTCTCCTAACAAATCCAATTTGGGAGCGAATGCGATTTTGGCGGTTTCTCTGGCAGCAGCCAAAGCTGGTGCCGAATCTCTAGCAATTCCCCTGTATCGCTATTTGGGCGGGCCGCTAGCAAATTTACTCCCAGTACCGTTGATGAATGTGATTAACGGCGGCGCACACGCAGCAAACAACGTGGATTTTCAAGAGTTTATGATTGTCCCAATTGGGGCGACTTCCTTCCGGGAAGCCTTGCGCTGGGGTGCCGAGGTATTTGCTACCCTCAGCAAAGTATTGGATGAGAAAGGTTTGCTGACTGGTGTCGGCGATGAAGGCGGTTTTGCGCCTAACTTAGAATCCAATCAGGTGGCTTTGGAATTGCTGGTTGCTGCTATCGAGAAAGCTGGGTACAAGCCAGGGGAGCAAGTAGCTTTGGCATTAGATGTGGCAGCTAGCGAGTTTTACAAAAACGGTCAGTATGTTTACGATGGTAAACCTCACACGCCCACCGAGTTTATTGATTACCTGGCTCAATTAGTTGACCAGTATCCCATCGTCTCAATTGAAGATGGTTTACACGAAGAAGATTGGCAAAGTTGGCAATTGCTCACCCAGAAGTTAGGTTCGCGGGTGCAGTTGGTGGGAGATGACTTGTTTGTGACTAATGCTACCCGCCTGCAACGAGGCATCCAAGAAAAAGCCGGTAACGCCATTTTGATTAAACTCAACCAAATTGGTTCGCTGACTGAAACTTTAGAAACAATTGACTTGGCAACTCGCAACGGTTTCCGTTCAGTAATCAGCCATCGTTCCGGTGAAACCGAAGACACAACCATCGCCGATTTAGCCGTAGCCACTCGCGCCGGTCAAATTAAAACAGGTTCCCTATGTCGCAGCGAACGCGTAGCAAAATATAACCGCTTGCTGCGAATTGAAGATGAACTGGGCGATCGCGCCGTGTATGCTGGTGCTGTTGGGTTAGGGCCGAAGTAGAGTTAGGAGTTAGGAGCTAGGAGTTAGGAGTTAACAGTTAACAGTTAAGAGTTAGGAGTTTTTAACTCATCACTCATCACTCCTCACTCCTCACTCCTCACTCCTCACTCATCACTCCTCACTCATCACTCATCACTCCTCACTCCTCACTAATTCACGGATAAAACCCCAACTTCGGCAACCCCAAGGTTTCATCCCAGCCCATCATTAGGTTTAAACACTGAATCGCTTGACCCGCTTGGCCTTTAATCAGGTTGTCAATTGCAGAAACGACAATCACGCGACCTGTGCGCGGGTCAACTTCTACACCGATGTAACAAAGATTGCTGCCGTTAGCCCATTTTGTTTGGGGGTAAACGCCGCTACCGCAGACTTTTATCCAAGGAGAATTGCGGTAGAAGGCTGAGAAAATTGTAATCAAATCGTCTCGGACGAGGCCGGGATCGCGCATTGTGGCGTATACCGTTGCCAAAATGCCGCGCACTATTGGGATAAGGTGTGGTGTAAATTGAATCGTCAATTCGTGACCTGCTAAATCACTGCAAACTTGCTCAATTTCTGGGGTATCGCGGTGACGGCCAATGTTGTAAGCTGCGATGGAGTTGTCTGCTTCCGCTAGTAATAAATTAGTTTTAGGTTGCCGTCCGCTGCCGGATGTGCCAGACTTGGCATCGATAATCGCTGTTTCTGGCACGATTAAACCTTGCTTTAACAGCGGTGAAAGTGCAAGCAAACTCGCAGTGGGATAGCAACCAGGACAGCCAATAAGTTGGGCTTCGGCAATGCGATCGCGGTATAGTTCTGGTAATCCATAAACAGCTGTGACAGCAGTAGAGCGATCGCTTCTTTCAATACCATACCAACTTGTATAAGTTGCCAAATCGCTAAACCGATAATCTGCACTCAGATCCAGTACTTTACACCCTTTTTCCAACAGTGTGGGCGCGATTTCGCAAGCCAGACCATCTGGTAAACACAGGAAAACTACTTCACAGCGGTGAGCAATTATTTCTGGTTCTACCGCCTCTATTGGCAGATTAGCTGTATGAGCCAAGTGAGGGTAAAGATCCCCCAAGGATCTACCGATACTGTTCTCACCACCTAAATAAACCAGTTCGACTTCTGGATGATCCATCAACAGCCGTACTAACTGTACTCCGCCATAGCCCGACGCGCCAACAATCCCAACGGGTACGCGTCTAAAATTGCCCATGATCCCAAATCCTTATCCCATGAATGGTTAATTCGTTCCCAGCCATCAACATATCAGCCACCTGAGGCACAGCCTACAAGAAGAGGACGCGGGGACGGGGAGACGCAAAGACGCGGTGAAAGAAGAGGAAGCGGGTGGACACGAAAAGAGGCAGGAAGCAGGGCAAAGAAATCCGTGTGTTCGCCCCATATCCCCGTTTTTTCCTCTCCCCGCGTCCCCGTGTCCCCGCGTCCCCATGTCCCCGCGTCCCCATATCCCCACGTCCCCCATAGTGGCAGAAATTTTTGCCATGTTATCAAATCATTGCTAGTCTACTTCTCTGGCTTATAAAGGAGCTACAATCTAAAAGAAGAAATTGTTAAAAAAATTTACGTTAGGTAGCTGGAATTTCTGTGTCACAGCCTAAGACTACCCAAGTTTTTCAATTTGATACAATTGATGCCGCCTTGGCAGACCTCAAAGCCGGTCGTGTCATTGTGGTGGTGGATGATGAAAATAGAGAAAATGAAGGCGATTTGATTTGTGCTGCCCAATTTGCCACACCCGACACGATCAATTTTATGGCGGTGGAAGCTAGAGGGCTAATTTGTTTGGCAATGACAGGCGATCGCTTAGACGAATTAGACTTACCCTTGATGGTGAGCAATATTACAGATACTAACCAGACAGCCTTCACTGTTAGTATCGACGCCGGCCCGCATTTGGGTGTGACAACGGGCATTTCAGCCGAAGACCGCGCCCGCACTATCCAGGTTACTCTCAATCCAGCTACAACACCTACCGATTTACGTCGTCCCGGACATATTTTTCCGATTCGGGCGAAAGCTGGAGGCGTACTCAAACGCGCAGGACATACAGAAGCAGCTGTGGACTTAGCTCGATTAGCAGGGTTATACCCAGCTGGGGTAATTTGTGAAATTCAAAACCCCGATGGCTCAATGGCGCGGTTGCAGCAGTTAATTGAATATGCTAAACATCACAATTTAAAAATTATCAGTATTGCAGATTTAATTAGTTACCGCCTCAAGCACGATCGCCTAGTGTATCGCGAGGTTGTTACTAAGCTGCCCAGTCAATTCGGTCAGTTTGAAATTTACGCTTACCGCCACACCTTGGACAATACAGAACATGTGGCAATTGTCAAGGGAGATCCCGCTAATTTCAAAGATGAGCCGGTGATGGTGCGGATGCACTCAGAATGTTTAACTGGGGATGCTTTGGGTTCTTTGCGTTGCGACTGTCGGATGCAGCTGGTTGCGGCACTCAAAATGATTGAAAATGCAGGTCAAGGTGTAGTTGTATACCTGCGGCAAGAAGGGCGAGGAATCGGCTTGATTAATAAACTCAAAGCCTATTCTTTGCAAGATATGGGGCTGGATACAGTAGAAGCTAATGAGCGTTTGGGATTTCCCGCCGACTTGCGAGACTACGGTATGGGGGCGCAAATGCTCATGGATTTGGGTGTCAAAAAGATTCGTCTAATTACCAACAATCCCCGTAAAATTGCTGGAGTTAAGGGTTATGGGTTGGAAGTAGTCGATCGCGTGCCATTATTAATTGAAGCCAATGACTACAATTCCTATTACCTAGCAACAAAAGCTAAAAAGCTTGGTCACATGCTGTTACAGACTTATTTAGTAACAGTGGCAATTCACTGGCAAGATGACCCGCAGTTGGTGACAAAACGCTATGAACGTCTAGAAAAACTGCGACATATAGCAAGAACTCACGATCTATTATTGCAGGAAGAAGCGCGTCCATTGGCGATCGCTTTATTTGACGAGCCATCTTTAACAATACACTTAGGTTTCGATCAGCCAAAAGTTGCTAGCTGTGACTGGTATCGCCAAAGCGGTCATCCTTACCTGCAAGCAATCTTCGAGATTCTAGATAAACTCGTAACTTTACCATATATCCAGAAACTAGAATTTCTGATTTCTTCTGGTAGCGATCCTTTGAGTAATTTACAAGTTCAACTAGATCGGCAAGTATTCTCAGATGGTACACTGCCTTCATCGATTAGCGATCGCTTGGAAACACAGCAAATTTACAGCTTTAGCAAATAGGGACAAACTATGTCCTCATATTCGCATCATTTATCTAAATTTGTAATCTAGCTCTAGTTCAAAGGCTAGAGCTATTTGTTTATTATGCCTGTATGCTTAAATTAATAATTCAGCCTGAAAATAGTATCTGTAAGAGCTGATTCGTAAAGAAAATCTAAAGAGAATAGAGCCTTGCTTTACTTAGGCTATAAGCTAAATCAATCACATAGATTGATGTTGTTGTTTTAAACCTTTATTTTTTTGTTTTTGTAATTCTTCAAAAGCCAATAAATATTCAACTTCATATAAATTTTTATTAAAATATCTTGATTCTGATTCTAAAAGAAAACATTTTTCAAACTCTCTACCATCAGGAGAGCGAAGATATATATAATCAGGTTTTCTGAGGTCATATTAAATTTCTAATTTTTTCTCTAACCTAGAAAGAGAATTACTTCTAACTTTCTCAAACCAAAATTCATTTTTTGCTTTTTCACAGGTGTAGTACATTCCTTTAAACTTAATGCCACGTTCGGTAATCGTTGCGTGTTCTGTTGGCATTAAGTTCAGCTTAACAATATCTTCAGGAATAGTCCTAAGTCTACCTGAACAATTTGCAATTCCCTACTGCCATAATTCTCTAGGTATGGGGGGAACATCATCACCTATCATTGCCTCATCTTTTTCATAGTTATCTAAATAATTTTCATTGTTGTGGTAGAGAATTATTTTAATAATGATTTCAGGCTCATGAGCATATTTTCTTGGTCTTCCTCTTTTTTTCTCTCCAGATGCTCTTACTTTGCCTTTACCACCAGAATTTGCATAATCAGGTAAAAGAGAATTTTTATCTTTCCCTCGTTGCCAATATCTCCTAATAATCTGATAAACGCTTCTTTCGATTATTTTTCCTTCACTTCTATTATGATTATATTTTTCTACAACTTGTTTAATGAGTGAGCCTCATTTATCTCGATAGTATATAGATGGTTATTGAATTACTATAGGTGAAATAATATCCCAATACTTATCTCTAATTTCTTTTTCTTTATCAGATAAGTCTTCATCTCTAACGAATCTTGCCCAAGGGTCTGTCTTCAGTTTCAATGCATGACCTTTATTAATCGCTTCTTGAATATCCGAGACTCTTTTAGGCACTGGAAATCCAGTTTTGACATTTATATCTATCGTAAAGGCAATAACATAACCTTTATCAATCCAAAGAATTCTCTCTACAAAATTGTTTCCTGATATATCAACCCACTCAATTAAGTCATTAACAGCAAAAAAAATATTATTCATAGTAACAACTAATATAATTTTTAAAAAAATAATTTTTTAAATTTATGTGGACGAAAGATAACTAAATATTACGCTTGTTTGCATATCCATGATTATCTTCTTATTGGCGAGGAGATGTTTAAAAATGTAGAGTAACGTACGTATTTTTAAATTTATCTCTTTATCTAAGCAATTTGTAATTTTATTAATGGTAGAATGACTTTCTTGCAATTGTGACTTTGAAATATTTGCAATGTTATGCAACTCATCAACATTGATTTCTGCTGTTTCTAACTTGTAACTAGAATGAATCCACTCAACATTCTTTACTAAAAACATAGGAATTTCTTGCTCTGTAATAATTCCTCAATCAATCCCCTTTGCTGCGTAATAACGCTTTTATAAATCAAATTTTTCAGTAACAGATTTAATTTTTAAATCCTTAACCAGTTTGAAAGTTTGAGCTTTTTCAACTATCTGATTCCCTTGCTTGACAGATAACATAAAGTCTGTAGTTAAAACATGCGGGGTATCATTATTAACATTTTCGGGATACTCAATCCCCATTTCTGTAGCAGTATTAATGGCTAAGTCTAAGTCAAGTAAAGGAAATTGCTCCCTAATATCAACAATGTTGTCTGATCGCTCAAACAAATAAAATAACCGTTTCTCACGAACGGAGAATAGATGATGCTCTCTATTTGTTTTCCAACCGGGTGGTCTCGAAACCCTACCCTTCGACGGAAAATCTTGAATTTTTATCCAGGGTTGATAATTTTTTCCACTACCCTGACCTCGACCTTCCTTCATGTAGCGCTTAAACTTAGCTTGCGTCCACTCTTGCTTGGTTCTAGCCATAAAGACAATCTCCTACAGGTGGAATAATACTCACCCATAGGAGAAATTGTATAAATTTATTATGCATTGTACAACTTTATTATTTATTGTACAACTTTATTATGTTTCCACATTTTGAATTGTTAATGGTGCTACCTTACTCAACAGTTACTGATTTCGCTAGATTTCTTGGCTGGTCAACATCTAAACCGCGACGGGCAGCAATGTGATAAGCCAATAGTTGCAAAGGTACAACTGTGAGGAGGGGAGAAAGTAATTCTTCCACATAAGAAACAGGGAGTAAATCGTTAAAGATTTCCCCAGCTTCGCCATCTTTAACGGGAGTCACGCCAATTAAGCGAGAATCTCTGGCTTTGGCTTCTTGGGAGTTGGAAATAACCTTTTCATATACACTACCAGGAACTGCGATCGCCACCACCGGTACTTTGGCATCTAACAAAGCAATGGGGCCGTGTTTCATTTCTCCAGCTGGATATCCTTCGGCGTGAATGTAGCTGATTTCTTTTAATTTCAACGCCCCTTCTAAAGCAATTGGAAAGTTAATTCCTCTGCCAACAAAAATGAAATCTTGGGTTTCAGCAAATTCGTGGGCTAGCTGTTCGCTTAAATGTTCCTGACTTTCTAATGTTGACTCAATCTCTTTAGGAATTTGTCGCAAACCATTAATAATTTTCTCTAAAGTCTCTTTGTCAACTGTCTGCCGATGAGCTGCTAAATCTAATGCCAATGCATAAAACGCCATCAGTTGGGCAGTAAAAGTTTTTGTCGCCGCTACGCCAATTTCAATTCCCGCTAAGGTGCTAATAATATTTGGTACTAAATGACCAAGGCTACTTTCTGGACGATTAGTAATACCTAAAAGTCGTGGTTCATATTTAGCTTCTTTACCCTGGCGACGTTCTTTTTCCATTGCCAAAGCTGCTAGAGTATCAGCGGTTTCGCCCGATTGAGTAACGCCAATAATTAAAGTATTGGATGTCAATGGTGAAGGTGCATAGCGATACTCAGAAGCGTAATGTACCTGAGTAGAAATTCCTGCTAATTGTTCGATTAAATATTTGCCGATTAATGCAGCGTGCCAACTTGTACCACAAGCGACGATGTGAATTTGTTCTAAATCTGTATATAAATCTTCAGGTAACCCTAGATTGATTGGCGATCGCACATTTTCTTCTACATTATTAAAATAAGCTTCTAAACTAGCTCTCACTACCCCCGGTTGCTCGTGAATTTCCTTGAGCATGAAGTGTTTGAATCCCTGTTTTTCCACCATCGTGGGATTCAAATTCAGTAATCGGGGTTGTTTTTTGAGCCTATCGCCAGCAAAATTATAAATCTCAACGCCCAATGGTGTCAGGCGGGCAATTTCGCCGTTTTCCAAAGGTAGCACCGCACGGGTGTAGGAAACGATCGCTGGCGTGTCGGAAGCACAAAAGAACTCTCCTTGACCAAAACCAATCACCAAGGGTGCTTGTTGGCGAACGACAATCAATTCATCAGGATAGTCAGCAGAAACCACCGCGAGTGCAAATGCCCCTTCTAAGCGGCTAACAGCTTGGCGAATTGCCTCTAGGAAAAAAGATGAAGAAGATGAAGCGGGAAAATTCTTTAAAATTTCGGCGATGAGGTGGGGGATAACTTCGGTATCGGTTTCCGAACGAAAAACCTGTCCTTTTGCTTTGAGTTCTTCCCGTAACTCGCGGTAATTTTCAATAATGCCATTTTGTACCACCGCCACTCGCATTGCGGTATCCATGTGGGGATGGGCGTTGTATTCTTCTGGTTTACCATGAGTCGCCCAACGAGTATGACCAATACCAATTTGGGCAGGGGTTTCCATTTGTTCGAGTTTAGAACGTAGGTTATGCAGCTTGCCTTTCGCCCGCACGCAATGAATTTCACCTTCCCAAACAGTAGCGATTCCAGCGGAATCATAGCCCCTGTACTCTAGTTTTTCCAGCCCAGCCAGTAAAATGTCTGTTGCAGCTTGAGTGCCTATATATCCAACAATTCCGCACATTGCTCACACCACTTTTTTTCAGGATGATTAAATCCAGTATAGTTGTTACCACAAACTGGGTGTTTTGCAAAGAAAAAAGGGGGCTATTTGCTCCCTCTGCCACTAGGTATTGTTATGAATTTTGGGCTTTTGACTCGAAGGTACAAAGGCGGTTTATAGAATTTAACAAAAAAGAATTCAGGAGTTAGGAGTCACCAATTCAGTATGAAAAAGGTCTTGAGTGCCGAGTTCCGAGTCCTGAGGCAACAATCAAGAAATTATTTTGGTAATTTACTTGTTTGTATCTCAGCACTAGGCACTCTGCGAGAACTCCGAGCGCCAGCTACCCTCCGGCAATGCCAAAGGCTAACGGGCGATCGGAAGTTGAGTAACTCGGTAGGAGCTTTTTAGTAAGCTAGACCCATACTGCGAGTTGTTTCAGCACCCAGGTAAACCCGAATGCTCAAAAAGTCGGTGGGGCAAGCAGTTTCGCAACGCTTACAGCCTACACAGTCTTCTGTACGAGGTGAAGAGGCAATTTGAGCAGCTTTGCAGCCATCCCAAGGAACCATCTCCAGTACGTCAGTGGGGCAAGCGCGGACGCATTGAGTACAACCAATGCAGGTATCGTAGATTTTTACGGTATGAGACATTGAAAAAACGGCTCCTTTCGAGTGTTCTTCTCTGCGAAAGAATCATAATCAACGCATAGTTTACCGCAGTGCTTGATAGGCCGTAGTCAAAAGGCTACATAACTTCAAACAATTTAATAAGCACGTTAGAAAATTTGTTTTTGCGAGATCGTCCCTATTGACCTCTAAATTAGCAACATTATAGGGACGTATTTATCCCACTCAAATACCATAATATGGTTTTATAGTAAAGTCATCTACAAAAAAATCAATTTAAAAGATGAAATGAGAAAGTTATCTATAGTACTTATTTATTGGATACTATACTAATCTCAAACACAGCCAATTCATAACAAAATATTAAAAATTTAGCAAAATTTTCTAATTAAGTGTATGTATGACGTGGTTTGACGATCCCCCACTCACTCAAACTAGGCGATCGCAAGTTTCTATCAAGAACAGCATCTTTGTTGAGAATAAAACAATGGAAATCTAATACAGCAAAATTGGTGAAGTCAGAATTAGAATAGGCTCCACACTTCGCTTTCAGACCTAGATAGCCTACTTCACGCTTGTTTAAATCTGCTGTATATCCTCAATAACTAGCTATGTTTTGAAACAATTATGCGATCGGCTCACATAACTAACAGAAAATACAGCGATCGCTCTGAGTCTTTATCAGCGATCGCTTACCAAGAATTTCTATATTTAGATTTTTAATTCTGGCAAATTTATAATTTTTACTCTCAGATATTTTAGAGTATTTCCGAACTAGCAAACTCATCATTAATTAGAGAGAATTTTGTTTGAATAACTGGCTCACTAGCTATTTCAATCAATTCATCTTGGGGAGGCTTGACATCAGCAAATTTATCTTTTGTATACTCCTTTTCTCTAATTTCGCGAGCAATACTTTCCAGTAGCCAAAGTTGTTCTTCCACAGACAAGGCACGGATGGAGCGCTCAATTTCTAGTAAATTCGGTGATATCATTTTGCTTGTGATTTCCAAAAAGGTGTATTTTTCAAAGCTATTATACTCAGTCTATCTAGTCAATCCAGAGTATCGCAAATTTGTCATCATTTTTCCCATGTCTATCTTTTGACAAACCAAATAAGATTGCTATAAATAACCATCAGCCAGTTTTATAACATTTTAATTAAGTATTACTGCCCAATCAAAATGTAGGGTAAGCTTGTTACATGAATTACGAAACAGCTCGGAAACTCCTGATAGATCAGACAATCCCAACTAAGGATTACCCAGATGCGCTGTTAGAGCGTATGAAATATGGGAAACCCCCAGTACCTGGTCAAATCACTTCAATTTTGTTGGCATTGAAAGTGGTGTTTGAAGCCCTCAAAGACGCCCCCACCTTAGACAGAGAACTGGTTTTGGCACTTTATCAGTTAAGCATCAAAACGCAACAGCTATTTGCCGCAGGGCGTAAAGCTGGCATTGATTGGCCGCCACTACTCAAGGAAGATTTGTTACGAATTTCCTTAGGAGCTGAAAGTATTTTTTCGGGCACATGGCAAACCTTAGCTTCCGTGGGTTTGGAGAAGTTGTGAACAAGAGAATAGGGAGATGAGGGAGACGCGGGGACGCGGAGAATAATTAATGCCCAATGCCCCATGCCCCATACTCATTACCGAATTTGCAATTCCTTTTCTAACTTGTCTAGGTCTGTTTTGAGCAAAATCGTCATTTGACCGGTAAAAGCTTTGCCTGTTTTGGGTTGGGCAATTTCTACCCAATACACATAGCGAGAGCCTACTCGTAATTCTCCTTTTAAAGCCTCTCTAATCGGAGTTTTGGCAAGACGCGCTGAGTTAACAGTCTTTTGGCTGGGATATTGATACACAACTTCGGCGCGATCGTAGTCTTGATAAATCTCCAAGCCATAAATCACCCGTAAGGATTCTTGGAGGCGATCGAATGTCATGCCATTAATGGCATCATACATAGCAATGCGCTCGCTGCGAATTGTGCCACGGTCTTTGGAAAACTCCACTCTACCGGGAGGCAATACCGACGCTTGAAAAGTGAATCTTTGAGCAGCTGTGTCAGTTTTTTGCACATACAATTGCTCCCCATTCCTGGGACGGAGTGTGGGATGTGCTTTAATCCAAGTGCCTACCTCTTCCGTACTTTGCCCTGGTAAAGCATTAACTTTGGCATCAAAAAGCGTTCCCGCACACAGCCAAGGTACTAGAGAAAAAGGCAAAATTAAAACTTTAAGCAGAGATTTCTTGAGCATTTTTCTATTCAGGATTTATATGGAAATTCCCGCATTAGGGATTAACCATAGTTTTCCCGTTTTTCTACAAGATTATTTCAAGCGTCAACCCAAATTAAAATATCAGAGATTTTACTTATCAACGCTCTATCATAGAAAAAGCTAAGAAATCGAATCCTTATGAGCATTACATTTAGCCCAGAGCAAGAACAAATAATTCAAGTTTTGCTAGCAACAGGTAAATTTAACAGTGTTGATGAAGTAATTCAAACTGCATTACGCCTTTTAGCACCTTTACTGTACTTATTAATATAGTGCCAGATGGAGTTGAGTTTGCCCTTTCTTTTGACTTTGATTTCGAGAAACTAATAGAACTAGTAAATCTTGCTCCAAAGAGCCAGCGAGTTCAGATTTTGGATGGTTTACGACGACAACCTTATCAAGTAAATATAGTACCTCCATTTACTGTCAATATAGAAGCGCATCTAGGCTCTCTAACAAAAACAAAATTTGAGGACATAATACCTATGATTGTTAGAAGTTTTGATTAAAATAAGGGTATTCAGGTTATTTAGGGTATGCCAATACTGTTGTAGCAAAATGCTGAAACTCTCTGAGGTACTTGCAAAAATTATCGATCGTTTTATGATTCACTAAGTAAAACTTTAAAGTAGTACAATTAAACTATAAAGAACAGGGAAATTTTTCATAGCTCTTGCTGTAATAACTCTGTAAGCTGATGTATGAGAGTGAATGAAGGCTAGCTGTTATCTAGCAGTCCGAAGGAGGTGGTTGTAGTGTTGTCATGTTTTAACGTAGCAGATTACTTTCTGTGGTTGGCAAATGAAACAGGGTCTTTTATAAGTAATCTCAAGTTGCAAAAGCTTGTGTACTATGCTCAGGCTTGGCATCTTGCAATCTATGACACTCCTTTATTCCAAGAGGATTTTCAAGCCTGGATACATGGCCCCGTAATACCTGCGTTGTACCAGAAGTATAAGCTTTTTGGATGGCAACCAATTTTAGAGAATGCTAACCCAAAATTACCTCAAAAGGTTCAAGAGTTTCTAGATGAGGTTGCACAAGAGTACTTCGCTTGTGATGCTTATGAACTTGAGCAGATGACTCATGTTGAAGCACCGTGGAATTTGGCTAGAGGAAATATACCATCTGATGCACCTTCCAACGAAGTTATAAAGAAGGAGTGGATGAAGGAGTACTACGGATCTCGTGCCGAAGAAGAAGATTAAAAAAACTGAGCTTGCCAAAGATAGCATATCAGGTATTAAACCAACAAAGCTGAAGCCACCTCAAGGCATCAGCTTTTCGTTTAAATACTATCAGGATAGTCACAGCAAGTTTTCTTGTAGCGAAAAAGAAGTAATCTACTGGCTGACTCCACTTGAACGCTTAAAAGCTTTGTCAAGTCTGTCTGCTCAAGAATTGCTAGTGAATCGTAGCAGTACCCTGAGATGTCATCCTATCAAGTGGGAAGATACTAGCGAGAGCGGATTTGGTTTGCCGAATGAAGAACAATTAGTTGATACACCGTATCAGTTTTCTCTGTCTTCAAATGAACATGGTAGAGTTCATGGTTTCTTTATTAACGAGATTTTCTACATTGTTTGGCTAGACCCTAACCATCTCCTTTACCCCACAAACAATTAAGGAATCATCGCTACTTTAATTACTTGACGCGCTTTCATGTCATAAAAAACTTGTTCTAAATCTTTTAATGGTCGCTGTTCGCTAATAAGTAATTCAAAGGGAATTTTTCGACTCGCTATTAGTGATAAAGCCGATCGCACATACTTTGGTGTATTATGAAACACGCCTTTAATAGTGAGTTCGCTATAGTGTAGCTGTTCTGTATTTACAGTTATGCTGGTATCCCGCGGACAGCCACCGAATAAGTTGACTGTTGCACCAGGACGAGCGCAGGCGATCGCAGTTTCCCAAACACTAGGCACTCCTGTAGCTTCAATGACTACATCTGCACCCCATCCTTGGGTAAGTTCTTTCACTACACCAGGAATATCCGGAATTTGATGATAATTAAAGGTCTGGGCTGCACCCAATTTTTTACCAATTTCTAATCTTTGGTCATTACCCCCCCACAGTAGCACCTCAGCGGTATCCGCTAAAGCTGCTACAAACATTAACCCGATGGCCCCATCTCCCAAAACGACTACTCGATCTTTGGGCTGGATATGAGAACGCGCTACTCCATGCAGCACACAAGCCAAAGGTTCTGTCATGGCTGCTAATTCCCAAGGTAAATCATCGGGAATCTGCAATAAATTATGCTGTACTATCGGTGCGGGAATTTTCAAATATTGGGCAAAAGTCCCGTTATTCCAGGTTAAATTTGGGCACAATGAATACTCTTGCCGTTGACAAAAAAAACAATCAATGCATGGGGCAGAATTATTCGCGACAACGCGATCGCCTATTTGCCAACCCGTAACACCTGCTCCCAAGGCCACAATTTGCCCAGCAGCTTCATGCCCAAATAGCGTTGGCGGTTTCAACATTTTGGCATGACCGCCACGCCGCCAGACTTTGAGATCGGTACCACAAGTTGTTGCTGTTCCCACTTGGATGACAACTTCGCCAGCCGCAGGAGTGGGGTCAGCAACTTCTTCTAGGCGTAAATTTTCTTGCCCATAAAGTAATGCTGCTAACACAATTTTTAACCTATCAATTAGATCCACCTGATTTTACCAGTTGAACCTATTTGATAGGTCTAAACTAAAATTTGGTTTTGATTTTTTAGTAGGTTTTTATCAAACTAAAATGCTGAAAAATTAAGAATTCCCAGCTGTTTGAGGAAGGACTCCGGTATTTCGGCTTTCCGCATTCGGCAAACGAGTAACAGTTAACAGCGGTACTTCTTGTCGGCACGACAGGCAAAACCAATATAGTTCGCCATGACGGATATGACGCAGGAGGGAACCACCGCAGCATGGGCAAGTGTTGGCTCTCGTACTCATACCAATGTCCTCCTTAAATAAAAGTTGTTGTTTAAGCTAAACAAAAAAATCAGTTGATTAAAAGCGGATGTTCCCAGCGTAAATGCGGCCATTCGATTCTATGCGGTCTTTAATAATTTGTCTGTAAACAGCTTCATATCCGTTAACCATTTGGCTAACACTAAAATTGTTTTCTACATGTTTTCGACAGGTTTTACGATCGAGTTCCAAAGCTAATGGAATCATTTCCGCCATTTGAGCATAGTTTTGGCAGATAAAACCTGTTTTAGAGCGAGCAATCACTTCAGGTACGGAGCCGAAATTCATGGCAATTACTGGTGTACCAGTTGCCATTGATTCGATGGTTACTAACCCAAAAGGTTCTTGCCAAGCGATGGGAAAAAGAGTAATGGCAGCATTGCCCAGAAGTTCAGTTTTTTCGGCGTGGTTGATTTCGCCTAAATATTCAATTTGCTGACCATCAATATGGGGGGCAATCTCTTGTTCAAAAAACTTAGAATCTCCTAAGTCAACTTTTCCAGCCATTTTTAAGCGCCAACCGGTTTGTTTAGCAATGGCGATCGCATGTTGTGGCCCTTTCTCTGGCGAAAAACGACCTAAAAATGCCAAGTATGGAGGCTCTGACGGTTGGGATACAAATGGATAATCTGTTAACTCAATTCCGTTATAAACCGTGGCAATATAGTTAAGGTCGATTTGACGCTGCGAGTTACTAATGCTGACGTATGGTTGCTTTTGGTGGTAGCTAAACGCCTTACGGTTATCCTTTGTAAAATTATTGTGTAGGGTATGCACTGTAGAAGTTGTTGTTATGAAACTCGCCAAAGGTAATGCCGAAATCCCTACATGAGAATGGATAATATCGAACTCGGCAGCACGTTGATAAACTTGACTCACTTCCAGCGTTTCGTACACTATATACTCTTTGACATTTGGGTCTAAGCGTAATGCACGCGGATAAACTGCTTCTAATTGAGCCATAGTTTGAGAATCGCCGGAGGCAAATAAAGTTACCTCATGACCGCGACGAACAAGCTCATCAGTCAAGCGACTCACTACCAGTTCTATTCCTCCATAGCTAGGAGGTGGAACCCTTTCCCATAAGGGGGCAACTTGAGCGATTTTCATAAGTTGTTTCGGTTCAGTCTGTAAACTTGTCCCCAACATAATGAACTACGTCATTATTCTATGAGAACAAAGCATTTGTACTTACTTTTTTGAAATTTAAATTAACCTAACAGGCTACCAAAAGCACAATATTCCGTTTACCCTACCGCAAATTTTCCACCAACAAATCTCTAGACCGTCGGCAAAAGTTAGCTTTCGAGCCACATTTATAACCTATAACTAATCAATTACTGGTTGCATCTGTCTTCAGGATCATAATCTAGTAGAATATTTTGTAGCAGAACTTACAAAAATGAATATTTTGTAGTTCCAAATACTAAATTATTAAACGGGATCAAATTATTCCAGCTTGGTTTAAACGCAATGAACAAATAGGATGTAAATTATAAATATTAAATAATTGTAGAAAAATTACATAATTTGTAATTGGTAATTTACAAAAGTTTTGATAGCTAACTCATGAAAATCGCTACTTGGAACGTCAACTCAATTCGTATTCGTCTCGAACAGGTTACTGATTGGTTAACTCATAATCCCGTTGATGTTCTGTGCTTGCAAGAAACCAAAGTTATAGATGCCGAGTTTCCGCGATCGCCTTTTGAGGAAATGGGCTATCACCTTTATCTATCAGGACAAAAATCTTATAACGGCGTAGCGATCGTCAGCCGCCAACCACTTTTAGACGTAACTAGCGGCTTTAGGGCAATTTTGAAAGATTTACCGCCGGAATGGGACGAACAAAAGCGAGTAATTACAGGTGTAATTGACGGTATTCGGATTGTGAACTTATACGTTCCCAACGGCGCAGCGGTAGGAACCGAAAAATACGAATATAAACTCCGCTGGCTGACAGTGCTACGTGAATACTTGCGATTGCTGCTGCTGTCACAACCTGATATTTGTATGTGCGGTGACTTCAACATTGCACCAGAAGCCAAAGATATTCACGAACAAGTGAGTACAGAAAATCATATTATGGCCACAGAAACAGAGCGCCAAGCCTTACGGGATATTCTGACACTGGGATTTGCCGATGCGTTTCGTAAATTTACTAGCGAAGGCGGAAATTATAGCTGGTGGGATTATCGCGCCGCCGCCTTCCGTCGCAACTTGGGCTGGCGCATTGACCATCATTATCTTACACCCATACTTTATGAACGCGCTAAAAGTTGCATCATCGATGCTGCACCAAGAAAGTTAACCCAACCCAGCGACCATGTGCCGGTAATTGTTGAATTTTGAATTGGGCATGGGAAGAGGCAGGAGGCAGGGGGCAGGAGGCAGGGGAGGCAGGGGGAGTAGGGGAGGCAGGGGAGGCAGGAGGTTTTATTTTCCAAGGGATTGGTGACCCTTCAATAGGGAGAGCTACCAAATTAAAAATTTGGTGTTCTTGTCTTAAACCGCAAGCTCCCTCCTGCCTTCGTTGATAAAAATTTGTCGTTTCCATAACAAAGCGATCGCTTTTGGGTGCAGCTGAGAAGATCCTGCTCCCTGCCTCCCCTGCCTCCCCTGCCTCCTGCCCCCTGCCCCCTGCCCCCTGCCTCCTGCCTCCTTCAAAGTCCCAAATCTACGGCAATGCGGTGAGCGCAGGCAAACCCGGAAAAAGCTACTGCGTTCAATCCTTGGCCGGGGAAGGTACTATCGCCAACACAATAAAGTCCTCGAATAGCGGTGCGATTAAAGGGCATTTTCAACAACCCGCGCAACTTGCGTCGGGGAATTGGGCCATAGGTGCCATCCTCACGACCCAAAAAGCGGCGATGGGTGCGAGGTGTTCCTATCTCTAAATAATCTAATCCGGCATCTAAGCCTGGAAAAATCTTTTCTAAGCGATCGATAATTTGCCAAGCCGCCTTTTCTTTCCTCGCTTCGTACTCAGTCTGAGAAAGTCCTTGCCAATCATCAATCCAGTGAGGCGTAAACGCATGAATGATATGATATCCACTTGGTGCTAAATCTGGGTCAAGCAGTGTGGGAATCGAAACAAAAATTGTGCCTTCCACCACCATCATCTTTTCCCACTCTTCCAGCAATATATGGTGACACTCGGTTCCTTCAGGCAAAACTGACTGTTTTACCCCCATGTGTAAACTCAAGAAGCTGGGTGATTTTTGATAATTTTGTTGCCATTTTTTCTCATTATGAGGTATTCGATCTACTGGTAGTAATTGTTGAAATGTATCCCAACGTGTAGCATTAGATACTATGCGTTTACCCCGATATACTTTACCATTAGCCAGCTGCACGCCTACCGCTCGTCCCTGTTCTGTGAGAATTTTCGTGACTCTGGCTTGGTACTGAATCTGACCCCCAGCTTTTTCTAGTCCCTCCACCAGTTTTTGGGCAATTTGTCCGACTCCGCCTTTGGGATAGTTGACTCCGCCGTAATGCCTATCAGAAAAGACCATCCCGGCATTAATCATTGGTGTCATATCTGCTGGAACCACCGACCAGCAATAACATTCCATATCGATAAATTTCAATAATTGGGGATCTTTGATGTAGCGTTTGGCTATGTCCCCTGCATTTTGGGGCAGATACTTAACTAAACCCAGACACGCCAAAGGATGCCGGAAAAATACCCGCAGTAAATACCGAGGTTCTTCCAGCGAGAGCAAATCAATGTTATTGAGGCAGTTGAATACTTTTTGGCATTCGTCATAAAAGCGACGAATCCCCCGTTCTTCGTGGCGAAAATGAGCAGTAAGATTTTGCAAAAATTTTTCATAAACCCGGTCAACCTTCAGGTCTAAACCTTGGGGTAGATGATAGTGAATTTGCACTGGATCTGCGATCGCTTCTTGGCTAACATTTACAGCGGACAGTGCGCGGGTGAGTAAATTGGTAGTGCCGTTTTGCCCTAGCCCAAAAATCATTGATGCCCCAACATCAAATCGATAACCTTGCCGTTCAAAATAACCAGCGCTACCACCTGGGATTAAATAACGTTCCAGTACCAGCACTTTCGCTCCCTTTGCTGCTAGCTGAGTCGCTGTTACTAAACCGCCAATCCCAGACCCAATAACGATCGCATCAATTGTCATTTGTCATTAGTCCTTGAGTATGGGGCATTGGGCATTGGAAGCAGGAGGCAAGAGGCAGGAGGCAGAAGGCAGGAGACAGAAGGCAGGAGCCAAGAAGCAGAAGTTCTTGAATTTTGAATTGATTTGTCTCCCCATCTTCCCATGACCAATGCCCAATCACAAAAAAGAGGGACGAGCCTGCTGCCGCTGGCTAATCCCGTCTGCCGATCCTTAAAGAGAGGAGAACACTGTATAACAATATAGCCTTGATTGAGAATTAATGTCAACTGCTAATGAAAATCTTTATCAATAAAATTAACTCGTTAATTTTAGTTATCATCCAAGAAGATGAGAGGGCAAGGGGCTGGGAACACGGAGAAAGAGGATTTAATTCTCTCCCCTGCCCTCTGCCTCCTGCCTCCTGCCCCCTGCCCCCTGCCCCCTGCCTCCTGCCCCCTGCCTCCTCCCCTCTCCTAGTCAGTCGGATGCAGGAAAGAGTATTATAATTTTTCAGTTCATGTACAATAAAAGGCGCTGACTTCTGGCTATGACGCTACAATTGCGGGTTTATGTACCACCTCATCCCTTGATACAACACTGGCTGGCAGTGGCCCGTGATGCAGGCACGCCTTCAGTCTTATTCCGCAGTGCCATGACTGAGTTGGGAAGATGGTTGACTTATGAAGCTGCACGTGACTGGTTGCCTACTCAAGAAACAGCAGTGCAGAGTCCCTTGGATACGTGTCCTGCAACTGTGATCGATCCACAAATACCAGTGGCAGTAGTACCAATTCTCCGGGCTGGGCTGGGATTACTAGAGGGAGCGCAGACTTTACTACCTTTAGCATCAATTTATCATCTCGGATTGGCACGAGATGAACAGACACTGCAACCTCATTGTTATCTGAACAAGTTACCAGAAAAATTTGACCCCCAAACACGAGTGTTAATTACCGATCCGATGTTGGCAACGGGAGGGTCAATTATGACGGCAATGGCAGAATTGACACAGCGGGGTGTCGATCCAAGCCTAACGCGGATTGTTTGTGTAGTGGCGGCTCCACCAGCTTTGCAAAAACTGAGTGCTACTTATCCAGGTTTAATAATTTACACCGCTACTATTGATGAAAAACTTAATAGTCAAGGGTACATTGTACCAGGATTGGGGGATGCAGGCGATCGCATCTTTGGGACTTAAGTTAGTATGCAGCTAGGATAGATTCATGGCATAACTACTGTAATTGCAAGATTGTTCAAGGCGGTAAACGTATGAGTCAGCGAGATGGTTTTGCCAGTGGTTTTTTAGCAGGGGCATTTGTCGGTAGCATATTTGGCGGTGTCATCGGCGCGGTGATTGCTTCTCGACGAGATCCTCAATTGCTAGCAGAGGAAGAGACAGAACAAACAGATAGCCAAGCTGAGGCTAAGAGAATAGCAGCAAAACGGCGTCAAATGAAAGCCTCGGAAACTGAGAGCGTCAGCATAGAAACAGCTCGGCGATCGCTAGAAGATAAAATTGCCCAGCTAAATGCCACAATTGATGAAGTGCGAAAGCAGCTGGGAAATGTGAATGGCGGTTCAGCACAGACAGTAAGCGATCGCTCTTTCACTAAGGATTCCTAAGCTTTGTTCCAGCATAGTGAAAGTGTGGTAAGTACTAAATCCACAAACACGATGGTATGGACTAAATTAAAATCAATAGATAAGACTTCGTTTGAAACTTACTAGGAAACCACGTTATCTATGGAATTACTGATTACCACTCTTGCTACTTTTACGCAGATTTATACTTTTTTGTTGCTAATTCGGGTTCTTTTAACCTGGTTCCCAACGATTAACTGGTATGACCAACCATTTGCCGCTTTGAGTCAGATAACTGACCCTTATTTGAATGTTTTTCGCTCATTCATTCCTCCACTGGGCGGTATAGATTTTTCACCAATGTTAGCTATTTTACTGCTGCAATTTTTAGGCGGATTTATCAGTCGTTTGGCCTACGTTGTGTAGTAGAGAATTTGCTGTTTGCTCGATGTTTGGCTAAACAATTTAAGGTCTGGGCTGGTTAGCCCAGACTTATGTAACTTAAAATTTATTACTTACG
The DNA here is from genome assembly GCA_034531195.2 of Nostoc sp. ChiSLP01. Classification (GTDB taxonomy): domain Bacteria; phylum Cyanobacteriota; class Cyanobacteriia; order Cyanobacteriales; family Nostocaceae; genus Nostoc. Next base: position 221,392 of record JAVRBO020000050.1, read on the forward strand.
CACTGGAGCGCTAAACCCAGCTGCCTTGAACTGTTTCAGCTTTAATGGAGTAGGCTGATTTGCAGGCACAGAAATTCTCAATTCAAAATCGCTAACACCTGGTGGTATCTCAGCAATCGAACCAAGACGGGTGCGATTTTGCATTACTGAGTCATTGTTGGCATCATAGATGCGTCCATAAATATCTGCATCATAAACTGTTTTTTTACTACCATTTTCTGCCTTGCCAGTAACAATAAAGCAATTAGCAGCAGCACTACCGCTACTAATAACAGCTCCTTGTGCCAGTTCTGGGGGACAATCGTTATAAGAGATATCAAACAGTCTAATCTGTGTTAGCGCTAAAGCCGGGGGAGTAAGCACCCACGATAGAACAGTGATGAAAAAGCAAATAAAAACAATCGTGAGCGATCGCAACCGCATACAATACTCCGTAATTGAATTCAATAATTTTGTAACTTATAACCTCAGCTTACAACGGAATTACGATTGATTGATAACGGTTATTGCATGAGCCATGCTAGCAATGCTTGACTGATAAGGGTGAACAGTTAACAGTCAACACTCAAACTGCAAATACCTGCTCAACTATCAATTCCCAATCGGGTACTAGGTCTGATGCAATGGTCGCCTTACCCTGCAACACCGTATCCTCATACTGTCCTTCCACCCACTTACAAACAGTGATTTGTTTTAACTCCGGATCGACAATCCAGTATTCGCTAATACCTCTAGCTGCGTATTCCGTGCGTTTATAACGATAATCCCGGTTACGGTTCTCAGTTCCAGGACTGACGACTTCAACCACCAGCGCAGGTGGGGGCATGTCGCGGGTAATCACATTGCGGGGACTGCCAATCAGAGCTGCTTTAGACTCTTCCGTATGCACTACCAGATCTGGTAGCCGACAGGTTGCTCGCCGTCCACTCACTTCAACTTCAATGTCCTTGTAAGCCAGCAAGGAAATAGGAAAATACTTTGCCAACTCGAACAGCAGAAATTTAGCAATATCACAGTTTTCCTGGCTTTCTGTTGGCATTTTTAGTAGTTCACCATCCACTAATTCGTAGCGAGTATCAGTCCGATCGTCATAAGCCAGAAATTCCTCAAAAGTCAGGAATTTTGTTGGATGCTGAGTTTGAGTCATGGCGATTTCCGATAGAAAAATGCTAAGAATTGCTCACATTTTTTTCCTGTTTTGACCTGGAAGTGTCGGCACTATCCATTACACCCTAATGATAAGTCTTTAATCGAACCTGATATAACTACAGCTCGATTGGAAACTTCAATTTAACATTTGTAATAATTAAGTAAACAAACCTACGATTGCTATTAATTTTTATGACACCAGATGAGATTGAAACAGCTATGCAAGCAGCCTTTAATAGTTGTGATGCTGTAGGCTGTCCTCTCACTGACGCGCAGAAACAGATATTATTGCAATTCGTTGAGCAAATTCAGGAAAATTCTAACTCTGGGGCGTCAGATATTGCTAATCCTTTGGACGAACTTACCCCAGAGGAGTTAGAAGTTTTTTTAGAGTTTGTGAAGACCCAGGAACAACGCAACCGTACTTGGAAAGTACAATTACTCAATGATTGGCTGTTGGATAATGACTCTGGAACAGTACAATTTATCCGCCAACGCTATGGTTTAGAGTGGCTCAACCGTGTTGAGTCGTACCATTTTGATAAGTATTGTTATTTAGAAGATGCATTGAAGTTGAAAGTAGGCGATCGCATTGAAATTTGCAATGCCTTATGGGAATGGGTGCAAGAAGATGGCCCCTGTAAACCGGAGTGGTTTGCTTCCATTGTGATTCAGGTTAATGAAATTAGCGATGTCTACGATGGGCTACGCCTACCCGGTAACTCCTGTACTAATTGCGTCGTCCGCTTCTTCAACGGCGCTGAGTATGAAATTCAAGGAATCTACGAATGGAATCGCTATAACTGGCGATGGTGTCAGAAGTAGTGGGAAGATGGGGAGCAGGGGAAGCAGGGGAGAATAATAACTCCCAACTCCTAACTCCTAACTCCCAACTCCTAACTCCTAACTCCTAACTCCTAACGCCCAAGCTAAAAACCTCTCAGTATAATACAGCGCTAATTGATTGCTCACACCATTAAAGACAGCATCAAAAGCGTGTTCTGCCCAAGGAATTTCTAGGAAAACCGCAGTGTTCCCAGAAGCATGTAAACGTTCATACATCTGTCTGCCAAATCGAGCTTCTACCAAATGGTCGCGACTGCCGTAAATTAATAAAGTTGGCGGTAAAGGATGCGTCAAGTAATTTATCGGTGAAGCAATTTGATACTGATTAGGTAATTCTTCTAAAGAACCACCGAGAAATGCTCTCAAAACAGCGCGGATATTAATAGGATCGGGGCTTGGCGGTGTTTTGTATCCTTCAGTTAAATTAACAGGCCCGTAATAGCTGACTACAGCACGGATGGGTGGTGCATCAGGTTGATAAGCCGCTAACATTGCTAAGTGTGCCCCGGCAGAACGTCCTAAAAGAACAATACGTTCTGGGTCGGCTTCATATTCGGCTGCATGTTTGCGAATAAAATTTAGGGCTGTACGCACATCATCTAACTGAGATGGAAATTGATATTTAGGTGCGTGTCGATAATCGATCGCAAATACTGTATATCCCTGATGAGCAATATATTGATTAAACTCCGGATTGGCGCTAGGATTGCCACGTTGCCAAGCTCCAGCATAAATTACTATTACTGCTGGATATCTTCCCACCTCTGGCGGTTGGTAAACTTCGATTTTTAAAGGCACTCCCGCAGGAGTAGCAAAAATAATATCTTTTTGATGGCGCGTTTTTCCTAATGCAATACCCCGGAAAGAATTAACTAAGTTAAAGGGATGAGTTTGCATTTTGGCACTTAGTTGAACTGGGATTTTTTCTAGATAATCTGCTCCTAAATCTTGTTTCATAGCTTGAGCCATCTGCATTTGAGTGAGTGGAATATTGGCTAGCACCCATCCACAAATTAACAATCCGATTAAACTAACGGTGCAAGCTAAACGCCGTAGTTGCCGCCGACGAATCCAGAAAAAAGAAAGCAATAAAGAGAGTAAATTTAATAAAAATAACCAAGGGCTAACTTCTGGCGCTCCTACTGCTAGGGTGAGTAAAAACATATTTGGAGCAGGAAGTATAATCCAAGAACTGAGAAATAGGCTTGTAAAACTTGCTAATAATGCAAGCCATGATAAAAGTATTTTTGGTTTAAAGAACATGTATCAAACAAGAATAATAATGATTGCAACAAGTACAATTTCTTCGCCAATGCTGTGACTTGCAATATTTACAGCTTATTTTAGGTAAATCAAGAACGCGGATAGGAGCGTATAGCTATCATTAGTGTCAACTTAGAGGTGTTTGAAAAGTCTTTTTTTCGGTAGCAAAACGTTCTAAATCTCCGCTTGTCGCCTTGTTTCCCTATGCCTCGTAAGACGAGGTGCGATCGCATTTACAGCCTTTTTCATGTATTTGAACCACATCTGTCGTAGGGGTGCAAGGCCTTGCGCCCTTACCGCGTGGTCTATTTACCTGAAAATAGCTGTAAATCATAGAATTCTCAACAGTTTAAGTATAATTGACTACTAATTCTCCCAGAGAAATTGTGTTTGAGGCAAATTGATGCTGGAACTTTTGAAAACTGTTGTTGCTTATAAACAGTTTGTCTCCCACGGACATTGCTATCTTTGGAAACCAGAATTAGTAGGGTTGCATATTGTATCTGACTTTTTAATTGCACTTGCTTATTATTCAATTCCTGTTACCTTAGTTTATTTTGTCCGCAAGCGTCGGGGTTTGCCTTTGAACTCAGTAGTTTTACTATTTGCCATATTTATTCTGACTTGTGGAACTAGCCACCTGATGGAGATTTGGACGCTCTGGTATCCTACTTATTGGTTAAGCGGTTGTATTAAAGCTATCACAGCCCTAGTATCAGCGTACACATCTGTGAGGTTAATAGAATTAATCCCAACTGCACTTGCGTTACCCAGTTCTGGACAAATGGAGGCTGCAAACCGAGAACTGGAGCGTCAAATCAGGGAACGCCAGCAAGCAGAACTGGCATTGCAAGAGCGTGAAGCTATGTTGCGAGGAATTGGGGATAATTTGCCCAATGGAGCGATTTATCAAGTAACTCGCGAACTCGATGGAAGCGATCGCTTTTACTATCTGAGTACGGGAATTGAAAAACTGACACAAGTTAAAGCGGAAGATGCACTCAAAGATTCAAGTCTGCTATATCGCCAATTTATCCCAGAGGATGCGCTTTGCCTCCAAGCAGCAGTTGATAAATCCCAGCGGGAACTGTCGGTGTTTGATATCCAACTGCGAATCCAAACGCCCAGCAGTCAACTCAAATGGTTTCTATAAACCCAGGTGATTTTGTAAAGCTTGGCGCATGACTTCTACAGGCACAGTTTCTTGCTGCAACCAGATTTTTAATGCTGCTACTCCTTGTTGGACTAGCATTTCTAAACCATCGATCGCAATTGCACCTTGTTTTTCTGCTAGTTTGAGAAATTGCGTTGGTTTTGGAATATATATTAAGTCATAGGCGATGGCACCTGTTGGTAAATTTGCTATTTCCTCTACACTCAATGGCGATTCATCAACTTTGGGATACATCCCGATAGGGGTTGTATTTACTAGCAAATCTGCTTGAGGAATCAAATTTGCTAATTCATCCCATGTACCGACTTGCAAATTCTCGTCTATAGGTGAATTAATCCAACTATCGCAAAATGCTTGTAATTTCTGCACATTGCGCCCCAACACATAAATTTTGGCAAAACCTAGTTGATGACAACCTGCGACAACTGCTCTAGCCGCGCCACCATTGCCTAAAATTACGGCTACCTTTTGACTCCAATCTTGCTTATATGTTGTCTGTAAAGGAGCGATAAATCCTTCGATATCTGTGTTTGTGCCTACCCATTTATTATCTTTGCGGCTAACAGTATTTACTGCGCCTATAGTTTGAGCAATAGGAGTAATTTCTGCAAGCAGAGGCATGATTGCTTGTTTGTGGGGTATCGTCACACTAAAGCCCACAATATCAATAGCTGCGAAACCTGCGATCGCCACCTCTAAATTCTGTGGTTCGATAGGAAAAGGCAGATAAACGTAATCCAATCCTAAATGAGCGATTGCAGCATTATGCATCACTGGTGAGAGCGAATGTTCCACCGGATGTCCAATTACCCCTAGTAGCTTAGTTTTGCCTGTAATTAATCTTTCTTCAGTCATTAGTTATTAGTTATTAGTTATCAATGAAGGCAGGAGTTAGGGGGCAGGAGGCAGGAGAAAAACTGACCCCTAACTTCTGCTATTACCGTCAGGACAAGGTGAAACACCGCACTAAATTAAAAATTTGGGGCTGCTTATTCAGGAGGCGTCTGAATCCCCAACTGAGGTAAAAACCTCCTGCCTTCTGCCTCCTGCCTCCTTCAATAGTGATTTCCCCCCCAGACTCCCCTGCTCCCCCACTCTTTTGACTAGCCTACAATTATTAAAGGCTACTTCACATTTGTTTAAATTATGCAGGCAACTACAGCCCCCTCTACAACTCCAATTCCTGGTAAATATTGGCAGTGGCGCGGGCACAATGTTTATTATGTGCGTGCGGGAGAGAAGCAAGGGCAGCGTCCGCCTTTGCTTTTGGTACATGGATTTGGTGCTTCAACAGACCACTGGCGCAAGAATATCACGGGATTGTGCCAAGATTTTGAAGTATTTGCCATCGACCTTTTGGGATTTGGGCGATCGGCAAAACCAAAATTAGAATACAGTAGTGACTTATGGCGCGACCAACTTCACGATTTTATCAGTGAAGCGATCGGTCAAAAAGCAGTCTTGGCAGGTAATTCTCTTGGAGGCTATGCTAGCTTGTGTGTTGCAGCACAACGTCCTGAGAGTGCGGCTGGTTTAGTGTTACTCAATAGCGCTGGCCCATTTAGCGAAAGTCAGCCAACACCGGAACCTGAAGCTTTACAAAGCCAAATTCAGCCACCCAAACAATCCTCTTCTTTAGAAAAACTCTTGGGTGACTCGGTTAAATGGATGTTTCAACAGCCTTTAGCCCAACTTCTACTATTTCAATATGTGCGGCAACGTTGGGTAATTCGCCAAACTTTAGAAAAAGTTTACCTCGACAAGAGCGCAATTACAGACCAATTAGTAGAAGAAATTTATCGTCCAGCTTACGATCCTGGGGCATTGGATGTGTTTGTTTCAGTTTTTAGCACTCCTCAAGGGGAAAAAGTTGATACCCTACTCAAAGAATTAACTTGTCCTTTGTTAATGTTATGGGGAGAAGCAGATCCTTGGATGAATGCTAGAGAACGTTCTCGAAAGTTTCGTCAATATTATCCTCAACTGACAGAACATTTTCTAACAGCCGGTCATTGTCCTCATGACGAAGTACCCGATAAAGTAAATCAATTGTTACGGGATTGGGTTTTATCTATCTCGTAACGATCGATATTGAATAGAGACGCGGAAATCGCGTCTCTATAAGTACGTTAAACAAATCAAAATATATACTAAACTTGAAATTATTTAAGGATGTATGATTTAATTTCTTGTTCTAGGCGATCGCTAATAATTTCAGTTCCAATACCCGGTCGCTCTAAATTTACCCTTACAAAATTTGTGTTGTCTTCTCCATTAAACTTTTTATCATTATTGGAATCTTTAATGATTTTGAGAAAAATAGCGTTTTGACTGGGAAGAAGAATCCAATTAATAATTTGCGTATTGTTTGGGGTAATTTGCTGGAGATTCTTACCCGATAAATCAGAAATATAACCAACAATCGCATCATCGCCGTTAATTTTTTTATCTGCGTTTGTATCTTGGTCAATAATTTTATATAACCAAATTCTTGTAATTGGTTTATTTGCCGCTTTCACCTCCAGTAACTCAAAGGAGTTGATAACGGCTTTTTTATTTAATAAAAGATGAGCTTCACCATCTTGCTTATTATAAAAGATAATGTTATACAAGTTATTACTTCTTTCATAAGAACGTGAAAGACTTAAATTATTTTGCTTTTCTCGATCTTGGTCTGGAAGATTAACTGGGATCATTAGATAATCAGATTGTTCTTTAATAACTAAATCGCCATAGATAATATTTGATTCTGGCTTGGGTTTGTCGGTCGCTTTTGCCTGTTCGCCGTTTCTAGTAACTTCAGGTTCGCAGGAAAACGAAACAATGGCTATGATAATAGCTGTAGTAATTTTCTTTAAAAAAGTATAGTTTTTCATCAATCTGTCACAGCAGGGTATGTTGCTGTTCCATTTTATTCCTTGTTGGAAAATTACCAAGAGTTTTATTTGGATTTAGGGAATATCACAGGCAATAGGCAATAGGCAACGAGTTGGCAGTTTTTGAGATCGGGGTTTTAAAATCATTCCTTAGTCACTTCCCTCCTATCGGAGGTGACCTCACTCCTATCGCAAGTGACTTTACTTGTATCCGAGGTGACCTTACTCATATCAAAGGTGACCTTACTCGTACCGGAGGTGGCCTGCCTCGTACCGCAAGTGACCTCCCTTTTATGGAAAGTGACCTGCCTCGTACCGGAGGTGACCTGCCTCCTATGGAAAGTGACTTCCCTTGTACCGCAAGTGACCTCCCTTTTATCAGAGGTGACCTCACTCGTATCCGAGGTGACCTCACTCGTATTGGAGGTGACTTCGCTCGTGTCTGAAGTGACCTCCCTTTTATTAGGCCTTTTGCAAAAGTCTTTTTGCACTCTTGGGGCAAAGGGATGCATGTAAAAGGCAAAGGGTTTTTTCTTATCCCTTTCCACTTTCCCCCTTACCCTTTTCCCGACTTCTGCAAGAAGTCTATTTATTACCTTTGCCTGTTGCATTCTTACATGAGTAATTAGATACCGAAATAATACTGGTATAACGTGAAAATTTTATGAGGAAGAATTGCGATTTCTGCTGAACCGAAATGTAGGTTAATTAAGGCAAGCTAGCTCTAGAACCATCTTAAGAGAGTAACTTTATGCCTCGTAAAAAACGTATATCGCGCATTTTAGAAAAAATTGAGTTAAGAGCAGCTGGCATGAAATCGATTGTTCCAAGTATCAAATTTGATGAAGATAATAGTTTGGAAAAACTGATTGAGTCAATCGAAAATTTACGTACTCAACTTGATATTCATAATGGTGCTTTGGCTTTAGTTGATTCTTCTCTAACTAAAGTTGAACAAATGGAAAAAGATTTGAGTCTGCGTGCTGAGAAAATTCTAATGCTTGTTGCTGTCAAGTATGGCAAAGATAGTGCTGAATACGAAATGTCGGGTGGTATTCGGCATAGCGATCGCATCAGCAAAATGAGAGCAACTCGCTTGAGAAAAGTTGCAGAGAAAGCATCAGAGCGTAATGGGAAAAATGCATAAGATAGAATTAAATTTGAGATTTTAGATTTTGCATTCAACAATCTAAAATTTCCAAACTTATCGGAATTTTTCCTAAAGCAAGCTATCTAGGGACTGTAATTTGGGGTAATTGGTTTAGGTAGGCGATCGCACATCAAAATTGGTTTACGGATTTTAGTAAAATATAGATACATAATATAGATTCCCCGTAGGGTAGCATAGCTATGTTACCCTATCAACGTATTTGTATCAAATTTTCCACAATCCAAAATCCCAAATTGATTGTTTCATGCCAGAAAATAACAAAATTGCTGTCGAATTCCGCGATGTCACCTTTAGCCGCAATCATCGCCCTTTGGTGTCAAATCTGAATTTCAACATTAGGCAAGGAGAAGCACTAGTATTACTAGGTCGTAGTGGTAGCGGCAAAACTACAACAATGAAGTTAATCAATCGCCTATTCACACCTACACAAGGCGAAGTTTTATTTGATGGTATTCCCACAACTCAATGGGATGAAATTAAACTGCGGCGAAAAATTGGTTATGTAATTCAAGAAATTGGTTTATTTCCTCATTTTACTGTAGAAAGGAATGTGGGTTTAGTTCCTTCTTTAGAAGGCTGGCAACCGAAAAAAATTAAAACGCGGGTTTATGAATTATTGCAATTAGTAGGTTTAGAACCTGCACAATTCGCAGGGCGTTACCCACACGAACTTTCGGGAGGACAACGCCAAAGAGTTGGTGTAGCTAGAGCTTTAGCAGCAGATCCACCAGTGTTGTTGATGGATGAACCTTTTGGCGCACTCGATCCAATTACGCGGTTAGAAATTCAAGAAGAGTTTCGGCATTTGCAACAAGAATTAGGCAAAACAGTTGTTTTTGTTACCCATGATATTCAAGAAGCTTTTATTTTGGCATCTAGAATTGGTTTAATGTATGGCGGAGAATTGGTAGTATTAGAAAAAACAGATGAATTTATGAAATCCCAACATCCAGAAAGCCTCGCTTTTATGGCATGTTTACCTTCTTTAAAAAACGCGTAAAAGGGACTGGGGACTGGGGACTGAGTAGAAAATTTAAAATTTGTTTTTTATTAAGAGAATTTTGAGTTATGAATTCTAAATTCTCAATTCTGAGTCCTTTATTCTGACTACTATTTATGAAAGATTTTTTTCTCATTAAGTATGCCCCAGAAATTATTCAGCATACTATAGAACACTTTTTTTTAGTAGGTATTGCTATTGGAATTGCCATATTAGTAGGGATTCCATTAGGTATTTTAATTACACGTAAAACTTCTCTTTCTCAATCAATTCTCGGCTTAGCAAATATTCTCCAAACTATTCCTAGTTTGGCGCTATTTGGCTTACTCATTCCTATTGCCGGAATAGGTGTATTACCAGCAATTATAGCCTTAACTTTATATTCTTTTTTACCAATAATTCGCAACACTTACACAGGTATTGCTGGCGTAGATCCAGCAATTCGGGAAGCTGCCAGAGGTATGGGAATGACAGACAGACAATTACTATTACAAGTTGAAATTCCTTTAGCAATGGGAACGATCCTGGCGGGGATACGAGTAGCAACTGTCATTGGTGTTGGTATTGCTACCATCGCAGCCGCAATTGGGGCTGGTGGGCTAGGAGTATTTATCTTTCGTGGGATATCACTAGTCAATGGTGAGTTAATTTTAGCTGGGGCTGTTCCGGCTGCGGTAATTGCATTGCTGGCTGATTTTGCAATTGGGTGGATAGAGAATCGATTAAAAATGGGGAGTAGGGAATAGGATATGGGGAAAGGCAAAGGGGTAAGGGGAAAAGGGGAAAGATTAAATTTATTCCTTTTCCCTTGCCCCTCCTGCCTCCCCTGCTCCCCCTGCCCCCCCTGCTCCCCTGCCCCCCCCGCCTCCCTACTGCCTTTACAAACGCCCCGCAACTAAACAAGCAGTGTATAAAATGCACGGTTAGGCGGTAGCCTAATAGATATTGAACAAAATGGCATAAAAATGCTTACTGTTGCCAAACCGAAGCGAGTTGCGATGGCTACGCCCGCCGCAGGCATCGCTATCTTTTCGTTTAGTGTTGTACTTTACAGCCAAGTTGCATCAGCGACCTTTACACCCTTACGCAGCAAAAAGGGAATGGTGGTTTCAGCACATCCCCTAGCCAGTGAAGTGGGAATTTCTATGTTACGCAAGGGTGGTAATGCTGTAGATGCAGCTGTAGCTACAACCTTTGCAATTTCTGTAGTTGAGCCTTTTTCAGCAGGAATTGGCGGCGGCGGATTTTTGCTGATGCATTCTGAGAAAACTGGCGAAATGAAAGCGTTGGATTTCCGCGAACGCGCACCGCTGAAGGCTACAAGAAATATGTATTTAGACGCGCAAGGTAAGGTGCGTCCCAATGCAAGTATTGATGGTTATTTAGCGGTAGCGACACCAGGAACGGTGGCGGGACTTTATGAGGTGCATCGCCGCTATGGTAAGCTTCCTTGGAAAGAAGTAGTCAAAGGAGCGATCGCACTTGCTAAAGATGGCTTTATTATTGGCGATGCGCCAACTTGGCGTTCTCTGCAAAGCGACCAACTTTATCGGCAACGAATTCTCAAAAATCCAGCGTTGCGGCAAATTTTCACTCGCAACGGCGAATTTTACAAATCAGGAGATAAGCTGGTACAGCGCGATTTAGGTCGCACTTTAACGGCGATTGCCGAAAATCCCCAAGATTTTTATACTGGGAAGATTGCCAAAGCGATCGCTACTGATATGGCAAAAAATGGTGGTTTAATTACTCTAGAAGACTTAAAAGCCTATAAACCAATTTGGCGGAATCCCGTTTGTGGAAATTTCCGCAAAGCTAAAATTTGCTCGATGCCACCACCATCATCAGGAGGCGTTCACCTATTAGAGATTTTAAATATTATCGGTGAGACCGATTTAAAATCTCTAAGATGGCATCATCCGGACGCCATACATTTAATGGTAGAAGCAATGAAGATTGCTTACAGCGATCGCTCGCAATATTTAGGCGACCCAGATTTTGTTAAAGTCCCCGTACAACAATTAATCAGTCCAGCTTACGCCAAAAAACGCCGCCAAGAAATTAACATGCAAATGGCCAGACCTTCCACCGAGGTCAAGCCAGGAAATCTGAATTTTGAAGTCCAAACTCCAAATTCCAAATGTCTCCCTTTCCCCTCATCCCCTTGTCCTCGTTACGAATCTCCCGAAACCACCCATCTTACTGTTGTAGATGAACAGCGCAACGCCGTTAGCCTCACTTTCACGATTAACCTTGGTTTTGGCGCTGGGGTGGTGACGCCAGGAACTGGAATAATCCTTAACAATGAGATGGATGATTTTGCTGCTGCGCCAGGAGTCCCAAATGCCTTTGGTTTAGTTGGTAACGATGCCAACAGCATTGCACCCCGTAAAACTCCTCTATCCAGCATGACTCCTACAATTGTTACGGAGAATAATCGTTTCCGCATGGCCGCAGGTGCCCCTGGTGGTAGCACCATCATCACCCAAGTGTTGCAAGTGATTTTGAATGTGCTGGAATACAACATGGATGTTGGTGCGGCTGTTTCTGTTCCACGCATACATCATCAATGGCTTCCCGATGAATTGCGCGTCGAATCTTGGGGTTTAGATGCTTTGACTTTAGAGAATTTACGCCGTCGAGGACACAACATTAAAGAAACTGCACCCTGGGGTAATGGTAACGCGATCGCACTTACAGCCGATGGAACGCTAGAAGGAGCTGCCGATCCTCGCAGTGAAGGTTCCCCTAGAGGTTGGTGAAGAGCAGGGGAGACAAGGGGAGGCAAGGGAAAAGGTTAAAGGTTAAAGGGAAAAGGAATAAATTTAATCTTTCCCCTTTTCCCCTTACCCCTTACCCCTTTCCCCATGCCCCATGCCCTATGCCCAAATTTAAAAATTCCTTGATTCTACGTAGCTACTGTTGCCAAACTCGTTTGCCCGTGCGCTAGGTACAAGTGTCCAACCTGCTTTGAGAAGTTTTTGGTAAGTTGCCCAACCTTTGGAACCACCTGGTATCGGATAATCTGGTACTGCAAAATGCCCAAAAGCTGTGTAGGGACGCCAAGGTTGACCGGGTTCTGTCTGCAAAAACAAGATTTTCTCCCCGTCGCCACCAGACTTAGGTAACCAGCACATTTGTCGGTGCATTGCAAACTCCTTTACTTGTAGCTAAAAAGCATAATGACAAACTTTTGTCAAGTCAAACCTCAGCCCTGTGGTATAGTTTCTTGCCTAATACTTTAGACAAAATGTAATTAATTTCTATGCACTTCAGGACAATTACTTAGAAATTCATAGCCATCAGGACAGCTGCTCAGAGAATATAAATATAAGCAGCTTTCCGTCATTTTCTTTCTAGTATGAGGTTTTTCTAATGCTATCGGCGTTTTTGATGATTGTATGTAACAAGAACTACTATTTTATTTGGGGTGCGTTGTCACGCGTATAATGTAGAATCGTAATTTTTTCTCTATCTTTTCCTACATAACTAAGTAGAATGGCGCAAAAAAACCAGAGTATGTAACGGAAAGTAAACTCGCTCAAAAAGCTCTTCCCCCCTGCCTCCTGCCTCCTGCCCCCTGCCTCCTGCCTTCTGCCTCCTGCCTCCTTCTCCCCATTCTTCTAAAAATATTTCAATTGAACTTGGATATTAGTGTTCGGGCCTGCTACCAAAAATACTGCTTCGCTAAATTTAGGCGCACTTGTTTTGATTTCTGGGTTTCTGGAAAATCCAAAGCCTTCGATGGGCATACCAAGACTATTACGATTGAGAGTGCCATCGCTATTTTTATCGTGCATAACAGCAACGGCATAATTACCTGCTTTTAAGTTTTCAAAAGTAATCAGCAAGGGAGTATCAGTAATTTTAATACACTGTTTTTGTAAAACGCGATCGCGTTGGTTAGGAAATCCTTGACTGCTACTAAATATACTTGCACAAACTTGTCCTTCTTTATTCTTAAATCCATCAATTTCTACGGTGAGTTTGCCGTTATAACCTGCCTTAGCAGTAAATGACCATGCCAAATTTCCCAAGACTGCCAACAGGAGCATACTAACTTTCAATCCTCTCACCATAAAATTTGTCCTTTGTTATTAGTTATTAGTCATATCAACTTAGGCTAATCACTTATCACTAAAATTTCTTTGCCTCAAAGCGTCTTTGCATCTCCAGTAGCCCTATGGGGAAGCAAGCTTGGCGTAGCGTCTGCACCAAAAGAAGGTTAGCCAACGGTGTGACTTTTATTTACGCCAGCCTAAATAATAAGTCTTTAAGCGCACATAATATCATTTATTTTTTGTCATTTGTAATTTTTTGTTTGTCTCAAACAAATACAGCAGATTGCAACTTTGTGAGGTACAAATAATTGTAAGGGCGTACTGCTCTTAGCGTTCCCGGAGGGTACGGCTTTAGCCCCTACGTCTGTACTTTATGTACCTGAAAAACGCTGTAACTAATGACCAATGACCAATGACTAATGATTAATGAGTATTAGAAATAATGGGTAATGTAAACCAGAAAGTCGCGCCTGTTTCGGAAGTGGCATTAATACCAATTTCGCCGCCATGAGCAGTGATAATTTGTTTGCATAGATATAATCCTAATCCCAAACCTACGGAATTGCGGATGTTACTACCTCGAAAGTAAAGTTCAAAAAGCCGATCGCTTTGTTGTTGACTAATGCCCACACCGTTATCGCTAACAGTACAATAAAGTTTGTCATTTTCAGGAGTAGCGTTAATTGTCAAAAGCAATCCAGGCGGATTGTGTTTGAGAGCGTTGACAATTAAATTAGAAAAAACTCGCCATAGTTGAGTCGGATCGGCATTCACTAATGGCAAATCTGCGGTTACCAGATTTGTCAGAGTCGCTTGGTTTTGTACCAGTAATGGCTCTAAATCTGCGATCGCTGCTTCGACAATCGTCAACAATTGTACTGCTTGTCGTTGTAAAATAATACCTTGTAATTCGCTGACATGAGCTTCCATCAACGAATCAATTAAGTTAAGTTGGCGATCGCTACTTTGAATCATCCGCTCTAAAGTTGAACGCGGCACAGGAATTGACGAAGACGCTCTTACACGGGGAGTGGGAGACGCGGGGAAAGAATCTTTGGTGTCTCCTAACCTCCGTGTCTCCGTGTCTTTGCGTCCCCGCGTCCCCTTGTCCCCCACTCCCTGATTTAACAAATTCTTCAGCACCATCAAAGTACCCAGCACTGGGTTGCGTAAGTCGTGGGAAACTGCGTGAAAAAATACTCTTAGTTCTTCTTCAGTTTGTTTGCGCTGTGTAATGTCTTCAATCAAACCTTCGTAGTATAGCAATTTTCCCTGTTCGTCACGGACTGCATAGGCTTTTTCGGAAATCCAGACAATACTGCCATCTCGGCGATAAATTTGGGACTCGAACTCGGAAACTCTGCCATACTTTTCCATTAAGCGCACAAATTCTGCTCGGCGGTTTGGATCGACATACAATTGGTGTTCGATATCTGTGAAATTTGCTGTGACTTCTTCTGGTAACGAATAGCCATAAATGCTTGCTAAAGCTGGGTTGGCGGTAATGTAACGTCCATCGGGAGTGCTTTGAAAAATACCTTCAACGGCATTTTCAAAAATCGTGCGATATTTCGCTTCTGCAACTTTGAGTTTTTGGTAGGCAGATTCTAGTTCTTGACGGGCGAAAAACTCAGAACGTTGTAAGCGATCGTACAGGTAAACGCCTATATCAGATATGGTACAAAACCAAAAAATGTATAAAATAAACGTTCCACTATAGATTTCTGGATGATCTGGAATTGGTGTTTTTAGCCCAAGTATGGTATTTACGCCAAAATAATAAATCAGCACGGCTGCTTGAGAAAACAAGTGAAGAGTCCAGCAGACTGGCATTAATATAGCTTGACTCAAAAACAGCAGCGACCAACCGATACTATCAGGTAGTGCGAAACCTCTAAGGGTTGCAAACAATTGTGATGCTAAACTGATTGACCAAGAAGAACCCAAAAATAATAAATCTGGGCGATGACGACCGAGTTGAGTTCTATGTAGAGCAAAGCAGACAAGTATATTTAGAAGCATTGCAAAATTAATTACAAGGCTTCTTGGTTGCAGTAATTCAGGGAGCTTCTTCAGCTCTTGGAAAGGGAAAAACAAGCCATAAATGTCTCGCAAAGTGAAAGACAACAGACAAATCAGCGCCAGCCACAACCACAAACGGAGTCTCTGCCACAAAAATCTGTTGCGCCAAGCTTTGTAAAGGATATTGATTTCATCTGTTTTTGGTGCAGAAAAGGTTTTTCTCCACCAGCTTTGCACTGTTGTAAATGGGGTAGCCATCTGGCATTGCTTAGCAGTCTTTAGTAATACTTAGCATATAATTAGCTAGTATTTACTCTGCAATTTTTTGGTAATTTATGGGCGATCTGTTGCGGATGCAGTTGCTAAAGGTAATGTAAACCAAAAAGTTAACCCACGCTTGCGGTTATTAATCGCACCAATTTCGCCGCCATGCGCCTTAATAACTTGCCGACAAAGATACATTTTTAAGCCAATGCTTGTGGAACAACAATCTTGGGGATCGCGGACATGCAGATCGAAAAGCCGATCGCACTCTGTTTTACTCATTCCTACACCGTCATGTTGAATCTGAGTGCGAATCATTCCAGCTTCAACGGTGGTACTCAAGGTGAAGTTTAATCCCGGTCGATTATTTTGCAAGCTATGTGTTACTAAATGCGCTACAACTTTCTGCAAGCGGGCTGCATCTGCCATTACTAATGGTAAATCTGCGCGAACCAAGTTTTTGAGACTCGCTTGGTTTTGTGTCAACATGGGTTCTAACTGAGCCAAGATTTCTTGAAGTAGGGTGCTAAACTTTACAATTTCGGGTTTAATTTCTAGACCCTCTTTTTCGCAAGAATTAATTTCTAACAATGAGTTAATCATCGTCAGTTGGCGATCGTTACCTTGAATCATCCGCTCGATTATTGAACGAGATACGGGAATTGCAGATTGGGCATAGGGCATAGGGGATGGGGCATGGGAATGAGGTAGAGGTTTAGGGATGGGAGGAGACAGAGGGGAAAAACTTGCTGTAACGTCCCCTCTACCCCTGTGTTCCTCTGCTCCTGTGCTTCCCTGTTCCCCAGTTCCCAGTCCCTGATTTAACAAATTTTTTAACACCATTAAGTTACCCATAACAGAAGTTCGCAAATCATGAGTAACTGTGTGTAAAACTACATCTTTGATGCGATGTAATTCTTCAACTTCTTGGATTTTTTGCTGCAATTGTGCTGTACGTTCTCGTACTTGGTTTTCTAAATTAATGTTGAGTTCTGCTAGTTCTTGGTAAATCCGGCTTTGATGAATGGCGATCGCTACTTGTTCTGACATTTGTTGTAGCAAATCTATTTCTATTGGCTGCCACTGACGCGGCGCTGAGCATTGATTGGCAATTAACGCACCAAATAATTCTTCATTTAGCATAATTGGGACAGCTAAACTAGCCCTTGTTTGAAATTTTTGACAGTGTACTCTTACTTTAGAAGATTGCGGCATTTGCGTCATATCTTCCACAACACGCACAACATTATCTTTTAAAAAGTTTCTTAATTCTTGTATATAATCTTGATCGTTAGTAGACCAACCATAAACTGATGGATATTTTGAATCTACTGATTCAGCAAGAGTTTTGATTCCTGAATTGGCATTATATAGACCAATAAAAACCCGGTCGGCTTGCAGAAATTGTCTGACTTCATTAACTGTGGTTTGGAGAATTTCTTCTAAGTTCAGCGAAGACCGAATTCGCACTAGGGTTTCTGCCAACAAGCGATCGCGTTGGGCCGAGAGGCGTAATTTAGCTTCTACTTGCTTGCGTTCCGTAATGTCGTGATGAACTGCTAGTAAGCAAGGAATACCATCTAAATCAATGACTTCAGCTGAAAGCAAGGTTGTAATTAAGTTTCCAGATTTTTGCTTAAATTCTATTTCTAAATTGCGGATGACTCCCGTGGCTTGTAATTCCTGTATTAACTTCAGGCGATCGCTTGCATTCACCCAAAGATTTAAATCAAATGAAGTTTTACCAATTGCTTCATCTCGTTCGTAACCTGAAAGTTTGACAAAAGTGTCGTTAACTTCTATAAAACGTCCTTCTTTGAGGGTACTAATGGTAATTGAATCGGGACTGCAACTAAAAGCTTTCGCAAATTTTTGGGCAAAATTTTGCAAAGCGATTTCTGCTTGTTTGCGTTCTGTGATATCTCGAACGATTGCTAATATCTCGTCTTGGCCGCTTGCCACCAACCGCGCTTCATAATCTCTGATTCCTATAGGTGTTGGTAGCTGATATTCGCAAGTTTGTAAACTTTGAGTGTCTAAAGTTTTAGCGATCGCTTCTTGGCTAATGGCTGCAACATCACTCGGCAATAATTCCTGTAAATTTTTTCCCACTATTTCTTCGCGATCTAGTGTGACATTTGCTCCCTCGCTTTTCAAGTCGAGATATTCGCCATCGCGGCTAATGCGAAACATTAAATCGGGAATAGCAGATAAAATTGCTTTATACCGCGCTTCACTCTCTTGCAATTTTTCTTGGGCTTGTTTTTGCTCTGTGATATCCATGACTAAGCCATTCCAAAGCAAATCGCCGTTAGCTTGCGCTTCTGGAATGGAACTACCCTGAATCCACTTTAGTTTTCCACTAGGCGTAATGATGCGGCCTTGCCAATGCCAAGGGCTATAAGTAGTGCTACAAGCAGTTATGGATTCTGCAAAGGCTTTTATATCCTGTGGATGAATCAGTTTATATAACACGCGAAAGTCTGCTTGTATAACTTCTGGTTTTATTTCATATAAATCTTCACAACCAGAACTTATATGAAGTACGCAAACAGAACCATCCTGTCGTTGCAGTACTTGAAAGATTATTCCTGGAAGATTGACAGCAAATTTTGAGAGCAGGTTAATAACCTCTTGCTGGCAATCCGGTGTATAGGTAGACTGTACAACAGTTTCATCCACTCTTTGACCCTTTATAAACAAGTTATAGATGTATGATTAAAAGCTAGAATAGCCAACAGAGCATTTTTGATTCTGTTAGCGATGATGCTCCCAGAAGCAATACTGCACCTTCTCCCAGAGTAGTTCGCAAGCACGCGATCGCATTCACCCAATCGGGTGAACCATTTGTTAGAAAGAAGTAAAGTCGTTACAAAATTAATGATAATAGCGATCGGCAATACTTTTTTGACACACCCCTTATCTTCAGTTGGCTCTCATAACTCTACACTGATACTATCTGAAGACCATTGATTATAAAGATAATACTGATAGCTGATAATAATTTAATTTCGTAAATAATTTCGTAAATAACCCAGCAACTACTTCTAAGGTTTGCCTGAAAATTATTTTATCATTGACAGTAGTGAAAGATTAGTTAATAGCAGAGTAATCCTATTTAATTGCATAAAAAACTCGCTCTCAAATCCAAAAGACTAATTGCTTGTTCCTTAGTCCTTAACTACATCATAAATTCAACAATTAAAGCTTATTGCTATATTTATATATAACTATATAAATAAACAACCCAATAGTATTATAAATACATTATTGAGAAGAAATTTTTTTTGATGACTTTAATGATATGAAGGGTCAGTAAAAGTAATTCTTGGGTTACTAAATACAAAGCTACCTGGCACTACAAATTTAAGTATGGAATAACCCAAATTGTTATTTCTCAAGAAGTGGCTTATTTTAAGTACAAAATTTAATTATTTGATATTTACCAGTACTGAAAATATAGATTTTTGTATCGTAATGATACCATTTATGGGCACTAACTAGCAACTTATGTTAACAGTCATAGTTCGGCTAGTAGATATACTGAGCCAGTTAGAAAATAAAGCTTGTGCGAGTATTAGCTGCATGGATATTGCAGAAAATTAGCTAAATTTGGCTAATAAGAAAAAAAAATCAAACGCCCTAATGTAGTCACAGAGTAGTTTTGATTTTATCGGAGATATTTACTCAAAGAAACTACCCT
The DNA here is from genome assembly GCA_034531195.2 of Nostoc sp. ChiSLP01. Classification (GTDB taxonomy): domain Bacteria; phylum Cyanobacteriota; class Cyanobacteriia; order Cyanobacteriales; family Nostocaceae; genus Nostoc. The sequence continues at coordinate 240,921 of JAVRBO020000050.1, forward strand.
TGACTATTTTTACCAAAAATTCATAAACTGTACTCGCTTATAAAAAAACGAAAAGGCGAGTGAATTTTACTATTTTTTATATTGGTAAAATCGCTTAATTATTCGCGTGCAAACATATTGCCATGCAGTAATTTGTGTTCCCTGTGTGGTGCTAAGGAGACTTAATGAAAAAACTTCATCTAGGTTCGATGCGCTCGACCATTTCTTCGGCGCTTAGCTTTGCCATAACTCTGGGTATGGTAGTTAATACCCCAATATATGCTCAAACCCTCACTTCACAATCGACTCCATTAGATCATCTTAAAGCCGCACCTCGACCTGTATTTAAAAAAGGCAATACTCTATTCCCTTTGGGTCAAGCGCATTGTGGATTATCGAAAGATACTTACATAGAATTAGCGAACTATTGGGGCTATGGACTACCAATAGACAGAGCAGATTTGGCAAAAGTTGCCCTAGCTAATCCTGGTCGCTACCAACCTGTAGTCATGGTAGGAGAGGTATATAGATTTTTTGATAACTACGATGGACGCCACTCTGACCTTCCCAAGCTGCCGGCGAGCACCTGGTTACATGACAAGAATGGAAATATCATTCTCAAGGGTGGCCGAGCAATAGTCAGTCCCGCTGCACCAAATGAGGCATTTCAAATCATCGGTAACTACTATGGAAAATTGATAGGTCCATTAGAGAAAACTGCTGCACAACCTATCAAGGTAGTCCTTAACCAAGGTGAGAGTGGGCTTTGGATTCTTGGTGACAACGATCCGGAACTGTACTTCGGACAAGATCCTCAAGTAAAAGCTGACTTCAATAATTCTGGTCTGAACGACTGGTTTGCCTATATATCTCGCAACAAAGCACGACAGGAAGGAGTACTCAAAGAGAAGTTGTTTAGTAGCTTGCAGTCTCGACCAATGTACTCCTGGTATCAGGAACAATACGGTACTGAGCGTGGTCGCTGGGCTGGATGGGCATGGTATATGTTCAAATACGAAAATTTCCTAGACTCTGCTAAGAAAGCAATAGTATCTGATTATACCGCTCCAGAAATGTATTACAACTTTCATAACTCTGGCTGGACTGGTATAGAGTACAATACCGGGATCCCGTGGGACGCATTGACACAAGCGTTGAACAATATTTCTGGGGCAATCAGTCTGGGACAGAAGCTCACTTATCCTTGGGTAAGCATGGGTTGGGAAGGTTATACAGGTCAACCCATCTCCAGTCCAGATACCTTTATGGGTATGATGAAGACTTACTACACGGCAGGAGCCGTTGGGTCTGTGGGCGGGTATTTCGTATGTAGCGGGCCATTGTGGGAAGCACTCAACTATAACAAGCCTATTGGTGCAACAACTCCCACACTAATTAAGCAATTAATAATCCAAGGTCATGCCCATGCGTTGTTCTCACATTTGGAAGAGTACTTGCGTAAAGGTGACCTTTTACCAGGGCCAAAACTGCATCCCTATCAAAGTTACACTAAGGTCTTGCCAGCAATGGAGTTTCCTGCTGAAGGTCAAACACAGCAATTACAAGGTAGATGGGGGCCTGTTACCGTACCAACCGCTCGTGTGCTAGCACGCAAAATTATTGGTGAAGACCGTTGGCTAGTTACTGCTTGGGCGAATGTGGGTAGCGATCGCGATGTGAAGGTGAAAATTGATAGCAAACTCGGAACTCTGACTTTACGTGCTAGAAGAGCGGGGTCTGTGTATGTCGTCAAACTTGTAAATGGTCTGGTTCAACAGACTCTGATAGATTCTGATGGTATGAACCCGACTAAGTTTTTGTCTCCTTAATATCAGAACTTACGTACAAAGGTTATCTGTTCAGATTGGGTGTAAGGGCATAGGAATAATTTTTAACTCTTGTAGAAACGCGATTAATCGCGTTTCTACTCTTAACTCAGCACTCAGCACTCTCAATACTCAATTTCCGTTGCTTTATAGCTTGAGCGGGATTACCCGCATAAATTGTCATCGGCTCTAAAGAGCTACTAGCTACTGCGCCTAAGGTAAGTACTGCTCCCCGACCAACAGTAACTCCCGGGCCAATTACTGCCTTGGCTGCAATCCAACTGCTTTGTTGAATATAAATAGGTGCAGTAATCAGTTGAAAATCAGGATGGTTCCAATTGTGATTGCCAGTACACAGATAAACACCTTGAGATAGACAGACATGACTTTCAATCGTGACTAGAGCAAGGTTATCAATCCAAGCATCTTCTCCAATCCATACATAATCGCTAACTATCAATCGCCAGGGGAATTTGATGCGAACTCCTGGTTTGATACGGACACCTTGACCAATTTTTGCTCCAAAAGTACGAAGTAGCAAAACTTTTAAACCTGACATAGGAAGCAAGCGACTTTCTACTAAGGGCGAACCTAAAAAGTACCATAGAAGTTGCTTCCAATAAGGTGCGCCAGGAATATAATTACCGACTGTGTAGGAATCTAGACGCATACTAGGGTAAATCAATAACAGACTGAAGGCTGGTTCCTGTATGACCTGTGACAATCCACAGTAGGGAGCGTCCGAGATCGCGAATAATAGGAGAAATAGTTTCTTTTTTTGCTTTTTTTGATTGATCTGGATCTGATGGTACAGAAATTGGAGTAAAGGCGATACCTTTGATACCAAGAATCATAGTGGCGATCGCCTTCGCTCTAGCCATATGAAAATCTGAGGTAATTAAATAAATATGTTGTATACCTTTATGCTCAAACTGAGGAACAATTGTAGTAAAGTTTGTAACGGTATCAACAGCACGATAATCTAGGTGAAGACGACTGTCTGAAATGCCAGCAGCTTGAAAAATTGGTCGCGCTATTTCAGGGGGAGTGCCAGAAGAAACCCAAACTTCCAAAGCAGGATACCAACGAGCTATTTCGGCGGCTGTCTGTTCGCGATCTATCCAAGCGCCAAGAGTGAGGATAGCTTGGGGTTGGGGAGCTTGGTAGTAGGCTAGAGTCAAACGCACGGGAATTATTAACACTAAGCAGAGGAAAAAACTAGCTAAAGCTAAAATCAAATATTTTTTGCGTAAGCAACGAAACCTTCTCATGATGCTTTTTCTTTTAATTGCTCGGCTTCAATTAAGCGAATTGCAAGAAGAATTTCTGCTAATACACGTTCAAATGCATAGTACCATCCGTGCCAGCCATCAAGAATGCCGCCTTTGAGAATCAGGCAGTAGAAAAGGATAATGAAGGGAGCAAAAAGTTTTTGTTTGCGGATGCGATCGCCCCAACTTAGTTCGTTCGTTGGTGTATCCAATAGCTTCTTGACTTCAATCACCATATAACGATCCTGTGCCCATAACCAACGACTCAGAGGTTTGCGATCGTCGTGGTAAATATAGCTAGATAACATTGCTGATTTACCGTTAACTTCTAAGAGTTGGGTATGACCATCATCAATGTAAATAGATTTATCTTTTCTAAAAAGAGCCTGTCGGGGAGGAAGTATACTACCCCTTAGAGGTTTACCGAAAACGCAATATTTGAATTTGATAAAATAACTATCTATTGGTGAATCAGATGGTAATTCCTTAATTTCCTCAGTCAGCTTTTCTGAAACAATATAATCTGCGTCTAGAGATAATACCCACTCGGAGTTAATCTGAGATAAGCCGTAATTCCACTGGGTAGCGTGAGTATCAAATTTTCTTTGAAACAGTTTCACTTGAGAGTAAGATGCAATGATTTCTAGAGTTTCATCAGAACTGTAGCTATCAACAATAATAATCTGATTTGCCCAAGTTAGTTTTTCTAACGTTCGCTGAATGTTAGGTGCTTCATTATAGGTTAGAATTAATGGAGTTATTTTATCTAGCATAAATATAAAAATAAATACAAATAAATTGTATAGCCGATCGTTAATTTTTGTAGATTTGTCAATATAAATTGGTCAATAATTTTTACACAGAAGTAGGAAGAAATTCTTTTTGGAGAATACTTTGATAAATCTGTTGCATTTGCAAAGCTGTCTTTTCCAAAGTGTATTTTTCAGAAATAAGTTTACGAGCTCGTTCGCCCATGTTTTGAGCGATTTGAGTATTATTTAAATAAGCTTCTAAAGCTTGGGCGATCGCTGCTACATCCAAGTCAGGAACATAACCTAGTTGGTTTTGTTTGACAACAGAAGCTAAAGCCACGCCAGGAGTCACAAGAACAGGAACACCTACAGCTAGTGATTCTAAAACTGAGACAGCAAAGTTTTCGGAATGAGAAGTTAGCACAAAAAGGTCAGAACCTTGCATCAATATATCTTTGGTCTGGCCTTCGACAAATCCCACAACAAAAGTGCGATCGCGCAATCCATGAGAGACAAGCAAAGATTCTATTTGCGCTTCGTAATCTGGAGTGCCATTACCTGCAAGTATAAAACTAAAACGGTGGTGAGTCAGTTTGCCGAGAGCCGGAATTAGATACTCTAAACCTTTTTTAGAATGGAGTCGAGACAAAAACAAAATCACAGGTTCGTCTGCTTTGATATTAAACTGTTGCCGCAAAAGCTGACGAGCATCAGCAATTTTAGTTGGTAAAGATATTCCCAGGGGTAACACAAAATTAGGTTTGTGCAATCCAAGTAAAGACACTTCTTGCTGTTCCTTCTCGGAGGTAAAGTGGAGCATCTGAGCGCCGTCAAGATTTGCTTGTTCTATGACTTTAAGGTAAATTTCTTTTTTGTGCGTACTTTGTTGTAAAGACCACTCACATAGTAAGCCATGTGGAGTAACTATGTAAGGAATATTTTTCCAACAAGCGATCGCCATTGCGATGGTTGATGGGTAGGAGAAAAGAGCGTGGATATGTACAAGATCGTACTGAGAAATATTTTGCCAAAGCCATTGTGTCAACTCACCCGTGAATGCATATTCTCTAACACCTTTGATATTGGGTGAAAAGCGGTGGAAAAACCAAACTGGAACATGATTGTACTGAATGCGCTTGCCAAGTGGAACATCAAGTAACTTATCACCATCGTCGTTAGTAGTAGCAATTTCGGCATTCACATTAACTATTTGCAATGCCTTTACCATGTCTAAAACAGCTTGGCTCGTGCCACCCCGAACTTTTGCGATCGAAGGAATAACGTGAAGAATTTTCATTATTAAATCAAATATAAATATGAAAATAATTATACAGACAAATAAATTAAATTTTTAAAATATTAATAATAAATTATAATAACGTAATTTGACATAATTATCAAATTAAATTCTGTGCAATTTGTGGATGAATAAATTCTTTTTGGTATCCCAATTTCTGGAAATTTAGTGGTCTTTAAAACGCTCTTTACGAGACGCTGGACGTAGCTTGCAGGAGTACGCGGGCGGTAGCTATCAGTGGCCGGTGATACTCCCAAGTGATTAATTCTGACGCCTTGGTGGAGGATCTCCAGCTCTGCTCCTGACTCTTGAATTGTTCTTCAATTTTGCGTTTTTTGCCACAATAAGTACTTATTTTCGATATTATCCAAATCTAGTAAATACTTTCCCAGTGATAAATACATCAGCAGTGAAAACACAGGAAAAGATAGATTACCCAAAAGAAGAGCTTCTGAAAAGCTTCCTACCAAAAGACCTGCCAAGCCAGCTATAACAGTACTACTATGCAAAAAATAAGTAGATTTTTTATGACTTAATTTATGAAGTTCAAACATCATCTTCAAACACCCTAGCCCCATCAGCACTATGGGTATAAATCCCATCAATCCTGTAGTATCTCCAGCAGCTAACCACGAATTTTCTCCAAAAACCAAACGTCCTCCTTGTAAGGGAGAACCAAATAACGGGCTACTCATGAAGCCACTCCACATACCAGCCCAAGCTTCTTCACGTGTGTTTCCACCTGAAATGAACCTATTGCTTACTGGTGTGTTTTGGGTAATCATATCTGGACTTATGAACCAAAAGATTACGCCCAACAAAACACCAACAAACAAGCCTAAGCGTAGTAAAGAACCAGATCTATTACGATAGAAAAATAAAATCGAGCTGATTCCCATAATTGCGCCAGTACGAGAACCTGTTAGAAATAAAAAATATGCAACAACAAGTAAAATAGCGATCCAAAAAGCTTTTATCCAGTCCCATTTTTTATGGCTTTCAATGAGAAACATGAAGCAGGGAATGGTGCCTGCTAACAAAGCAGCTGCATGTTGTGAACTACCAGTAGTTCCCAGGAACCTTCCTTGCACAAATGTCATTGCATACATATTAAATCTTCCTTGATAAGTGCAGGCAATAGCAAAGATGACACCGGTCATTGCTAGCGACCAAACACCCAAGCGAAAATTGTATTCATCCTGCAACCAGCGGGAAGGACCTAACTTAAACATCAGCACAATTGCCCCAAATGTAGTTAGCGCAAGTAAGGCAAAACCTACGTCACCATAAACTAAAATTTTAAAAAAAACTGCCACTTGAAATGCGATCAAGTAATAAACTGGCTGTGGAATAATTATCCGGCGCCATCCATTCCGTGTTTGCATTCCCAGTACGATCAGCGAAGCGAGGAGAACTATCGTCAGGGGGCGACCCATATCGCGTAACTGTTGCAACGGAAAAACTAAAGGTGGTGGTTCGGGTATCCACTGATCCTGAAACTTTGCTAACGAAGTTGCATAACAGCAAAAAGCGAATAATAGCCAAGCTAAACGCCGGGAGCGTCTAGCTTTATCCAATATGAAAAGACCAATGACAATACCCAAGATGCCATAAGGGCTAAAGATGAGGTCAATAAGTTTGCTAATAGGATCTGAAGTCATGGTTGAAAATTCATGCCAGATTTTCAGTAACCAGATTACTCGTTTTTTGCTTGACTGTTTTCATCTGGTGTGCATTGTGTAACAATTCCTGCCAACGAGTTGCCCAGATATTGGCTGCGTAAGGAGCTGCTAATTGTTGCGATCGCTTTCCCCAAGTTGCTAATTCAGCATAGCGCTGGTGTAAAGTCAGCATTGCCTTAGCTAAAGCTTTTGGCTCTTCTTTTGGTACAGTTAAGCCATTATACCAAGGTCGAATTATCTCAACCGCAGAACCACAAACATCAGTACAAATAATAGGCAACCCAGCCGCAGCAGCTTCTACTAAAGCTAGCGGCCAAGGATCGAATCGACTGGGCAAAATAAAAGCTCCTGCCTCTCGCCATACGGCTTGCATTTGTGATGGTTGTAAAAATCCTCGATTCTCGATTCCTGGTTTTCCTAAAAGATGCGATTCCAATGTTCCTTGTCCGCAACATACCAAAGTCCAAGGATTGGATACTTGAGAACGGTAAATTTGGTAAGCTTCTACAAGGACATCAATTGCTTTAACTGGTACGTAGCGACCAACAAATAAAAATGAACGGGGCCATTGTGACTCGATGCGTTGTTCCCACAATGGAGACCAAACATCATAATCAATACCATAAACTCCATGCGCTATGTTTGCTGGTTCAATTCCTAAACGTGAAGCATATTGCCAACTACGTTCTCCGGCAACAACAATGCTATTTATACATTGCAAATACGAGCGGAGAAACAAAGGGGCTAAATGTTGTTTCCACGTACCCCACCAAGGGGTATCCATAGTCATAACTAAGGCTGTGTTACATAATTGAGAAGCAAAAGCCAACTGACGATAAGGTTTATGCAACCAACCACAAAGAACAACCACATCTGGAGATTCTTCCAATACCAAACGTTTGATTAAATTTGCATCCTGTCTTTCTTTGATATCCAAAAGTCGGCAGGGAATATCCTGCATCAATCGATCGGAAAATGCGGTTTCAGTAAGAGCTTGAAAGCCAATGACAAATACATCAATTTCTGGTGTTTGATGCAGAGCTCGCCAGCAGGCTGCCATGTAACCAGAGATATCAGACCAGCAAAAAACAACTTTTAGAGCCATGTTTACTTACAACATTGAATCCCAAGTTCATTCTCCCACCGCTCCATATCTTCTAACTTGCTAAAAGCAGAAATACCAGAATCTCCTATGTAAGCTCGACGGATATCCTTAAACCCCACCTTTTTGAGTTCAACTGAGAGCGATTTATAGTCCCACATCCAAAGGTGCTGACTTCCACTAATCCATTCTTGGAAAAAAGAAGCCAAGCTACGTTGCCTACGTTCTTTTCCTAACCAGGTCACACGCATGAATTCTAATGCAGCTTCAGGAGATGTTGATTTGACATACTGTTGAGCCATAAATTCTAAATCAGGCACAACCAAACGAAATATTCCATCAGGTTTGAGATACCGATAACAGTTTTCTAGAGAATGACGCAGTTCTTCTAAAGTTAGATGTTCCAGAACATGCGAACAGTACAATAGTTCAACACTATTGTCAGGGATGGGTAGCCCTTTCACTATGTCCCCATACTTCACATTTCGTGGAAATCTTCCAAAAGGGCCAGAAGGGACTAGCTTGCCTACCACAGGTAGCTTTTGTAAGCGCAGTGCAAGACTGGAATCAAAGTTCAACCATTGGCTAGGGGCGCATAGCCCACTACCAAATTGGACATATTCTGCCTTCTGTGTTAAAGGCATAGTGGTTTTGTTATTTGTTAATAGCATTACGCAAATTGTTTGAATGCAGTGATTAAGCGGTCTACACAGCGCAGCCAAGTATATTGCGCCGCATGTTTTTGTCCTAAGTGAATATATTTTTTCCGAAGATGTGAATTGCGATCGAGTTCTATTAAGATATCTACGATCGCATCTGTTTTCTGTGGGTTAACTATAATACCCGCATCTCCAACCACCTCTGGCAAAGAGGCTTTATTAGCTACAATAGCTGGAGTACCAGCTGCCATAGCTTCTAGTGCAGGTATGCCAAATCCTTCATAAGGAGAAAGAAAAAGGAAAGAAGATGCTTTACGCATCAAACGGGGTAAGTCTTTATCCGTAACTTTACCAAGTAAGGTTACATGTGAGTGAGCTTTAACTGCTTCAACATAAGCAGGTTCTGAGGCACCAGCCACAATAATATGCAGATTACTCTTGCGTTGACGCAGAGTATCAGCAACAGCTAAGACATCATCACCTCCTTTTTTCTGCCGCAGACCTCCGACTATAATAATGTACGGTGCTTCTACGGGACTTTTCCAGTCAACAGGATTAGCTGAAGCAATGTCAAAGAAAGATTGCTCGACACCATTTCCCACTACCACAATCTTTTGTGGATCTGCACCCAAAAGTTCTACCATTCTTTGGCGGGAAAATTCCGAGACAGTAAACACCACCCGACATTCGGATAAAGCACGCCGAACCCAAAGCTCCCACTTGTAGCGAAAAAATCGGTGATGCCAATTATGCGACCAAGGTAAATTAGTTTCAAATGCTTGTATGTCGTGAATCGTAACGGCGACGGGGCATTTTGAGACGGGAATATAAGTTTCCATTGGAGCGTAGAGCCAGTCAGCCCGATCTGGCAAATATTTATCCACACGCGGGTAGCCAAGTAGTTTCCATGTACGCTCAGTGGAATTTTCTACTGTAGGGAAAGTACGCTTAGGCAATTCACGTAATGGGCTGAGTGGATCGAGCTTACCATCGCTTCCTAGCCATTGTTTGAAGAAAAGCAACTCTAACTCAACCCCGCTTTGTGCTGCAAGCCCAAGCAGCATCTGATTCATATGCCGCCCTATTCCCGTGCAGGGTACATAAGTGCGAATGGGATGAATATAAGCAGTTAAGTTCACAAAACGCCTTTTATTATTGTTTATTTGGGTACTTTATTATTTAAAATTAATTTTATAATAATTTTCTAAATCATGATATAAACTATTGAGTAAAATTTGTTTTTTGATAATAGCAATGGGAGCATTTATTAAGTAATCTAATCCTAGTGTTCCATAAAATTGCAACTGCTTGAATATGGATTTTCCTCTTAATAAATATTTGTAAAACAAATAATTATTAGGCATTAAAGCATTCAATCTGTAGCCGGCCCAATGTAGAAGAAGTATTTGTTTTTTATGATCTAAACCCCCGTAATCCCACAAATAGTATTTTCCATCTTTCCAGTAAATTTTACCCGATAATCTTGCCCACCCGTTTTGACAAATACCTCCAATTACTTCTGCAAAATGCCCATAACACACAGGCTTCATGTCGCAGCAATAGTTGATGAAGGCTTGATCTGTATTGCGGGGGTTGAGTCGATCTCGTATTTTCAATGCACTTTCGGCTAATAATTCAAACTCTTCTATTGAAAATAGCCCCTTTCGAGAAGCCCAACGACCTGAGTTAAAACCGCGCCCTCGCCCCTGTCTTAACAATTCTTGACGAAATGTTCCTGGTTCGTAAACTTGATCGATCGCACAATCATAATGTAGAAAGTCAAAACAAAGAGTTTCTATTGCTTCGATAAAGGGTTTAATATCTGCTAAGACAATTTGCCGAGCATCTAAGTACATAAAATAGTCTAGCGGCCCCCAAAAAGCTGCATAGCGCCTGAACCAATAAGGGCCAGTAGGGGTATAACCTAGCTCAAATGCTTGGCCGATCGCCTCCAACCGAGAAAAGGATGAATCAGTATATACTTCAAACTTGTAAGTATCGCTCAATTTTAGTAAGCGATCGCACTGCTCGTTAAAAGGAATCAGAATCAGGCGTAAATCTGGGTTGAATGTTCTGAAGCTGTTGAGAAAAGCGATCGTCCACTCATAAACCGCATCGTTGGCTGAAAAATAGACTCCAATATTCTGACAATCAGCCATATTAATCAATATATTTTTCTATATTTACGTAAAGCAAGAATCCATTCACTAGGAAGCATCTCACGAATCTTACTAATGATGTTTTTCTGCAACCAAAAACTTTTGTATTCATTAAAAAAATATAACTCTTGCTGAAAAGACTTACCAAAGTATCTTCTACAAATAGACCAACGCTCTTTAGTAAAGCTCAATAAATCTCTCGACACTCCTCCCGATCCATCAAATCTAGAAATAACTACAGGAACTTCTTTAAACTGATAGCCAGCAACGTAAACCTTGGCCATAAAATCATGATCTGCACACCAAGTCAAGAAGGTATCAAAGGGATATTTAACTTGTAGTTCTCTTCTAACAAAAATACTTTGATGACAAGTAGGTATTTCACGCCATATTATAGCCAGGTCGTATGGCTGGCGCTGATAGGTATGATTCCCATATTTATCATTAACAACATATTCAAATTTTCCATAAACAACATCCACTGAATTATCAAGATATTCTGCAACTTTAGCCAGTGTATCTTCTGCAAAGAATTTATCGCCGCAATTCATAAAAATTAGCCAGTCTCCAGTAGCCGCTAAGGCTCCTTTGTTCATGGCATCATAAATTCCAGCATCTTTTTCACTAATCCAATAGGATATATTTGCACTATTTTCGTGCAGAAAATCTACCGTCCCATCTTGAGAACCACCATCAATGATGATGTATTCTAGATTTTGATAAGTCTGAGAGATAATATTTGAAAATGTTTCTCTTAAATCTTGAAGTCTATTGTATGTAATTGTAATAATAGAAATACTGGGTAAACTTTTGTCCCAAACTTTCGGTTTCTTGAATACTTTTATTGGATTATTTATTTCATTTAGCATATTTACTTTTAAATCACCTCAGCCATTTTTAATAATTGAGCTAATGAATTGATGTTAATTAATATATTTTCAGCCATGAAATGAGGATCGCAAAATTTTTCTGGTTCTTTTCCATCTCCGATTAAGTAATAATAATCAAGTTGCATATTATTTGAGAGAACCCAATAACAACCATTTACATAATTCGGTGAAAACAATTCAATAATTTTAGTTCCAGGGGAACAAAAAACGAGGTTTGATAAACCAGCACCATGAGGAGCCACAATGACGGACGCAGAAGATAGAACTGAAGCTTGTTCAACCACTGAAATTTTTTCTAGAAAAATAACTTCAAAGTTAAATTTATTTAAAAACTGAACTAATTCATCCTCATTGATAACCTTACGAAAGGCTGCGCGATCGCGACTTATATAAATAAATTTTCCTTTGCCTATTTTTTCAGTAGAATCATTAACTAGAATTTTTGTTTTGAGAAAATCACAAGCCCATTTGGGGATATTACCTGTCTCTCCTGGTAGGGAAGGTATAACTAATTGTTTAGCTTTGATGTGAGGAAATTTCCGACTTTCTATAATTTTTTCTTCAGGAATATTTAAAAGTGCTAATGTTTCTTTTTGGAAAGAAAGATGTAAGCTATTAACTAAGAACTTATCTATATGACTGAATTGAATTTCAGCTTGTTGGAGTAAATGAATGCGCGGTAAAACGTCAAACATCCAGTGAAAGTATCCTTCGCCTCCAGCAGCGGATAAAACAGCAACAGTTCCATCTACATAATTTATATTTGGTAATCTCCAAGATTTGAGTATTGAATGCTCGCTTATATCTGTACCAATTTCAAGAGACACATCACCCAGTAATTTATCATCTGGAGTTATAACAGTACCGTTATGCCCCCATACACGACCTTGTGGTATTACAGCAACAAATGTCTCTGGATATTCATGAGTACACTCTATCTCAAATTTCCAGTGAACTCCACCTTTTATAGTTTTAGGTAATTTTCTATGTATCGATTTTTGAGAATATATGCTGATAAAATCTACTTGATTTTCTTTATTGTTTTCTTTTAAATTGAATAGATAGTAATCCTTAGTTTCTTTATAAAATGATTTTGGAGCCCCTAAAATCTCAGAACTTATTGGTAGCTTACGAAGCAAATTTATCCATGAAAAATATATTAACTTGAGAGTTTTTTTTAGCATTTTCCAAAATAAAACTTAAGAAATCTTTCTTTGACAGATTTTTTTGCTAAAAAACCTTTAGTTACCATGCCATTTACTGTCCTCAGTATAACTTTATAAATTAAGCTATTCCACTAATCACTAATCTCTTTGAGAGCTAGTCTTCTACCGTTTTCTCCAGCTTCATGGAAACGAGATATTCTCAAACCATATCTTAGACCTAAATACAGCGAATATATCTTTGACGATCGCCAAAAAGATTGAGGTGAAATAGTACCTCGAAAATATGCCAGCATAATTTGTGAGTAAGCTAACCCTTCTACTAAACGCAAGAGATAATCTTCTTTTAAACGGTTAGAAGGTATTATATGAGTCAGCTTGAGCGATGCAAACAGGCCTGTACCTAAACCGAGATCGCAGGCTGTAAATGCTAAGTCTGAGTCTCCACAGGAGGTAAGCATTTTACCCTTGCGATCCATATTTGCTCGTTGAGGATTTTCACGAACTAATTCGCTGTACTTTTGTGCAACAACCTTACGGATGCAAAGCCCAGCGCCGCATGGGGTTGTTTCATATTGGTCTGTTAAATTAGACCAGCGATCGCCCTCAAATTCTCGAATTGCCAAATTTCCTAAATAAGGTTTTGCCCAAGATGGAGGTGGTACTTCAAATTCAGGTTTAATTTGTCCGCCCCAAGCACCAATAAATGGAAAATCTTTGCTAATCCGCCATGCGGTTTCTAAATAATCTGAATCTAAAACGTTATCATCATCAACAAATACTATTACTCCAGCCGTAGCTTCTCGAATTCCTCTCAGCCGAGCCGCAGTCAGTCCTAGTTGTTCTTCTCGAATATGACGAGCGTGGGGATGCCAACTTAAATCAATTTCTAAAGCTAGGAGGCGATCGCTAGCATTATCAACTAACAAAAGTTCCCAAAAATCTTTAGATAATGTTTGAGATTTAAGTGCTTCTAAAACCCTCTCTAAATAATTCCGCCGAGGATTGTGGGCACAGATAATGATACTAAGGGTTAGTTGCATACAAAATGATTTTGAGCTTTGTTTTAAAATGCTGAATGTTCAAATTCTAAACAACCTTTTTCTACTTTACGTAGCCAAAGAAGATTATCAACCTGCCCGCCAAATTTCCATTTTCCACTAGCAAGAGCTTCACCAATTGTTCTAGCTACACCTTCAAAAGCAATACAATCATGAAATGCAAGTATACCTCCTCCTACAATCCAAGGAGTTGCTTTTTCGTAATCATTTTTGGCTCCTTTGTAACTATGATCGCCATCAATAAAGACAAGATTTAGAGGATTCTCCAGAAAATCTGAAGCTATAAGCTCTTGGCTATTCTTCCTGATTAGAGTGATGCGATCGGCTACTGCTTTGGTATTATTTTTAAACTCCTTAAATGTATCTCTTTCACCCTCCGGCATAGTTTGGTTTTCCCAAGTATCAACACAAAATAAGTGTCCCCCTTTCGGAGCCAAAGCAGCCGCAATATAACAACTAGATGCTCCTAAATAAGAGCCTATTTCTAAAGCTTTTGCAGATTCTCCAAGTTCTTTAGCTAATATGTAGAGCGTATTTAGCTCGCGAGCAGTCATGTGCGTGCTAATGTTTTTCTTATTTAAGCAACTTAATTTGCTAAGTTCCCTATTAATTGAAGAACTTTGGAAATCAGCTAATAATTGTTCTGCTCGCCAAATCAAGTGATATGATGCTCTATAAGAAAAATCACTTATTTGCATTTTCATTTTCTTAAATCTCCAAAAATCTGTTTTCACCAACCGATTCTAAATCAATATGAGTTACACTCACAACGAGCCATGAAAATTTCTATTCTCTACTCTGCATTACCCGATCGCTTCCTAGTCTATTATTTAAGTAAGCTGCTCAAAAATTGCATATCCATTACGTAGTTCTGGATTTTGAGTGAATACTAGATAATTGGAATTTAATAGTAGTTTTTGGTGATTTTTGTAATTTTCAAATGTATTTATATCATCCAGTAAAACAAACTTATAGTCTTCCAATTCATTATCTAATTCTTCAATACTTATGCTTAATTGAGAGCCATCGATTAAAACAATATCAAAAAAATTAACATTATTTTGTTCTTTAATATTTCTGATAACTTTACTAGTTTCTTTAGGTAAGTCTTCTGAACAACTGGGCGGAATATCATAAAATTTGACAACAGACTCACTGCTGAAACGCTTTTGTAACTTATTAAACTTAGGAGTAAAAATATTGATACAAAAGGCGGTTGGCTTGTTTGGGTTCTCTCTGATACCCGTTAAAAGCGCTTCCGTAATCACCTCTCCACTAGACGCTCCAATTACTAAAGCTGTTTTGATATCTTCTTCCTTGGCCATTTTGCGGATTGTCTGAAAAAATTCATCAGATTTTATAGTTGAAAATTCGTAAGGAAGGAAGTAACCAAATCTAGTTTCTAAACGAGAGAGTGGCTCGCGTAGCAATGTTTTTAAATTTAAAATTAGCCACTGCTTTACCGAGGTTTTATAAGATTTTAAACTTATAAAATCAATCGATTTAGAAACAAAATTAGATGATTCTGTAAAACCTTTGGTTTCTTTGTTTAGCGATTGAGATTTTAAATAAGCCGGATCGCTCAACAATTTAGCAAATTCAAATTGTTGACATGCTGTAAGCAGCATACAGATTTGATTGAGCCAGTCTTGGAAGTTTCGGCTAGGCAATCGGTGAGCGCTATAGCGGCATTTTAATGGGTCACTGTAGGGTAAAATGTCTCCACTTATGAGAGTATTAATAACCCAACGAGTCCGATCTAGTTCGGGATGGCAAAGAGAGGGAAACTTATTAGCATAGTTGACAGCATCATTTAATTTTCCTTGGCAAAGGAAAGTAATAATTAAATAAGCCCACTCTAATGGATCGGGATCTATGGCTTTTAGTAGATCGAGAGTCCATTCAATTGGCTGAATAATCCAATAATGTGCCGTTGCTGCATTGCCTTTGTAGAGGTTACATAATGCCAGTCGGAGTTTTGGTTGTGCTTGAGAGTCTACAAAGTTTAAGCATTTGAGATACAAAGCTTCTGCTTCATCATATTTACCCGCCCAAAGTTTTTCATCTCCTTGACGCAGCAACGCTACATCCGATGCGTTCACAACAATATGTGAATTTTTAATTGCTGATGCACTGTCTACAACGGTCAAAGGCTCAAAAGGACTTTTTTGAACAATCCTTTGATTCGGTTTCAAAGCTTTGTGTAGATGAAACCATTGCAAAATTTGATCTCGTTGTTTCAATGTATGTTGAGAATGAACTAGTTGATAACCAGTATTAGTAATTTTCTCTAATTCTTCTCGGTTTTGAAATAAGTAATCTAGCTTATCTAATATCTCATCTCCATCGGCAAAGACGCAATTTTCCATATCAACAAACCCTGCTGCTTCAAGAGCTGGATTTTTTTCTGCGATCAAACAGGATTTAGAACCGGGGATTTCCAGAAATTTGCGAACAAATTCCCTTGCCATTGTGCCGCATGTAGGTGAAAACGAAGAAGCATTGAGCGTTCGAGCATACTGCTCGCCAAAAAGCATCCTTGATGTTTCCCGGTTTTGTATATATCCTAAGTGCGGACAAATTAGAGTGGGATAATACTTAGTAACAAGTCTATTAATTTTTTGTCGCCAAGGATATAGTGATGTTTGGCTGCCAGTAATCAGCACTGGGATATTTTTAGGCTGATTATAGTCTCTAAATATGTCAGGATCTATAAAATTTGGCCAGATAAATAAATTGTCAGCAATCTCTGGAAGATATTCAGCTAAAGGAATGGATATTGTAAAGACTGTCTCTATTCCCCAATGTTCGATATCAGAAAGAAAGGCTGAATGAAATCCACAAAAAGAATCTCCGTTATAAAAAGCTAATTTTGGTATTTCTGGATAAGAATGAGTATTTTTAACCCGTCGTTTATCAGATGAGGCGTTACCAGTTTCAAACAAAGTTAAATCTGGTTGATATTGTTCGCAAATTTGTTGATAGTCACTTTCATCGCTAATAACAACTACCTCAAAAAATTCCGACAGGCACTTAACATGTTCTTGTTTATGTACATTGTAAAATTTGGCCGAACCTTGATTATTCCATTGAAAGAAAACAAGTTTTGGTTTATTAATGTTATTCATAAATATTTTCGCTTTATATAAATTTATTTTATCAAATAGCAATCGCTCAATTTTTCTGTATATTTTAGAATATCTCGCACGCTTTTAATACTAGTTAGTCTATATTTTTATGACTTTAACTTTTTATCAAGAAGCGAAGCGATTGCACAAAGGTTTTAATTCATGCGATCGCTTCTTGATAACTAACACCAATTTTTTAAAATTCAGTAACAGATTCAACCCTTGAAACCTGGATAAAATCTGAATTGATTAATTGCGTAGCTTGCTTCTCGCTGGAGGCGAGTATTGCCAATTGGTATAAACTTGTAATACTAGAGAGCGAACGTAAACTTTTCAGATTCAAAGTTCCTTACTCGCCCCAGCCTGCCGGTTTTCACGTCTACTGTAAATACGGCATTGTTTTTTCTATTAGTATCAGCAGCAACCGCATACAATTGACCAGAAGGAGAGAAACCCAAGTCTTTAAGATCGTTAGAAAGAGGGCGTCCTTCAAATATCAGTGGCGCCAATCTCTTAATTTTCAGCTTGCCAGTAATTAGGGCTTTCTCTTGTAAGTTGATTGAAATTAAAATCGGGATACCTTCTGAGCCGATCTCAGTTGCGAAAATATTTCCCTTGGCATCTTGGCACAGGTTAGCGAATCGATGGTTGAGTGGTAGTGGAGGTAGATCCAAATCGTCGCGGTCAAGAACTTTACCTGTTGTGAAATCTATCGTTCTGAAACTAAAAGGTGGGACACCCTCAGTTCCCACCAAACACAGAAGTCGATTATTGGGAAGGCTCAGCAAACTTTCAACAGTTTGATTGGATTTCTTAAAGCCTAGTACTTTTTTCGCTCTAAATACAGGGACAGCAGCATTACCGACAGTAAAAAGCAGATGGTTGAAAAAACCATTTCTCGTGCTAGATACAGTAGAAATTACAAGACTCCCATCTTTAAGTGCTACTGCCTTTGTAACTCGCTTTGAGTTAGCAACATAGAAAGCTCTTTGTTTTTTCGGTACAGACAAAGGATTGTCAACGAACAGAGACAGGCGATTGAGCCTAGAAAGAACTTTTCCCGTTGCGAATTCGGCAGTACTTAACTCTATTGACGGAGTTTGGTCTTCCGGGTTTTCATTGTTGGATGTACTAAGAGGCTTTACTCCATAAAGAATTTCCTGCTTGAGTTCGCTCTTTTGAGCAACTGCCTTATTAGACAAACCAGCAACAACAGTAGAAGTCAAACTAGCAGCAGCCAGCTGGCCAAATTGTCGGCGTTTCAATGATGCCATTACGGTACTCCTTGTGGGGTGCTTTAAGGAACAATCAAGCTTGCATTTGGGGCTTGGGGTTTAGCTCCCATATCTGCTAAGATGTTGACGGTTATTTGCTTGGCGCGAATATCTTCCCGAAATGGGCTAACACCGTCACTGTCTAACCCCCATGCCCACTGAATGGTACCGGAGGCAAAAACTTTAGCCCCACTACTAGCTGTGTAGCGGGTTGAGTGGGATTTGGTAAAATCCTGGTTGGCTGGGAGTGCTCTTTCTCCAACTGGTTCGTCGAAGTTTGGCAACGTATCAGCGGGTATCACTGGCGACTGAGACAACATCACCAGTCCAGCAGGAGCAGACCCATTGTTAACCATAAAATCCCATTCATAGCCTACTAACATAGCCAGCTGATCTCCATTCTGGAGTCCTGTGTTGGCATAGTAAGGATCGCTAGCGTTGGCAACGACAAAATTAAAACCGCCGTAGGTATCTAGGTCGCTACCATACATGACTCCTAACAAAGAATTTTCCGGCCGCTGGTTCTGAGCGCTGCGGAATTTATTAGTGGCTGCTGATGGCCCCTGCTGCTGGGCTACTGGATCTAACGCCCAATCAGGTTTGTAGCAGGCCATCACCCGGTTGGGCTTCACTTGTCCAGCAGCAAGAGTAGAATTTTCAAACCTCACTCGCCAATAAGCAGTATTGGCTGAGAAAAATCCTAAATTAATTCCGGTATTGCGGGCAGCCTCAATACGATCGCGCATTTCTTTAGACCAGTACTCATCGTGACCCACAGACAAGAATACTTTGTGATTGAGCAATTTTTGTCCGTTGGTGTGAACCTGCATACTGTCGGTGTAGGTAACATCGTAACCTAGAGATTCTAGCCACCGCACCATATTGTATTCCCATCGCAGAGGTGTGTCGGCCTCGTTGGAGTTTTGATAAGTTGCCTGAGCGAAAGGCCGGTCGTAGGAAACCTTGAAAGCCCGTTCCCCGCCAATGCTGTTAGAACTGTACAAGCTGTAACCCCCCGTTGAGCTATAGGCGAGGACAGTAGAAACCGCACTATTGAATAAAATATCAGCATTGCTGCTATCATCGCGGACGACAAACCACACATGAGCCACTACCCCAGTTGCTTTGTCAGTCAGTTTCGCTACATAAATACCACTAGTCCAGTTATTGCCTACCTGCAAGACGTAGGAAGTTGTCCAGTTGCACTCCACTAGGCGGGTATCAGGGTCTACAGTACAGGCAGCTTGGGTCGTGCCATTGAGCAAGCCGCTGCTTGCGATCAGCCTTCCTCCTGTACCGCCATAGTAGCCCAAACGGTACACATCGATGGTATACTGTCCAGCCTGCCCAAGAGAAACTTTAATGTCTAGCGATCCCCCTTTATTAACACTGGTGGCCGAGGCATAACCAGCAATCTCGCCATTACCCCGGTTGTCAAGCTTCCAGTTAGTCGTGCCTGGATTGAGATTTTCCAAATAGACGGGATTTGGGTTCGCCGGAATTGCTGTAGCCGAGAAGGTGGTACTGCCGATGCCTGCTGCTGTGGCCCCTACTATCACCGCTCCAGGTGCGCTAGGAGCCTGTCCCAGTGTCAAAGTTGTACTTGCTTGACCGCTAGCATTGGTTACTACACTGGCAGGGGACACCGATCCCCCACCACTGATAATATTAAAGTTTACCGTGACCCCTGATTGAGGATTGTTTTGAGCGTTTAGAACTTGCACAACTAGGGGGTTGCTCAGAGCTGCTCCTGTTGCCCCACTCTGATTGTCTCCACTGACTTTAATCAACCTGCTGCCAGCGACAAAGGCTATGTCACGATAATAGTTAGCATTTCGGTAAGAAGCGGCTGGGAAAGAATTGGGATTTACATTAAATACCCCATTATTGCCGTCCGCTACTGAGCTAAGATCGCCATTAACTATGGGGTTGAGCAGCTCATCATATGTGGCAACGTAATAGGCGTTGACGTTGACAGAGACCACATAAATCGAATTGCCTTGAATATTTATTGGCGTTTCTAGAAGCTGCTCCTGCCAGCCAGAAGCCGTCTCGTTAGTAAAAGTGACGCTTGCGATCAGAGTTCCCGCTGCTGTCCAGATTTTGCCAACATGAGTTCCTGTCTCACTAGCGGCTTTCCAAAAGCGAATGGCGGCAACCTGTCCGCCTCTACTACTGCGGAATTTCAAGCCTAATTCATAGGGGACGCTATCAGTAGAATTTGGAAAGCTGGGGACTTGAGTAGTCAATATTGTTTGGCTCGTCCCTGAAGGATTGGTAGTAGCAGAGAAGACAACGCTACCTATTTGTTGTGCGGTGGCACTTATAGTATTCGTGATAGAAGTTGTCGCACCAGAATTAGCTCCAAGGGTTAAGGTGGTACTAGCCTGTCCATTAGTACCAGTTACTGCACTAGTAGGCGAAACCGACCCTCCGCCACTGGTAACGGCAAAATTCACTGTGACCCCTGACTGAGGATTACCAGCAGCGTCTTTGACCTGAACAACTAAGGGGTTGGGTAAGGGAGTTGAGGCTACACCAGTCTGATTGTCGCCGCCGATCTTTGTAATCGTAGGCAGGGAAACAACTACAAAATCGATGTCACGAAAATAGTTAGTATTGCGGTAAGAACCTGTTGGGAAGTTTCCTGGAGTTACATTAAACACCCCATTGCTATCGTCTGCCACTGAGCTAAGATTCCCATTGACGATCGCACTGCCCAGAGCGTCGTAAGTAGCGACATAATAGCTGTTTACGTTGACAGAGACCACATAAGTGGTATCAGCTTGAATGTTAACTGGCGTGTCCAGAGTCTGCTGCTGCCAGCCAGAAGCCGTCTCATTCGTAAAAGTGGCGCTTCCTAACAGAGTTCCCGTTGCTGTCCAGATCTTGCCAATATGAGTTCCTGTCTCGCTAGGGGCTTTCCAAAACCGAACGGCCGATATCTGTCCCGTTGCGGTGCTGCGGAATTTCATCCCTAATTCGTAGGGAACGCTATCGCTGTAATTCCCAATGCTGGGAACTTGATTGCTAAAGATGGTAGCCATATTTAATTTCCTATAAGGTTTAATGACTACGGAAGATAAAAAGTAATTTGCCTAGACTTGACAAGCCACTTTCAAAACTTCCACCACATAGTCCTGCTCCTGTTCGGTGATCTGATGAAACAGGGGTAGCAGCACTGTGTGGTCTTGTGCCTGTTCGCTCTCAGAAAGGCGATCGCACTTTCCAACCTCACACTCACAAGCTTTCGGCTCAACTCCACACAACCAAGCTTCTGTTTGATAAGCAATTTCACGGTGAGCGCACATAATTCCGCGTCGCGTGGCAATGCCAGCATCTAACATTCGCTGCATTGCTTGTAGCTGGTCGTATCTCTCTGTAAGCCGTACACAAAAACTTTGCCAGTTACTCTTAGCCCAACTCGGCTCGGTGGGTAACTTTAATCCCGGCACATCTTGGAGTTTTTCCTGGTATCGCTGTGCCAAATAACGCCGACGTTCCACAATCTCTGGCAGACGTTTGAGTTGTTCTCGCCCGACTGCTGCTTGAATATCAGTCATGCGGTAGTTGTAGCCCAGCATAGGGTATGACTCAAATATCACCTGTTTTGCACCGTGGCGCACAGTATCGGGGACACTCATCCCATGTTGCCGCCAGAGGCGAAACTGCTTGTCCCATTGGGGATTATTTGTAGTCAGCATCCCACCATCACCAGTGCTGATGATTTTCCGCGGGTGAAAAGAAAAGCAAGCGATATCTCCATGCGGCTTGCCAATTTTCTCCCACTGCCCATTCCAGAGGATTTCACTACCGATGGCACAAGCGGCATCTTCAACTACTGGCAACTGATGGCGGTGGGCAATATCTAAGATGGCTTTGAGGTCGCAAGGCATTCCGATCTGATGGACAATCAAAATGGCACGGGTGCGATCGCCGATGGCATCCTCAATTAACATCGGGTTGATGTTGTATGTCTGTGGTTCAATGTCCACAAACACTGGTGTTGCCCCGCAGTAGCGAACACTGTTGGCAGTGGCAATATAAGAATGGCTGACGGTAATCACTTCATCCCCTGGTTGCACGCCTACAGCTAATAGCGCTAAATGCAATGCTGTGGTACAGTTGGAGACAGCGCAGGCGTAGTTTGCTCCTACGTAAGCGGCAAATTCTTGTTCAAAAGCGGCGACTTCTGGCCCTTGTGTTACCCAGCCAGACATAATGGCACGTTTAGCTGCTTCAGCTTCCGCTTCCCCCATCCAGGGTTTGGCGATGGGGATAAAAGATTTGACTTCAGACACGCTGTTTGCTCCTCTCTACATCCCAGTTGCGTACAATTTCAGTTTCTAGTAGGACTTCTGGAGATTTTCCAAAACTCAAATACCAATCTCTCAGTTTGAGCAAACCTTCGCGCAGCGATACTTCTGGCTTGAATCCCAATAGGTTGTAAGCTTTTGTGGTTTCAGCATATAAACGCAAAACATCACCAGGACGAGATTCATCGTGGATCGCGCTTGTGTCTGTTCTTTCTACTATTGATGCTATTTCTTTTGCCAAATCGTTAATGCCAATTTCAAAGCCACTGCCCAAATTAATTGTTTGTCCGATGGCAGAGTCTGTAAATCCTGCCAACATAATCCCCCTAGCTGTATCTCCAACATAAGTGAAGTCTCTAGTCTGGGTGCCATCACCAAAAATTACCATTGGCTTGCCAGCCATGCTACGCAGTAAAAACTTGGGTATGACTTCTCCGCTATCTCCTTCATGGTGACAACGGGGGCCGTAGGTGTTGAAAGGACGTACTACAACAGTGGGGTAGCCGTAGGTTTCGTAGAATGCTCTGGTATAACATTCTCCAGCTAACTTAGAACCACCATAGACAGTCATAGGAAAAGTTGGGTGTTCTTCTGTCATTGGTACCCAACGAGCAGTACCATAAACTTCAGAACTTGAAACATATACAAACCGACTGACTCCTGTTGCTTTTGCGGTGCTTAATAGCTGGAGTGTTGCTGTGGCATTAACTTCATGATTTTCATGGGGCGAGTGGATAGAATGCCGGACGCCCAAGCAGGCTAGATGAAATACTATATCTACACCTGACATTAATTTTGCCATGCGATCGCCATCTCGAATGTCTGCCACAACTAATTCAAAGCGATCGCTAGGCAAATTTTCTAGGTTTTGGCGTTTTCCATTCACCAAATTATCAACAACTACAACCTGGTTTGTTGTTTTAGTTATGATTTGATGTACTAGTTCAGAGCCGATGAACCCGGCACCACCTGTAATTAAAATTCGCAGATTTTGCATATTTATTTATTATTTGTATTCTCCGATGGTTCATATCCTTCCCGCCAGCGCAAAAACTTAGCAGGGACACCAGCAACGATCGCAAATGGCGCTACATCTTTGGTGACAACAGCCCCAGCACCAACAATACTGCCTTTGCCAATGGTCACACCTGGCAGAATTACCGCATTCATACCGATATCGGCTCCTGTTTCCACTTTTACCGATTTAATTTCTAGATCGGTTTGAATAATCGGCACATCAATGGGCAAGCCAGTATGCGCTGAACCTAGTACTTTTGCACCCGGCCCCCATCCCACATAATCTTCAATAATTAAATCGCGGGCATCAAAATAACTCTGCGGCCCAATCCAAACATGGTTACCAATGATGCAAGTACCATCGAATCTTCCCTGAATGTAGCTTTGGGAACCAATAAAGACCTGGTTCCCAATCTCAAAGGTTTCGAGATGTTTAAAGCCTACACCATTACCAATGCGAACGTTGTGACCAAATTTACGTGCTACTGCCCGCCAAATGGCTCGCCGCATTAACGCATCAAAGTCGCCGTCACTTGTCACAAAGCGGGCGTATAATTCGATTAATGGTTTTTGTTCGTACTGAGTGCGTAAATATTCTGCTAGTTGAATTTCAAAGTCAGGGTCTAGCTTTTGAGCTTGTAAGCCGTGGACAGCTTTGACTATCTTAGTCTTACCTGGATCGGACATTGAACTCCTGGGTTATGTAAAGCTAATTACCGCTTTGGCAACTTGAGTTTGTGACTCTTTGGTTAGTTCTGCATACATCGGCAGAGATAACACTTCTTTGGCTGCTGCTTCTGAGTGGGGAAAATCTCCAGCTTTATAACCAAATTCAGCATAAGCTTGCTGGAGATGAACTGGAATTGGGTAATGAATGCCTGTTTGAATTTCCAACTCTTGGAGGCTTTGTTGCAGGGCATCTCTTTGAGGCGATCGCACTGCATAGACATGGTAAACGTGGCGGCTATAAGGCATCACGGTGGGCGTACTAACACCAGATTCTCCCAAGAGTTGGTCGTAGTATGCGGCGTGGCTCCTTCTAGCTTCTGTCCAGGCTTCGATGTAGCGTAACTTCACCCGCAAAATCGCTCCCTGGATGCCATCCATGCGATAGTTGTAACCTTTGAGGGTGTGGTGATACCTGCTCTCTTGGCCCCAGTCGCGCAGCATTCCCATAGTACGGGCATATTCGGGATTGTTGGTGACTGCCATACCTCCCTCACCGTAAGCCCCTAAATTTTTACCAGGGTAAAAGCTAAAACAACCAATATCGCCAATACTACCGACACGTTGCCCTTTGTACTCGGCGCCGTGAGCTTGGGCTGCATCTTCGATCGTTACCAATCCATGACGGCGGGCAATATCCAAAATTGGCTCCATGTCTGCTGGTTGACCGTACAAATGCACGGGTAGGATAGCTTTGGTGCGTTCAGTTATTGCTTTTTCAATTTGGTTGACATCGATTGTGTAGGAAACAGGATCGATATCTAAGAAAACAGGTGTGGCTCCGGTGTAACAAATTGCTGCTGTCGTTGCTACGAAGGTGAAAGGTACGGTAATTACTTCGTCTCCAGCGCCGATGCCTGCTGCTAATAATGCTAAATGCAGGGCACTAGTGCCTGTATTGACAGCAATGCCATAATCTGCATTGCAGTAATCTGCAAATTCTTGTTCTAATGCTTTGACTTCATTGCCCAAAACGAATTGGGTGCTTTCCAGGACTTTTAAGACGGCAGTATCAATTTCGTCTTTAATACTTAAATACTGAGCTTTTAAATCTACAAATGGAATCATGCTGCTACCTCTGCCACATTCAGTTCAATTAATTGGCCTTGCTTCTTGAGAGACTGGGTTGCAGCTTCGAGAATTCTGACTACCCGCAGTCCTGCTTCTCCATCTGTCAGTGGGCGATCGCCTTTTTGAATACAATCAATAAAGTGTAATCCTTCTGTCTTCAATGCCTCTGTCACATCCAACTTGGGCGACCACATATCTCCTGTGCGATAACCAATCATCATTTGGTAAACGCTTTCAGTATTGCCATTGACTGTAATACCCTTGTCGTAAATCTTGAGTTTTTCACTCGGTTCTAAGTCATCGTAAACAATCATCCGTTGACTACCACCAATCAATGTGCGGCGGATTTTCACTGGCGCTAACCAATTGACATTGATGTGAGCGATGAGATTTTTCTCAAAGAATAAGGTCAAGTAGGCAAGATTTTCTGGTTCTCCAGGAACGTGGCTGACGCCTGTGGCGGAAACAGCATAAGGCTGGGATGGCAATACGTAGTTCATAATCGATAAATCGTGGACTGCCAAATCCCAAATGACATTCACATCATGCTGAAAAAGCCCCAAGTTAACGCGTACAGAATCATAGTAGTAAATGTCACCCAAAGAATTAGTGGCGATCAAATCGTGCATTTTGCGTACAGCACCTGTGTAAACAAAGGTGTGATCTACCATTAATACTAGGTTGCGTTTTTCTGCCTCTTCAATCAGCCGCTTTGCTTGTTCGGAGGTAGTTGTCATTGGCTTCTCGACTAGCACGTGTTTGCCAGCCTGCAATGCAGCTAAAGCTAATTCAAAGTGAGTTGAAACTGGTGTGGCGATGGCTACGGCGTCAATCTTAGGATCTGTAAATATATCTTGACAATCTTGAGTAACTTGGATAGTAGGATATCGAGCTTGCACTTTTGCCAGTAGTTCTGCTTTAAAATCGCTGACTGTTTTTACCTGAACTCCTGGCATTTCGACAAAATTTCTTACTAAATTCGGGCCCCAATAACCATAGCCAATGACACCGATATTAATCATATTTTTTGTTACTTTTAATTAATCAGAATTTATTTTTGAGGCACTATCAACTACTGCCAGACTGCCAATAATTGATAGCTGGATTGCAAGTTATTGCTATTTCGAGCTAAAAAAGCTTTATCTTTGCAAACTTTGAGAATTCGCTAAAAAGCTATCCAATGTCCAAAAGTGAATTTGCTCAAACAGGACACAAGGAAGATTTTCACAAACTATTAACTGAGATTGGGAAATTTTGGCGATCGCCTACGGCACGCACATCCCCTATGACACGAGCGGGGACTCCAACTACAATTGCATAATCAGGAACATCGCGAGTTACTGTGGCTCCAGAACCGATGATGGCTTTTTCACCAATAGTTACCCCTGGCAGGATGGTAGCGTTACTACCAATAGATGCACCATGCTTCACTAAAGTTTTGATTGTATACCAGTCATCAGCTGTTTTTAAACTACCATCTTCATTGGTTGCACGGGGATAAAGGTCATTAGTAAACATGACTCCATGACCAATAAACACTTCATCTTCTAGGACAACGCCTTCACATAAGAAACTGTGGGATGAAATTTTACACCGACTTCCAATGGTGACATCTTTCTGAATTTCAACAAATGCCCCGATTTTCGTATCATCGCCGATAGCACAACCGTAAAGGTTTACAAGATCGGGATGAAAAATCTTGACGTTTGTACCTAACTTAACATCATCATTTACAGCCATTACTTAATCTGCCTTCAAATTAATGCTTTTCCACTGTTTGCCAAATAGCATCTTCTAAATACGTACACTCATCAGCTTGCCATTGATAATCTGGACGCTCGAAGTTGTGCATAGTCACTTCAAACGGGCAAATTTCTCTCAAATTTTCTAGTAGAGTATCACTACGACGGTTGGAAAACCATGTCGTTAAGGTGTATGAACCCATATACAGTCTCAATTTGGGAATCTCACATCGCAGAATAAATGTTCCCGGCTCTCGGCAAAAGGGAGCATCAGAGTTGAAAAACCAGAAGATACAAATCGGTTGTTGTAAAAAATTGACTATCTGAAAGGAAAAGCGCAGGCTTTCATGAGGTTCAGTAACGTGTAAGGCAAACTCAAAGGTAATCGGTTCTCCCCAACAGTGAATTCCTTGTCCTTCAGAGGTGTGTGCCCTTGCCCAAGCTACATAATTACCACTTTTGTTGGTAGGAGCTTGGTAATAAGCTTGGGATACAGAATCATCTTTGTCCCCAGCCATATATAGCTGTACTGCTTTGCCAGTATCACCATCAAAGTGAACGCTACCCTTAGAAAGTAGTATGCAACGTTTGGTGAGTTGGGCGATCGCTTGCATACTATGGCTCACAAATAAAACCGTTCGTCCTTCTTTGGTGGCGACATCACCCATTTTCCCCAAGCACTTTTTCTGAAATGCTGAATCACCTACAGCCAAAACTTCATCGACAATTAAAATTTCTGGTTCTAAATGGGCTGCAACGGAAAAAGCAAGGCGCACGTACATTCCTGAAGAATAACGCTTAACCGGGGTATCTAAAAACTTTTCCACCTCAGCAAAGGCTACTATTTCATCAAATTTCTTTTTAATTTCCGCTTTGCTCATCCCCAAAACGGAACCGTTGAGATAAATGTTCTCGCGTCCCGTTAGTTCTGGGTGAAATCCTGTCCCTACTTCTAATAAACTTGCCACCCGCCCTTTAATGGCGATACGTCCCCTCGTCGGTTCGGTAATGCGGCTGAGAACTTTTAACAGAGTAGATTTACCGGCGCCATTGCGTCCAATCACACCAATGGCTTCACCTTGTTGAATCTCAAAGGAAATATCTTTTAAAGCCCAAAATTCTTCTCGTGCTGGGTTGGGGATTTTTTTGCCACCAGGTTTAATAAATGTCTTGGCAAAAGATTTAGCACTATCAGCAATTACATCTCGCAGCGCTTTGTAGCGGCTTCTTCCCTCCTCTTGGTGAGCGATGATATATTTTTTGCTTAAATTTTCAACACTAATCATATTCTCAGACATCTGCACAGATCCTTGCTAAATTACGTCAGCAAATGTCCTTTCCACTTTGCGGAAGTACCAAATGCTACTTACCAGCAACAGAGCAACTAGTCCTAAAGATAGCGTGAATCCAGTCCAATAAAGTTTGGATTCTCCTCCTAAAATAGCCCAGCGAAAGCCATCAATCACGCCCACCATTGGGTTTAAATAGTAAAGCAAACGCCATTGCTCTGGCACAATGCTGCTACTAAAACCGACGGGTGAAATATACAGACCAAACTGCACAATAAAGGGCACAATGTAACGGAAGTCTCGATATTCAACATTTAAAGCTGCCAACCACAGCCCCACTCCTAGTGAAGCCGCAAAGGCAATGGCAATAAATAACGGTAAGGATAATATCCGCCAACTGGGAACAAAATTATACCAAGCCATTAGCCCTAAGAGGATCATCCCAGAAACGAGAAAGTCCACAAAGCTAACAATCACTGAACTAGCAGGCACAATCAAGCGGGGAAAGTACACTTTAGAAATCAAGTTGGCGTTACTAATTAGACTGTTACTACACTCGCTTAAGGCACTGGAAAAAAACTGCCAAGGTAGCAAGGCAGCAAACACTAATATTGGATAGGGTGCTGTGCCTTCCGAAGGCAATTTCGCCAAGTTTCCAAAGATGACGCTGAACACAACCATCGTTAAAAATGGTCGAATGAGTGCCCAGAGCATACCAATGGCTGTTTGCTTGTAGCGTACTAAAATATCACGCCAAGACAGAAAATAAAATAGCTCTCGATAGCGCCATAGGTCTTTCCAATATTGCTGCTCTGTTTGTCCAGCTTCAATTATTAACTCTGGCTTTGACGTAATTTTTTTACTACTCATATATATTGATTAAAGACCACGCTTTTGAGCGTTAATTGACAAACTGAAAATCTTTCATGCTGCGATAATTTAGTACCTTTGCCTGCCTGCGAGTGAATTCTCCTACGGAAGGATTTCCCTGAGGATCGATCGCCCCTGTTACCTGTTGCCACAGTTCTTGTGGTGCTAGAGAAACTTTATAGGTGCCCTCGTCCGACTTGCAGACGTGATACCACTTTGTCTGTTGGCACTGTTCGCACCAAAAGGCCTCTAACCACTCTCCCTCTAGAGAAACTGCGGTTTGGTTGGCTACTAGCATCAATGCACTGCGGCGACTCATGCCCCGCTGCTGCAACTGTCCTGCTCGATCGGCAAACAATTGATATTTTTGACTCCTGCTTTCCAGGTAGCAACCATGATTTGGACAGTAGATAGCTCGGCGTTTTGAACGTTTCCGATTTCGGTCACACCTTCTCTGCAATTCGACCCCCCACTTGAATAAATACACAACAAATTCTGGAAGGTTACGTTGGAGGAACTGAGATCGCGAAGACCATCAAAGCTCATCTCCTCAAGTTACAAACTAAATACTATTTAATTAAAGTAAGCTGATTCAAAAAGATTATTAAATCGTCAATTTGTTTTTTGTAATGTGGCAACAGGTTTAACCTTGTTTTTAGACAAGAATATTAATTGCCTATTTTTATTTAATTAAGTGATTATTTATCACTGTCAATCTGTCTTAGAGCATAACATACTCTGGTGGCTTCATATTATCTTAATCAAACTCATCATAATCCAAACACAAAACTATTTTTGGTATTACATTATTTGTACAAATTTAAGCACGAAAATAAGTAAGACTAATAAATTATTTATTGTCTATAAGCCTAACTGCTAACTGTTAGTATGAGTTGATTGTAAAAATTATTTTCCAGTTCAATTACGCATTAAACACAACCCTCCGAAAACTAAATTTTTATTGAATATGCAAGAGTT
Source organism: Nostoc sp. ChiSLP01 (assembly GCA_034531195.2). Taxonomy (GTDB): domain Bacteria; phylum Cyanobacteriota; class Cyanobacteriia; order Cyanobacteriales; family Nostocaceae; genus Nostoc. The sequence goes on from JAVRBO020000050.1 coordinate 271,173, forward strand.
TTATTTAAGCAAGGTGTCGATCTAGCTTAAATAAAAAGGTAAATGTTTCTGGTAAAACAGTATTTTTTGGTTTGCCTATTGTGCCAGTGTTTCAAGATTGAGAAAGTACTGCCAAACTCAAAAGATGATGGCAAATCTTACCATCAAGTAGGGAGCTTGGACTGACCCTGTTAATAGGGTTTCACTGGTAACAGCAGGAGCAAAGGACAAAGGAGAATACTTTGCACCCTGGATTTTTGAGGATTGGTATGAGGCTAAAGTCCTTTGCAGCCTACACCAATCTGTGTCGATTATTTCTTAAAGAATTATTTTGTATGGCTTTGAGACATAGCGATCGCATCATCAGATAAGATTGCTTGCTGCAAAACATCAAGGTATTGTTGAGAAATAATCTTGGGTGTGAAATGCGATCGCAGGTATTGACGGCCTGCTTTACCCATACGCTCTCCCAATTGGCGATCGCGACTGAGTAAGCGAATAAATTGAGCTAAAGCATGACTATCTCCGTTGTCAAATGTGCCACCGCACTCAGCTTCAGCAACCAATTCTCTCAAGTATGAATACTCCGAACAAATCACTGCTATTGGTCGTCCCGATGCTAAAGCCGAGTATAGCTTGCTAGGAACGACTAAACTCTCAGTGGATGCATCCACACTCACTAGTGAAAGATCGCAAGCCGTTAATGAATAAGGCAGCACTTGTTTGTCTTGATATGGCAGAAATGTAAAATTCAACAGTCCTAATTGATTCACTTGTTGAATCAATTCATCCCGTTTGGCTCCACCACCAATACAGACAAATTGAATTGGCTCATCTTGCAGTTCTTGAGCAGCTTCGAGGATAGTTGCCATATCATGGCACCGTCCCATATTCCCGGAGTAGAGTACGGTAAATTTGTCTACTAAGTTATGCTCCAACGCAAACCAATTTTCTTTTTTGGGAATTGGCACAATCAATTCCGGGTTCGCCCAACTGTGGATTACTGAAATTTTATCAGCTACTTGCGGGCAATTTGCTACCACTTGTTGTTTCATGGCTGGACTAAGAACCACAATTCCCTTGGCGTTTAGCCAAACCTGTCTGTTAATGGCACGCCATAACCTTGCTATCCAGTTATGCTTTGAGATCACTCCCAAAGCGATGGCAATATCGGGATAAAGGTCATAGAGAATGCAAACATAGGGAATTTTAAACAACAAATAGGCTAGATATCCGATGACGGGCAAAAATGGTGGAGCCGTAGTTACCAACAATACATTGCTGCGCCGCCAAGCTCTGAGTAGATAGAGCGCAGAACGTAAGGTATATAAGATCCCATTGACAGCTTTACCACGAATTCGTCCCGGCCAAAGTTGGGCTGTGCGCGATCGTTGAACTCGGATTCTACCCATACGTTCAATCGGTAAAGCAGCCGTATGAGAGTCAAATGCATATCCTGGCTGACTTGTAAAAACCTCAATATCAACTCCTTGCTGTCCCAGTTGTTTCACCAGTTCCTCAATCAACTGTCCCGTAGGCGCATAGTCTGGTGGAAAAAACTGTGTGATCACAGACAATTTGATAGATTGCTGGGTTTTTAGAGAATAGTCATTTTTTACATCTATCCGTGTAGAAATGGATTGTGAAAGCTTTTGATTAATCCATTTATTCAGTCTCATCAGTTGTATCCTGTTTTATAAAACTTGTTCAATACACTACTGAAATGCTCAAGCCATTAATTACACACAAAACTTGTCTTTATTAAGAAATATTTTAATTTGCTTAAAGCAAGTTGATTAATTTACTGGTATACATAAAGCCTCTTAATAAGCAGACATATACAGACATACATATATTAACCGCAGTGCTAATTTTAGCCGTTTAAGTATGTCTATGTATATATATACTTTTTAACTTGTATACACGATTTTTTCGGAACATGGGAACACAACAAAAAGCAAAAGTCTAAATAGCTATCGCTATATTAGACATGTAATATTGCTTTACAACAAAGCAATATTACAGGTTTCTAAGCAACTTTACTTGATGTCTAGATAACTCTAAAAGCTACTATGCACTCGTTTAGCCTAAAAAATAAAGGGTCTGCGTCCATTGGGTTTAGGATGTTTTGGTTTACTTAATTGCAACTTGGGTTAGCAATATTTTTTACATATAATGATTGAGTATTGTTTGAGATTCAATACTTTATTTTACATGTAACTTCCTACAAGAATACCATGACAAAAAAATGTTTCAAATCTACTGAGACACTTTACAAAAAATTTATGTTTTGACAATTTAGATAAACAAAAGCTTCACAAATTAGTTAATTTGTTGTAAGTAAATTTTAATACGTAAAAATTTGTATATTTCTTCAATCTAAGTAGCCAGTTTTGCGATGTTACTGGTAAAACAAGTACCAATTTTTTTGGCGCTAAAGTAATCTACAAAATTAAATTAGTATTAAATTTTACTCAAACAAAATATGGTAATAGTTTTGACAATAACAATTGGCAAGCGACACAGCGATATTTAAATTACTTTGGTTACAATTGATGTCAAAGATTTGTCACCGACTTTATGCAAACGACACTTTGGCGTAATTGGAAATTCGTTTTGAGTTCAGCTATGATATGGAACTAAAAAAATGTATACTTAAAAACAAAGATTTTGTCATCGTTGCTTACTCAGGGAGTATCTGAGAGAGTGAAAAACCTAAAATTATAACAATTGAAATCTAAGTAAGCGTTACTATAATAGAGGGTTAAAACTAAGCTAAAAGATGCATTGATATTTAAAAGTTATCAAAATCTTGATTTCTGCGTCCCATTGATGACGGATTATACTAAGCAGTTTGCTAATTTGGTAGCTAATAATAAGACTTTGCGTACTTGTTCCTTTAACTCGGAAGTACCAAAGTTGTTATACACATTTTTTGTAACGTAAATTAATAAGTATTTTTAAATAGATGGAGAATAATTCTTCTGAATCATCAAGCTATGGCGAGAATAGAAACTCTTTACCGCCATTTCTTCAGTCTCAACCTTTACCGTGGTCACAAGAGGAAGCAAATGATTCGAGTTTCGCACAAATTCTGAGTGTTATACGCCGACGAGCGCTAGTCATTGCTGGGGTAAGTATTACTGTAATGACAGTTGTTTTTGTCAATTTGATGCTAAACCGAGAGTTACCAGTATATGAAGGCAACTTTCGCCTGTTAGTGGAGCCTGTAAATGATGACTCGAAAGCAGTGGATATTGTCAAAGACCCGAATGCAAACAAATCTGGTCTAGATTATCAAAGTCAAATTGAGGTTCTCAAAAGCCCTGAATTGATGGGAGAGATTGTAAAGCACTTACAAAGTACCTATCAAGATATAAGCTACAGTTCGCTGATTGCAGATTTGACCATTTCTCGGTTTGGTGAAACCAAGATTATAGAAGTTCGTTATCGGAGTCCCGATCCAAAGCGAGTTAAAATTATACTCGACCAAGTTGCTAAAGATTACCTAGATTATAGCCAGGAAAGGCGGCAAACCAAGTTACGTCAAGGAATTCATTTCGTAGAAAAACAGCTGCCATCTATCCAAAATCGAGTCGATCGGCTTCAGAAAGAACTGCAAACATTTCGACAAAAGTACGACTTTGTTGACCCAGATATCCAGTCCGAACAAGTTGTGAGTCGAATCAGTAGTTTGTCTGGGGAACGAGAAACCGTCAATCGGCAATTGGCAGAGGTTCGTGCCAATTTATCTTTTCTACAGGGGAAAGATGGTCAGGTGGCAACCCTCAAGGATGCTCCTTTGTATCAACAGTTGTTGGTTCAATTACAGCAACTAGACGTTCAAATCGCTACAGAGTCAACTCGTTTGCAAGATAGTAACCCAACTCTCCAAACTTTGAAGCAGAAACGAGCAATGTTGTTACCATTGCTAAATAAAGAAGCACAACGTTTTCTGGGTACAAAAATAGCAGAAGTAACGACTCAGGTTCAAGCTCTAGAAGTGCAAAGCCAAGAACTTGCTAAAGTAGAGCAGAAACTTGAACTACAGCGCAAGCAATGGCCAATTTTGGCACGACAATACACTGAACTACAGCGAAAATTACAGGTTGCTACTGAGAGTTTGAATCGTTTTTTATCTACTCGTGAAAATCTGCAAATTCAGATATCTCAGACAGAACTTGGTTGGCAGTTACTTGAGGCACCAAGTGAGCCGAAGGTTCCGATCTCTGATTCGAGCATCAAACGTTATTTAATACCAGGAGTATTTGGGAGTATAGCTTTAGCAATTGGCCTGGCCTTACTGCTAGAAAAGTTTGATAAGACCTACCATAGTATTCAGGCACTCAAAGAAGAAGTTAAACTACCGTTATTAGGAAATATTCCATTTGAAAAACAAGTCGAAAGCACTCAAAAATACACAGCTACGGGGAAAGTTCCGATCGTAAAAATATCAAGTCCAATTTTTAAAAGTATTTCTGGCTTAGGTGTGTTCGGAAAAAAAGATCGTAGCAGCCATCGGGCAAAATTTTTAGAAGCTTTGCGGGTGCTTTTTACAAATATTCAATTGCTCAGTGGCGATCGCTCTACTACTTCTCTTATTATTACCTCAGCTATGGATGGTGATGGTAAATCCACTATCGCCTTCCATCTAGCTCAAATAGCTACAGAAATGGGGCAACGAGTACTACTTGTAGATGCTGATTTACGCCAACCCAACATTCACACCTTATCAAATTTAAATAACTCACGGGGATTAAGTGATTTAATCTCGACAAACGTACCGATGAGTGAGGCGATCCGACAGCTGCCCTCGATGAATGGACTATCTGTAATCACTGCTGGGCCAATAACCCCCGATCCCATAAAGCTCCTCTCATCTCAAAAGATGAAGCGATTAATGATAGATTTTCATCAAACCTTTGACTTAGTGATTTATGACGCTCCCCCTGTGTTAGAACTAGCTGATGTTAGCCTGCTGGCACCCCATACTGATGGCATATTGCTAGTAGTAAGAATTGACAAAACTGACTCATCAATGATAAAGCGAACTTTAGAGCATCTAAAAACTTACCGGATGAATGTCTTAGGTATGGTTAGTAACGGTCAGAGCAATATCAACGGTGATTAACCCAAGTTATACCAGCAAAGTAGGAAGGAAGCTACGCAATTCTCAATTAACAAATTCAGATTGTATTTAAGTTTCAAAGTTTGAATCTGTTGCTGAATTTTAGAGAATTGCTATTCCTGGTTAGATATTTAGGTGTTTAAAAGCACTAACTATTAATACCGTTTCTTTGTGAAGCTGCGCCAAACCTCTCAAACTCTTACCTTGGCGCTCTTGGCGTTCTTCTCTAACGAGACGCTGCGCGTTGGCGGAAGCCTCTCGTAGAGAAGGCGGTTCGTTAAAAAAAATTAAATGCATCTTCATACAGAACTGGTATAAGTAATTAGTATGCTACATCAACGTTAGTTCCAGGGAATTTGGCCCCAATCCTCATTTACTAGGAGAATTGGGGAGAGAACATGTTTATGGCAATAAGTAATGATACTCACCGACATAAAATGCACGGGGTTTTCAATATATACCCTGATAAATTCCCCTGCCAAAATTAGCCGCCAATAGTTTTGCGTTCAGTTACAGAAGGTGCGCCAGAACTATTGCCCTGTGTCTGTCCAATGTTGGGCGTACCATGTAGTCGGAGGTCGGGCTGGGGTGGTTGTGGTTCTGGCCCCAGTGGTTCGGGATTTGCCACATACTGGAATTCACCTTTGCCATCTATTGATGGGCCTTTCGCCCAGCGACCTTCAGCGCTTTCGGTTCCTTCAGAATGATTCCAGAACTGATAGGAAAACTCGCGTTTTTCCAAGTCTAATGGGAAGGAACTGGGAACTGGAGTCTTTTCCAGTCCAGAACTTTCTAAATCTTCAATAGCTGCTAACCACAGGTTTTGATGCATCGTATCGCGGGCGATCATGAAGCTTAAAGTATCTTTCACGCCAGGATCGTTGGTCATTTCATATAGTCGTATTGCCTGCAAACGTCCTTGACTTTCTGCGTGGAGATTAGAGCGAAAGTCTGCCAACAGGTTACCACTGGAAACAATAAAGCGACCGTTCCAAGGATAGCCAACGCTATCAGATGGTGTAGCACCCAAACCAGAGACAATAGCATGTTGGGGATTCATGGCCGCAGCCATAATCGCATCTCGTGGATTAGTACCACCCATCACAGCACCCACAACCGCATCTTTTACACTTTCTTCTTGCATTGTGAGCGGCGCTTTGTCTAAAAGATGGGCAATCATTGTAGCCAGCATCTCAATGTGGCCGATTTCCTCAGTACCAACATCTAGCAGCATATCTCGGTACTTGGCAGGGCCTCGACAATTCCAGCCCTGAAAGAGGTACTGCATCATCACAGTCATTTCACCAAAAGTCCCACCAATGAGTTCTTGAATTTTCATTGCGTAGACTGCATCTGGTTTTTCTGGGGGCTTAAAGTACTGTAGTTTCTTGGTGTGATAAAACATTTGGATTCCTTTTTAATTGCAGATAGTAGAAACACAAAATCAAATTATTGTCGAACTTTTATTCGATATTTGTGTTGCTTCTCTTTCTCTAGGAAACTAAGTAAATGCTCGATATTCATCAGCCTCTGGTCTGATAAAAATGTGACAGAATTTCAGTAAATTTAAAACTATAGATACATATAAAAAACACAGATAAGAAATTATCTGTGTTTTTTGGCGTTGTTAATTTAATGTATCAAAATCATTGTATAGACGTTGTAATTGCTAGTCTATACATTTGGATTCATACTACAATTCAGCAGCGCCTGTTTATCTAAAGTTTGATTTTCAATTTCTAATTTTCATCCCGTCCGTGAACTTGAGCAGGGGGGCTTGTTGCTTCAACAGCAGTGAATGGTTCTAGAATTTTATATGTGTGGCTAGCTCCTTTTGGTACTACCCAAGAATTCCCAGGCTCTAGTAAGATATTTTGTCCTTCAATGTGTAATTCTGCACGACCATTGATTACATAACCAACAGTTTCATATTCCCGTGCGGTTGGCTCTTTAGGTTCATTTGGTTGCTCATTCTCCCACAAACGCATGGAAATATTTTTGCCAGATGCCAGATATTTTTGGCCTAGTTGACCTTTAGGAGAATAAGCAGAGTCTATTTTTGTAACGGTTTTATCAGGCATATTTTTTCCCTTCAATAATCTATGGTGTCTCTATCTGATTTGTGAATCTATTAAGTAGGCAACAGACAATATAAAATTGCCTATTGCCTACTCTGCCCTTACCTAAGGTGTAGATGCTTTTTTCACACAATCAAATCAGTATTGATATGTGAGTCAAAAATTAGATTTAAGACTTGCTGAAATTCTAGTCTGCGCCTCTGACTGGTGTGTTAGGAGAATATTGGTAATAGCCTTGTGTATCTCGCTGCGAGCGGGTAGTTTTGTCTGCGGCTTTGTTTTTTGTAGAATCAAAAAACTCTTTTGTAGCTCGTGGAGTTTCTTCATCCAAGTTTAATTTTTCGCGGACATTATCAACAGCATTTTTTAGCTTGTTTTGGGTGTTTCCGATTTGGTTATCGTTTCTAATGTCACCTTGACCCTCTGGTACACCTTTATAATAAGTGCCTTCTGGAGTGATAACATCAGCTTGTGCTACATTACCGTAGCTAAAAGCTTGACCGAGCAAAAACATAAATCCTACCAGAAAGACCACAATCATCTGACGGATACGAATATTTTTTAGCGAAGAGATCAGTCGATTCATAAAAATCCTCAATTACATTTATGTTGGGGGTAAAATTCACAAAATTGAATGAATATTTGCCATTCAATATTTGAGAACGATTTGGATCTAGTTGTCTTTCTTTGAAGAGGGAAAGCCCCTATGTCTACATTTCCAGATTATTCCCAGAAACGAGATTTTAAGAAAGTCTGTTTTGTAGAAAAGCACGGCGGTGCTTCTCTACTAACGATTATTTACATCGATACAGCAGCGCCTGTAGTTGGTTTGGGGGGCTGAATTTGAGAGGCTGTTCGCGCTCGATACAACTCTAGTAGTCGCTGTTCGTATGTCAATAAATCGCGGTAAATTTCTTTAAAAATAGCAGTTGCTACTGGGTCAGTGTACATTGCACACAAATTGCCTATATCACCAATACCTGTTTGCACGTCTCCCAAAGCAGAACGTAATTGATAGATGTCGTCACTTCCTGTTAGGGCGCTTTTAACTTTGGCATACTGATTAGCGATATTTGCCCCTAAAGAAGGCTTTTCACCTAATGCTTGAAGATAGGTTTCTAATTTTTGAATGTGGCGTTGTTTGTTGCCAATAATTTCTTGGAAAACTGATTTTATTTCAGCATCAGATTCTTTCTCTGTATATTTTTCTAAAGCTTCCAGCGAATAACGTTCTCCTGCAAGAGCAGTATTTAAACCTCTGCCAATTTCTGTTTTTGTTGAGCCACTCCAAGCATCAGCTAGTTTCCACCATTGGGCAGTTGTATCTTTTTCATCTGGCAATGCAGCATCTTTGCCACCATAACCCAATCGGCTCAATATGGCTGTGGTGAAAATTGCCAAGTCTCCAGGTTCGCGAGATGTAATTAAATTTCCATCTACTATTAAAGGTTCATCTAAATAATTTGCACCTGCATTAGTGATGTCTTTGCTAATAGCACTAAAGCCAGTAAGTTTTTTACCTTTAATTAAGTCGCCTTCAATCAAAACTTGTGGGCCGTGGCAAACCGCAGCAACTAATTTTCCTTGTTGTACGGCTTCTTGTACGAAGCGTACTGTGTTGGGGTTGCGTCGCATTCTGTCGGGAGCCATACCGCCGGGAATTACTACTGCATCGAATTCGGCTGCGATCGCTTCTGTTGTTGTACCATCAGCTTGGATGCTGAGTTTACCGCGTTTCCCCTTGTATTTTTCATTCATCCGGGAACCAAGGACTACTACGTCCATTCCGGCTTGTTTTAGTCCATTATAAGGAACTGAAAATTCTACATCCTCTACTCCTTGTTCAATGAGGATAGCAACTTTTTTCTTATCCAAATGATTGTTACTTTGAGCCATAGTATGGTATTACCTGTTTATTTCTAGTATTTAACTAGCTAGTATTTTCATTGAAAAGAACAATTAAACAACTAGGATTTCTCCCTTATATAATGTTTGTTTAAATTGTCCGCTATGCAGGTACTTCGCCTGTTGGTGAAGTAGCAAACAATTCTTCATAATCATGAGACAAATGGGCATGAAAAGCAGCAAATGTTTGTGGATTGATAGCATTTTGCAACACTGCAAATACAGCCCGGACATGAATCGCAGTTGTAGTTGGTTCTATATTTTCTTTTTGGCTCGCACGGACAATAAATTCTTGCAAGTTGAAAGAACGATCGCCATTTAGTTTTTGTCCTCGCAAATAATCGCCTAGTTGTTGAGGTAGATTTGCAGCTAATTCTTCTGCCTCATCACCAGCTATCCGTTCTTTAAGAGTTTCTAATGTGGCACGGGTAGCGCGTTCTGCTTCTTCGCGAGAATCTGATTGAGCCAAGGTTTGTACATGTGTAATAAATTCGTTGTATTCCACTTTGCTACCTCCGCTGTGCAAAATAATTGAATGTATTATTGTTTAGCATTCAGGTAGTTAACAACATCAAAATGGCTAAATTAAATTCTATTTTTTGACTAATAAAAAATAGTTACGAGCGAGAAGTTGACTATCGAATAATTTCGGTTTTATAACTCCTAACTCATAACTAAAAACTTCAACTACAAGTTGCTTGACCATGAATTGATATTTCCAATTTACGCTGCAATCGCTAGTTTAGCTTCGTACTAAGGGGATAGATTATTTTACGACTAAAGCCATACATCTTTAGTAAGACAAATTTTTTGCGATAAAACGTTATTGTAAAAGTGCAGAAAATAACTAGTAATATGGCAGAAAAAAATCACAATGACGAAATAAAAACTGATGATTTGCCGCAAGAAATTACTGAATCTTACGGTACTGGTGTGAAAGACTTGCCAGGATACAATATTGGTGGGCGATCGCTGCGAGATGAAAGAAGCGACTACACAGAAACTAGCCCCGAACTCACTGGTGGCGATGTTGATGCTTATTGGCAGGATGCAGATGCAGTTGGAGATGAAGCTGTTGGCGGTACTGTTGCAACTCCCGATCAAAGTGTCACAGAAGATATAGAAGCAGCAGTGGGTCTGGAAATGGACGATTTAGCCATTCTGCGTACTAACGACATTTTAGAGGAACGCGACGATCGTCGTTGGGAGTTAGATCCCAAGTCTTCCGAAGATTATCAACAACGGCGAGAATAAATTGGGTATGGGGTATGGGGCATTGGGCATTTGTTCGGTTGTCTCCCCTGCTTCCTTTGCCCCTTTGTCCGCCAAACTTCCCCATCTCCCCAGTCCCCTCTACTTATTCCTGCACATCAATCCAGATACTACCTTCTTCCACGCGAATTGGAAAAACTGGTAGTGTTTTTTGCTGTGAAACCAACGAAAATACTTTACTTACACCAGGCGGCCAGGGACACCATTGTTTTACCTCACCAGTACTCAAGTCGAAACTGCTGCGATGGAAAGAACAAACAATCGCATTATCATCAGTGATTTTTGCACTTTTCAGCGGCAATTTTAAGTGGGGGCAGATGCTATCTACGGCATAAAGCTGATTTTCGTGATTTAAAAGTAGGATTTTTCGGTTACCAACTTTTACCACTTGTCGCGCACCTGGCGACAGTGCTTCGACAGCAAGAACTTTAGTCCAGCTCATTAGGCTCTCCTTTCCTAACAGATCTGCTTTTAGTTTCTCGCAATTGTGACCAGTGCGATCGCTTTTTAGGAATCAGAAGGCGGGAATGGAGAGTGAGAACAAGACTCAAACCCAAGGTTTTGATTCACAGCATAAGCAGTATCTGGATAGTCGCTAAATACCCCATCAATGCCTAATTTGAAAAATAGCTCATATTCTCCTTGGGGGTTTCCTTGAAAATCCAATGGTAAAAAGTGGTCTTCATTGCGGAAAGTCCAGGCATGAACTAGCAAACCAGATGTATGAGCGTTGATAATTAAAGATGTTGGCGAGAGCAATTTACCAGTGCTGTCTCTAGAAACTAAGAGGTTTTTATGAATTCCAATCGCCTGTGCATATTTAGCAATTTCTTCTAAACCTGAAGTCGTTATTAAATCTGTATAAATACTACCATTGTTACTAACTACAAAATCATAAGGTTTACCAGTATTATTCACTAATTGCACCAAAGGCAAATCGGTTTTTGTAGATAAATCTTGCAAATTACTCACTTCAAAAGACTGAATGAAAACAGGTGCATTAGCTCCTTGATAACCGTTTGCACTTAAAGTTGTTAATAAGGGCTTTTCTAGGGGCAATCCAATAGATTTAAAATAACTTGGGTGCTTAGTTTCTGGATAAATTCCGATCTGACGATTAATTTCGGCGCTTTTATTTTTCACTAAATCGATGATTTCTTGAAATGTGGGAATTTCAAATAATCCATCATAAAAAATATTTTGTGGACGCAGTTGGGGAATTCGCTCTTTAGCTCGTAATGTTTTCAATTCTGCAAGAGTAAAGTCTTCAGTAAACCAACCTGTTTTTGATTCTCCATCAATTATTTTGGTTGTTTTACGGCGAACAAATTCTGGATGTCTGGCAACATCGGTAGTTTCAGAAATTTCATTTTCATGACGAGCAATTAAAACACCGTCTTTTGTAGAAACTAAATCTGGTTCAATATAATCAGCCCCTAGTGCGATCGCTAATTCATAAGCCGCTAGAGTATGTTCTGGACGATAGCCGCTAGCGCCTCGATGTGCAATGATAATTGGGGGTTTGCCTGTGAATGTTTTTGTCACCTCAGTTTCAAAGTCTTAATTTTTTTGAGATCGAGTTATCTTTTATGTAATTTTTAATTGCCAATTTTATTAGTTACAGTAAATTGCCATCACAAGCGTAATTTAGACATTTTTATCCCTCACTCTACACTCCTTCTTTTCCCAAACTAGTTACATCACTAAGCTGTTCAACATCTAGTTTGCATATCTAAATTTAATACAACTTTTTTTGGTGTGGGGCGAAAAGCCCGCCTTCATTATGCAAGTAAAATGTGGAACAGCTTATCTGCAAATTTAGGATTTAAAAATTTATTTCTTACTCACAAATCGATATATTTTAACATAGCGAAAACTTTCTTCATTTTCTAAAGTATATAATTCGCTCATTTGCGTTTTAAACTTATCTTTTAATTCCCAGTAAAACTCGCGATTAATTATCAGAAATACTGTCTTTGCATTATTGGTGGCTGTATTAATTTTTTCTCCTAAATTTTTCCCTTTTATTGTTTTGAGAATATATGGCGGTATATATAAAGTCGATGAATCTCCATAATATTTGAATAATCTAATCTGTCCTAAGAGTAATACAGATTTTGCAGATAGATCTCGATTTTTTATTACATACTGAACTGCTGAGCGATAGTCATCTTTTCCATATATTGGAGCTAAATAGTAATTAAAGTTAGAATAAACATTCATAATTACCAGACAAATAGTAGCTATTTTGGCAAGTTTAGATAGTATATTTATTTGACTTTGACCTTCGTTTTGAGCTTGGTAGTTATGCAAAAAGGCTGACGGGATCAAAATGAAAAGCGGAATACATAGATAAAAAGAATGACGCGGCAACCAATTAATTTTAGTAAAAACAGCAAATACCAAATTTAGTAAAAATGATGTAGTTAAAATCAATGTAAAGAAATAGTCAGCACGTTGATACTTTCTTTTCTTTGACTGGCTTAATAAGCTCTTCACCAAAGCTATACTAATTATAGTAATGACAATAAAAAAGATTAGAAAATGAGGCCAAAAACCAAGTAAAATGTCTATTTTATTATCACTGCGTAATTCTTCCAATGGGGGGCCATAGGATGTGCCTACTAATATGCCGTAAATCACAAACATAATATTCTGAATTATGGGCAATCCAGTACGAGTCACTGCTGTAGCTGTTGGATCTGATGCAGCAGGCGAAGACAAATAGAACCAAATCATTGGTAAGGAAAAAATTACAGAAGGTATTAACCATCTGAGCCATTCTTTGAAGTTTCTATAAACGATAGCATGAGATATATAAAATGCTGATGTAAACATTACTGTTAAGACACTGCCAAAAGTTGCTAAAGCAGTAAAAATCCCGAAAAACACTTGTGAAATAATCTTGTTATTTTTCTCATCTTTGAGAGAATTGCTAAAGAAATATATCTGAAGCGAAGCTATGAATATTAATAATGAGTAGGGTCTAGCATCTTGGCTATAGAATACGCTAAAAGAACTCACTGCTAAGATTAAGGAAGACCAAAATGCATGTTTTTTACCATAAATATTTAGGCAAGTAAAGTATACAATAATTACTGAACCAACTCCCAACAAAGCTGAGAGCGATCTAATGGCAAATTCACTCTCACCAAAAAACGAACGCCAATAGAATAATATTAAGTAGTAAAGTGCTTGGTATTTATCGCCAGCTTCTCGATTTACAATTTTATGAAAGTTTTCTTGCAAGTTTGTAGCATCGGATAAAGCTAGACTCCAGCCTTCATCAAACCAAAGACTTTGATTTTGTAATAAAAAGAAACGGCTAAAGATACTAATTATAATAACTATTAACAAAACAAAATAATATTTTGACTCTTTCATATTTATCTCCAAAATATTAATTTACGCATCTAACTTTCAATTAGCAAAATTTCATGTTAACTAAATTAAGATATCAAAATAAATATCTCTAATTTGAACTATAAAAGACTTTATCACATGAATGAGTATTCTTTATTGTTAATTCTTCTGTTAAAGAGAATAACCTACCGTAAATACATACATACAATAACCTATCGTCAATACAATCCGCAATTAACAATACTCGTCTTTGGCGAGAAGTAAGTTACGCAATTCACAATTATAATCGGCCAGCGCTCGAACCCAGCACTGATTAAAGAAAGACCACTGATTCTATTGAATCACCTGGGCTTGCATCCCTTAATTATCAATTAAAAAATTAGAAAAATTAGGAGATTTATTGTTTTTAATTGCGAATTGCGTAGCTTGCTTTCAGGTTTGCGGGTACTGCGAATTGACAATTGTTGCGATGGAATGATGCTCAAAATTGCTTGAATTGAAACTCTTGTAAGCATTTATTATATGACGGACGCTAAACCTTTAAAATCTTTAGCAGATGAGTCGGTATATTGCCATGAGTGAAAATACAGAAACGATTTTCAGTAAAATTATTCGTCGGGAAATTCCCGCTGATATTGTTTACGAGGATGATTTGGCGTTGGCATTTAAAGACATCCACCCCCAAGCGCCTACTCACATCCTCGTGATTCCCAAAAAACCTATTGCCACACTAGCTGATGCTGAATCTCAGCATCATGCACTGTTGGGGCATCTTTTATTAACTGCCAAACGTGTTGCTGAAGAAGCTGGACTGAAAAATGGTTATCGAGTTGTCATCAACACTGGTGATGATGGTGGGCAAACAGTCTACCATCTTCATTTACATATCCTGGGAGGACGACAGTTAGATTGGCCCCCTGGTTGATAAAACCAGATGAATCGCATTCGCAAGTGCGATTCATCTTTTAAATAAATCAGTTTTATAATTAATACTTATTTAAAATTTCTTTACAAATCTTAATTTTGAGTTTAGAGTAGTAAGTATAGGTAAGTAAGTTTACTTACTGAAATCATAAATTATCAACCGCACTTATAAAACCATGACAGCAACCATTCAACGTCGCTCAAGCGCCAACGTATGGGAGCGGTTTGCAAACTGGATCACCAGCACCAACAACCGC
>JAVRBO020000051.1:0-40431 GCA_034531195.2 Nostoc sp. ChiSLP01
AAGGTGGATGAATCTAGTTCAAAGGTGGATGAATCTAGTTCAAATATGGATGAATCCAGTTCAAAGGTGGATGAATCCAGTTCAAAGGTGGATGAATCTAGTTCAAAGGTGGATGAATCTAGTTCAAATATGGATGAATGCAGTTCAAACTTTCCTCTCCCCTGCCTCCCCTGCCTCCCCTGCCCCTCCACCCACTCCCTACTCCCCCACCTCCACAATCAGTTCCTTAACTCGATCGCGTGGTAAGCCTAACTCTTGACTGAGAGTGGTTTGAAGTTGGCTCATATCGGTAATTGGAAATTCAAATACTATCGTTTTGAGGACTGAATTATTCGTTTTCACGTTTACCCGTGAAATTCCTTGTTGTCGAAGAATTTCCACCTCAATGGCTACTACTTTTTTCATCATCTGCCGTGCCGATTGGGTATCCGCTAGGAGATATTTTTTGGTGGTGCGGGAGTGACTCAAAATCCGATCTCCAACAAAGCCACTTCCCAGCCAAAAAACTAGTCCAATTAACGGTAAGGATAACCAAAACACAAAGCCCAGCGATCGCAACACTTGAAAACGTCGAAGTTGCTGCATGGAAAGCATGAGATAGAATACTTACTGTTACTTATGTGTTATTATTTCACCTTAAATCTTAAGGCTAGGAAGTAAACAAAGACAGCAAGTTAAGCAAATGGAATGTTGATCTTACTAGTAGAAGATGACCCATCGCAGTTAGAGCCACTACGAGCAGCATTGTTGAAAGCAGGGCATATAGTAGATGCGCTGACTGATGGCGAAACGGCGCAGTGGTATGTTTTTCGCAAAGAGTATGATTTGCTGATTTTAGATTGGATGTTGCCTAAAGTCAGTGGCGTAGAATTGTGTCAAGTGTATCGACAGGCGGGTAAAGTCGCTCCCATACTCATGCTGACAGCGAAAGACACCGTTTCAGATAAAGTCAGAGGTTTAGATGCTGGAGCCGATGATTACTTAGTCAAGCCCGTGGATGTGGTGGAATTATTAGCACGGGTGCGGGCATTGGGGCGGCGATCGCCAATGTGGCAAGGAGATATACTTACCTTAGGCGATTTGCAACTTCATTTATCCAATTTGATACTCGAACGCGGTTCCTTAACAACTCAACTTTCTAGCCGCGAGTTTCAACTCATGGAATATATGATGCGTCACCCCCGCCAAGTTTTATCTCACGGCCAAATTGAGCAAGCCCTTTGGAATTGGGGAGAAGAACCCGAAAGTAACGCAGTTACCACCTTAGTTCGTCGTTTACGCCAACGCCTACAAACTATTGGTGTCAAAGATTGCATAGAAACAGTCCATCGCATGGGCTATCGGTTAAATCCGCCAAATTAGAGAAGGGGGCAGAGGGGCAGAGGGGCAGAGGGGCAGGGGAGCAGGGGAGCAGGGGACAAGGGGAATAACTCCCAATACGGTTCGGTTAAGATCCCCCCGCCTACGGCGACCCCCTTAAAAAGGGGGTATAAAGAAGGTTGTGAGCAAGCCTTTTTAAGGGGGGTTGGAGGGATCTTCGAGGAATAAACACGTTAACCCAACTGTATTAGAATAACTCCTCACTGTTTACTCCCAATGACTAATGACCAATGCCCCATGCCCTATGACCAATGACCAATGACCAATGACCAATGACCAATGACCAATGACCAATGACTAATGACTAATGTTTGAACATAGCCGTCGTAATCTTGCTCACTGGTTTGCCCTGTCGATGGGTGGAATTTTGTTTGCGTTTGCTGGGGTGGGTTACTGTCTGAGCGTGGAAGAACAGTTGCGGGTTTTTGATGAGGAACTATTTTCACAAAGTAAGGCTTTTGCTGCCAAAACTGAATACTCGCTTTATCAAAGTCAATGGCAAAATCAGCGCAGCCAACAAACTCCTGTGGAAAACGGTGCATCGTTGAATGGTGGACTGGTGTACGCCCGATGGTATAACTCTCAGAAACAACTGGTGCAATTTATTGGTTCGTCTGCTAACAAACAACTGACGGCTGAACCAGGATTTCAAACGCTAGAAACACCGCTCAATTCAGATTTACCCAGCAAAACAACCTGGGTTCGCCAAATTACAGTTCCTGTTTTGTCAGATAAGGAGCTAATTGGCTACTTTCAAACGGCGGTTCCGATGAACTCTCTACATAGTAGCTTGAACCAAGCCCGCTTGTTTCTCACTTTGGGGGTTCCTGTTACCTTTGGTGTAATTGGAATTACGGGTTGGTTTTTGGGTGGGTTGGCGATGCGGCCAAGTCTGCGGGCTTATCAGCAATTGCAGCGATTTACAGCTGATGCTTCTCATGAATTACGGGCACCTGTGGCTACGGTATTGAGTAATGCCCAGGTTGCTCTGATGCCACCGGAAGATTTATCCGAACAAAGATTGCGGTTGCAAAATATTGCCGAAACTGCTAAATCCATGAGTACGCTAATTAATAATCTGCTTTTCCTGTCGCGTCATAATGGTTCGCTGACGGACACGATATTAAAACCCGTTGATTTGCGTGAAATTTTGAAATCCCTTGCCCAGGATTTTGCAGCTCAGGCTCCTGCCCAAAACCTCAATTTCAATGCGCGATTTCCAGAACAAGCCGTAATGTTAGAAGCTGATGCTAATTTGCTCAAACAAGCGGCCATTAATCTACTGACTAATGCTTTCAAATATACACCAGCGGGAGGTAAGGTCGAATTACTACTTTTTACCCAGTCTCACTGGGCGGTAATTCAGGTTAAAGATGACGGCATTGGTATTCCGACTGCTGATTTACCACATATTTTCGATCGCTTTTATCGTGTAGATACTGTTCGATCTCGTGAAACAGGCGGCTTTGGACTGGGACTAGCGATCGCTCAACAAATTGTGCAAGGATACAATGGCCAAATAACTGTTAAAAGTACAATTGGTCAAGGCTCAACTTTTCAAATTAACCTTCCCCTCAAACTTTGATATTAAAAGATATCAGCAGGGTCAGCAGCCCGCAGTTTTCGGATGGCGATCGCTCCTGATAAAATACACATAACAATAGTTAATGTCAGCACCATAATTGCACGAGCAAGTTTCATAGCAATGGGTAAAAATGTTGCACATTGAGTCAGTATATACAGTCCGTTGGAGATAAAAATTCCCGGCATAAAACCTAAAGTAGCTAATATAAAAGCTTCTTGTAAAATCACTCGGACAAAATACATATCGCTGTAACCCATTGCCTTTAATGTCGCATATTCAGGCAAATGATCTGAGACATCTGTGTAGAGAATTTGATAAACAATTACTGTTCCCACTAAAAACCCAATAACGACACCAAAGCCAAATATAAAAGCGATGGGAGAGCCATTTGCCCAATATGTACGCTCGCGATCGGCAAATTCATCTCTAGTTAAGACTAGTAAATTATCTGGTAAGATTGATTTTAACTCTGCTTGTAAAAGCTGAATATTAGCATTGGGTTTTAATCGAACAATTCCTACATCAATTTCATTAGCTTGCCGTTTTTTAAACAACCGTAAAAATGTAGAATCGCTAACAATTAAATTCCCTTCAGCAGAAAACGAAGAACCAAGAGTAAATAAGCCAGTAATTTTAATTTTATAATTATTAACTTGTACGTCAAGTGGATTTTCCGTTGCTAATAATTTAGGAACATCGCCGATTTGGGGTAGTAATCCAGCCCTGTCAAATAGGGCATTGTTCATTAACAATAGTTGGTCTAATTGCTGATTTACTTCTGGCAAATCAAATGCAGGTTTATTGGGATTAATTCCATAGACGAATATTTGGCGACTGCCTTGATTTTCAGGATTGCGCCAATTTGCTTGACCGATATAAAGAAAGCTCACATAATCTACACCATCTACACCTACTGCTTGATAAAGATTATCTCTAGAAAAACTTTTGATAGCGTTGAGATTATCAGACAGTTTATTAACTATAAATAAATCACCTTCGAGGATGGCATAAGGGCGCACCTGAGAATCAAACAGCGCGTCTTTCATCCCTAGTTGCAAAAACATGAGTAAATCAGCAAATGCAATTCCAGCTATAGCTACTGCAAGGCGGCCTTTTTTGTAACTCATTTGCCGCCAAGACAAAAAAGTTTTGCCAAATATTTTTTTCAGCATTATCTAAATTTGATTTTATAAATTATTTTCAGAATTCAGAATTCTGAATGAATTATGTACAAATGACGCATTTATTATTTTCGGGACTTACGCAAAAATTAACAAAAAGCTTAATTTATCGAACCGCCAAGACGCCAAGAACGCCTTCGCGCAGCGTCTCGTAGAGAAGGATTCGTAGAGTGTGCGTAAGTCCTAATTTTTTGAGATTTATAAGAATTGTTGATATGGTATATAGTTAAAATCTCAATAAGTAGATAGACATAATTAAATGTAAAGTACAAAAGTTTAAAACCCCGATAAAACAGGCTTTTCCCTTCTGCCCCCTGCCTTCTACCTTCTGCCCCCTGCCTCCTGCCTCCTGCCTTCTACCTCCTGCCTCCTGCCTCTTGAGGCTCAATAGCAACTAGTACTTGTGAATTCGTTAAATTTGCAACCCGTTTGCTATCTTGTGGAGTTAGCCAAATTCTGACTTCAACTATTTTGCGATCGAGATTTTCTCCAGGTTCGCCACTAGTTACTTGTTGTTTTTTCACCTGTAGGCCAATTGATTTAACAGTACCACGCAATTTAGTAGACAATGATTCGCTGATGATTGTCGCTGGCTGACCCGAACGAATTTTGCTAATGTCAGTTTCATAAACTTCTGCCACTACTTGCATTTGGCTAGTTTGTCCCAACTCGACAATACCTTCGCTGCTGACGACTTCTCCGGGTTTAACGTAAATATCAAGGATACGACCTGCTATTGGTGCGCGAATATAGGCTTGTGCTAGTTCTGCTTTTGCTTTGTTTGCGGCTGCACTAGCTTTCAAAACTTCAGCTTGCGCCGCTTGGACATCAACTGGACGGACTTCGGCAATTCTGTCTAAATTAGCTGTAGCTTGCTTAATTTGCTCTCTAATTGTGTCGTTACTCTGATTTTGCTGGGCTTTAGCTTCGTTGAGTTGTGCTTGTGCTGTTTCTAGAGTCAGCCGTTTTCTGTCTAGTTCGGCAGATGCGATCGCTCCTTGCTGATAAAGTGATGAATAGCGACTATATTCAGCATTGGCATTGTTCACCTCAGCCTGCCAACGCGCAATTGACGCTTGCTGTGTGGCTACTTCACCCTTTAACTGTTCTTGCAAACGCACAATTTCCGCTTGCTGGGCGCTAATTTCCCCAGATTTTGCACCTGCTTTCACCTTAGCTAGTTCCGCTTGGGAGACTTTCACCTGTGCTTGTGCTTCCAAGAAAGCACTTTGTAGACGGCTTTGGGCGTCCATAATTGCAATTACTTGGCCAGCCTTAACGCTATCGCCCCGTTGTACCAAAAGTTGAGTTACGCGGTCATTACTGAGAGTGGCAGGTACAGATACCTTAATTGATTCCGTCGCTGGTTCTAGTCGTCCTAAAGCACTAATTTTGCGAACAACCGGAGTAGTTTTGACAACTTGAGTTGGTCGAGTAGGTTCTTTAGATTGAGAAATACCGTAGAAAACTATGGTGCTGCTGATACCTACTGCCGTAGCGATGAAAGCAAGTGTCCATTTACTGGAGGGTTTTGATAATACTTGGAGATTCATAGGTATTGCAAATGGGGCATTGGGCAAGCAGGAAGTGTGGGAGGGGTGGGAGGAGAGGGAGGGGTGGGAGGTGTGGGAGGGGTGGGAAGATGGGGAAGCATTAATTCTCTTTCCCCCCACACTCCCCACACTCCCCCATCTCCCCAGTCACCTTATTTCAGCCAATCTTGAGGCTTTAAAAAAGTTGTGTATAACTCGGCTTCTGGGGTGTTGGGTTCTGGTTTATAGTCGTATTCCCAGCGCACTAGGGGAGGTAGAGACATGAGAATTGACTCGATGCGTCCGTTAGTTTGTAGACCAAAAATTGTGCCTCGGTCATAAACTAAGTTGAATTCTACATAGCGGCCTCGGCGATATAGCTGGAATTGACGCTGGCGATCGCTATATTCCATTGACTGCCGTCTTTCAACAATGGGAATATAAGATGGGATAAAAGCATTGGCACAACTACTAGCAAATGCAAATATATCTTCCCAAGTCCGAGGTTTTAGCGAACCAATTTGCTGGCTTTCAACAGCAGCCGCAGAATCAGAATATGGCCCGCGATACAGTTGCCCCAAACCATTCTGATAATCAAAGAAAATCCCACCAACACCCCGCGTTTCCTGACGATGTTTCAGGTAAAAGTATTCATCACACCAAGGTTTAAATACTCTGTAATAGTCTGGATGATGAACATCGCAAGCTTCTTTGAGTACTGAATGAAAATGAATTACATCTTCTACAAAGGGGTAGTAAGGAGTTAGGTCGCAACCACCGCCAAACCACCAAACTGGCCCGGCTTCAAAGTAGCGATAATTCAGATGCACAGTTGGGATATAAGGATTGCGCGGATGCAATACCATAGAGGTGCCTGTAGCATAAAAGCCATGCCCGGCAGCTTCTGGGTATTGAGTCAAAATCGAAGGTGGCAAATCAGTACCCCAAACTTCTGAAAAGTTGACTCCACCTTGTTCAAATATCCCACCATCTCGGATAACGCGAGAACGCCCGCCTCCTCCTTCGGGTCTTTGCCACACATCTTCTTGAAATTTGCCAGCGCCATCTATTTGTTCCAAAGTCTGGGAAATATTAGCTTGTAATTTTTGCATAAATGTGCTGACTCTAACCTTCGCATCAGCTGGGGGTAAGGATAGAGTTGGATTTGCTTGGAAAGTGGTAGCAGTTGTCATAATTTTTATTTAAATTTAATTCCGTCGTAGCGTTAAGTAAATTTCTGAATTACGAATTACCAAGAAAGGCAGAAGTACAAAGGCAGAGGGCAGAAGGAAAGAAGTATTAATAAAAACTTAAGTTGGGGGTTATTGCCCACTTAAAAACAAAAATTATACTAAGAGTGCTTGCAGTGAGGTATAAAGCGTCCAAGTTTTCAATCTCACTATACATAAGGGTAGGTAGCATAGCTGCCTTCTGCCTCCTGCCTCCTGCCTTCTGCCTTCTGAAGAATTACGAATTACGAATTAACCAACGTGCTGCGTCTTTGGCGTGATAGGTGAGGATGAAATCGGCGCCGGCACGTTTGAAACTAGTTAAAGTTTCTAGAACTACTTGTTTTTCGTCAATCCAACCATTGAGGGCGGCAGATTTAATCATGGAATATTCGCCAGAAACGTTGTAGGCGGCGACTGGTAAATTGCTGGCTTCTTTGACGCGCCAAATGATGTCCATGTAAGCCAGGGCTGGCTTGACCATTAACATATCTGCGCCTTCAGCGATATCGAGTTGAATTTCTTTAATTGCTTCCCGTGCATTACCTGAATCCATTTGGTAAGTGCGGCGATCGCCAAATTGTGGCGTTGATTCGGCAGCATCACGAAATGGCCCGTAGTAAGCTGATGCATATTTAGCAGCATACGATAAAATTGGCGTGTCTTGATAACCTGCTGCATCTAAACCTGTGCGAATTGCTTGCACGAAGCCATCCATCATTCCGGAGGGCGCAATAATATCTACACCGGCTTTGACTTGGGAAACTGCTGTTTTCTTGAGTAACTCTAAGGTTGGGTCATTCAAAACCCGTCCAGTTAAGTCACCGAGTTGTAAATAGCCGCAGTGTCCGTGATTGGTATATTCGCATAAACAGGTATCAGCAATGACAATTAATTCTGGTACTGCTTCTTTGATGGCAGTGGCGGCTTTTTGGACAACACCGCAATCATGCCATGCGCCCGTTGCTTCTAAATCTTTATTGTCTGGAATGCCAAACAGGATAATACCTGGGATACCAAGGTCATAAACCTCCTTGGCTTCTTCGACGATTTTATCCACCGTCAACTGGTAGACTCCCGGCATTGATTTCACTTCTTGGGCAATACCATCACCAGGGATAACAAATAATGGGTAAATTAAATCGCTTGCTAATAAAGTAGTTTCACGTACTAAACGGCGGAGTTGGGGATTGCTTCTAAGGCGGCGAGGACGATGATTAGGATACATAGTTTTTATTGGATATTAGCTGTTGAGTGAGGAGTGAGGAGTTAGGAGTTAGGAGTTAGGAGTTAGGAGTTAGGAGTTAGGAGTTTGGAGTTAGGAATTAGGAGTTAGGAGTTAGGAGTTTGGAGTTTGGAGTTTGGAGGTTGGAGTTTGGAGTTTGGAGTGAGGAGTGAGGAGTTTGGAGTTTGGAGTTTGGAGTTTGGAGTTATTTTCAAGAGTCTCCTTGTCTCACTGCTCCCTGGTTCAATGAAGTCTGACTGTTTGAAAAATTTCGTCTAAAATTTCCTTGGCACCTTGTTGGCGTAGCTTCTGGGCTAATTCAATGCCTAGATTTTCTGCTGATTCTGCTGCGCCAGTTACAGTGTCTTTTACCAGTCGTTGACCATCGATACTAGCTACTAAACCTGTTAAGGTGAGAGTATTTTCATACAGTTTGGTACTTACACCAATTGGTACTTGACAACCGCCTTCTAGTTCTCGCAAGAAAGCACGTTCGGCTAAGGTGCGATCGCGTGTAGGAATATGTTCGATAGCTTTGAGTAGCGATAGTACATCTGCATCGTCAGCACGGCATTCGATACCTAAAGCGCCTTGTCCAACTGCGTAGAGAGAGATTTCTGTGGTGAGAACTTGATCGATGCGTAGGTGCAACCCGGCGCAGCCATCGCTCATTCCCAATCTTTGCAATCCTGCTGCTGCTAAAATCAGGGCATCGTATTCGCCATTATCTAGTTTTGCTAGGCGAGTATTCAAGTTGCCGCGCACATCTTTAAATGTAAATTGAGGAAATTTGTTTCTTAACTGCGCTAGTCGTCGTAGTGAAGATGTACCAATAACTGCACCTGCTGGTAAAGTATCTAGTTGTCTATCTTTGTATTTTTCATGGAAAACTACGGCATCTGCTGGATTTTCCCGTTCTGTGACTGCTCCTAATACTAACCCTGTGGGTAAATTAGTCGGTAAATCTTTGAGAGAATGAACAGCAAAATCAATTTCGCCATTTAGCATTCCCAATTCTAATTCTTTCGTGAATAATCCTTTATCGCCAATCTTGGCTAATGCTACATCTAAGATGTTATCACCTTGAGTAGACATAGTATGAACTTCAAAATTGATATCAGGATAATGCTGTTGGAGTTGTTCTTTTACCCAATAAGTCTGAACTAAAGCAAGTTGACTTTTACGAGAACCAATACGAATAGTACGAGAACTAGAATCAATATAAGGCGAAATAACTTGAGATTGAGCCATAGCTTTTAAATTTAATTTCATTATTTTAGTAACAAATTCTTTGCGTACCTTTGCGTTTACCTCTGCGCTTCTTTGCGTTTAAACTTCAAGAGAGCGCAGCAAGTACACTAAAGGCTAGAAACTAGCAAACTTTCCTTCTGACTTCTCCCCTCTTCCACATATTTAGAGTTTTTGGCAGTTTCAAAAAAGAAAGCGACGTTTTTTTCAGGAGTATTTTGCAAAACTCCATGACCAAGATTTAAAATATGTCCTCGATCGCCAGCTTTACGTATGGTTTCTTGAATGCGATCGCTAATATATTCTTGAGAACCAAATAATGCACATGGGTCTATATTTCCTTGTACGCCAATATGTTTACCGATGCGTTCTCTAGCTACTGCTAAATCAACTGTCCAGTCAACGCTAATTACATCTACTTCAGATAATGCCATTAATTCTAATATCCCAGCACTATTATTGATATATAAAATCAAAGGTGTTTCTGGATGAGTAGCTTTGATTTGTTTAACAATCTTTTGCAGATATGGTAAAGAGAATTTCTGAAAATCTGCGGGGGTAAGTTGACCGGCCCAAGAGTCGAAGATTTGGATTACTTGGGCGCCGGCATCAATTTGATATTTAGCATAAATGGCGATCGCATCTGCCAGTTTACCTAAAAATTGATGCAACATCTCTGGCTCGCAAAAACCCATACTCTTGATAATCGCATAATCCTTTGAACTTTTGCCTTCAATGGCGTAAGCTGCTAAAGTCCAAGGCGCACCAACAAAACCTAACAGAGTCGCTTCACCATTAACTTCTTTGCGTAAAGTTGTCAAAGTCTCCCGCACAAATGGTAATGAGGTTTCTGGGTCAAGAGAAGTTAGCGCATTTATTTGCTGTTGAGTGCGGATAGGCTGCTCAAAAATTGGCCCTTTACTTTCAATAATGTCGAAGGGAATGCCAATTCCAGGCAACGGCGTGAGAATATCTGAGAACAAAATCACACCATCGGGTTTGAAAGCATAAAAAGGTTGTAATGAAATCTCCACAGCGATATCTGCATTCTCAGAACGTTCCCGAAACGAGGGATATTTTTCCCGCAAATCCCGATAAGCCATCATATAGCGCCCAGCTTGACGCATCATCCAAACAGGAGGGCGATCGATTACTTCACCACGCGCCGCTTGGAGTAATCTATAATTATTCATGTATTCATTTCTCCGTAAAAATTAGGGTTAATTAAACAATTCTCAACTCTTACTCTCTGCGCCTCCGCGCCTCTGCGTGAATTAATCCTTTCACTTAGCAACCTACATTAACAACTACATTTGATTGACGAGAACGACGCGCACTCACCACCAAATTAATAGAACGAGAAGGTTCTATCCCCGGCCCCCGACGGATAAAATTCACCGCACGAGTATCACTTAAAGTCAATTGATAACGCGATAAAATTGTGAATATTACCAACTTCATAAGATACATAGCAAAAGCATTACCCACACACATGCGATTGCCACCACCAAAGGGCAAATATTCATAACTAGAATACTGCCGATTCAAAAAACGTTCTGGTTGGAACTGTTGAGGATTTGGGTAAACTTCTGGGTTACGATGAGTCGAATAAATATTAGGATAAATCCTCGAACCTACAGGAAATTCATAACCCATCGTTTGAAATGGAGCCTGAGCAACCCGCATAAATGCCAGTATAATTGCCGGGGTAATGCGGAGTGTTTCTTGACAGGTTGCTGTTAAGTAAGGCAATTGGGCGATCGCTTTAACATTTGAAATATCGCTGACTGTATCTATCTCTGCAACTAACTTTTGCTGAACTTCCGGTACTTTGTGAATCCAGTACAAAGCCCACATTAAAGCCGTCGATGCTGTATCATAACCTACTAGCAGCAACGTAATCAATTCATCTCGCAACTCGCGATCGCTCATTGATTGGCCTTCTTCATCACGAGCTGCTAAAAGTAAAGAAAGAATATCTGTGCGTTCTGATTGGAAATTTTGGCGATGTTCGGCAATTTTAGCATATAGTAATTCGTCTACTTCTTTTTGTAGCCGCAAAAAACGTCCCCAAGGACTCCAAGCACCCCAATCCTTTTGTAAAGCTGGAAAAAATAGAGGAAAAGTAAAATATGCAGAAGTTCCCACACCTACTAATAACAGCAATTTTTGTCTGAGTTTCTCAGAGCGATCGCTTTTAGTTAAACCAAAAACAACATTTAGCAAAGCATTAAGAGAAACTTCGCGCATACAGGTAGATAATTCAACAGATGTGCTAACTTTCCAAGACATCATCATCTGTTCAGTTAACTCACAAATGAGACTACCATATAATCGCATTCGTTCTCCATGATAGGGAGGTACAAGTAATTTTCGCTGGCGTTGATGCGCTTTACCATCAAGCAGCATTAAAGAATTATCTCCCATCACAGGGCGAAACATTTCATTTCCTACCCCAGCTGCAAATGTTCCGAATGGAGCAGTCAAAATATCTTCAATGGCTTTAGGATGACTGATAATTGTAATTGGTTTTTCATCGGGAAGTTGAATTGTGAAAATATCTCCATAACGCTGAGTATAAGCATCCAATAAATCTGTAGGGCGTCTACCCCATTGAAATAACTCTGAAAAAGATAGTTTATGCGATGGATTATTTAAATTCATAGTTTTGGAGGTTTACAACAAAATAATCATCTCTTAAGAAATTAACAGGAGAATAAAGCTTATTTATGCAATGCACTAACAGGTAATTTCTTTTCAGAAGGTTCTAAACTCCAACCCTTAGCTAAATATTTTTGCTGCAATTTACGCAAAGCAATACCCAAACCATCAGCAGCAACGTGAATTTCCTCTGAAACGTCTGGTAATGGTTGAGGGTCTAAAGTTTCAATCACAATAGTATCTTCATGGGCAAGTATACTATCAAGCTTGATGAAGAATTTATCTAACCAAGGAAAGGGTAAAACATTGCGGAACAAAATGCGTTTTACAGAAGTAGTTTTTTCATCAATTGGACAGTAGCCTGCTAAAACAGCAAACTTAATCGCCCAACGACTATCTCCACCTACATTGATTTCTGCTAAAGTGAAGTTAGGTAAATAAAAACTCAATCTTAAAGTTACTCGCGGACGACCGCCTAATAAAAAGTTGAGAACACTTTTAGAACTACTTAAAGAATCATAAGTGAATTTAGCAACTGCACTATAATCTTGTTCGTCTACTTCATATTTAACAGTAGAATTTAGGGGAATTCTTTGACCAAATGATTTTCTGTGAATAGCAATTACATGAGCAAAATCTAAATTAGTTTCCATGAGGCGGACATAATTAGCCTTGTCTAAATCCACATGGGGAGCCGCACGCATAGATGAAGCAAATAAATATTCCGGAATATTTGTTGGTAAAGGAGGACGTTCTGCTTCTGGTAAATCTCCGTAAAATAGCCACACAAAACCATATTTTTCTTGAACTGCGTATGTTTGTACTTTAGCTCTTTGAGGAATCGGTGTCTCAGGTGGATTAGCAGGAATATCAATACATTTACCATCGTCTTGGAATTTCCATCCGTGATAAGGACAACGGATACAGCCATCTTCTACCCAACCTAGAGAAAGCGCAGCACCGCGATGAGGACATTGGTCTTTGAGAATTACTACTTGTCCTTGACGATTGCGATAAAGGACAAATTTTTCATTGAATATCACTGTTTGTAGAGGCTTTTCAGTGATATTGGCGCTAAATTCGCAAACATACCAAAAGTTTTTCAGATTCTTTGACATGACTATTAGTTCCTATTTTTTTCAAGGATTATTGATTATGAATCTTAAATTAAGAACGCAATATTTTATGTAGCGATGCGTTAGGCTGAAGCTATAACGCACCCTACTTATGAATTCTTCTTTTTAATTTTTCAAAGCAGCAGCCGATTCTGCTACATGTCCATTTGAAATTTCTAATTTGTTTTTCTTAGCAGGTTTCAAACCCCAACCTAGTGCTAAATATTTTTGGCGTAGTTTGCGATAAGCAATAGACAAAGCATCAGAAGGTGTATGAATTTCATCTGCTAAATTATCAGGTATTTCTTGGGGATATTGAGATTCTGTGACTATTCTATCTTCGTTACAAACTTGATAATGGAATTTCAAAAAATATTTATCTGCCCAAGAGTTAGTTAACACACTACGAAATTGAATACGCTTAGTAAGAGTAGTGCGATCGTCAACTGGTAAGTGTATAGCATAATTGACTACTTTTCCACGGCTAAAGTCGCTTTCAATTCTGGTAACGTTGGGGAGAAAGAAATTGGTTTTGGCTTTCAATACTGTCTTTGATGGACGGAAGAAAAGTCTAAAAATACCTTTTGGTTTAGTGAAATTTTTGTATGTAATTCTTGCACTTATGCCCCAAGGTTCCTCTTCAACTTCATACGGTTCAATCTTAGGATCTTGTTTAAACCCCCAACCAAAAGAATTAGCGTGAACTGTTGCGATATGTGCAGGGCAAAGAGCATTTTCAATTACACGCGTGTAATTAGATTTAACTTCAACTTCTAAGAAAATAGGATGCATAGTTGGGTCTTCAAATTCCGGAATTGTTGGAATTGGTGGACGTTCTGCTTCTGGCAAATCGCCGTAAAATAGCCAAATAAAACCGTATTTTTCTTGTATTGGGTAACCTTCGATGTGCGCTCTTTTAGGAATAGGTGTCTCAGGTGAATTAGCAGGTATTTCAATACATTGACCATCTGCTTGAAATTTCCAACCATGATAGGGACAGCGAATACAACCATCATCTACCCAACCTAAAGAAAGTGCTGCACCGCGATGGGGACATTTGTCTTGGAGTGCTACTACTTGTCCTTGAGAATTACGATAAAGAACAAATTGCTGATTTAACATCCGAATTTGTTTAGGCTGATTAGTAACAGCTGTGCTAAATTCGCAAGCATACCAAAAGTTCTTCAACATTTTTGTTTCCTTTATTGAGATAATTTGATTTTTAGCCGCAAATAGTTATTGAATTTAGGAACTTAAATTTTAGATAATCCCATTGAAAGCAGAGGGTTAAATAAAGAATTTTGGATTTTAGATTTTTTTACTCAGCTTGCTTTTTGCAGAGGTAATATAAATTTCCTTTATCTCAGAAATTGTGAGTTTTAAATCTGCAATCCAAAATTTAAAATCTAAAATTAAGTGATAGTAAATTAGAAAATAGTTTTACAGAAATAATAAATAGCCTGATTTACTATCAAATTATGTTTGAGAATATGTTTTTGCTGTCAAACTATATTGCTGTTCTTTGTTATCTAATGGATGTTGTACAGTAGCGAGATTTTCTAAGTTAAATAACATTTGTACAGTTTGAATAGCACGGCGTTGTGTTTCTAAATCTTGCTGCGATCGCAAATGTACCATTGGCTCATGAAGAATCTTATTGATAATACCACGAGTTAGAGCTTCGACAGCTTCTTGATGTTTTTTGGGCAACTCTGCACCCAAGCGAGCAAAGACTTTTTCTACCTCTTGTTCGCGAATTGTTTCTACTTTTGCCCGTAAACAGTTAATCACAGGAACAGTTTCTCTGGAACAACACCAACTGCGGAATGTCTGTAATTCCTGTTCTAAAAGTGCTTGTGCTTCTGCAATCATTTGACGGCGACTTTCTTGATTTTGGGCAACAACAGCCTTTAAATCATCAACATTAAATGTTTGAACGTGAGTTAATTCATTCACATCAGCATTCACGTTACGAGGCACAGATATATCAAACAATAGTAAAACCTGATTTGGATTCAAAACCGCTTCCAATTGAGCTTTATCTAACAGTGACTCTGTAGCAGAAGTGCTGGTAAAAACTAAATCTGATGCGGCAACTAATGACATCATAGCAGCAAGTGGATAACATTCGATTTGAATATCTTTGAACTCACTGACTAATTCTTGCGCTCGTTCAACAGAACGATTGACAACAGAAATTTTAGTTACCCTTTTTGCCAATAAATGTTGTATTAAGCGTCTGGCCATATTGCCAGCACCCACAATTGTGACTCGGTAATTTGATAAATTATCTACCTTAGTTTGAGCCAATTCTACTGCGGCAGAACTAACAGAAACCGCACCAGTCCCAATGGATGTTTCTGTTCTCACGCGCTTTGCAGCAGTAATGGCTTGCTTGAATAATTGATTGAGAATGCGTTTATCAGAGTGATTATATTGCTGAATTAAATTATGGGTGTGTTTGACTTGCGCCAAAATTTGCCCTTCTCCAATCACTAGGCTATCTAGTCCCGCAGCAACCTGCATTAAATGTCTAATAGCGTGGTGATGTTCGAGAGTAAACAAATGTTGAGATAAATCCTGAATAGATAATTGACTATGTTCGCTCAAAAACTGAATAATCTCTTGAATTGCCTGTTCGATGTGAATAGCAACGGCATAAATTTCTAGACGGTTGCAGGTGTTAATAATTGCGACTTCTGTAATGTGAGGATAGCTATGTAGATGATTAATTGCCTGTTCAATTTGACTTTCTGCAATGCTCAGTTTTTCTCGAATTTCTACTGGTGCAGTCTTATGACTGAGACCTACAACTACGATATTCATGTTCTTGCCTTGAAGTTGGTTCTCTCTCGGTTAATTAATCTTCAGTGTTGATTGAAGTGAACGATCGCTTTGGCTTTAATAATTAGTCAGAAGTTTTATGTTGTTTTATGCAAATGATTTACTAATTATTTAATTTATTGAAGCGATCGCTCTTAAATTATTGCAGTGCTTGGCTGATATTCAGCGGATTCAAATTCACATAAAGTTACACAAATGCGATCGCATCTGTGCAGTTAATCCCGTTAACCAAATAATTACGAATTACTCTGACAAGTCTGCATCATCTTACAACAATGTTGAAAGACGTAAAAGCGAGATTACTAGCAAGTTGAGCAAATTGTACTTGTGCGCTTGCACCCGTCCCGTCCGCATCAAAGAAGAGTCCGCCTGTGATGTCGTTGTAGATAAACCGTTGTTCTGCGGTGTTGGTAGTATTACCAAGGACAAACTGGAATGGTAAAACCACGCCTGAAGTCAATCCACCACCGAACCCAGAACTAGTAACAACAATAGCATCCTCTGTGACATTAAAATCGCCGATAGTATCAATACCTTGGCCGGGTTCAACAAAGGTAAATGCATCTTTACCGGCACCACCAAACAATGTGTCAGCATACTTTCCAGCACCACCAGTAATGATGTCGTTCCCTGCACCACCTAAGAGTAAGTCATTACCAGGGCCAGGATCGAGGAAGTCATCACCATCACCACCATCTAGAGTATCATTGCCGGCATCATCAGCTAGAAAGTCATCACCTGTACCCCCCTTGAGATAATCATTACCAGCGGCACCATATAAATAATCGATACCTTCCCCACCATAGAGGAAGTCATTACCATCGTCACCATACAGTCCATCTATACCGGCGCCACCCTTGAGAGTATCGTTAGAATCACGGCCAAAAGCGATGTCGTTGCCATTGCCTGCGTTGATGCGATCGCTTTTCTTGGAACCTATGATGTAATCATTATCAGCTTCGTTAGTGCCAGAATTAGAACCGCTACCTTTAGCCGGGTTAACGATGATGTTAAAGGGAGTAAAAGTAAGACCCTGAGAAAGTTGGGCAAACTGTACTTGAGAAGCAGCACCCGTACCATCGGGATCGAAAAATAGACCGCCTGTCACATCGTTGTAAATAAAGCAACGATCTGCTGTAGTCGCAGCGTCGCCAACAACAAATTGAGACGGTGAAAGAACGCCAGGAGTTAGTCCACCACCAAAGCCGAAACCATTAACTATGATGGCATCGTCTGTAGGATTAAAATCTACTATTTTGTCAATACCTTGTCCAGGCTCAACGAAAATAAATAAGTCTTTGCCCGACCCACCAATTAATGTATCGCTATTCGGCCCTACGCCACCGGTGACTATATCATCACCTGAGCCGCCTATAACTAAATCATAGCCGGGGCCAGGATCGAGGAAATCGTTACCATAACCGCCATCTAGCGTATCATTCCCCCCATCATCTGCGACTAAATCATCGCCTGCACCACCGTTGAGATAATCATTTCCTGCTGCACCATAGAGGAAGTCAATGTCATTGCCACCAAACAAGAAGTCATTGCCATCATCACCATACAGACCATCGATACCGTTACCACCAATTACGATATCAGAGCGATCGCCACCAAAAAGGATATCGTTACCATCTTTACCATTGATATAATCGGCTTTTTGAGAACCTTTGATATCGTCCCCCTCTGGTGTCCCAAAGATAGTTTTCTTCTTTTTATCCTTGCATGTTTGGTTTTTTGCTTTCCATATAAAATTGGTATTATTAGCAGACATTTTATTCCTATCTCCCAGTATTTAGCTCGTTTTTAGTCTCTTATGTTCAGCTATAATTAGCTACATTTTTATACAGAAACTTATTAACTAACAGGCTGCAATGTATTAATCATTGCTTTTGCACCACCTTGCTGTGAATAAGCAAACGGTTCATCTTCATACTGGAAAAAGCCAGGATTGAGTATATATTTAGGATCGTATTTACGCTTTAACTCATTAATTTTCAACCAGTAATCACCATACTGGAGCCGCCATTTGGGAAGGTCGAATTCTATCCAACTTGCTATATATCTTTTGCCACCCATTTGCAAAGCCAACTCAGTCAATTGATTTAATTGTTTTAAAACTGGTTGCACTTGAGATTTAGGAACGGTGGGATACATACCAAATCCTAGAATTAATTCTTCTTCAGGCAAAGCAAACATCGGTACTTTCGTATTCCGAGCCATCAGACTAAACGAGCCTATAGGTGTAGCTCTAAAGTCAATAAAAGAGGGTATACGCTCAAGAGCAGTTTCAATGAATTCTTTAGCAATTGAACCAGGCAAAAGAACGTCTATCCAAGGGTTAGCAGTTCCAGGAAGGTGAGGTACTTGAATAGCTGGTTGGATAAACTTACTAAAGTTAAAATCTTCGGTGTGGATATGACGATAAAAATTTAAATCAGAGAGTAGTTCTTGTTCGTTGATATCATCAAGAGAATCTACCTCTAAAGTAACCTGCATTCTATAGAACCACTCAATTAAAGGCTTAATACCTGTTTCTCCTAGCCTAGAAACTCCTAGTATACAAGGAGAGAACATCGCTAATAACCCATCAACACGATCCTCTAAAACGAGACGGCGCTGGTCATTTAAAAAAGTATTGATGTCGTCATAACAGAGGAAATAAGTACGAGTAAAAGGGCGATGCTTTCTCAGGCGATGCTGTATTTTAGTGATGATACCAAACTGACCGTAGCCACAAAGAACATGATGAAATAACTCGCTATTTTCTTCTGGAGTACACCACAACACATCTCCTGTGGTGGTAACAACTTCCAAACCGAGACAATTATCAGCTTGGGAACCATAACGAAAAGAATTCTGCCCCAACCCACCTGCACAATGGGTTCCACCAATGGTGACATCAAAATAATTTGTCAGCACAGGAGGAATAACACCGTGAGGTAAAGAAGTATCAACAATTTGCTTCCAAGTAGTACCAGCATCAGCTTTAAACCACAACTGTTCGGGACAAAATTCATGAATTTGATTGAGATTTCTCATATCTAGGAGAATTCCGTCTTGGTTTAGAGACTGGCCACTTAATGAATGTCCCGCAGCCCTAGAAGAAATTGTTAATTCATGTTCAGCAGCATACTTAGCTGCTTTAGCAACATCAAAAGAATTTTGAGGGCGAACAACTACTTGGGGTTGTTTTTGAATGATACCGCCAAAATCTTGCGAAACTGCTGCTAAATCTTCTGCTGTAGTGCTAACTTCGCCTGTAATAATTTGGTTTAAATCAGAGATAATTCCATTCATAAAAGCAATTTTTAGTGATAGATTTCAGCGGATAATAATTGCGTAGGTTAGGTTTAGGAATGAAACCCAACCTATGATTCTAATTAATTCTGATTTCTGAATTCGGGATTCTTCAAAAACCCATCTTAAGCTTCAACATTCTGATACCGGCTCGTAACAATGTAGGAGCTAGTTTCACAATATCGATAATTTGGGTAAAAACGCTGGGTGTATTTTGCTTTGATTCTGTCACTGTCTGAGATGGCCTTTCATATTTAAATACACAAACACAGTCACCTTCTGCTTGTTTGCTTAACAGTGTAGCTTTCATCCCTGGAAAAGCCCTTCTAGCTGCCTCTTGTTCCATTTCACAAAGTACGCGACAAGGTGTTTTAAAACCATACTCTTTAGCTAGTGATAAAGCTGGGCAAACTCTTTGAATTTCTAGTGCAGCATCTACACCATTTTGAGAAACATCTACAATTTCTGTAATAAACCCCATAGGACGCAGGAGGGGAATGGATTTTTTAAAGCCTTCAGCGATAGTATTATTATCGATAAACGCTCCCATCAATGCTTTTTGTTGTTCGGGATATTTTTCCAGCATTTTTTCATAAGCCGCTTCTTCACCTAACTCTTCTACTAGCTTATTGTAGCGGATGAACCTATTTCTAAATAAGTTCATAGCTTTGGATTTATCCATATTCAGGACATCTTCCAAACGTAAATCGCCAGCGCCCATTTTTTCCGTCATTTTCTGTACTTCCTGTGAGTAAGATTTATCAAAAAAATTGACAAGATATTTAGTAATTTTGTAAAGTGAAAAACTTGAGATTTTCAGTTAATTATAAATCCTGCCTTAGTATTACTATTTCTGCATTACTGCAATGCTAAAAGCACTACCATTGCTATCAATAAATATCTACAAACCGCAGAGCAAGCTAATACAAAATCTATTTCTAGTTCATCTGTGATTTGTTTAGATTTCGCAAAAACTTCTAAATTTAATAGCTTGAATAGCTGATTGTGGATGTTCGTTTGATAAGCAAACTGAGTTTTTCTCGTTAATGGCTTAGTGTAAGGAAATTGTATTGTCTTCATAAGTTTACTTGTAGATTTGATTTCGTGTGATTAATTTGCTGCTTATGCCCACTCTCTAGGTTGTTTCAATACTTCTCTGAGGGTAGCTTCTTGAGTACCCAAAATAGGTTGGTCATCGTATTTCCAGGAAGCTAAAGGAGGCATACAGTTAAACACGCTCTGGGGGTTAACCATACCACTTGCTAAACCAAAGCGAGCGCCACGGTCAGATGTCAGAATGAACTCTACATATCGTCCGCGCACAATATGTTGCCAATGCTTGTTTTCTTCTGTAAATTCTAGGTCTTTGCGTTGTTTGACAATTGGCATATATGCGGGGATAAATGCTTCTGTACAGTCTTTGACGAAGCCGAGCAGTTCTTCTTGGGGACGCTGATTCAAATGGTCGAAGAAGATACCCCCAACGCCTCGACTTTCACCCCGATGGGACACATAAAAGTACTCATCACACGACTTTTTGAAATGTGGATAATAACTAGAATCGTACTTGTCACAAACTGCTTTATGCACTTTATGGAAATGAGCCGCATCTTCTTCAAACAGGTAAGCAGGAGTCAAATCTGCACCACCACCAAACCACCAATGTTGTGGTTGAGTACTATGACCAATTTGAAAATAACGATAGTTGACATGAGCTATGGGAACCATCGGGTTACGAGGATGAATCACCAAACTAGTACCTGTAGCAAAATAAGGAGTGCCTTTGTCACCGGCAATCCGATCTACTTCTGGTGTAGCTAGCGCTCCTGATTTCTGAAAGGTCATACCGAAGGGAAGTTCGCCTTTGATAGCTACGTAGTTAACTCCTATTTTTTCAAAGACGTTGCCATTATTTAATACTCGGTCGATATATACCGTGCCATCGCTACTTTCACCACTAACCCATACACCTTGTTCGTTACGAGTCCAACTTTGTTGCTCAAATCTCTTGCCATCTATAGCTTCAATAGCCTGACAAGTACTATCAAACATCTTTTCAAATACTGTGGTGATGTGGCTGTGTGTACCTACTTGCTTTGCGGCCAGTTTTTCTTGAACTTTAGGCATGACAAATAATCTCTCCATATAGGATAGTTAAGAACTGCAATTTGCACGATTTAGCAACTTTATTTACTAAAGTGTGCTATTTGTGTAAAGGAAAAAATTTTGTTTTGTGACTGCTGTGCAGTCTATGAACTCCTAATAAACATCAACTGAAATGTTAAACCTTATGCTGGGTTTTACAAAAGTTCACAAATATTTTTTAAGCTGATTTAACCCGATATTAAGTTTGTCCTCTTGTGTGCGATCGCTATATTGATTAACTTAAGAGTACGAAACTGGAGCCATTGGCTATGCTATCAGTCAGCAATGCACAAGCAATTATCTTAAATTTGGCGCAGCCGTTGGATAACCAGCGGGATACAGAAGTTGTAGATTTATTGGCGGCCTTTAGTCGGATTTTGGCAGCACCTGTGACAAGTTCCCTCGATTTTCCCCATTGGGATAACTCTGCGATGGATGGGTATGCAGTCCGATACGAAGACGTGCAGCACTCTAGCGCCGAACAACCAACTGTTTTGGAAATTATTGAAGAGATTCCGGCTGGTGCCCAGCCCAAGTCTACCATTGGGGCAGGTCAAGCAGCGCGGATTTTCACAGGTGCCCTGATGCCAGCAGGGGCTGATACTGTTGTGATGCAAGAAAAGACGCGGCGGGAAGAAAACCGCGTTTTCATCCTAGCTGCACCACAACCCCAAGAATTTGTCAGATACAAAGCATCTTTTTATCAAGCTGGTAAACAACTACTACCAGCAGGTATTAAGTTAAAAGCCCCAGAAATCGCCGTATTAGCAGCAGCGCAGTGTCCGCAATTAAATGTTTACCGCCGTCCGCGCGTGGCAATTTTTTCTACTGGTGACGAGTTGGTAACAGTTAATGAATCGTTGCAACCAGGGCAAATTGTGGATTCTAATCAATATGCGTTGGCAGCTTTAGTGAAAGAATGTGGTGCAGAACCATTATTATTAGGTATTGTCAAAGATGAACCTGTTGCCCTGAGGAAAGTTATTACCGATGCAGCTGCGATCGCTGATATAGTTCTATCTTCCGGTGGTGTTTCAGTGGGAGATTATGACTATATTGATAAAATTCTCGAATCACTAGAAGCCAAAATCCACATTCAGGCTGTAGACATTAGGCCGGGTAAACCCCTCACCGTTGCTACCCTTCCTACAGACAAGGGTTATGGTGTCTCTACCCACCTCCCGCTTTACTTTGGTTTACCAGGAAATCCTGCATCCGTATTAGTAACTTTTTGGCGGTTTGTGCTACCAGCCATCAAAAAACTTTCAGGAATTAAAGAAGGTTGGGAGCCAGTATTTTTAAAAGTGCGATCGCATGATGAATTGCGATCGGATGGTAAGCGTGAAACCTATCTTTGGGGGAGATTACATTTAATTGACGGAGTTTACAAATTTCACAAAGCCGGTGGCAGTCACAGTTCTGGTAATTTAATTAATTTAGCTCAAACCAATGCTTTAGCTGTTCTCCCTGTGGGTAAAACATTAATTTCTCCACAAGAAGAGGTGGAAGTTTTGCAATTGATTACGCATTAAAAAGAATAATTAATAATTATTAATTCATACCTCTGCCTTGGAACCTTGCTTACAAGGGACAGAGGTATTTTTAACAAAAATTAGAATTCTACGATGCTCAAATAAACGAAAATTTTGTCACAGTAGAAGAAAAGCTTTTTATAGCGGTTCCCAATCAAATTTCTGTACCTCATTTGATTGGGAAATCCTATATTTCACTTGGGTGCAAATTAAATGACTCAAATATTTGAACTTCCAACTGACAAAGACCATTATACGCGTGTTGCTAAACTTGCAGATGTTCAGGCAGCAGGCAGTTTGTTAGTCCACAAGGAAAAACATACTATTGTTTTGTTTTATTCAGACAATAAAATCTATGCAATAGATAACCGTTGTCCACACATGGGCTTTCCCCTCCACGGTAGTACTTGTAAAGATGGTATTGTTACCTGCCCTTGGCATTATGCCCGCTTCGATCTTGCTAGTGGTGGAACCTTTGACTCTTGGGCAGATGATGTGCCTGCTTTTCCCATAGAAATCCGCGATGGTGAAGTTTGGATAGATTTAGCACCTCCAGTTAACCCTCATGCTCACCAAAGCGAACGCCTCCAAGATGGTTTAAAGCAGAATATTCCCTTAGTGATTGCTAAATCAACGATCGCACTTTTAGATCTGGAAGTAAATCCAGCCCAACCATTTCAAATAGGGCTAGAATTTGGCACTCATTACAACAAAGCAGGTTGGAGTACGGGTTTAACTATCCACACCTGTATGATGAATCTACTACCTTATCTAGATAAAGAAGATAAACCCCGTGCTTTATTTCAAGGACTTTCCGCTGTAGCTAACGATAGTGCAGGTGCGCCGCCTTTGTTTCCGGTTCACCCATTACCTAACTCTACAGTTGATTTTCTGACTCTTAAAAGCTGGTTTCGCCAGTTTATTAAAGTACGGGATGGTGAAGCCGCTCAAAGATGTTTGGTATCTGCGATTCGCTCAGGGGCTAATTCCAGCCAAGTTGCTGATATGTTGTTCTGTGCTGCTACAGACTATCGTTATCTTGATATTGGACACACGCTTGATTTTATTAACAAAGCATTAGAAGCCCTTGATGCCGTGAATTGGCAAGGAGCAGAATCTATTCTCGCTAGCTTAGTTTCGGGTTTAGCCGATGCATCCCGGATGGAAGAATCTAATTCCTGGCGCTACCCTGTAGATTTGGTAGCCATTTTAGAGTCAGCTTTTGAGCAATTACCCAACGTCTTAAGTGCGGGGAAATCTCGACAAGGAAGTTGGTCTAACCGGGATGAATTAGTACCAATTTTATTAGGTGAAGACCCCCAAGCGATCGCTGACTCGCTGGTGAATGCACTACAAGCCGGTTGTACTGAAGAACAATTAGCAAGCGTAGTTAGTTATACAGCAGCATTGCGTGTAGCTCGTTTCAATACCAATAATGACTTTGGAGATTGGAATTCCGCACATCATCCATTTACTTTTGCGAACGCCGTACATCAAGGGTTACGACGAGTACCAACAGTCGAATTACTTAGAGGTGTGTTTGATGCGGCTACGAGTGTGTACTTAAATCGTTTTTTGAACGTACCGCCAGCACGCCTTCCAGAACCTAAAGATGCGGTTGAAAATCCTGAAGAACTACTTCAGCAGCTACCGGATTTATTAAATCGTCAGCAGCAAGTAAACCAGACAGGTAAATTAGTGGCTAGTTATTTATATAGTGGTGGTTCTGCTGAAAGACTCATGGCGATGCTGGGGAAAATGATGTTGCGAGAAAACCGCGATTTTCATGTAATTCAAGAAATGGAAGCAGCTTTTCGTCAGTACTCTCTATTAGGTGATAGTCCGGCTGGTATTAATGTGTTAGTTGCAGCCTCTCGGTATTTAGCAGCTCATTCTCCCACAATGCGATCGCAAGGGCAAACTTATGAGATTGCTTATAGATTACATCGGGGCGATAAGTTATTTGAAGAAAGTTGACCAAATTTTGGATTTTGAATATTTAATCCAAAATCCAAAATTTTTTTACTCTGCTTTTAATCCTTGTTCAAATTCATCAATAGCTTGAATTGAATCTGAAATTGAAATGCATTGCTCTAATAACGAAATATTTAATTCTGGCAAAATCTCACTTTTTGCTATTTGCTCATATCCATAGGTATCAGGATAAACTGTAGCTTGCTCGTTCTCTTGATTGTCTCGGAGATGGTATAACTTCAACTGGTTTATCTCCCAAAACCAAACTTCTGCAACTCCTAATCTTCGGTAGATTTCCAATTTATTGATGCTGCCACTGGTAAGAACTACTTCTATAGCTAAGTCAGGTATCTTTTTTTCTTCACCTATGCAGTAGCATTCGTCTGGCTCGACACCTGCTTTTTTTGCTTTGTTTCTAAAAGTAGAATTTCCCATAGGTGTAAAAGGAATCCGCTTGCTATAAAAGAAACGCTCTAACAGCATCGCTAAATTCTTTTTAATTTTTTCATGCCTAATTGACGGCGACACTATCTCTAATATTCCATCTAAATAAGTAACACGGTAATGAGAATTGTCTTCTAATTTGGCTAGTAAAGATTCATAATTCTCCCAGCTTACACCACTGCTGATAAACCTTTCCTCTGGGTCATCACTATGCTGCAATTCTGGCTCATCAATTAGTTCTTTAAGACTGCTGACCATTTTTAATTCTCCTGTCCCATACCCAATGTTAAAATATCTGCTCAAAAGCTTCAATCAACCTGTTAACTTCCTCAAGAGTGTTGTAATGTACCATGCTCACCCTAACGATTCCACCTTGGGATGCTAAACCTAAATATTCAATTAGCCGTTTAGCATAAAAGTCTCCGTAGCGAATTCCAATATAATGTTGGTCAACTTTTAATGGAATTGTTGAACTGTGTATTCCATCGACGACAAAAGATATAGTTGGCACGCGGGAATTGCGGTCAGCTTTTGGTTGACCGATGACTCGAACATTAGGCTTACTGTTGAGGTAATTTAAAAGGCGATCGCTAATCTGTTCTTCGTGTATGCTAATTAAATCAAATGCCTGTACCATTTGATTTCTCAAATCCGGTGCAGTTTGATTATCGTAGTGAAGTTGTGCTAGTTCGCTCAGATAATCACATAAACCCAACATTCCATAACTTAATTCAAAATTGACATTTCCCAGTTGAAATTTATAAGGTATATCTGTTTGGGCAATAAAATAATGATTCAGCCCAGGTAATCTTAATAAATGTTCTTTTTTTCCATAAAGTAAAGAATGATGCGGGCCATAGGCTTTATAAAAACTCAGAGCATAAAAATCGACATCTAAATCTTGAACATCAATCAATCTGTGCGGCGCATAAGCAACACCATCGACGCAAATCATAGCATGGCGATCGTGTACAAATGTAGCAATTTTTTTAATAGGGTTAATAGTTCCTAAAACATTAGAAGCATGAGTTAAGGCTACTAATTTTGTGCGCTCATTCATCAATGGTTCCAAATCTGCTAGATCGAGTTCCAAGGTATCTGGGCGAATTTGCCATACTTTAATTTTTATTCCTTGCTTTTCCAGAGCAAGCCAAGCACCGATATTCGCTTCGTGGTCGCAATTAGTAACAATAATTTCATCCCCAGATGCGAAGGTTTGCCCTAAACAAATTGAGAGAACTCTTAACATCATGGTAGTAGATGGGCCCATTACCACTTCTTGAGGAGAATTAGCATTAAGCAAAGTAGCAATTGCTCTAGTTGCTAAAGCTAATCGTTCTCCTGCAAGTTGCGAAACTCCATAAGAAGCTCCCAATTGAACATCAGAAGTCAAGAGAAATTCGCTAATTCTATCTACTACTTTTTTCAGGGTTTGTGACCCGCCGGCATTATCAAAAAAAGTCCATTCACCAGCAAGGGCAGGAAAATATTGACGAACTTTATCAACATTTAGGAGCATAGTAGAAATTCTCTAGAGAACGTTCTTTACACTAGCCTATCTTTTGGCAAGTCGCCCAGAGAACATATGCATCGTTTTTTGTTTGCTCTTAAAGTTTGTGATGCAAGCCTTCCGACCTTTCAAAAACCTCTATCTAAAGGAGGTATACTTAGAAGATCAAAGAGTATATTACTAACATTTCTAGTTTACAGCAAGCATTAATGTGTTGATTCTTATACCAATTCTGTATGAAGATGCATTTAATTTTTTAACGTAGACGCGCAGCGGCTTGCCGCAGGCTACCGCCAAGAACGCCTTCTCTACGAGAAGCTTCCGCCAACGCGCAGCGTCTCGTAGAGAAGAGCGCCAAGGTAAGAGTTTGAGAGAGTTTGGCGCAGCTTCACAAAGAAACGGTATTACAGTACATTTCAAGTTAGTAAAATACACAAGCTAAATTCCAATCTTGAGACGAAGACTAAGGCTGCATCTAGAAACTGAAGCTATTAGCAACACCGTAATAAAAAGCAAATTATAAATCCAGTTTTCAAAACGAAAAACCCTTAAATTGATTCGGGGTTTATACAGCGTATTTCAGGTAAGGGATTATCAAGAAATAAATTATCCACTCTTGTGGGGTGGACATCTTGTCCGCCCCTTTCTACGGGCGGGCGAGACGCCCCGAAGTTCCGTTCGTCGTTCGCGCAGCGTCTCCGACAGGAGAAGCCATCGCCGCAAGCCGGCGCTCAGACTTCTCTCCACCCCAGAAGAAAAGTTGTATATTTTTTTATTTGGTAGTCCCTAAATGAAGTACACAAAGAGGGGCAAAACATCTCGTGCCCCTCTCTTGTCCACTCTTCTACTTTTTTCGTCTTGTGTCAGGTAATACTTAATAGGCGGGCTAGAGCCTAGCATTTTCTATCAATTCATTACCTAAAAATTTAGTAGGAAATTATACTTATTTAATTTCAGAAAATTGGTATTAGGCAGGTAACTCTTGTAATCCAATCCATCCATTGATGGATCGTCGTTGCCTTGCGTAGATAGGTGTAGTGCTACGTTCAACATTTTGAGGTTGGCTAGGTAATTTTCCTATAATGGCCTCTGCAAAT
Source organism: Nostoc sp. ChiSLP01 (assembly GCA_034531195.2). GTDB lineage: Bacteria > Cyanobacteriota > Cyanobacteriia > Cyanobacteriales > Nostocaceae > Nostoc. The sequence goes on from JAVRBO020000051.1 coordinate 28,003, forward strand.
GAACTGCGTTCGTTCCAATTATAAACAGGCATTTCTTGCCAACAGTGACGACAGAACCAATAAGTCTCTCTACCGCGTATATGTTCTAAAAGTAGACCAGAACAGCAAGGACAGTAATTCATATTTTGTCAAATCCTGTTAATAAAAGTGTTATTGCAAATCCAGGCAGCCAGTTGACAAACCCGTAGTTACTTAAAACTAACTTGTCTATATTTTGACTATAGTCTCAGAATGTGAGGAAGTTGTGAGGAAATTTAAAATACTTATTATTTATATAATATTTATACATATTTCTTGAGTAATGACCCCAGGATATTGAACTTTTTGTTTAAAAGATCCTGAAATTTTCCTAGTACAACTACAGGAGGCAGGGGGCAGGGGGCAGGGGGGCAGGGGGAGCAGGGGGGCAGGGGGGCAGGGGGAGCAGGGGAGGCAGGGGAGGCAGGGGGAAGGAGTTAGTGTCTATTAACTATTCTTCGCTTTACACCCTTACACCCAGTCTCAACAGACAACCTTTGTGGGTAAGTGCTGCCTCTAACCCTATTATCAATTTCTAAAATTTCACGCTACGTAATACTACAACGCCATTAATTAAGGTAATCTCTTTAAATAACAGCTCATCTATATTGAGTTTGACAATAGAATTAGTTTGTCTACTCTAAAATTCTATCTACTTGCTGTTCCTGGCTTAGTTACTAAATTGTGCTGTTTTTCCTGTATTGGTCTAGTGAAATTTACAGGGCATATTTATCCACATACTTGATTAATTACTTCTTTAAGCACAAAAATTATTGATTTACAACACTTTACTTAGTTTTATTTTTGCTAGCTTGTGCTAGTTCGTCCTGTTATCAACAAGATAATTAGAATTGACTAATTAACTATGCAATTTAACGATCGCCTGATTGATTTACCTGCTTTATATCACGTTATTAATCGTACTCCATTAACGATTAACCCTGATAGTTATGTAGTCGAAGCTATCGTCTTAATGAGTCAGGAAGGATGTAATAAATATGCACGGTCTCCTTTAAATATATCATTTGATTTAAGCCTTCGAGAGCAATCATTAACTGATTTTGTCTTGGTTATAGAGGCAGGAAAATTATTAGGTATTTTTACACAAAAAGATGTAGTTAGACTTATAGCTTCTGAAATTGATTTATCGACGGCGACAATGGCCGAGGTAATGACGCAGCCAGTTGTGACTTTGAGAGAATCAGATTCTCAAGATATTTTCATGGCCTTATCGTTATTGCGTCAGCACCAAATTCACCATCTGCCAGTTTTAGACGATGGTGGGCAATTGGTAGGAGTCATCAGTGAGGCTAACTTGTTACAAGCCTTTGATTTAGTAAAAATGGCTGGGGTTGTTGAAGGATTACAGGAATGTTTCCAAAAACACACAAATGAATTCAGGCAAATTAATCAGCAAGTTGAAATAGACCAAGTGCGCTACCAAACTCAAAATTTTTTAAAACTATGGGTTGAGGGACAATCTCGTGAAATCATGCAAGTTAATCAGGAACTTCAGCAAGCCCTAGAGGAATTTCAAACGGCACAAGAGGATCTGCGGCAACAAAATGAAGAACTGCTGGCTGCTCGCGAGCTAGTAGAATTAGAGCGGCGGCGTTACCAGGATTTATTTGAGTTCGCTCCAGATGGTTACTTGGTAACTAATACAGCAGGTATTATCCAAGAGGTTAATCATACGGCAGCAACATTGCTTGCTATGCCTCAAAAATATTTGTTAAACGAACCGTTAATACTGTTTGTTGCTCAGGAAGATCGTCAGATCTTTATCACCCAACTGAATAATTGCCAGCAGGTGCAGGAGTGGGAAATTAGCCTCAAACCACGCAAAAAGAAACCTTTCCTGGCTAGGGTTAAAGTAACTGCCATATACAACCCACAAGATGAGCAGGTTGGCTGGCGGTGGTTAATTTGCAACATTAGCGAACGGCAACAAGCAAAAGAAGCACTGCGCCAAGCTAACGATGAGCTAGAAAGACGAGTGGCACAACGAACAGCAGAACTTGTCTTGTCCAACGTACTATTACAAAAAGAAATTAGCCAACGCCAACAGGTGGAAGAGGCATTAAGGCAAAGTGAAAACCTCTATCGCCAACTTGTAGAAAGCCAAATAGACATTATTATCCGTGTTGATTTGCAAGAGCGGGTGACCTTTGCCAATGCGGCTGCTTGTCAAACCTTTGGCTGGAAACAAGATGAGTTTCGCGGTAAGCCGATTTTTGAGTTTCTTCATCCAGATGACTTGCCGCAAACCAGGGAAAATCTGACAAATTTAATATCTGGGTCTTATGACTTGACAACTGGCGAGCGACGTGCATTCACTGTTAATGGTATCCGTTGGTTTCAATGGAAGAGTATTGGGATTAAAGATGAAAAAGGAGAGATTGTTGAAATTCAAGGGGTAGGGAGAGACATTACCGAACAGCAAGCAGCACTGCGCGATCGCCAAATTGCTGAAGAAGCATTGCGCCAAAGTGAAGAGAAATTTCGCAATTTAGCCGAAAATACTGAGGCAGTGATTTGGATTGCTAGCCCTGATTCATTGCAACCTTTGTACATTAGCCCTGCTTATGAAAAGATTTGGGGACGTTCTCGTGGGAATTTGTTTGAGCACTCAGAGTTTTGGATAGATACGGTTCATCCAGACGATCGCGATTTGGCCGGCAAATTCATCGAACAACTGCTGAATAATCAGTCGGCTTCAGCAGAATATCGGATTTTCCAACTTGATGGCTCTTTACGCTGGATTTGGAACCAGGGTTTTCCTGTGTGCGAGCGCCAAGGAAAAATTAACTACTATAGCGGTATCGCCGAAGATATCACCGAGCGCAAACTCGCTGAAGAATCACTGCGCGAAAGTGAAGCGCGATTGAATTTAGCTCTAGAAACTGCCCACATGGGCATCTGGGATAGGAACCTGAAGGCCAACACCGTTATTTGGTCTGCCAATATGGGACTACTGTATGGTTTACCCTGCGGCAGTTCATGTCCCCCCTTTGAAGATTACCTGAATTTAATCCATCCAGAAGACCGCGAATCTGTGCTTGCAAGTATAACTCGCGTTATTGAAGAAGGAAGAGGAACCATAGAGTATCGAGTCGTCTGGCCTGATGGCAGTATACACTGGTTAAACTCTACAAGTCAGGTATACTACAACGAAATTGGTGAGCCAATACGAACCATCGGCACAAGCAGAGATATCACTAACCGCAAACTCAACGAACAAAAAATCTCCGAACAAGCTGCTCTACTTGATATTGCCACCGATGCTATATTAGTTCGAGATTTCCAATTCCAAATATTATTTTGGAATAAAGGTGCAGAGCTGATCTACGGTTGGCTTTCCACAGAGGTTGTTGGAAAAGACTCTAGAGAGATTTTGTTTCAACCAGAAACTCAACAGCAATTAGAAGTGCCGCTAAAAAGCGTAATTGAAAATGGTTCTTGGCAAGGTGAGTTAAATAAAATTACCAAATCCGGTAAGAAAATTGTCGTCGAAAGCCGTTGGACATTAATGCAGGATGCAAACGGTAAACCCAAATCGATCCTTTGTGTTGACACAGATATTACAGAAAAGAAACAACTTCAAGAGCAGTTTTTTCGTACCCAGCGATTGGAAAGCGTTGGTATCCTCGCAGGCGGCATCGCCCATGACTTGAATAATATATTGACGCCAATTTTAGCCGCATCTCAATTGTTACAAAACAAATTTTTTCAAGACGAAGAGCGTTGTCAGCAGCTAATGACACTTGTAGAAAGTAACGCCAAACGCGGGGCGACATTAGTCAAGCAAGTCTTATCCTTTGCGCGAGGATTTAAAGGAGAGCGCACAATTATCCAAGTTGAATATTTGATTTCAGAAATTATCCAAATTGTTCAGCAAACATTCCCCAAATCTATTGAATTTTCCACAACGATCGCAGAAGATATTTTGGCTGTAACTGGAGACACCACACAACTACATCAAGTATTGATGAATCTAATAGTAAATGCTCGCGACGCTCTGCCAGATGGCGGCAATATCCAAATTTCGGCGACAAATCAGTTTCTTGATGAAGCTTATACGAAAATGAATCTTGATGCAAAAGTTGGCAATTATATTGTGATTACTATTGCCGATAATGGAACGGGGATACCGCCAGAAATATTAGATAAAATTTTTGAGCCATTCTTTACTACAAAAGAAGTTAATACAGGTACAGGGTTAGGACTTTCAACTGCAATTGGCATTATTAAAAGCCACGGTGGTTTTATTAAAGTATCCAGCCGAGTTGGTAAAGGCAGCAAATTTAAAGTTTTTTTACCAGCAGTGGAAGCAACCGAAGTATTGAATGTAGAAAATTCAGAAGCGCACATAGGACAGGGAGAGTTAATTTTAGTTGTAGATGACGAACCTCAAATTCGTGAGATTGCTCAAATCATCCTCGAAAATCACAATTACAAAATGCTTGCTGCCAGTACTGGCATTGAAGCGATCGCCCTTTATGCCCAGTACAAGCATCAAATTAAAGCTGTATTAATGGATATCATGATGCCAGAAATGGATGGCATCACCGCTATTCGCACCTTACAAAAAATGAACAAGCAAGTTCAAATTATTGCCTGTAGCGGTCTGAACTCAATGGAAATCTTTACAGAAGCTGCTGATGCTAAAGTGCAAGCAGTTTTGTCGAAACCTTACACAGCAAAAGAATTATTGAAAATATTACATCAAATATTTAGAAATTGAGGATTCAGAATTCAGAATTCAGAATTCTGATTGGTAATTAACCTCAGTTCGGGTTAAGAAGATTTTGCTGCTAAACTTCACCACAAGTTCTGAAAAATCGTAGACGCGGAGCGGCTTGCCGCAGGCTACCGCAGAGGCGCAGAGAAGCCAGTGCGTTGGGCGGGTTAAGAGACTTGTTCGCGAAGCGTCTCGTAGAGAAGCAACTGGCGCGTCACAGAGAAATGAGAGTTTGAGAGGTGTTTTGTGTAAGTCCTTCACGCATTAAAGACAGTTAGAGTTGGGGATTTAAACCCCAATTCAACTGATACTACGTGTAATGGTTGGGGTCTTAAACCCTTGATGTTACGATAAATTTAATCTTTCCCTTTTCCCTTTCCCCTTCCCCCTTTTCCCCTTTCCCTTCCCCCATGCCCTGTTTGCTCAATTCCCAATTTACTCACAACTTCCTCAAATTGTTTTTTTAAACTGGGGGGGTGGGTAACATATTGTCAAAATTGGGATACTCCCGATGAATGTTGTTAGGAAGATTAATGATGAGTTAGCGATCGCCGGACAAATTACATTAGTTCAGCTAAAACAAATAGCTGATGAGGGTTATAAGTCTGTACTGAATTTGCGTTCGCCTGATGAAATAGGTTTGTTGGCTGACGAACAGGAAAAAACTGAGTTTTTGGGATTGTACTATCTAAACCTCCCGTTCAAAGCTCAAGACATTAAAGACCCAGCTACGCTCCAAATCTTTCAGAGAGTTGCTGAATTACCAAAACCGACTCTTATCCATTGCGATAATTCTATTCGTTCAGTCACTATAGTATTGCTATATATTGCCTTAAAACAAGGCATAAGCTTTGATAAAGCACTGCAAAAAGTTATTAATTTAGGCTTAGTTTAGCTAGAAAATCGGCATATCCCAAATGCTATCTGATTCGTTTAGCGTAGGTTGCAACATCAATAGCCCAACTGTTTGAGATTTTTTTAAGTAGGTAGACATAATTAAATATAAAACACAAAAGTTTAAAACCCGCATCGACACTGGCTTTTCCCTTCTACCTCCTGCCTCCTGACCCCTGCCCCCTGCCTCCTACCTTCTACTTAATTACGAATTTAGCCTAGTGTTAGATACAGGCGAGTTCGGAAGATAGGTATTTTCTTCCATTGAACGACTGTAATTTTCTTTGATTAAACGGCTGTAAGTTCTTTGGGGAATAAAATGGAGTGGATTGTAACCAATGAAACGTAAAATCAGCACGCAAGCCCAGGAATATCGACCATCAGTAATTGCTGCGATCACCTGCTCTAATTGTTCTGGACTCATGGCTTGTTGAAAATTTTTTTGAGAGGAAGAAATTTGGTAGTTCATGGTTAACCCTGATGTAACTTACCGAAACAGTCTCGTTCGATAGCGATTACTCAACAATTTGGTTTGGCTCAAGCGGCTTCACTCTTCAATAAAAACAAATTTTTGCTTTTGATAGGATTGCTATAGTTATGCCTGATTGAAAACTTATACACATCTAGAATAATATGTATTTGCGTCATAGTTAGCCAAATTGGCAGTTTTTTAAGAAAAAAGACTTGTATTTTTTCATTCTATAAGTTTGAATCTATCTCCATCATTTCATACCACAGCTAGAAGCAATAGTAGTCGCATCTATTTATCATCAGAGGCAAGAATGCGTCTCGCAGAACAATCATCAGAAATAATTACAGTTGTTGAGGAGAAAAGAATCGGGTTCTGAATTAGTTAAATTTCTGGAATTCGTCATGTATGAATTATTTCAAGCTGTATTGAACAGTGAGGAAAAAACTGTTCTACGTCAGCTGATAGATGTATTTAATACCTCCGGTAAGCGTTACTTCCTGAGGAATGAGATTTTACAAAATTTTGCAGACTACTGTCAGCAAACCCAAAAGCCAGCGTACTTTTATCACTCTTCTTCTGTGGGGAAACTCATACACTATACCCATGAAATAATTCTGGAGAATGAGTGTAGTTGGTTTGTTGTTCGACCCAGGATTGCTAACCAAGAAGTTTGGCAATTGAGAGCTGACTTTACTAGCTTTGAGCAGATGACGCCCCAAGCGTTACTCAATGTGAGCGATCGCTTAGTGAACCGCTACCAAAATCGCATCCTGGAAATCGACCTCCATCCTTTTTATGAAGGTTCCCCCAGAATCGATGACCCCAGAAATATCGGTCAAGGTTTAGCTTTTCTCAACCGTTATCTGTGCAGCCAATTGTTAAATGACCCCCAACATTGGCTAGAACTTTTGTATTTAGCTTTAGACAAAATTAGTTACGAAGGAATTGAGTTACTAATTGGCGATCGCATTACCTCAGGTATACAACTAGCTAAACAAATTAAGCTAGCCATCAAATTCCTCAGTCAGCAACCTCCTGAGGAACCCTACGAAAAATTTCACTCTCACCTGCAAGAACTCGGCTTTGAACCGGGTTGGGGCAATAGTGCGGCGCGAATCCGCGAAACTTTAGAACTTTTTGAGCGGCTGATTTACTCTCCAGAACCAGCCATTTTAGAAACATTTGTCGCCCGTGTCCCCGCCGTATTTCGCGTAGTCCTCGTTTCTATACACGGCTGGGTTGGACAAGAAGATGTCTTGGGAAGAGATGAAACATTTGGCCAAGTTATTTATGTTCTCGAACAAGCCCGCAGTTTAGAAAACAAACTCTGTAAAGAAATCAAACTCGCTGGCTTGGACTTTTTAGGAATTAAACCCCATGTAATTATTCTCACTAGGCTAATTCCCAACTGTGAAGGAACATGTTGTAACCTGCGCCTGGAGAAAGTTGAAGACACCCAAAACGCTTGGATATTGCGGGTTCCTTTTGCCCAATTCAATCCAGAAGTTACCAATAATTGGATTTCTAAATTTGAGATTTGGCCGTATTTAGAAACATTTGCTGCTGATGCTCAAAGAGAATTGTTAGCCGAATTTCAAGGTAAACCTAATCTGATTATTGGTAACTATAGCGACGGAAATTTAGTGGCTTTTCTCTTATCCCATAGTTTGAAAGTTACCCAGTGTAACATTGCTCATTCCCTAGAAAAACCTAAATATCTATTTAGCAATTTATATTGGCAAGACCTAGAAGAAAAATATCATTTCTCGGCACAATTTACCGCCGATTTAATTAGCATGAATGCAGCCGACTTCATCATCACTTCGTCCTATCAAGAAATTGTCGGCACACCAGACACCATCGGACAGTATGAGTCATATAAGTGGTTTACTATGCCACAACTGTATCATGTAGTCGATGGAATTGATTTATTTAGTCCTAAGTTCAACTTTGTACCGCCGGGAGTAAATGAAAACATTTTCTTTCCCTACAGTCAAAAATCAGACCGAGATACTCAACTTTCGACACAAGTCCAGGAACTACTGTTTAGTAGCGAACATCCCCAAATATTTGGTCATTTAGATAATCCGCAGAAACGACCAATTTTTGCGATCGCGACTTTCACCCATATTAAAAATCTCACTGGTTTAGTTGAATGCTTCGGTAAAAATCAGGCGTTGCAAGAACGTTGCAACCTGATTTTCTTAGCTAGTAAACTGTATCCATACGAAGCTACAAACCCAGAAGACGCAGTAGAAATCCAAAAACTCCACGACATTATTAATCAATATCATCTCCAGGACAAAATTCGTTGGTTGGCGATGCGTCTTCCTAGCCGCGACCTCGGCGAAGCCTATCGAGTAATAGCAGATTATCAGGGAATTTATGTACAATTTGCCCGCTTTGAATCCTTTGGCAGGTGTATTTTAGAAGCGATGATTTCTGGCTTACCAACTTTTGCAACTCAATTTGGTGGTTCTTTAGAAATTATTGCAAATCAAGAAGATGGATTTAATATTAATCCTACAGATTTAGAAGCAACAGCAAATAAAATTTTATCTTTCCTGGAAAAATGCGACTTTTCTTCTCAACACTGGCAGGAGGTTTCAGAATGGATGACTCAGAGAATTCATAATAGATACACTTGGCGATCGCATACTAGTCAATTATTACTGCTGACGAAAATATTTAGTTTTTGGAACTTTGTTGTTCCAGAAAATAATGAAGCCAGAGATCGTTACATGGAAACTTTATTTCACCTGATCTATAAACCTAGAGCAGAAAAGATTTTAGAAAAACATTTCGGTGGATGAGGGGCAGGGGAGGCAGGGGGCAGGGGGCAGGAGGCAGGAGGCAGGGGGCAGGAGGCAGGGGGAGCAGGGGGAGCAGGGGGAGAGGAAAGTTTGAACTGGATTCATCCACCTTTGAACTGGATTCATCCACCTCTGAACTGGATTCATCCACCTCTGAACTGGATTCATCCACCTCTGAACTGGATTCATCCACCTCTGAACCGGATTCATCCACCTCTGAACCGGATTCATCCACCTCTGAACTGGATTTATCCACCTCTGAACTGGATTTATCCACCTCTGAACCGGATTCATCCACCTTTGAACTGGATTCATCCACCTTTAATACTCATTTATCGCCCTCATCTCCAGTCAACAGTCATCAGTCAACAGTCAACGGTCATCAGTCAACATGGAAACAAAAGGTCATTCTCGCCATTTTATCTACACAGACTGGATATTAACCGAAACCCAGTTTGACCCTGACCAATTGCACTCCAAAGAAACTGTCTTTACCATCGGCAATGGATATCTGGGAACAAGGGGCAGTTTTGAGGAAGGTTATCCCCATGCATTACCGGCTACTTTTATCCACGGTGTCTATGACGATGTGCCGGTGGTGTACACTGAGCTAGTTAATTGCCCTGACTGGTTACCCTTGGTAGCGATCGTCAATGGCGATCGCTTGCGTCTCGACCAAGGTGAGATATTGCAGTACGAGCGAAAGCTCAACCTGCGTCAAGGGCTTCTGTGCCGTTCTTTGCGTTGGCGTTCTCCCAGTGGGAAAACCATAGACTTTTACTTTGAACGCTTTGTCAGTTTTGCAGATCGGCATGTGTTAGCACAACGGTGTCAGCTAACACCAGTAGATTTTGATGGCGTAATTGAAGTTCAGGGAAGCATAAATGGGTATACAGAAAATCAGGGTTTTAATCACTGGGAAGGACTAGATCAAGGGAAGACTGACGAAGGAATTTGGTTGCAACGCCGCACCCGCAACTCCCAAATTGAATTGGGTATGGCAGCTAAGATGACGATATCAGGGGCACAAGCATCGTTGCAAGTGAGTACCGCGCCTGGTTATCCCACCCTCAGTATGACTTTCTTAGCTCAAGCACAACAAACTGTAACGGTGGAAAAACTCGTGACGGTTTTTACTTCGCGGGAGGTTGAAACACCAGTTGCAGCAGCTAGAGAAAAACTCGCGTACTTGCCGGACTATGTAGAACTCCTAAAAGCCAGCGAACAAGCATGGGATGAGGTTTGGCAACAAAGCGATATCGCCATTGAGGGGGATAGCACAGCGGCTTTTGCTGTTCGCTACAATTTGTTTGGGCTGCTGATTGCTAGCCCGCGGGATGATGAGAAAGTAAGCATTCCTGCTAAAACTCTTTCGGGATTTGGCTATCGCGGTCATATTTTTTGGGATACAGAAATTTTTATGCTGCCGTTTTTTCTGTTTACCCAACCTACCATCGCGCGTAATTTACTGAGTTATCGCTGGCACACTTTATCAGGAGCTAGACGTAAAGCAAGCCATTATAGATATAAAGGAGCAATGTTTTCTTGGGAAAGTGCTGCTACCGGAGATGAAGTAACACCACGTTGGTCGCTTCCGACTGATTTTTATGGGGAAGATGTGCGAATTTGGTGCCGCGATCGCGAAATTCATATTAACGCAGATATCCCTTACGCTGTTTGGAATTACTGGCAAGCCACCAGCGATGACGAATGGATGCGAAAATACGGTGCAGAAATTATTTTAGATGCCGCTATCTTTTGGGGTAGTCGTGTAGAATTCAATGCCGAACGCCAAAAATATGAAATTCGGGAAGTAATCGGAACCGATGAATACCATGAATTTGTTCACAACAATATTTTTACAAACCGGATGGTGCAATGGCATCTGGAAAAAGCGATCGCAGTTTATGATTGGCTAGCTCACAAATATCCAGAACGAGCAAAGGAATTAGAACAGAAACTGCAACTCACTTCACAACAGCAAAAGCACTGGCAAGACATCATTGCCAACATCTTATTGTTTTACGACCCATCAACAGAATTAATCGAGCAGTTCGAGGGATTTTTTCAATTAGAAGATATTAATTTAGCAGATTATCAAGGGCGCGATCGCTCCATGCAAGCGATCTTGGGTATCGATAAAACTAACAAATATCAAGTACTTAAACAACCAGATGTATTAATGCTGCTTTATTTAATGCGAGGATCGGCGGATTTTCCCTACAGCGAAAAAGCATTGCAAACAAACTGGGATTACTACGCACCCCGTACAGATATCAGCTATGGTTCCTCCCTCGGCCCCGCAGTTCACGCCATCTTAGCCTCAGATTTGAATATATCCACCGAAGCTTACAAACTGTTTATGCAAGCAGCAATGGTAGATCTTGAAGATAACCGAGGAAACACCGCCGACGGAATTCACGGCGCCACTGCTGGCGGCGTTTGGCAAGCTGTCATTTTTGGCTTTGGCGGCATCCGATTGGGCGAAAATCGTCCCGTAGCCAACCCCCATTTGCCCCCTAACTGGACACGCCTGAACTTTAAACTGCACTGGCAAGGGTTATGGCATGAGTTTGATTTGCATCAGGAAGTGGGCATGGGGCATGGGGCAGGAGAGCAGGAGGGCAGGGGGGCAGAGGGGCAGGGGGCAGGGGAGCAGAGGGGCAGGGGGGCAGAGGAGAATAATAACTCTTCACTCAGCACTCCAAACTCCTCACTCCAAACTCCAAACTCTTCACTCAACACTCCCAACATCCTTGGATTCATCTTCGATTTAGATGGCGTGCTGACGGATACAGCAGAACTTCATTATCTAGCTTGGCAGAAGCTAGCGGATGAAGAGGGTATACCGTTTAATCGGGTAGCGAATGAAGCGTTGCGGGGTGTATCCCGTCGTGCTTCGCTAATGCTGATTATTGGGCATAGACGGTTTTCAGAAGAACAAATCCAGGAAATGATGGAGCGCAAGAACCGCTACTATGTACAATTGCTGAAAAATATGACTTCTAAGGATTTGTTACCAGGAGCGATCGCACTTTTGGATGAACTGCGGCAAGCTGGAATTAAGATAGGCATTGGCTCAGCAAGCAAAAATGCGCGGACAGTCATCGAGCGATTGGGTATTGCTGATAAAGTAGATGCGATCGCTGACGGTTATAGCGTACAGCAACCCAAGCCAGCACCCGATTTGTTTCTCTATGCAGCTAAGGAGCTAGGAATCGAACCAGCGCAATCTGTAGTTGTAGAAGATGCAGCAGCAGGTGTTGAGGCGGCTCTAGCTGCTGGGATGTGGGCAGTAGGTATTGGCCCAGTTGAGCGAGTTGGAGCTGCTCATGTTGTTTTGCCCAGCCTAGCAGGAGTTAAATGGGCGGATATACGAAGTCAATTACAAAAATAGGGACAGGCGAGCAGCGGCGCTAGAGTGTAATACCATTTCACTTTAAAATTGATACATTTAGGCAAGCAGGGGAAGCAGGGGAGGCAGGGGAGGC
>JAVRBO020000052.1:0-17517 GCA_034531195.2 Nostoc sp. ChiSLP01
TCCTTGTCGAAAATATTATCTTCTTTCTTAACTAACCTGCGGAATGTGGGATAAAAAAACCCTTGGCTATGAAACAGCCAGAGGTGGGGCAGATCGTTCGCGATCTGCGGCTTGCTTTCGGGCTTACGCAAGAGCAATTCGCTGCAACTCTCGGTGTAACATTTTCTACAATTAATCGTTGGGAGAATGGGCATTCTAAACCGTCGCCGCTAGCGATGGAGAAGATAGAGGGGATGTTGGAGAAGATGGGCGACGAAGGGCAGGATTTGTTGACTAAGTATTTGTCGAATTAGTTTTTGGCTCAGTTTTGGTGTGAGCGATGTCTGTAATGGGGCGATCGCATATCCCCGCACTTAAAAATTTCCAGTTTTAAAATTACTGACAGCAAGTTTATTCAGCAAAGCGAAGGAGTAAAAGTTATGGGTCAATGGATTGATTTTAAACAAACTATTAATCAAAGGCTATTAAGAGAAGATTTAGATAAAGAACAAACTAAAGTCAGAAACATGAATACCAAAGGGCACGCTCTTGTCCGAGGTATTGCTGGCTCTGGAAAATCCTTAATATTAAGAAATAGAGTCGAGAAAATAATTGATGAGTATGATGATATTTTAATCCTGAGCTACAATCGGTTTATGAGTGGATGGCTCAAATCGAAGCTAAGAGAAAAAGGTATTAGCAAGAAAGTCAATTGCAATACCTTTCACAGTTGGGCTTTTCGTAATTTAAAGTATGATTATAAATTTGATAATAATGATGAGTTAAGAGTGCAAATTATAGACTTAGCTAAAAATTCGCGATTAAAATATCAAGCTATTTTAATAGATGAAGCCCAGGACTTTTACGATGAGTGGTTTAAAGCCGTTTTAGAAGTATTGGATACAGATACTAATTCTTTGTTTTTTGTTTATGATAACACTCAATCTGTTTATGGTCAGTCTCATAGGAGGAAAGCAGATTGGTCATGGCTAAAATTGGGAATTGATATTAGAGGTCGCGCCCAAATCTTTGATGTTAACTATAGAAACTCACCAGAGATTCTTGAGTCGGCTTGGCATTTTATAGTTGAACCTTTATCTAAAGCTAAAATGAAAGTTGAAAAAAGGGAAAGAAACCCTGATGGAACAATCAAAGATACTCCGGGAATTGGCAGTATTATTGAACCTAGAACCCAAAAATCAAGAAGCTCAAATGTTCAACCTTTGCTACTACAAATTTCTAACTATGAAATGCCATCAGTAGTTGCACAGCAGGTAAAAATTGCCTTATCAAGCTATAAAGAATCTTCTATTGGTGTTTTAGTGCATCCACAGAACTGGAAACTCAAGAGTGTAATCAGTACAGAATTATCAAAGCTAAATATTGAACACCATGCCCCGAAAGGTTCTACAGACAGAGATATGAATGTGGTGGATAGACCTTTTGTAATTGTTGACTCTTGGAATGCCTTAAAAGGTGTTGAATTTGATGCAGTTATCATTGCTGGACTGGATCAAACTGATGAATATCCTGATAACCCAGACAAAAATTTTCAAGAAAAAGCAGGTATCTACACTGCCATGACCAGAGCAAGAGACCATTTGGTTATGTTGTACGACACAAAAACTTCCATTGTTGACATGATGGAGAATGCTTTAAATTCTCCTGCCAAGTTGGAGAGTGAAGACTAGAAAAGCCAGATGGCGGTTTGAAAGACTAAAGAAGAGTGATGTCTGTCAAAGCCGCTCTTGCATCTACCCATTTCATTCTTAGAAGAAAAGCAAAAAGCAGCGAAGGTTGCGATCGTCATCACCACACTATGATTGGCCACCAAATGAACGACCTCGGCATAACAGATAACAAGTATACCAAGCTGATAAGTCAAAGCAAGGCTATGACTCTGACTTATAACGCCAGTTCGTTGAGCCTTACCTCTAGTTAATATTTCAGTAAAAGTTTATATTGTAATTTTTTCTAGAGAGCGCTTGTTTAATTATTCAAAAAACTGTTTGAGATTATGAAACATCAGTTCAAACCAATCCAAAAGATACTTTTCGGCAGTCCTGGTACTGGTAAGAGTTATGAGATACGCAAGATTGTTAAAGAATTAGGAATTTCTAATATTGATCCACTACCAAATACGGTTAAAACTGTATTTCATCCAGAATATACTTACTCTGATTTTATGGGTAAGCTACTCCCTTTATCAAACGGCACCTCTATAGTATACAAATACTACGTAGGTCATTTCCTACAGGTATTGGGAATGGCATATTACGGACTAATTGATGATAACAATCAAAACTATGTATTGGTAATTGATGAATTAAATCGGGGTAATGCATCTGCTATCTTTGGGTTAATTTTTCAGCTATTAGATAGGGAGAATAATGGTTGGTCAACTTATGAAGTAGATATCTCTGAGATGGAATTAGTGGGTTTATTGAATGCAATGGGTTATCGTGCTGAGGTTTCTAATCACGGCCAGATCAGAGTCAACGACTCATCATTAGAAAGATTTTTTTTAGATGTAGAGAATGAAAAAAAGTTATCTCCATTTGGTAATGATAATGGATATTATTTAATAGAATATTTAAGAAAAAGCAAAATCAAAATTCCTCCTAACCTATCGATTATTGCAACTATCAACACTTCAGATGAATCGATATACTATTTAGATAGTGCCTTTAAAAGGCGTTGGAGTTGGGAGTATGTAGATGCTCCTTCTACATCTCATATAACTAACAGCCAAATACCGCCAGAGATATTAAACATTACGTTATCTTTATCTAATGGGAATACTTTAAATTGGTATCGCTGTATTGTTGGAGTAAACGAATTTATCAAACTCCATCACCAAAGTATTAGAAGAATAGAAGACAAGCAAATTGGTTGGTGGTTCATTAAACCTACTTGCGAACAGATTACTTTGGAACCGATTAAAGATAAACTAATGTTTTATTTATGGGATAGTGTATTTGCCAAAAATAAAGACTTATTGGCCAAGTTTATTAAAGAGAAGTTAAACAAGGAAAATGTTAATTTAGCTACTTATGCTGATTTCTTGAGCTATACGGTTGATCTACTAGAGTATTGGCATGAAAGCGTAACTTCTGTAAAAGAAGATATTTATGAAGTTTTTTAGTTTAAATGCTAAATTTTAATGAATTACAACCAATAATTAATGATAAATACTCTTTTGTTGGCATAGACAAGCGCGGCTCACAACTAAGATTTTGCTTGCCGAAAGGATTTAATCCGGATTTATTCATTACATTTAATAGCAAGCGGAATTTATTCTTCTGCCTTTACAAGGTATTGCGTCAATTTAAGAATATCTGTATTCAAAAGGGGTACTTACAAGCTACTGCTGATAGAGATGGGGTAATCCAGAGTGATGGCAGCGTTCAAAAAGTCAGCTTGCCAAATGCTGAGGATGAAGAAGGCAATATTCTTTACTCTAAGCTAGATGCGATTAGTGCTATTCTCAACCTTTATGACGAGCCGAAGATATTGTCCTTGTCATTTCGGTTGGGAAGAACTGAGAAAATTGACTATAGCAAAATTCATCAGTATTTGCACCGAGCAGTATATTTAAATAATGGTGCGGTATATGTTGATGCCATGACGTTACCTCGACAGCAAGTACAGTACCAGTCTAGCGATATTGTGGCGATGTACTGCTACATTCTCTGGGAAATAAAACAGCAGTTGGATGAAGAAATCACTCCTCAATTACAAGCACTAGCAGAAAATTTTCAACATAGATACGTAGGTGCAGAGTACAGTTTATTTCATCAAGAATACTGCACAATAACTGTAGATATACTTAAAGATACCTTGGAGATCATCGAATCGCATACTCCTCTCAAAGATGTCGATTACTGGCAGTTTCACAATGCTATTGAATTATTTTTATATGGCGAATTATCTCAACAGAATGAGGGAAAAATTTGGGGTATCAAGAACTTTCATAGCGTTTGGGAGTCGATGTGCTTAACATACTTAGCTAAGAGAGTACCATCAGAGTATATCTTATACATGGATACTAGATTTCTCGCTGATGATGTGGCGGCATTAGCTAACACCAGTCCAAAGGTATTAAATTTAGCTAATGTCTTTAGAATTCAAAATACTCAATTAGTGCCAGATGCAGTTATAATTCCTAATTTGTTCAACCAACAAAGGCAGGGTAAAACAATAAATTATTCTTTAAGAAAAGATGTAATTAATTCTGGTATAGTTTGGAATGATTTTGGATATGAAACTGCTTTCTATTGCAGACCATTTAATTCTACGAAAGAGATTTACTTAAGGATAGCTTATGAGGGACAATCTAGTAAAGATTGCCACACTTTTGCAGAGCTAGAGAAACTTTATAGCTCTCAAAACGGTAGATTAACTGTTAATTCTCAACTACCTAGTAATTTTTATTCATTTTGGGATATAGATTCTGATGACTTAAATTCCCAGATGCTGTGGTTAATGTTTCAGCTTAACCATGTTTTCTATATAGCTTTAAAAAAAGGTATCTGTACTGCAAGCGAATTTAAAACTTTTTTATATAATGATTTAGATGTAACCTACTCTACCAATAATGTTTTGAATGTTTCTCTATTTAGAAAATATACTGAGCATAGTGATAAGAGAAGCGATGTTATTAAAATGTTTGAGGAATTTTTATATGCAGTATCTTATTTAAAGATAATCGATGTAAAGTACCAGGAGAAAAAATATTTTTTTGACAATGATAATCCCCGCAGTATTAAAGAAAAAGATATTAGGAAACAGTTTGTATACGAGTATATTTTGCAACAATTTATTAACGACAAAGATACTATTAAAAATTTAGAAGTTAAAAGCTATTTCTGGCTACCTTACTATCAAAATAGTTCTCGAATTATTGATGAATGTCCAGATTATTTGAATGAATATATTAGTTTAGAAGATATAAATTTTGCGGCAATTGTTGATATGTATATAGCTGATTAATATAAATCGGTGCATGAGTAGCAGATATCCCGCAAGCCTCCGAAAGTAAGTGATCGTTTCTAGAGCAGCCGAAGCCTAGCCCATCGCCTAACAGAGGCGATCGCATATATAACCACTTCCAACAAGCCCAAATCCCAATAGAGTGGATAAACGCCAATAGTGAGAGCCGCGACTATAACCCAGCCGAGCAAAGCATCAAACTTATGACTATGCACTCATCTAAAGGGCTAGAGTTCCCAGTGGTATTGATTCCTGGTGTTGGTTATATGCCTCATCAATACAACACACCTGAAGAAGAAGCACGGCTATTGTATGTGGCGATGACACGGGCAATAGAGCAACTGATTTTGACTTGCGATCGCTCCTCAGAATTTACCAGCCGTTTGGAGACAGCATTAGAGAAGGTGGCAGCGAAAGTAATTTGATTGTGTTTACCCTCAATTCAAGCGAGGAAAACCCAAGAGCGTAGGCGCAGCCCGTCGTAGACATCGCCCTTAATTCTTAGAAGAAATTTAAAAATGCGATCGCACGTCGGCTGCACAATGGGGAGAGATTGAACATTGCGGGTTAGGGAATAGTGACTTCCTGGCTGAGGCATCCAAATAATTATAAACTTACTTATTAATTGATAAATAAGGTTCATGCAATCATGAGTGAGCAGATACAGTTAAATGACGAGAATTATGATGCTCTCAAGAAACAAACTTTAGGCTTTGTAGAATATTACAGAAAGTGTTATTCAAACAATAGATTGATTCATCGTATTCTTGTTGTCTTAGGAATTTTTCTTGGTTTCAGCGTTACCGTTGCCGGGTTAATGGATCAAGGACGACTTGCAGCAATACTTGGCTTAGTAATTACACTTTTTATCGCATTGCAAAGCGCTTTCAATTTTGAAGAGAAATATTATTTTTATCGAATACTTCATGTAGAAGCAAAATCTCTCAGAGATAGATTGCAGTACATGGAAAAGACTAATAGAGCAGAATTTAACATCATATTTAATAGTTGTCAGAAGCTTCGACGCAGGTCTGCTAACGGCGTACCATGAGGTAGTGGAATGTCAGCGATAAAAAGCTTGTTTTCAGAATCCGGTGTTAACGATGGATACTCGTAGATTAGCCGCGCACCGAATACGTGGGGTAAAGCGATCGCACCTATTCAAAGAGGATAACTATAATAGCAGTAGGGGTGATTGATCATCATTTTTAGAGGAAAAGAGGAGCGATGCCTACAGCGGGCAGGCAGGTAGGCCATCGCACATTTACTATGTATTTTCTAGTACATTACTAGCCAGTTGTGGCGTTCGCGCAGCGTCTCGTAGAGAAGCGATGACCGAGATCTGTGAATTTGCTGCTGAGTTATTCTACAGCTTTGGGTCAACAACTGGCGATTTGTGGCGGTTTTGTTCTGTTATCTCATTTAAGCTGCAAAACAGAGACTTGTGATGCCAAATTGCCAGAACATTTGAACGTGATGGCGTAACTTCAACTTTTTCTTAGAGGAAAAGAGCGAGGAGAGCGGTATTTGCTAGCCTACGCAACTTGCAACAGAAGCGAGTTATGATTTTGCAGGTTCTAATAAAACTGTTAAACTGTTGTCCCACTCATCAAAGAACCCATCAGGCCATCGGTCAATTCTGCCGTTTTTATCAATGTGTGGTGACACAACTTTAATAAAAGGTTGACCTTGTTGTTCTTGACGTTGAAAGTAATGTAATTGCACATCTTCTGGCTCAATTTTTCTGCTATGCACAGCAAGACGAATTCCATTTAAAATATGGTCGCTATGAGTTTCTATGACAACTTGAACGCCACAGTTGGCAGCCAGGGCTAACAGCTTACCCAGCTTTGTTTGTGCTTGTGAATGGAGTCCTGTTTCTGGGTGTTCAATAAGAATTAATGCACCTGGACTCGATGCTAGGATTGACACGATAATTGGTAAAATGTAGGTGATGCCGTATCCAATATGGTCACTAAATTTTAAGTTAACCCAATCTATATCTAGATGTGCGTTAACTTGGATGCGTAGGCCAGAACTTATTTCTCCTATCCATGCTTCAACTTGGTCTATCAAATTTATTGATTTTGCTTGCGGGTGACTTAGTTGGGCGATGGGGATTGGTTGACTACCGTAAGTGTAAAGAAAATGTGCTGTATATTCGCCAAGCACACCAATTTGTCTAAGTTGTCGCCTTTGGTAATTTAAGATTCCTGATACAGTTTTTGCGCGTTCTGATTGAAGGTGATGGAATTTTTTACTAAAGATGCTTGACTCATAAACATCTGCATCAACAGATTGGAATCCAATGTCTAAAACATCAGCTTCTCTCTCTGATGATTTGTAGTTAAAGTGCCATGTTCCTTTAATTTCGTTTTTTAAAATAAGCTCAAATCCTACATAGTTTTCTTTGGCATTTTCATACAAAGCATCACTAGCTCTACCAATATTTACCAAATTCCCATTGAGCAATAAACCAGTGCTTTGTAGTAAACCTTGCTGGTAAGATTGACGCAGTAGTGATAATGCTTGCAATACAGAGGATTTGCCAGTGCTGTTGTAGCCGGAAATTAGGGTAAGCGATTTGAACTCAAGCAATTGATTCTCAAAGGCTTTGAAATTTACCAGCCGTAATGAATTAATCATTAGAGTTAAAATATATGTTATTGTTAATTCAATTTTATTATAATTTTGTTGTCATGTTAAAGCTATTTTATAAAATTATGTTTTAAGCAAATGAATAGTGTTTAATCAAATCGAGTTTATATAATTAGCAACATAAGCAATTAACAAAATATATTGCAGTTTATCAAGGTAAAAATGGACTTTGAAATTACACCTGAGAATTTTATAGAACTTTTCAATGTAGCAAGCCAAGTAGCAACTAGAAAACAGAAAGCAATGGCAGTCTTCAAGCTGGAGAATACTTATTATATAGTTGATGCTAAAGAATGGGAAGAAGGTCGTGCGTATGGGCAATATATCACCACGGTAGAACCTGAATAAAATCAATTGGCGAGAAAATTAAATAGCGATCGCTACCGTCAAAATCGAGCTAGGTTGCGAGACTCAGCAAAGATATTAATGAGGTCAACAACAGCAGTTGATAGTACACCAGGGAAAGAAGCTGTATCACTAAATACAGTAGAAAATCTGACAGCCACATCTTCTTTAAGTGCTAGCGAGAGTGAAGTTGATTTAATGTAGTTTCTATAAGCTAACTCGAAATGAGGTTGAGCCTGCTGTAATTTCACCTGGGAAGGAAGGCGATCGCGCTTGGTGTGTGAATTGAAATTAAGGTCAGCAGGTACTAGGTTCCAGAGTTCGTTAATCGGGTAGAGCGACACGGGTAAAAGGTGGTCTAAATCGTACCTGATGCCATAACAAATCTGCTTTTGTGTCCACGGGCAAACAAACTCTGTTCCTTCCATCAACAATAAATCAACATGGTTGCGTTCCCAACTCAAAGGTCTGCGGTTGTCTGGTCTATCTGTTAGCAGCTGATAAATGCAACCTCGATGCACTTTGGCGTGATTTTCTTGTTGTACTCTTTCTGTAAACAAGCACCATTCATGAATACAAAGTGCTTCAATCCACAATGACATCTCCCCAAAAGTTTGCCACAGGCTGGCTTGAATAACTAAGCATTTATCTTCTGCTTTAGTACCAGGAATTGCTACAACTTGAGGACTAAGTTCTGCATACTTTACTGGTTTGGCAAACACTGTCCAATTGCCAGGGCCAGCATACCTAACTGGCATTTCAATTGCCTTGCTAATGGCAGTGAGGGCGGCTTGGTAAGCTTGAAGTAACAGTTTGGAGTAGGCTTGATATTTTCGCGGAACTCTCAGCTCGTTAATGAGGAAAAAGCCATCGCTAGGGCTTGAGGTTCCGCCCACAATTGATTCCCACTCAGAACGTAGTTTCTCTAACTGAGGGCGAAACAACATATCATTTCGCAATTGACCGTTTAGGATTGCTCGTTGCCCTTGCAAAATAGGTTCGCTGGGTTTGACAAATGGCCAGTAGTAAGCCACCCAAAACTGTGCTAGTAAACGCAAAGGAACTGCTACGTCTGCTCTTAGATTCCGCAAATCAGGGAAGCTGAGGACGACATCATTAATTGCACGTAGTAAGGCGATTTTGTAGCTTGTGACCTTATTATCATGCTTGAGAATTGTACTGATGATTTTGCTTCCCGATGACATAACAGGAGTTAAAAAGGCTACTCTATAACATTCCCGTTTTCATCGCGTTTGATTTCTATCACCTTAACGTCAAAACTTTCCCACTCCTGGACAGTAAACCCCGCCTCAGTTTCATCTGGATACCGCCGCGCCATTTCCTGCCATGCAGCCTCTTCGTTGATTGCCCAGATGTAATAACCTTGGCGTTCTCTAAGGTCATCTCGACCTATGCATTCGTGTGAGTATAATGCGTTACGTGTACATCGATATTCGCGCATGGCTGCAAATGAATAAAGATTTAGCTTACTACGTCAAGAAGTTTTTTCCTAAATCCGCATCCAACAAAATTGGTTTAAACGTTAGCCCTGGCGCACCAAATAAGCCCATACTCCTGCTGTCGGTAATTGAAATGATAGCAACGGGACAGATAACCAAAAACCAAATCCCCTTCAATGCCGAACTTATCGTCACGTTTCTTAAACTTTGGAGCCACCTAGAGCCAGTACGCAAGCCGGATATCGGACTGCCGTTTTACCACCTCACCAGTGACGGTTTCTGGCATTACCAAATGAAACTGGGTTTTGAATCATTGATTGCTGCCAAAATAAAAATCAGGACTCCCAGCACCATTAGGGAAACTGTAGAGTACGCTTACCTTGATGTTGAATTATGGACGCTTCTGCAAAATTCTGAACCTAGAAGTGTTTTAACTCATGTATTAATTGATTCCTGGTTTAGTGATAAAACACAGGATATTGAACAACTGCTGCAAGTCAACGCCTTTGCTGAACTACAAGACCAATTGCAACGCACTGGTGGCAAGGTCTACCAAGCAGAGGAATTAGAAGATGAGCAAGCTGTAATTGTGCGAGATGGTGCGTTCCGTAAAATCGTTGTCTCAACTTACAACCACACTTGCGCTTTCTGCGGGTTACAAATACTCGACTCACTGGGCCAGAACATTGTGGATGGGTCACACATTAAACCATTTTCCCAGTTCTACGATGACCGCATCAATAACGGGCTTTCACTTTGCAAAAATCATCACTGGGCATTTGACCGCTTTTGGTTCACCATCAATGACGATTACACTATCATCGTTGCTGACAACCTGCGGGAAGATTCACCCAATGCTAGACCGATGCGAGAATTTAGGGGCGATCGCATTATCTTACCCGCCCAGGAGCAGTATTATCCAAGGCAAGATTCTCTACAATGGCATCGTGAAGAGTTTTCAAGGCGTGCTGCATGACCAAAAAACCTAAAGGTTGGTTTAATAAAATTGTTATCCGTCCTACTTTGCCTGTAGATGGCTATGAAAGCTATGAAAAAGTTTGCGGTCATGTTGCTGATGTCTACTTCTCTGTAGATGAAGAATATCTACAAAAGAAACTAAAAACCAATGTAACAGATTCAAGAATTATTACTTTATACACTTTTTTCAAAGTAGGACAAGCAAAGTGCCCTGCTTACTGGGTGAATAATGATTTGTTAAGTGCATTGATGCAATCAAATTTAGATGTTGAGGTTGAAAATTTGCAGTGGGCAATGAAAACAGGATTTTTTATGTTACCCAAGGGTGCAATTCTTTCTCCTGAACAACACAGTATAGATGCGATTTTTTGGCATACTGATAATGACTTTCTTTATTGGGCGGCAACTGATAAAGCTAGTTCTTTTTGCCGCAGATTTAAAATTAGCGATAACTTAAAACAGTTTAGATATACTGATACTCAAGATTTCAATCCGCAGGTAGTTAAAGATTTTAATGAATATTTACAGTCAATTTTCCTACGATTGATTTTGATTATGGAGTGTCGTCCTGAACTTGTAGATACAACAAGCGAGGTAATCAGGGTGAATAAAGGATTTGGCAAAGCCCAAGTGCAAGACTTTTATCAACCACTTTGGCTAGGACTTGGATATAGACTAAAGCGTGAAGGGACACAAAGCAGTGAAGGCAGTAGCGGTACACATGGTACTAAGAGCGTCCATTGGCGCAGAGGCTTTTTACGTAATCAACCTTACGGAGAAGGCAGGCAGCAAAGAAAACTAGTTTGGATTGAGCCAGTTCTAGTAATGGGTGGAAAAGAATCATCATGATGACAGACGATGAAATCAATACCAAATATGAATTAGGTCAAAACAGATTAATTCAAGAAATTGACAGGATAAAGTTACCAGCGTTAGTTGAAAATATCAGGTCTAATCCTAATTACATGGTAATTGATAATGAAACTCAATCTTCTAAAGGTTGGGATGATGTGAAAAAATCCAAGCTAATAGAATCTTTTATTATTAATTTTCCTGTGCTGCCAATTGTTCTCTACGAAAAGTCATATCATATATATGAGGTTATTGATGGCAAACAGAGGTTAAAAGCAATTGTCGATTTTTACAGTAATCAATTAGTTTTGAGTGGACTGGAAGTTAAAAGAGAATTAAACGGATGCACTTATGCTACTCTTCCAGCAAACGTCAAAACAGAGCTTAATCGCCATTGTATATCCTTGATATCTATTATCCCTAAATGGGATGCCAGCCCCGAAGAAATAGCAAAACTGATAGAAATTGTTGCGAATCGTCTTAATTAAAGGGCTGCGATCGCATTCAGCTACTAGTCTATCAACAGGTAAAAGGAAGCTTTAGCTAAAATCTGTTTGCAGTTGCCAGTTAACTAAGCGCACAGATTGTAATTCATAGTTTACTATGTAGTAAAATATAAAGGTAAGGCACAAGTAAGCCGTAAGCAATCGCATATTCTAACTATCTCCATTAAAACCATTATGAAGTTGCAACGTATAGAGGCAGGTGAATATCTTACTCCTGATGGTAGGTTTTACATTCGCAATACGTATTACTCTAACGGTATTCCTGGACGGAGTAACACTAATAAAGGCTGGTTGGTTGAGGATAAAAGCGGGCTTGCACCGTTTCGCAATGGATATCACAAAACTAATATCAAGCGTGTAGATACTCTTAGCGAAGCAAAAGAAATTATTGCTCGAATTATTGAGTGCGATCGCAACGAAAAAACGTTACGTGATGCTGGATGGCAGAAACAAGAAAACTGTCAACCTCCTGGTATATGTTGGCGATCGCCTCATACTG
This sequence comes from Nostoc sp. ChiSLP01, assembly GCA_034531195.2. Classification (GTDB taxonomy): domain Bacteria; phylum Cyanobacteriota; class Cyanobacteriia; order Cyanobacteriales; family Nostocaceae; genus Nostoc. The sequence continues at coordinate 12,270 of JAVRBO020000052.1, forward strand.
GTAGGTTGCTGACCCGGACTGAAGCACTGTTGCAATTAAGTTTGATGTCATGAGATAACGAAAAATTATTACTAGAGTAATTAAGATATGCAAGACAAAATTTCTGAAATTCAAGTGACAGAAAATTATATCAAATCACTAATTTCTAGTTACCAAAACAAATTAGAATATGCAACCAAAGAAACTGATAAAAAGCTGCTGTTAGCTAGGATTGATACTTGTAATTCAATATTAAATTATCTTGAAGATAGGAAAAATATTATAAATTATAATTCTCAGTCAATGACATGACCAAAAAATCTATAACTGACACTGAACGCGAGGCGCTGGCTACCGCCATCAAGATTTATGTAGAAATGGGCGTATTAAACCGAGTTTCACAATCAACAAAAACATTTTTAGCTCGTGTTCCAGGTATCGATTCTCGTAGGCTGCAAACTTTGATTAAAAATCACAATCAAGAAATTGCAGCAATGGCAGGAGCTAAAGATGTAATCTACAAATAAGGTGATTACCGCCCTTCTGGTCGTGGTGCATTTGGTCTAAGTAAAGGAGGCGAACGTGCTATAAAAATCTCGCCTTCAATTGAGTTTATTTTCTAATATAAAAATATGAATACATTGGAACTAAAACCAGGGGATAAAATCGGAGTATTTTTCTATGATGATAAGCGTGGCACTAAAGCCATAATTGAAGAAATTTCTAAAATATCGCCAACTGGTATAGTTACTTTAAAATCGGGAACTCGGTACACCAAATATGGAAAATAAGTTGGCGCTCTTGGCGACCCAACTTATTTATGCACCGTAGAAAAAGCTCAAGCTGTTATAGAGAAAGCAGAACAACGTAAGCAACAAAAAGAAGAAGAATATAAGGCATATTTAGCATCACCTGAAGGTAGACGTAATAAAGTTGCGGCATTAGCGGTACAGGCTGCGATTAAGGTACTTTGGGAGTACGGTTGGTATGCCGACGTTGAAGGTCACATGGATGTAATGGAAGCAGAGATTGAGCAAATTATTAAGAAATATCTTAGTGAACACGAACCTATTAATTAAATTACTATGGCTCATACTTTTAAACATACATTACACGGTAAACAATATCGTGTTCTCCTTGAGGTAACGGACTGGCGTATTTTTCCACGCGAAACTCAATGGAAAAAAGGCGAAGAACCTCAGTGGTCGATTGACCAGAAACAAAAATTATCTAGCGATAAAGTAACTATCTCAGCTTACGCTTTACCTCAAACCATGCCTTCCAGTACAGCTTTCAAAAGAGTTGGCAATAAAAATATATGTATTTTTTGGAAACAAACTAATGGTGAGCAATGCCAAGAAGTTTTTACTGAAGCTTGGGAAAAAGTAAAACACTGGACTGGGCTATCAAATGATGATTTACCTAAGAGGTTTAAGCCATATTTAAATTGAATTTTTTAGTTTACTAAAAAATCAATACTAATAGTTAACTTAGCTAATAAGTAATAAGTGGAGGTCAATTATGAATAAAGAAGAGTGGTTAAAGCAAAGAAACGAGATACTAACAGCAATAGCTATTCAAGCTAAACGACTATTGTTGAGCAATGAAATACCAGATGCCACACCAGAAATAATGGATCTTTGCGAACTGATTGAACGCTATGAACAAGAAAATGGTGAACTTGCCCCTCAACTAAAACTTCATGGTAAAAAGTCTTGGTATGCAAGGCTTGATGAAAAAGGACAAGTTGCAGGGTTGCAAGAAATATTGGCTTTGTCTAATGAAGAATAGTTTGGTGCAGATTCAATAAGATTGATATAAGTGAAATATGTACTATAAATATCATGCCGTTAATCATCTAAGGTTTAATAAAGAACAATACAGATATGACTACTCATGCTTAAAAATAACGTTATAGAATTGGCTGAAAAATGGGGGTATATTTTGATTTATTCCGACTATTCGAGCAAAGCTCGAAGTAATGTTTGGATGCTAAAAGTACCAACAACTACTTTTAAAACCCGTCCGGAATTCGTCAGAAGTATAAAAATATTAGAAAATAATGATTTAGAACAATTGTTAGATAAAACCAAAAAGTATTTTGCAGACAGTGAATCTCCTATAAAAGTCATCCTTCGTGATCACAAGTACTCCAGCATTGAAAATGACAAAGAACTATTTATCATCAATAATACTAAAAACTTGGACTGATGTACTACGGATACCGTTGCTATACCAAAGAAAATAAGCCTTTAGGTTGGCTCTACACATTTAGTTGCGATACTGAATATGCTTGGACTAATAAAGATTTACATTGGTGCAAGCGTTGGAAGACAGAACGAGGTGCAAAAAAACATTTTGATAGTTACAACAAACGTTGGCAGTTCAAAAGCCAAGGAGGATATCTCAAAATAGAGGTAATGCCAGAGTTTTCTGAACATAATTCTTCTGGTAAGTCTAATCAACAGCTTTGGAACGAAGCTAACCGTGATAAAGTTTATGAGTCGCAAGAAAAGTATAATCAAAAGCGCCCTATAATATCGTTTCGCCCAAAAACCGAACTGTTGGAATGGCTAGAAGAAGAACGCTGGACAGATGACAATGGTGAACCTGAAACTGATGCAGCACTTCTAAATCGGAAGTTAGAAAAGTTGAAGAAATTAGAGCAACAGGGATTTTAAGACAGTGAAAGCAGAAGAATTAAAAAAATTAATTATTAGTATTATTCAAGAAAAGCCTAGATTTTTTGACCATGTTTGTACTAAAGATATCAAAGCTCTGCTATTAGAACATTATAATATTTCTGTAACTGAGAAAATGATTATTAAAGTGATGATGCAAGTAGTAGAAGAGGGGGTAAGTAAATTTGGTGGAGATGGCTATGAGTGTGGAGATGGTAGTACACTAACATGGGCTGATGAACACGCAGTAGCTGGGTCAAAGATGACAGGAATTCATAAGTATTGGTGGTTTAATATCTAGCTAATACAGAAAATTTTATAAACACATACTAATTATTATTGATATATTTATGAATCATAATTTAGACCGACTGTTAGCAATCTTAAAAGAACAAGCAGACTTAATTGATAAACTTAACACGCGTTCTGATTTTGAATACAAAAGTACACAAAGACTAGTTTTGGATTATGGTAAACCTTTTGTAACAAAGGTTAAATCACCATTCAAAGGCGAACCTAAATCATGCTTTGAGAATTGCTACAAGGCATTATGGGACTATGCACAACTAAGTTACTGTGAAGGGTTTGCTATTGATGATGAGTTGGATTTTGCAGTATCTCATGCTTGGTTAGTCAATAACGCAATGGAAGTGATTGACCCTACATGGATTGGAAAGAAGTTTAAAGGCAGTACTTATTTTGGAGTAGTTTTCAATAGAGAATTTGTAATGGAAATGGCGGAAATTACTAAAAGATATGGAATCCTTGATAGTGACTTTATGAATGAACACCAACTTAAACGAGAAGGATTTCCGCCTCATGCACTTCATCCCGTATTTCATTCTTCTGTAAATGTACCTGAATGAAGCAGTTTTGGGTGCGTTCGTATTATGCCATAATAGCCATTACTCTACTAATATTGCAGTGACAAAGATATGCTAGCTGGTGCAGCACTACGTAAAACAAGTTATGGTTGGGAATTTGCATCAGAAGCAGCATTAGAAGATTTTGTTTGGGATAACCTACAGCAATTATCAGGCTTAATACCTTTAGAACGACAGTATGCTGTTAAGGGTGAAATCTGCGATATCTTAGCACTTAATGACACGAGACAATTAGTAATTTTAGAACTCAAAAATGCTGAAGATAGATATATTGTTCAACAATTAACTCGGTATTATGACAATTTATTAGACGAGAAACCATTTCCAGAACAAATTGATTACAGCCAGCCTGTCCGGTTAGTTGCGATCGCACCCTCATTTCACAGACATAATCTAATTGACCGCAAACACACAAAGTTGATAGTCGATTTTTTGCTCTTTACTGTTACCCATATTAATCAAGACTTTCACTTAAAACTGCAAGATACTGATATTAATCAAACTTGGTCAATTCCGATTCCATATCAGGAACTTGACATTAGCACTGTATCAAGCAATATTTCAGAACCACCGCAATTACTTTTAGATTGGCTTGGTGCTTGTACTAAAGAAGAACAGCAAGCAATTCTTAAACTTCGAGAAAAAATTCTTAATTTTGATGGGCGAATTCAAGAAGAAATTGAAGGTAGAAATACTATTAGATATGGTAGAGGTAAAACTAAACCACTAGCTGAGTTATGTTTTCAAAGAAAGACTAACAAACCAGTTATTTTTCTGTGGCTCCCTACTCCTAGCTCATTATTATTTACACAAAAAAGACAAGTAGTTGGCAGAATGAGACTGTGGATGGATGGTGCTGTTGTAACCTATGCTGGTCATATTCCAGAAGGTTTCGGTCGGATGAGGCTGCAATCTGAATGGGATGCTATGCCACGAGAACAAAGACCTAGAAATTTGTATTGGAGCCTTTCTTATAAATCATTTTCTTCTGTAGGAATTAACACTTATAAGGAGTTAATTTCAAATCCTGATTCCTTAGAATCACTGGTTGATTTAGCGCTTGAAAAGTGGTCGGCAAGGAATTAATTTCAATACCAGACCGTTTTAGCACTATTACCCTACCCAAACGGTTGCCCCCAGCGCTCCCAATTCTCCTTATTGAACGGCGATCGCCACTTTTGAATCAGGCTCAACTCTAACTCCTGCCGTGAGCGTCGGTCAGTGGCTGCATCCCACCAAAAAGCAATATTGGTGGCTGTCTGCAAACTATATTTGTAGTGCAGGTCTTGGTAGCTAGCGATATAGTCTTTGCAGCCGTGAATCCCTTTCCAGCGCTTATTACTTCTGCATGTCTGACCCACATACAGCACAAGAGAAGCAGCCGAATCAATGATGAAATAGAGACACGCATCGCCGGGGCTGTCTACTGGCATCCTCCAGAAAGAGAGCGATGCCTACGGCGGGCTACGCCTACGCAGTTCCAACTGCAACGGATCGATCCGGTCTGGGTCGCAGTGCTTAGGGGCTAAGTCAAACAGCGTCACCTGCTGCACTGGCTTGGTTTGTCTCACCTGTTGCTGATAATCAAAAATCTGGGATTTCCAGCGTAGGAGCGCCGCCTCGCTCATCACCAACCCCTCTGTTCTAGCGGGAGCAATGCGATTTTGTTAGACGACCCAAAAAAGAGTGCGATCGCTAAAAATC
>JAVRBO020000053.1:0-76751 GCA_034531195.2 Nostoc sp. ChiSLP01
GGCGGTTTTGGCTTTAGACAAAACCGGGGTGGGGTAGAGCGGATCTTCATGGAAACTTATTAATCTGATTCACTTCTCAAGACAGATGTAAAAGCAGATTTAATTGAACCTCCTGCTTCCTTGAGTTTCTGGGCGATGGGTTCCTCATGATGTAAAAACATACGCGCACAGTTGCGTCCCGGTAAACCGGAAATAGAACCACCCGGATGAGTTCCGGCACCAGTAAGATACAAGTTATCAATCGGTGTTTTGTAGTTAGCTAATTCGGGCAACGGACGGAAGCAAAGCATTTGCTCTAAAGTCATGTCGATATGGTAATAATTACCTTTGTAACTTCCTAAGCGTTCTCCCAACTCAGCCGGACTTTCTACATGACGGGCGATGATTGAATGTTCCAGATTGGGCGAATATTGAGCAAGTTTATTAATCACCTTGTCTGCAACTTTGTTTTTCAGTTCATCTGTCCAACCGGTACCTTTTAAACCCGTACCCTCTGCACCAGCAATTTGATAGGGTGCGAAAAACTCTATCCATAATGTGTGCTTACCTTCCGGTGCCATTGATGGATCGAGTCCGGTAGGCATCACCAAATACATCGATGGGTCTTCATCAGGAATTTTGCCGAGAGTAATCAGACTGTGAGCTTGTTCTACATGATTGACAGAATCGGCAATCATAATAGAACCCTTGAGATAAATATCTTGGTGATTGTGGTGGACAAAGCGCAACGGTTCAGATAAAGCACAATCGATTTTGAGGATGGTTTCATTGTTATTGACGATGCGGCGATCTAATCTTTCGCGCAACTTTTCATCAGCACTATCTACATCGCTTTCATCCATTAATTGCAGGAATAAGCGCTTGGCATCAATACTTGAAATTACGCCTTTGTTGGCACGATATTCTTTACCACCAGCAACCCGCACGCCAACAGCTTTACCATCATCTACCAAGACTTTTTCTACCTTTTGGTCGGTGAGGATCGTACCACCTTGAGCTTTTACCATTTTCACCAAAGCTTCCACAAGTCCGCCACTACCACCACGCGGTCTTGCCATACCGGGATTATGACGCAACATCATCATCATCGCCCCAAAGGACATGGCTTTTTGTGAGGGAGGCGAACTCAGTTCTGCTGAGAGTCGAGCCAGAGGTGCTTTGACAAACTCAGAATCGAAATACTCGTTAATATTATCTGTGGCACTGCTGAGTAAGGTACGAAGTAGATCGAGGGTTGTATTAGAGCCTCCAACAATTGAAAATAAGTCTTGCAGGCTATTGAGATTGTAATTACCGGCAATATCAACAATTGATTTGGGTGGTGCATTGAAAAAAGGAGTCACCGATTTAATAAAGCGCTGCCAAAAATCGGCATACTCAGCGTATTTTTCAGCATCACGCTGACTGTAACGGGCAATTTCCGCACAAGTTTTTTCTACCGATTGATGGGCTAAGAAATATTTGCCATCAGGATGGGGACAAAAGGCAACTGGATCGCAGGTAAGATATTCCAAGCCGTATTTATGCAGTTCCAATTCTTGGATGACTGGCCCTAAAAAAATAAACAGATGGTTAATCGCGCAAGGATTAAATTTAAAACCAGGCGCTTCATTTGGCATCAGTTCTTCAGTTGTACAACCGCCACCGGGGAGCGATCGCCCTTCTAATAACAGGACGCTGTAACCAGCTTTCAGTAGGTAACCTGCACAAACTAAGCCATTATGGCCAGCACCAATAATTACAACGTCATACGATTCCATGACTTCAACGTGGAGAGTAAAGTATATTCCCTGATATTAAAAAGTGCTGAAGATATCTAAATCTTTCGTGGGTTATAGAATATTTATATATCTAGTAGTAGTATTTTTGTCGCTAATAAGTAAATAGATTTTTCATTTATTTTTGTTAGTGTATTGTAGCTAACCGAGAAATACTATAGAGAATTGTAGATTTTATATTATTCATGTTGTGTATCACTTTTTACCCGTATCATGGTAGCCATTTCTTGTAGCTCTTTGAGGTGCTGTACGTTCAAAAGCCATTCTTCTTCATCGTTATATTTATCTGCGCTATATTGACTTTGTTGCTCTTTTAGTGTTTCAATTTGATGATTAATTACAGCTAATGCTTTATTTTGAGTAATTGCTTTCTTTAGCAACTCAAAGCGCGATCGCTCATCAATACGACACAAGAGTTGTGAGATACAACGGCTAGCGATCGCTTCATTGCCAAAATCAAGAACGCCATTCGATTCATCATTTTGAGATAATAATTCGTCGCTAACATCAAATAAAGCTTCCACGAGCAATGGAATGTAATCTACAGAAATTTCCTCTTGACTAAAATTTTCTAGCTGTTCTAAAAATACTCTAGCTTGTGTTGTGCCGCCTGGAAGCTTTTGTTTAGCAAGTTCTATCAAATAATTTCTAAATTTTTCTGCATCTCCAAGCAAACCAAGGATAATTTTTTTCTGAATATTCGATAATTCTCCTGCTGATAATGATAGACGGAAGTAAACAGGAAATCTTTCTAAACTACAAATACGTAACTGTTCGCGCCATGCCAATTCTTGTGTCTTATCTAAATAAATATTACCTAAAATATATTTTAATTTAGGAAACAAGTGCTTGAGCAGGTTTTGAATGGGCTGCTTATCTTTATCTGGTAGTTGAGCAATCCAGGTATTTATAAGATTTTTGAGTTCGTCGTTTGAAAGATTTATCTCTCCTACAAAAATATGAGGATTTTGATGAATTATTCTATATATTTTTGGGCAAAATACCCGCAAAGACTCAATTGCGATAAAATCAACAAGATTTACTTCATCTTTTACTGCTGGATACGTTACTGTTAAAGTATTCACAAAACGAACAATATCGCGGATATTATTTATAAAATAATCTATTCCGTGAAAGTAAATATCGCCCCAGCGAACTTGGTTTATTTTTTCTTTTGGTGTCTCACTAAATATATTATCCAACTTTTGAAAAAGCAGCCTGCGGAGTGCAATTTTATCAGGAATAGGTAACTCAAAACTAACTTGAATAATTTTTTCTAAATATGCTTCACCAGATATTTCTTTTGTGTCCGCAATTACTTTTAATACAACTTCTTTATCAAAAACTATAAGATAGACAACGTTAGTAAAATTTCGCATTGCTTTAAAAATGCGAAATAGTTGCTTAATATCTTCACCAGCCAGCCTATCGATATCGTCAATTGTTACGACTATTCGTCGCTGCTGCTGTACTAGCGTATCTTCTACTTCTTCTTTTAATTCGGCAGCTTCCTTGTCCTTCTCATTCAATAATGCTGCTAATGCTTTGCCAGTCTGAGCATAAGGTAGAGGAATGTCTGAAATAATAGCGGCAAAATCAGCTAGTCTTTCTTTCAAACCTTTTGGTACGGATAGCTCTTGGCTTAAAACGTTTTGTAATTGTTCAAAAAAGCGCCTTGTGATATTTTCGTGTCCAGACAATAACCAGGGATTGAAAGGAACGATGATTGGTTGCTCTTCCTCTGGCTGTTGCTGAAGATAGTGAACTACAAAGTTTAATAGTGTGGATTTGCCAGAATTCCAAGAACCGTAAACTGCAATAACGAAACCTTCAGGAAAGCTCATTTTGCAAATGCTATCTGCTAGATACTTGGCGAAGTTGGCATATTCCAACAGGTCTTTTTCAGGATCGATTAATGAGCTATCTACTGATATATCGTTAATTGTCGTCTGTGCCATAAAAAAGTTTGATGCTGATATTGCGATCGTTGCACATTTAATAAAATAATAAATGATACCTAACGATAGAACTTTTGAGTAAAATAATTCTTTCTAGGCTTATGCAATTGGTATGAGATTAGTTATTGAGCCTGACTGAGATTAGCAGGTTCAATACACAAATAGCACATTTTAAGAATTCTCTTCAAATTATATAAATAAGTCTAGTCAAAGGAGTTCAACTTCAATACAAAGCCTAAGTAGAACGGTGCAAATAAACCAAAGTATGTAAATAAAAGTAAAGTTGCCTAAAAATCTCTTCCCTTCTGCCTTCTGCTTTGTCATAACGAAAATTTGTAACACCGACTTACTTAACTACTGGTTATATTAATGCAGAATTATTTATGTCTATGTGTACTAGTATCAACTAAATTGCCATATTCCTATATAAAGGTATTATTTCTCAAGAATGATTTTGAGATATTGTAAATATTATTTTTTAAGAGAATATAATTAATTGCTAAAAATATTTATTATGAAGAAAGCTTCTAGGAAAGCCTATATAGAATTCAGTTTATGTCAATTGATTGGCTTATTTGATTGGAAGTATAAGTGTAGCTATATCGCAGTTTTTTGCTAAAACAGTCTATAGCCAATAGTTACTATAGATTAGTCTTGCCGACAAATAAGCAATTGTAAGCATTAGAGCTTATTAACGAAGCATTATATAAGTTTTACTAATGACAGCTAATATTAAGATTCATATTTGATTCTTCAAAGCCAAGTATAACTCAAAAAGTCTAGTTTTTTGTTGCTTGCTGCTTATAGCTTGTCTGGGCAGACAAATTAGAAAGCAAAGCAGATTTCTATAGAAGCTATAACAAATTAACTCATTAATATTAATTAGGTAATATGGTTGAGCATCAAGAAGATGAAATTTCACTAGAAGCTGGTTCTCTTCCTCCTGTCCCGATTCAAGAAATCTCAGAGGATAGGGCATTAACGGAGACGGTACTTTTCCCAACTCCAAAACTGTCTGTAAAAATTCCTAAGCTAGAAATTCGCCAAAGTCTGACGGCATTAACTTATGAGAGTGTCTTTGCTGCCGTTTTCTATAGTATTATTGGCGGCGCGTTGCTCAGTAATTTCTTGCTAGAGTTAGGCGCTGGGCCGGCTGAAATTGGTTTGCTTGCGGCTATCCCTCAGATGGTGAATCTACTTCAACCACTGGGAGCGTATTTGGTAAACCGGAGTACCAGCTTCCGCTGGTATTTCGCATGTATTTTTGTCACATCGCGGCTGCTGTGGTTGATTCTCGTACCAGCGATTGTGTTGGTTACTTCATCTCAAATCCCTGGACGCCAAGTAGTACAGTTGGCATTGATAATTCTCTTAGTAGCTAATATTATTGAAGCTTTTGGTCGTGCGCCTTGGCTTGGATGGTCAGCTGTGTTAGTACCTCAGCGGTTGCGGGGGCGATATTTCGGCTTTCGCAATAGCATTCTCGGCTTGACTAACCTTGTTGGAGTGCCGTTGCTAGGTTTTACGGTATCAGCTTGGCCTGGTGGAACGCTTCAAGGTTACGGTGTAATGTTGGTTCTAGGAATCATACTAGGATTAATCAGCGTGGGCTGTCAGTTATGGATGAGCGATATAAACCCGCAGATTTTAAAAGTTGCTCACTCAGACACATCGCAGCACCAGTCCCACGGGATAGATTTTAGCTTATTTAAAGATGGTAATTTTTTGAGGTTTGTGCTTTACCTAAGTATCTGGTGCTTTGCTGTTAATGTCAGCGCTCCCTTCTTTAACCTTTATATGCTGGATAACCTAAATATTGATATTAGCGTGGTAACGATTTATCACGGTTTAGGAACTGGTGCAAACATGCTAATGCTACTTTTGTGGGGCAAATTGGCAGACCGGATTGGAAATCGTCCATTACTGTTATTAGTGGGAGTTTTAGTGGCGGTGACACCTGTGCTGTGGCTGGGAGTTAGAAGCGATGAAATTTCTTTTTGGATTTGGTTACCCTTGTTGCACGTACTAGCTGGCGGAACGTGGGCGGCAATTGATTTGTGTACCAACAATATGATGATGGGAATAGCACCGCTACGTTATCAATCAACTTACTTTGCGATCGCAGGTGCAATTGCTGGTATCACTGGAGCAATGGGTATTACTGTCGGTGGCTTTCTAGCAACTCTCCCTGGTACTGCGGGCTTGCTGGGGCTGTTTGTTCTCTCAGGCTTACTGCGGATGACTGCACTTATACCCTTGGTTTTTGTTCGAGAAAAACGCTCCATACCACTGGGTCAGCTAATGCGATTCCTATTCCCGATGAAGCAGCCAACTGATTTGATTGAAGCAGAATAATACAGGAGAATTCAGGAGTAAGACAAGCTTATTGAAAGAGGCAGGAGGCAGGAGGCAGAAGGCAGGAGGCAGAAGGCAAAAGTATTACTATTCCTAGCATTCAAGCTTGTCATTATGTCCTAACCCATGTGACTACTGCTATATCCCTCTTCTGTCACTTTCCGGACAGCTAATCGCTGAAAGCTTTATCATTCGGTCAATACAGGCTTTCCTATTAGAAAAAAATAGGTCTTGTATTTTTTATGAAGAAATAATCGAGCGATCGCTTAGTAGATAAAGGCTCTAAAATTCACAAAAGGCAAATGTTTTCGGAGACTGACAGAAGAGGGATATATTATTATCCTGAAAATTTTTAGGTATTTACCCGTGGAATACAGACAATTAGTAAGGGCGCACAAATGTACGCCCCTACCATATAATTATTTCTTGAATTTTTTTCAAATTATTTTAAAGCTAGTATTTTTTGGCTAAATTTTTGGAGTTGATATTGAATCCAATTACCACCTTGAGCGATACATTGAGAGCATAAATCTCCATAACCTTCGCCTTGGTCATTGCATACAATTAATCTAGCTGCATTGGTCTGAAAGTTTTGCTGACAAATTAAACATATTTGGCTAATTGTGTCTGCATTGCATTCTATTTGAAATTTCATGTTTATTCTCCTGATTAAAAAAAATTAAATAAGCTGAAACTATATATTTTTTATTATTTAAAATTGTTTAAAAATTTACATCTATACAAAGAAGTATATATTTTTAGCTAAAATCTTGACTTGTTAAGATGGTTGGATAGATATAAAATTCGTTTTCTTTTCACCATTTATATGCATTTAAATCACGATATCTTAAGTTATTTACTGTCATATTTTATCAATTAAATGAAACGAAGTTAGTTGCTTATTATTTAAGCAATTAACTCCAAGTTTTGCAATAAATAAATTTTTTAATTCCAAATACGAACAATGATGGTTTTTAAGCAGACCATTGTAATCCCTTATCGTGTAATTTATGCTCGATATGCTGCATTTCTTGGAGAGATTCTCCAGTAGCGATCGCATAAATTTCGGTGTATATTTTTCCATATTTTACTTTCTCTAAAGCTGACAGAATAATCAAGTCTTTTCGCTCTAGTTCTGGTTTTAAGGTTACTAAAATTGAATCCAACGCTCCTTCCATGCGATAGTCACTGGAATATTTAGCTACTTCTTTTCCCAGTCCCAATAGGGTGTGACGCTGCAAACATAGAGGAGTCGAGCCATTGACTCGGAAATTAGCATCGATCGCATATAACTGTCCGTCTCGATCTTCCAACACATCGAACCCAATGACGCCGAAATAACCCTGTTTGTGAGCATACTCACCAATGGCGGCAATCATCTCAAAGAACTTGCTCATGTCTGTGTTGCGATAGTCAATCAGTCCCCCTAAATAATTACCTTCTGGGGTGACGAGTTGCCTGGTAGTACCAATGAGGGTTATCTCTCCCGCCTTGTTGACATAGAACTGTACGCAGTAATTCTGCACCTCATTCTTAACGAACTCCGAGACAATAATCGTATCGAGCGATTTAATATTAAGATATTTCCTAATTTCCTCAAGGCAGTAGTTCAAATCGCTGGGACTTTTGATGATATAAGTGCCTTCTCCTGAGAGTCCGTGCGATGTTTTTATCAAGTAAGGAAATTCTGGTAACTCAATGTCTTCGATACTACAGGTGTGCAGATTGTAAGTTTTGTATTTTGGACATTGCACTCCTAATTCGTCTAAAGTTGCTTTGCTGAGTAAGCGGTAATGAGTGTCTGAATCAATAGCATGTTTTTCCGGTTTAAGGCGATCGAAGGGAAATAGAGTGATGAGTTTATCGAAGCCATCGCTTTGGCTGAGATCGTCCAAATAAGTCGAGCAATCCATCATTTCAATATTGGAGTGCTTGAAACCGAGATGCTCTTGCCAGTAGCCAATTAGCGACTTTGGCGGCGAAATAATCACAATTCCTGGAATGCGTGAGCCTAACACAGCCAAATTTTTCCAAGGTTCCTTCTGACAAATCTTATCAAAGGAGGTTTTGCTGGCTTCACTACTGCCATCTTGAATAAAATATTTTTTCTGGTTGGGATAAGCAGCCCAACTCGCAGTTGCAGGGTAATTTAAGATAAACCCATAAGAAGCATCTTTGATATCTTCAGCAAACAGATCGGAAAGTGAATTCCCTTGAAAGTATTGAAAGTTATATTTTAAATCCATTTAACCCTCCGAGAAACCGCATCCTCCTATGGATGCGGTTATTAGTAGTAAACAAGTCTCCTGGTTTTCTGAGTAACGCTAATTTGAAAAAATAAAGCTACACATTTAAACTTGAAAACCCAAATGAGATGTTACTTTCTGAATTACTTAGCTTGCTTCTCCCTAGAGGCGAGTATTACAAATTAGCAGAGGTTATTTTTGAGTAAAAGCAGCTACTTTGTCTTGTACTGCCGTCATATAAGCAACTGCCATGTGTGATGAGTTATACGCCCAGCCAATCCGTCCTTGACGGTCTATGAGGATGCACCCAGCTTCACCTTTAACCTTAGATATCAGAGCGTCAATTGCCATCTGTGCTGCTTCATCTGGATGTCTATCTCCAGCCAAAAAATCGATCGCAGTTTTAGCCAAAACCACCGGGATAATCGACTCACCATCACCAGTTGTTGAGCAACCGCCGATTTTATTGTCAGCGTACAAGCCACAGCCAACAAGCGCAGTGTCACCGACGCGACCTTGTTGCTGTTTTGTAGTGCCACCAGTTGAAGTGGCAGCAGCTAGGACGCCGCTAGCATCCAAAGCCACACAACCTATAGTGTTAGGGCGATCGATAACGTCCAGATCCTCTTTCCACTGCTGCCATTGTTCCTCAGCGATTAAGTCTTCTTTTTTACACATTTCGGCACCGTAATCTATGGCAAAGCGTTCTGCGCCGCGTGCTACTAGCAGCCTGGGTTTATCATCCATAATTCTTCGTGCAACCGAGATTGGGTGACGTATGCCCTGAACTGCTGCAACTGCTCCCCAACTTAAAGAGCCTTCCATGATTGCCGCGTCTAGCTCCACCTCTCCATCGCTGTTGAGAGTTGCACCAAGACCAGCGTTAAATGTCGGGTCAGCTTCCAGAACACGGGTAGCTGCTTCAACAGCTTCTGTGGCACTACCTCCACCGATCAGTACAGCCCAACCAGCTTCTACTGCTGCTGTACAGCCTGCATTATTGGCTGCAACTTTGTCGTCTGTGATGGTTTTTGCTCCACCATGAACAATGATAGTTGGTGTCATAAAATTTCCTTTAGTTAGTATGAATTTTGTGGAACTGCAACAGGCTCAAATCTTTCGTCAATTAGTTGCAGCGATCGCAACTTTAAAGTCTCTAAACCCAAGCGCTCAGTTGCAGAAATAAATACAGCTTGGGGATACTGTTGTTGAACTTGAGCCAAGGTTTCGCTATCTACTCGGTCAACCTTGTTAAAAGCAATCAAACTTTTTTCTGGAATTTCAGGCATTTGTTCGAGTATTTTTAGCACGCTGGCAATATGGCTTTCCCAAGCTGCATGGGACAAATCCACGACATGAATCATTGCGTCTGCCTCAACGACTTCCTCCAATGTGGCGCGAAACGCATCCATCAGTGGTGGTGGGAGTTCGTGAATAAACCCTACTGTATCCGTGAGCAAAATCGACCTGCGTTCTTGTGTTTCTGGTTCTGTAATTACTACCTTGCGGGTTGTTGGGTCGAGGGTAGCAAATAGTCGATCTGCGGTGTAAACTTCAGCATTAGTTAATACATTTAGCAAAGTGGATTTACCAGCATTGGTGTAACCAACTAATGCCACAACTGGAATTTCTTGCAGTTGTCGTTGTTGCCGAATGCGCGATCGGTGCGCCTGTAATTGATTAACTTCCTGCTGTAACTGATTGATTCGCCGTTGAATTGTCCGCCGTTCCGTCTCTAGTTTTGTTTCGCCAGGGCCTCGCGTACCAATCCCCGCACCTAATCTAGACATTTCATGACCCCGACCGCGTAGGCGAGGTAGCATATATTCGAGTTGTGCCAGTTCGACTTGTAATTTACCTTCTTGAGTCCGAGCGCGTTGGGCAAAAATATCCAGAATTACCTCTGTGCGGTCTACAACTCGGATGCCAATCTCCTGTTCTAAATTGCGGGCTTGGGATGCGGAAATATCTCGGTCAAAAACAATCAGATTAGCTCTGAGTTTTTGAGCCAAAAGAGCGATTTCTTCAACTTTTCCCTTACCGACGACTGTTTGGGGATGGGGGCGCTCCCGCTTTTGCCGCATCGTATCGAGTACAATTCCTCCAGCACTTTCGACTAAACGCACCAATTCTGCAAGTCCATCTTCAAATCGTTGAATGGATACGTCTTCTGTTTGCACTCCTACCAATAGCACTCTGTCTTGTTCAGAAACAAATTCTTGAAATAGAGATATTCCATCTCCCGCATCAACAATTTGTTCTTCCCATTCTATTACTAACTCATCAAATTCTTGTTCGGTTAGGTCATCCAAACTTAAAGGAGGCGAAACTACCCAAGGACTTTCTGGGTCGGGGAAAAGATAAGTTAGAAAAGCTTCTTTTACTTCGCTATTAATTACACTTAACATTACAAGAGCATCTAACCGCTGACGTGCCATTGCAATCAACGCTGCTTCATCAGGTGACTCCGATCTAAATTGAGTAGCAACACAACGAATGCCGCTCAAACGTTCTGCACTACGGCGGGGTAATTCTTCAGGTGGAATTTGAGTTTGGTTTGGTGTTCCTACAGCAATTCGGATAACTTCCCCACGCCGATTGATATAACAACAAATTGGGTGATGGATGTCTGTACTAATCTTGCCTAAAGCTTGGGCAAATTCCGGCGTAATTAATCTATCTCCTGGTTGCCGTTCCTGGTAAAGCCGTTGTAATTGTTTGATTTGGCTAGCCTTTATGCCTTGAATGTTGCCATAAATATTTTGCATAGAACTAATAATTCAAAGTTTAACTGTAATTCTGTACTTTATATTCTCCTATGTTTAATTTTTATTTAATCTACCAAGCGAAATAAGCAACTTAGTTTTTATATAATGCTTGTTTTAATTTTCCAAATTTTTGTATATACAATTATTTTTCTAAAATCCAGAACTCCGATTTCTTCAATAAGTCGGAGTTCTAAATTTAGTTATTTAGAATTGTTACCAAGAAAGGGGGAAAAGGGAAGGAATTAAAACCTTTTCGCTTTTCCCCTTACCCTTTACCCCGCTTGCGTTTGGCGAACTACTAGTTATGTCTTTGTTGATGCCACTGCCAAGCATGGGCGATAATTTCTTTCAGGTCGGCATATTGTGGATGCCAACGCAAAACTTTAGTTGCTTTGTCGCTGCTGCCTACTAAAATAGGGGGGTCACCTGGGCGGCGATCGCGTTCTTCTATTTTGATTTTTTTGCCTGTTACTTGTTTAGCAGTTTCTATTACTTCTCTGACTGAAAAACCGCTGCCATTTCCGAGATTAAATACTTCGCTTTCTCCACCTTTTAATAGATATTCCAAACCTAAAATATGGGCTTGTGCCAAGTCAGTAACGTGAATATAATCTCGGATACAAGTACCATCTCGTGTAGGGTAATCAGTGCCAAAAATCAAAATGGACTCCCGCTTACCCAAAGCAGCTAACAATACTAATGGTATGAGATGAGTTTCAGGTTCGTGGTCTTCACCAAGCAATCCATTGGGGTCAGCACCGGCGGCATTAAAGTAACGAAAACGTACAGATTTTAAATTATAAGCTGTATCAAAATCAGATAGAATTCTTTCTACCATCCACTTGCTAGTAGCATAGGGACTAATGGGATCTTGTGGATGTTCTTCGGTAAGAGGAACAAACTTTGGTACACCATAAAGAGCGCAAGTAGAAGAAAAGATAAATTTGTTAACTGAAGCTGCAAGCATCGCTTGTAAAAGTGTCAGAGTACCTGCAACATTATTTTGGTAATATTTAGCTGGGTCAGTAACAGATTCACCCACTGCAATATAAGCAGCAAAATGCATAACCGCAGTTATATTGTGAGTTGAAAAGATGTCATCGAGAAGAGAGCGATCGCTCATATCTCCAATAATCAATTTTACCTGCAAAACTTCTTCTACAAGTTCTCGATGTCCGTTCGACAGATTATCTAAAACAATTACCTCATAACCTGCGTTTTTCAGAGCTAATACAGCATGAGAGCCAATGTATCCGGCTCCTCCCGTTACTAAAATGGTTGACATAATAGGGGACTAGGGATTGGAGATTGGGGGGAAATTAGGAAGCTAGTAGTTCGCCAACCCAAAATTGTTGGGTGGGGGTCGGCAGGGGAGCAGAGGAGCAGGGGAGCAGGGGAGGGTTCAAGTACAAGTTCTTTCCCCTCTGCCCTTCTGCAAAGTTTCCTTGGCGAACTACTAGGCGTGAATGCGAGGAATAGTAATAGTTTTACCTCCTGCCTTCTGCCTCCTGCCTCCTGCCTCTGGCTATACTAATTTCTCTCTTTCAAGTAGCGAGAAATCGCACTGTCAAGATGTGGCATTAATTCACCGCGATCGCTACCGAGAACGCTGTAAGCTGGGCGGGTAGCAATCCAGCCAAGTTCTTGCGTAGGTACAGAAACCAAACTTCTCACACTCACACCTGCTTTTTTCGCTGCCAATCGCGCTAAGTCAGCCCAAGCAACAGCACTTTTGTTAGCCAAATGCCACAAACCGTTCTCGCCATCAATCAACAAATCAAGGCTGGCATGGACAAGATCGGGTACATAAGTAGGCGAAACGATCGCATCTTCGGCCGCAACAAAACTATTTCCAGCACTCAGCTCGCGTAGGGCGATGGTGACAAAGTTATAGTCATCCCACGGCCCGAAAAATGCGCTAGTGCGAATCACTAGCGATGCAGGATTAGCCCGCAATACCAGTTTTTCGGCCAAAACTTTGCTACATCCATATACGTTGAGGGGCGCAACGGTGTCAGTTTCGACATAAGGATTAGATTCAGCACCATCGAATACCAAATCTGAAGAAAAAGTTAGCAGTCCGACGTTATGTTGAGCGCAAGCAGTAGCCAAAATCGCTGGCCCTTCAGCGTTCGCCTTTAAGCAAATATCGGGTTCGCGTTCTGCATCGTCCACCCGCACGTATCCTGCTGCGTTCACAACTGCCCACGGTTGCAACTCGGCAAGTACTTTATTGACAGAAGCAGAATCGGCAATGTCCATATCTTGCCGTGACAGCAAGCGATATGGAATTCCTCGCACTTCACACAACCGAGCAAAAGCCCTGCCTAAAGTTCCTGTGGCTCCAACAATTGCCAAGGGACGTACCAATTTTGGATTTTGGATACTTCGACTTCGCTCAGTACAAGTTTTGGATTTTGGATTATTGGCTGACTTGTCAGTTTCCGAGATTTTAGAATTATTTCTAGGACAACTGACGGCTGGGTATAATAGGCGCTCTTGCCGATGCCACCATCCTGGTATGTCAAGTAGTGGATGATTGGGTTTATGCCCAATGGCTAAATCTCGCACCATCTTGGCGATCGCTGTTTGTCTCGGACGTGGAGAGCGTAAATCAAATACGCCTGGCTCGTAATATCCTGCCCAGCGAGTGACTAAACTATTCCAATCGTAGCTGCCCAAAAGTGACCAAGCAGTTACAGCACGAATGTCTGCACCCTCGTCTCGTAATTCTTGGGCTGCATTCCACACTTCATTGAGCCAGCGTAGTTGCTCTTCACGGGTGCAGCTCAAATGAACTTCAGTGACGGCAATGGGCAGTTTATAGCGTTCCCATGTCTCTTTGAGCAATGCCCGCGGCCCTGCCAAACCCTCAGCGCAAACTCGTACTGCTTCTACGTCTGCATATTTGTCCCGACCATTACCACCATGCGTCCAAGCGGGATAGTTTTCTAGGTTTTCATCTAAAAAGCGATCGCTCGTCAGATAATGGTTGATACCGATAATGTCAGGCGGACAAGGATTTTGTAAAAAGAATTCAAGTTCGCTCTCGCTAATGCCACACCTACTTAGCAAGTAATCCCTAATGAAATGAGTTGCATTGATTCGACCGCATAATAAATCAAAACTCAACCAGCGGCGCTCGTTTTCAAATTCTGCTTGATAAGCTAGTTTTGGCGTACTGTAAATCTTGGCTAAATCCTCTGTTTGTACCAGCAAAGCGTTGGGGTTGACTTGGCGGATTGCTTGCATCGAAAGAGCGATCGCTTTACACTCTCCTAACAAAGCACGACCGAAAGTCAATTCGTCCCGTCCGTGAGGATACCAGTGACCGTACATACCACTGAATCGCGCTGTAGTTAGTGGCTCGTTTATCGGCGTGTAGTGTGTTATCCAAGGATATCGTTTTGCAACCGCACCAGCAAACACCGCTAGTTTCTCAGGAAATTCTGGGTCTACCAAGCTAGTATCGCGCGGCCCGCTGCCGTGATGCACTAATCCCACAATCGGACGAATACCAAGTTCGCGCAAGCGTTCCAGCCGTTCATCTACCCACGACCAATCAGCATTCTCCAAACCGTCCGGCGCTGTCCGTTCCCACAGCACTGGATAACGGATAGCGTGTATGCCGAGTTGTGCGAATAGATCTAGGTCATCCAAGCGACTTGCATGACCGTTGCGTTCTAACTGGTCAAAATAGTCTTTGCCCACACGATTAACCGTACACTCTACACCAGCCCACACTTCTAAAGGAAGTTTTGATTCAGGAGTGTTGAGCATCGAGTTGAAAGCAGAAGTCATAATTTACAACTCAAGCTGATATTTTGTTTATCAAGAAAGGTAGAGTTTTGTAGGGTGTGTTACGCCGAAGGCTAACGCACCATCCCAGATTTTCGGTGCGTTATGACTCATATCCTAACGCACCCTACTAGGGTGGCAAGCTTAAAATAGTGCATTAGCTTGACTCTTGTGGGATGGGCGTCTCGCCCGTCCGTGGCGGGTAAGATACCCGCCCCACAATAAAATTTATTGCACCATTTTAGCCTTGCCACGCCACTACTGAATTCTGAATTCTTCTCTTTAAACCTTAACCCCAATTTGTTTGTACACAGACAGAGCTTGAGCAACACATTGATCCATGTTGTAGTACTTGTAGGTTGCTAGTCGTCCCACAAAATATACTCCTGGTGTTGTATCAGATAATGCCTTATACTGCTTGTACATTTCGTTATTTTCAGGACGCGGTACGGGATAATAAGGATCTCCCTCGGCTTTGGGAAACTCATAAACAATACTTGTTTTAGAGTGTTCCTGACCAGTTAAGTATTTAAACTCTGTCACGCGAGTATAAAGATGTTCGTTGGGATAATTGATTACTGGCGCTGGTTGAAACACCCTGGTGTTGTGTGTCTCATGTTTGAAATCGAGGGAACGATATGGTAGTTTCCCGTAACGATAATCAAAGAATTCGTCAACAGGCCCGGTATAAACCATCTCGCGGCAAGGTATGGCTTTTTGAATTTCCTGATAATCGGTATTGAGCATTACCTTGATGTTCGGATGATTAAGCATATTCTCGAACATCCGGGTAAAGCCGTGGAGTGGCATTGCCTGGTAAGTATCGGTAAAATAGCGATCGTCGCGATTGGTGCGAGTAGGTATTCTGGCAATTACCGATCTATCAAGTTCCGATGGGTCAAGTCCCCATTGCTTGCGCGTGTAACCTCGGAAAAATTTTTCATACAGTACTCGACCAACTTTACTTATTACCACATCCTCACTAGTGCGGATGTTTTCTACTGGTTCGGCAAGGGATTTGTAAAACTCCTCTACCTCAAATGAATTGAGATTCATGCCATACAGCTTGTTAATGGTGTCAAGGTTGATAGGAATAGGAACAAGTTGCCCGTCTACACTTGCAAGGACGCGATGTTCGTAAGACCGCCACTTAGTAAAACGTGAGAGGTATTCAAAGACTTCGCGGGAGTTGGTGTGAAAGATGTGGGGGCCGTATCTATGAACGAGAATGCCATGTTCGTCATAATGGTCGTAGGCATTGCCGCCGATATGGTTGCGTTTGTCTACAATCAGCACTTTCTTACCAGACTGAGTTGCCAAACGTTCGGCAATGACGCTACCAGAAAAACCTGCACCGACCACTAAATAATCGAAGACATAATCTCTAGTAATTATATTTGGTGCTTGCTTACCTACCGCACCTTTGGAATGAGCTTTGTCTTCACTATCGCGGGCTGCAATGGCGGAGTCAATCAACTTCATCATTGATGCCCAAGTACGATCCCAAGAAATTTTTTCTAAAAAGGCATCTACTCGACTCAGCCATTCGGAAGCTGGGGTGTCTTCTTGCATTGCCTGTTCGGCAGCGACAACAAATTCAGAAACTGTGTCTGCAATTCGCACCAGCTTGGACTCTCCGTAAGGACGCACCACATCGCGAATTGAAGTAGATACTACGGGTCTTCCTGCGGCAAGATACTCTGGAGTTTTGGTAGGGCTAATAAAGCGTGTTGACTCATTACGCGCAAACGGCAACATTGCTAAGTCCCACCCGGCTAAATATGCAGGTAGCTGTTTATAATCTCTGCCACCGAGATAATGGATATTTTCATGCTGTGGTAAAGCTGCCGGATCGATTTTGACAACTGGCCCAATAATTACTAAATGCCAGTCGGGACGTGCTTCGGCAATACCAGCAAGCAGTTCGATATCCATGCGTTCATCAATTACCCCAAAGAATCCGAGGCGAGGATGGGGAATATCAGCTTGATCTGCTGGTTCTTGAAGATGTCTGGCTTGGCCAAAGTGGGGGACATCTACACTGCTGGGGAAGGCATAAACGTTGGGGTGTTGGTTAACTTTACTCTCGTAAAGGCTTTGCCCTCCTGTAAATACTAAGTCTGCACGCCGGAATAGTTCGGCTTCGTAATTTTTTAAAGTGGGGGATGCTCCTTTGAATGCAGACAACTCATCCATGCAATCGTACACCACAGCTTGGGGTTGCAAGTGGCGGGTAAAAGCGATCGCCATTGGTGTGTAATACCAACAAATGTATTTGTTTATGTTATGCTCTGCAAATAAATTATTAATTAGTAGTTGCAAATCTTCGTTAATTGCATCTTCACCTAGACCTTGCGGTAGGTGTGGCACAACCACAACTACTCCACTAGAATCTTCGCTGATGTCCAATCTTTTCAAAGGTTCTTCTGAAAAAATTGGCTCCTCAATAAAAAAGACTCGCTTTCCTTGAGCGCAACGACTAAGTAGATGTTGTGGTCTTTGATAAACGAAATTCCAACGCAAGTGAGATAAACAAACTATATCAGGCGTATCTTTAAAGGTTTCTGTTGATTGAACTTTTTTATGAGACGAAGTTAAATTCAGCAGCGATCCACTTGATGATTGCATTTCGTCTAGCTGCGATCGCTTTGTTTTACGCTGCTTTGGCGAAATAATATTGCTGGTGCCGTTGTTTTTGACTTTCGCTTTTTCACTTGCCATATATACACTCTTTATTTAGATTCTTAATTCTGACTAGCCAATGGCTAACACCTTTTTGTGTAAGCCTGCGTCAAACTAACTTTCAGATGAAAGTTTGCAACACATTTTGGCGCATGTATATATCGAATCGTATAATCAATATTTTTGTTTGTTGCATTAATTAAGAAAATACTGTTTTAATTGTGACTTTCTCATCTATCGAAATAAATATAAAATCACTTGCTTGATTAAGTCTTGAGTACTATATTTTTGCCAATATCTAAATCAAATCAAAAATAAAATGTTAAGTAATGTATCTTTTTTGATGGGATTTCACTACAAATTCATATATAGTTGTTTTTGTCTGTTTGTTTTCGTACATAAAAAATTAAAATAATTAATATCAGTATTAAATTCAATTCAATAAATCCAATTTCATCATTACTGTATTTTTCAGCCTAAAGATATATGTAATTTTTACCTTTTTAAGCGTTAAACCAGTTTTGCGGCAAAAATTCAGTTAATTTGTTATTTAAAATACATAATGCTGTAATCATTATTTGACAAACCATAGTAAATAAACTAATTTCCTTGATTGTTGGTTTGGTGCAAAATGATATGCCTTAGGTAGGTTAAAAACCTTTTGAAGGTGCATAAAATACTTCTATCGCATTAATAAACCCCATGCGATCGCTTCTAATAATGCTACTCCAAGAAGCGATCGCTTTTTTCAGACTACTTCTCAAATAAAATAAGCAGTGCAGTAAGTCTAGACATTGACATTGAAAAGCCAGAATTTTACTTTGTAGTGAGAATCAAGATTAAGAAATTAAGCAGTAAACTGTCTAGATTTGAAGTTTTTTAGTGTGAAATATTTTAATTTTTCTTGAGATTATAACTTAAGGTGTAAAAAATCAAAGTTAATCCTAAAACTCTTGACAGAGAATACATTAAAACCTGTGACAGAGAAACGCAATTTTTTTATTAGCTACAACATTAGCTATTAGTCGAATTAACTAGGAATTATGAATCCAAGTGTTTTATCAATACCTAAGTTTCGTAGCGGTCAAAAGGTAGCATTTCTCGGCGGAGAAGGCGTCATCAAAAATTACCGACCTCAGTCAGGTAGCTGGGTTTATTTGCTAGAGATGCCTATGGGTTTAAAGCCGGAAATGGGTCGAGTTGGTTATGAGACTATGATTTGGCTATCTGAGGTAGATATCTATTCGCAGTTAAATATTTTTTCCGCTGAAGTGCTAAATTGACAACAAAAAATGTCATTTTTATAAATTTTTCAAGCAAGAATAGATGGCAAAAGTACAACCAATTAAACAGGAAAGTTTTTTAATGTTCAAAGCTATTAATAATAGTTTTTAATAAATCATAAGCCTTGTTAGAAAACGTATTCATTACTTTTGGTAGAGTGAAAAATATTAAATTCAAAGTTAAATTATAAATATCGGACTTAGAAAGTTAAATAGCTAGAAGCAATCTATTTGTTATCTATTACAAAATAGATTTCAATGACAATCCTTCTCCCCTGCCCTTGAAGCCCCTCTGCTCCCCTGCTGTCTAAATGTGCAAATTAGGTGCTTAACAGCTTACTAGCCTATGTGGCTATGGCTATAAATCTCTCACACTTGACAGGACACTTCACAGAAGAAAAAAATGGAAAACATCAACCAGGCAAAAATGATAGAGCGTTACATCGCTCTAGCGATTGGAATTATTTATTTACTTTTAGGTTTAGCAGGATTTGTACCAGCTTTGGTTTCATTACCAGGATCGAACCAATCTTTTGTTCCACTGGATGAAGCTGCTGGCGCTTATTCTGCGGGGTTTGGTTATATCTTTGGTGCAATTCCCACCAACTTTTTGCATAACCTTGTACGCTGCGCCGTAGGATTGTTAGGAATTACTTCTTACAACAATACTAGTACTGCACGCTTATTCAATCGTGGTTTTACAATTGCTTATGCATTGTTAGCCATTATCGGATTGTTGCCATTGGGTAAGACATTTTTCGGCTTAATGCCATTGTTTGGCGCCAATGTTTTGCTTAATGCATTAGCAGCGATCGCTGCTGGCTACTATAGTATTGTCATACCAGCTAAAGTCAGCGGTGTTAATGCATCGCAAAATCTTTAAATTCAATCGTTGGTGATGGTCTGCGGCGTCCAGGTAGGGCCTTTACAAACAGGCCCTTCTGGCGTCCAAATCAGTATATCTAAGCAAATTTGGCGCATATCCATGTTTTGCGTCCAAGCATGGTAGACAAGATACTCAGTGTGACCATCAGGCCCAAGAACAATAGAATTATGTCCCGGTCCTCTAACAAAATTCGGAACAGACTTTAGCACCCGCGGGCCGTTTTCGTTACCTGCATCGGAGTAAGGCCCCATCACATTGTCAGCAACGCCATAATCCACACCGTAGTTCTCAGTTTCCCAGCGTCCACCACTATAAAAGCAGTAATATTTACCTTCATGCTTGCGAACACAGGGGCCTTCTAAAGTATGCCAATCATAGATTTCACCATACATCAAACGGTTGGCTAAAAACCTTTGCCAATCAGACCGCGCACGCAAAACGACTTTTCCCTCACCAGCAAGCTTAGTCATGGTTTTGAGTTTGTCTACAACTAATGCGGTGCCAGCACGGACTCCATCGGATGTATCGAGAAAGTCAACGGCGTAAAACAAATACCACTGTCCATCATCATCACAAAATGGGTGGGGATCGATCGCAAAAGCACAGGAATTTGGATCTACAAGTGGTTCGCCAACATCTTGATAAGGGCCTAACGGCGTATCGCTTGTAGCCACACGTAACTGATGATTCTTGTCCTCGTGTCCTACAGAGTAGTAGAGATAAAACTTTCCATCATAGTAAGCAACTTCCGGTGCCCAAAAATTATCACCAAGGGCGGGGTCTGGCCGCAATAGTGCGTTACCAACAAAATCCCAATTCACAAAGTCGAAAGAGCGTAACAGAGGAAAGACGCATTTTTTATTGGATTTAATATTTGCTGCGTCTGCTATTTCATCTACCATTCCTTCTGCTTCTGCTGCGCCAGTTCCGATCGCATAATATACTCCCTGGTACTGCCAAGCAAAAGGATCGGCAAAATGACCTTTGTAAACCGGATTAGTATATGTTTGCATTTGAATTCCGTAAATATTGCGATCGCCAGAAGTAAGTCTAATAAATAAATTTTACAGCAGCAAAGTTAACTTAAATAAACTTAAATAAATATTCAGAGATTATTTTATCAAATCAAGCAGACCAGCTTAAAATTCTTAGTTAAATTTTAAGCTGGAGAGATTGGCTCTAAGTATTAAGTTAAGTTGCGGCAACTTTCAAAAAAACTAAACGTTGTTATGGCAAAGATCGAGATTCATCTTGATTAAATTCAAGAATCTTTTTAACGAGATTCCGTTCCTTGATTGGGGAGACCTGGCGTGGTAACAGTACCGCCAGGAGCTTCAGGTTCAGAACCTTGACGAACGTCTGTACCTGATTCTTGACCAGTCATCCGATATCTTTCATCAAGAGGAGTATCACCTTCTTCTGTAGTTGGCACCGTTGTTTGGGTTCCAGGGTTATCTTGAGGATCGAATTTACCTTCTTCTTTGCGATTATCTTCAGGAATTTCTGACGACATAAAAAATCCCTACCTTATTTATAAAGTTGTGATACAATTTTAACTTTCAGTTTTTAAGAGATTTCCTACCCTCAGATAGAATTATATGTATAACTTTTTTGAGAAAAGTTTCTGAATAAAAATAATTATATTCGGTAATTCAAATCACAACTTAGCTTAATATTTAGTAATGGTTATGGTTACAATAACCGACCATAGTTATAACCAAAAATTTGTAGGGACGCACAGCTAACCTGGATTTCTCACTAGTGAGAAATCCAAGGAGTGTGGGGGGAAAGAAAATTTATACTTCCGGCTTTCCCCTCTTCTCTCTCCTCCCACACCTCCCACACCTCCCACACTCTTGTGAGAAATGCGTGGTAACTGTGCGCCCCTACCGCTAATACTTGAAATTTACATAAGTTTCAGCTTTTTCTTTAGGCAACTGTTCAACTATCTGACACCGCAACATTTGTTTTATCTCCATCGGTAAGCTCTGATAGTAGTCTCGTTGGAGAGTCAATTCTACTTTTGGTGTGTGTAACCAATGCATCGCATAGCCCATTACTACCATCGGTCTTGGCTGATTCGTGCGATTTGGGGAACCTCTGTGCAATGCTAAAGGCGATCGCACCATCACGTCACCAGGCTGCATATAAAAAGATTCCATTGGAATTTCACCACTGGCAACTTTCTTCAATCCCTCTTCACGCGGTAATACATGGGTACCGCGTGCCATTTGGAATGGGCCGTTTTCTGCGGTTACTTCCACCAGTGGGAAATTGACTGCTAAAGCGTAGAGGGGCGTTACTATCTGGTCGCTAAATAACGGACGAAAATCTCGATGGGTTTCCTGATAATCCGAACTCTGAAATGGGACATCAACTCCCAACTGAACCATTACGTATTCTTGATAGAAAACGCGCTGTAAAAGGCCCATAATCACTGGGTTCGCAAAGACCAATTCATTAGCAAATGGAGAAACCCAAGGTAATGTCAGATAATAGCGGGCAACTTCACGAGGAGCTAAACCACCTGGTTGATTTTGACGCTCTTTAAATAACTTTTCAAAAGCTTGTGCCCACTCTTCAATTAATTTTTGCTCAAAAAGACCGGGAATGATACAAATTCCGTCTTGATTTAGTTTTTGAGCGAACCGGTCTAGGTCGGTAGCCGAATATTTCGCTATACCGCCTATACTTTGAACCATCTTTGTTATCCTCTTTAACTTATGACGAAGGCAGGAGGCAGGAGGCAGGGGGCAGGAGGCCATTTTTGTAACGAGGATTTATACCCCGTTCCAAAAACTTTTCGCCTTAAAAGGCGAGGTTTTAAACCCGATTGTTTCGATAACTAGAGGCGTATTAATATCAGACCTCTAGGAGATTTTTTTATTGCTCGTCGATGGTAGCGCACTATTTTCCAAATGAGTTGTTTATACTAATTCTTCGTAACAAATAATTAAAATTATTTATGGCAGTTAAACCATATTTTCTGACATAAACTGAGCGTAAAACACAGACAAAAACCGACCTTCAAGCCTTTTGCCCTATTGCCTATTGCCCCTTAAATTCCAGGCAATGCAACACTATCGCCTGGTCTTGAAGGCCATCTGACAGTCAGAATCGTGCAATCGGACTCAGCAACCCACCAATGGGGTACGCCTGCACACCAAAGAACGTAATCACCTTCACGACTTAATAAAATCTCTCTATCTTCAAATTGCAGGCGAAATTCTCCGCTAATGAGAATTGAAAGCGTAGCAGCTTGGTTATTGACTGCCCAATCAGTTCTGCTTTCACCTGCTTTATGAACAGCCCATTTTACTTCTAACATTTCTGTGGAACGCGGATCGTCTTCAGGGGTGATAAAGTGACCGAGGAACCATCCCCAACGATTTACACCTTCAACGGCTGCATTTCCATAAACAACTTTAGGCTGCATCAGTTAACTCCAAAGAAGGAACCAAAATTCGTCCGTTGTAACCTGCTTGGTTGTATTGTTCGAGGACATGGGTTGCAATTTTTGTGGCTTCACCAGCCGCAACCAAAGCCACACAAGCACCGCCAAAACCGGCACCTGTGAGTCTTGCACCAAACACTCCGAGAGTTTTTTGCAATAGTTCTACTAGAGTATCTAGTGCAGGTACTGATACTTCGTAATCGTCTCTCAAACTAGCGTGGGATGCGTTCATCAATTCGCCAAAGCGTTGAGATGATACTCCCTGCAATACTTCCAAGACGCGGTTATTTTCTGTAATCACATGACGGGCACGCCGCCTTAGAGGTTCGGGTAGTTTTTCTGTTACTTTAGCATCGGTAATATCTCGCAGTGCCTTAACTCCTAGCGATCGCGCCGCCTCTTCACACTCGGCACGTCGCTGGTTATATCCACTACTTGCTAGGGTGCGCGGTACGCCGCTATCAATAACCAAAATCTCAGTGTTGTCAGGCAAAAGCATGACACGGCGTTCTAAAGTACGAGTATCTAAAAACAAAATATGCTCAGTATCCGCCAAACTAGAAGCCATCTGATCCATGATGCCGCACTGCACGCCAGCATAGTGAATTTCTGCTTGCTGGGCTAATTGGGCGATTTCAACATCATCAATGGGAAGGTCTAGAAGTTGGCGGACTGCCCGTAGGGTTGCTACTTCCAAAGCTGCGCTGCTAGACAAGCCGGAACCCATAGGAACCGATGATTGGACGTATACACAAAGCGATGGTATTGTGTATCCTGCTTTTTGCAAAACCTCAAGACACCCAAAAATATAACTGGCAAATCCAGACGGTGTATGATTAATATCTAAAATTGTGACTTGCTCGTTGAGATTTTCCGAGTAAAAGTGATGGTGGCGATCGCTATTAAAACCCAGCTGTACCGTCGTAGATTGGGGAATCGCAGTCGGCAGCACGAAACCATCGTTGTAATCTGTATGTTCGCCTAATAA
Source organism: Nostoc sp. ChiSLP01 (assembly GCA_034531195.2). Taxonomy (GTDB): domain Bacteria; phylum Cyanobacteriota; class Cyanobacteriia; order Cyanobacteriales; family Nostocaceae; genus Nostoc. The sequence continues at coordinate 24,197 of JAVRBO020000053.1, forward strand.
ATTTACTCTTCCTGGTGCAGTAGCTTGAGTTTGGGCTGGTTTACCGAATATTTGTTGAAAATCCATAATTTTTAATTGTACAAAGGTACAGGGCGTAACCTTCCTTCGACCTCGACATTAGGAAAATTTGCATCAAAAGTCAGATTTTCCAACTTGCCATCCTTGAGGATTGCAAAAGTATCTTCCACCTTTGCCCCTGGTAAACTGGGATTCCAAGCAAGAGCAATGCCTTCTGTCAAAGTATCGGTAGTAGTTGGATTTGCTACAACTTCTCGCGCTAAATATCCAGTGGTTCCTCCTTGGTGATGTTCGCGGATGGCATTGGCAAATCCATGCTGCTCGTAAGCCTGAGCTAGGGCGTGATAAGCTTTATCGAGAGTCGTTCCGGGTTGACACAAATTCAAAACTACTGCTTCTACTTCGCGCACATGGCGATGTAATTCGGCTTCTTCGCCTGAAAGCTGGCCAAAACAAACAAATCGAGTCAGATTTGCATACAAACCGTAACCTCTAGCGCAAAAAACCAACATTGCTTGCCGTCCAATCTGTTCTCCGGTAGCTGTAGCATGACGGTATAGCGGTAAACGTCTTTCACCTGCTACCAGTGTCAGCGCTGGATGTAAGCCTTTGGCCCATAACGCCTCTGCACCTGCACCCGCTAATTGATATTCCGTCCAAGTTGGCTTGGCGGCTTTGAGTACCTCTGTCATTGCAAGGCTGGCTTTTTGCCCGACTTGGCGATATCGCTCTAGTTCGCTTGACATCATTACCCGTTTATGAGTTTGTAGAGTTGGGGGTAATGGTTTTTCTAAATTGGAGATGGGGCGATCGCTAACTGTTTTGCCACCACCAGTTACATCACGAACGAAAGACTCACGCGCAGCAGCACCATCAGCCCAAGGGTTGACGTACACCTTAAAATTAGCAGGTAGTTCTTCATCTATAAGACGTTGGGCTTCAATTTCATCCGTTAATACCCAAGCATCTTCAGTAGTTACTAATACTTCTGCTACGCCAGTTTCAGCAGTCAGCAGCACGGTGTTAGAAGCGCCAGCTGTCGCCCAAGCAAACCAGTCTGTCCCCCGCAAGCGCACCCCTTGGGCTTCGTTTTCACGCAACGTTTCCCTAATTAACTCCAACTTCCTAGAGACTTCTTCATTCATAGGAAAAACACAGATAGATAAAGATAATTATCAAGTTAATCTACGTCTGTCTGCGTCTGTCTGAGGTTGGTATTCAAAATATTAGAGTAGCGATCGCAATTACCTGCTAATTGGTATAACTTGATTGTAGGTAACGAAAAATCAAACATTCCCAACATTTATTTCCATTTTTGCCTTGATTTCGGTTCGACCTCCCGTTCGCCCAAACTTACGAAAGGAACACTTGAAAGGTTTTTCATCATGGACAAAGTATTAGAACAAACATTTTCAGTGATACTGCGTGCGGGACGAACCGACGATGCACTTCCCTGTGGCACTATTCTGTATCAAGGATTCCGTGCCATTGCCGAACAGCATGGTTTAGCACCCGACTTTCCTTGTGCGGAGTTTGGCGCAGCTATGTTGACCGAAATTTTAGCAGACCCAGCAGTTTATTCGGTGGTGGCGGAGGCATCTGATGGGCGCGTATCGGGCTATGCCAGCGAAATTGGTTTCTTCGGTCACGCTGTCGGCGAGAACAATGAGGACTTCAAGGCGCTTATCGGGGCGGCTCCAGCCTCCGCTGAGTTAGGCTTCTATGTTCCGATGCGTAACGCTGACTTGTTCCGTTGGTGTTTGAACCATGGCCTACGTGTCACCCAGACTGCAACGTTAATGAGCCTCGGCTTGTATAACGAACCGGCAGGGGTCTTTCTACCATCTGTCCTATATTAATCTCTTTTGCAGTTTCTTATTCCCTTACCTCCACAGAGGAAGTTTCTTAACACCAAGCGTATTGGATTATGACGTGTATTTCCAATTACAAATTAACTTTACATAGACTAACTACTCTAGGCAAAACGCACATTGCGCCAAGTAGTTCTTAAGAATGATGTAGCCGTTAGGCAATGTTTGAAACTATGAAAGCACACGAGCTACAAAAAATGGAAAAAGCCGATGAAATCTCAAGAGACTCAAAATACAAAAATAGAGAATAAACCTGAGCATCTTAATGTTCAAGGTACTGGGAAATCTGAACCTATAACTCAGGTACAAAAGAATAATGTACTCACTAATCGGGATTTACCCAATCCACTAACTCGCTATGGATTTACCCTGGTTATATTGGCTACTTTATTATTTGTTGTGGCCATTTACTACGGAATTATTAACCCCTGAGTAATTGACCTAATTTAGTTCCACAATAAGTACAAATTCTTATAATCGCAGCTTGCTAAACTCTACATGAATTTAAGTTTAATTTTTTGTTTTTTTTGGTAAACAATCTTTATTGTGCCGCGTAATTTACAAAAATTTAAGCTCATTTTCATAAAAATTGTGGTAATTATTGCGGCTTTCTGAATGTCTTTAAGACTACAAGTTCATTTAACAGAAATATCCTCCGTTAGTTAGATGGAAGTAGTACTAATTAATTAGTTTATTACTGTAATAGAAATGAATTGCATCATACCCCTAAAAATGTAAGTGCAAGAATTACAGCAGATTGCAAGGGAAGTAAATTACACAACTATTCGTCTGGCAGCCAGGTATAAAACCTGTTTTACTCACCGAAGTTTCCATCGCCAAAAGCTGGCGCTCGAACTTTTCTTTGAACTCACCAATTCTTTCTCAACGGCAGTTGCCACTCTGTGGGTTACCCAAAGAAGTACAAGTTAGGAAAGCTACCAATGGACTGCCTGCTTTTGAATTCTGCTGTAAACATGTTTTTCTCTAAATACTCATCAGCTTTTGGTATTAGATTGACCTCGAATTTAAGGCTGAAAGGGTGCTGATTCAATTGCAAAAAGTTACTGGCTCGCTAGAACTAGTAACTTGGATTAGCGTTTAAGGAGATGTAATTAAATTGCATGGCCACAAAGTATCCTAAATTTAACCAGGATCTCGCACAAGACCCGACTACGCGTCGGATCTGGTACGCGATCGCTACGGGAAATGATTTTGAAAGCCATGATGGCATGACCGAGGAAAATCTTTACCAAAAGATTTTCGCTAGTCATTTCGGTCACGTAGCAATCATTTTTCTGTGGGCATCCAGTCTATTGTTCCACGTAGCGTGGCAAGGTAACTTTGAACAGTGGATTAAAGACCCGCTGCATATCCGCCCGATCGCTCATGCGATTTGGGATCCCCACTTTGGCAAACCAGCAGTAGAAGCTTTTACCCAAGGGGGCGCCGACTATCCTGTTAACATTACTTACTCTGGTATTTACCACTGGTGGTATACCATCGGGATGCGGACGAACAATGACCTCTTCCAGGGTTCAGTGTTCCTCCTATTGTTAGCAGCATTGTTCTTGTTTGCTGGTTGGCTGCACTTGCAACCCAAGTATCGTCCTAGCTTGGCTTGGTTCAAGAGTGCTGAACCTCGTTTGAATCACCACCTAGCAGGTTTGTTTGGTGTTAGTTCTCTGGCTTGGACAGGACATCTCGTTCACGTTGCTATTCCCGAATCTCGCGGCGTTCATGTCGGTTGGAATAATTTTCTAACTACCTTGCCGCACCCGGCAGGTTTGGCACCTTTCTGGAAGGGTGACTGGGGTGTATACGCCCAGAATCCGGATACGCCAGGGCATGTATTTGGCACATCCCAAGGCGCAGGAACGGCAATTCTGACTTTTTTGGGTGGTTTTCATCCCCAGACTGAATCGCTGTGGCTGACCGATATCGCTCATCACCATTTAGCGATCGCAGTCATCTTTATCGTTGCCGGTCACCAGTACCGGACTAACTTCGGAATTGGTCACAGCATCAAAGAAATGCTCAACGCCAGAAATTTCTTTGGCATTCCAACTGAAGGTCAGTTCAACTTACCCCACCAAGGGCTGTACGACACCTATAACAACTCGTTGCACTTCCAGTTATCCATACACTTGGCAGCGCTGGGAACTATTACGTCGTTAGTCGCACAGCATATGTACTCGCTGCCTCCTTACGCCTTCATGGCTAAGGACTACACAACGCAGGCGGCACTATACACTCATCACCAGTACATCGCTGGGTTCTTGATGATTGGTGCATTCGCCCATGCCAGTATTTTCTGGGTACGAGACTACGACCCAGAGCAAAACAAAGGCAACGTGCTTGACCGGGTACTCAAGCACAAAGAAGCGATTATCTCTCACCTAAGTTGGGTGTCGCTATTCTTGGGCTTCCATACCCTTGGGCTATACGTCCACAATGATGTTGTGGTTGCCTTTGGCACTCCTGAAAAGCAAATTTTGATTGAGCCAGTGTTTGCTCAATTCATCCAATCTGCTCACGGGAAATTGCTGTATGGCATGGATACTTTATTATCTAACCCAGATAGCGTTGCCTATACAGCTTGGCCCAACTACGGTAACGTTTGGTTACCAAACTGGGTAGGTGCGATTAACGCCGGTACTAACTCCTTGTTTTTGACCATTGGCCCTGGTGATTTCCTGGTTCACCATGCGATCGCTTTAGGTCTGCACACCACCACTTTGATTTGTGTCAAGGGTGCCTTGGATGCACGCGGTACCAAATTGATGCCTGATAAAAAGGACTTCGGCTTCACCTTCCCCTGTGATGGCCCTGGTCGAGGTGGTACTTGCCAAACTTCCTCTTGGGAACAGTCTTTTTATCTCGCTATGTTCTGGATGTTAAATCTCCTGGGCTGGGTAACTTTTTACTGGCACTGGAAGCATCTAGGTGTTTGGCAAGGTAACGTCGCTCAATTCAATGAGAATTCTACATACCTTATGGGTTGGTTCCGTGATTACCTCTGGGCTAACTCCGCTCAGTTAATTAACGGTTACAATCCCTACGGCACAAGTAATCTATCTGTCTGGGCTTGGATGTTCCTGTTCGGGCATCTGGTTTGGGCAACCGGTTTCATGTTCCTCATTAGCTGGCGTGGCTACTGGCAAGAGTTAATTGAAACTCTAGTCTGGGCACACGAACGTACTCCCCTAGCTAACTTAGTTAAGTGGAAAGATAAACCCGTTGCTTTGTCCATTGTCCAAGGTTGGTTAGTAGGTCTAGCTCACTTCACAGTCGGTTACGTCCTTACTTATGCAGCATTCCTCATAGCTTCAACCGCTGGTAAATTTGGTTGAAATCTATAAAAATCTTCCGATCTTAGCCATCATCCCCCTTTAACCTAACGATAAGAGGGGGATTTTTGTATATGGAAAAATATGGAAAACACTCGAAACTGCTAGTTAGCAGCTACACTTGTTTTATTTTTAAACAAACCTTACCCGAAAGTAGTGGCGTGACCAGCCTAAATTGATGCAAAAATTTTAGGTTGGGTTGAGGCAATGCGTTACCCAACACCCGGATCGATGTTGGGTTACCCTGCGGGAAGCCGCCTCCGGCGTCTACGTTCCTCAAACCAACCTACTCCTAATGCAAAAAATTAGTCCGGTCGCGCCACTACGCGTATTTCAAAAATCAAATATGAGTCCTATAGTTACTTCAGGTACTAGTATTTGATTTTTCACCTGGGCGTTCGGTAGCAGGAGGGAACTTAACACTTTCTTCGACTCTATGGACTTCTGTGTTGGTTTGTTCTTCAGACAGGAGATCGTCAGGGTTTAATGATTCATCAGCAGCATCATCAATTACTCCATTAGCATTAATATTGGGTTTATTAGAAGTGCTTTTGTGGCTAGCATTTCCACTAGGCATAACTATTACCTCTGATTTTTATAACTAAACACCCCCAGCCTAAACTCTTTTGTTTGGAGAAATACACTATCAGAAGGCTTATAGCAGAACTATTAGAATCCAGCCTTGAGTTATATAGATTTCTCGTAAGGGCACAGCATTGCTTTTGCTTTTACCAAGAAAAATAGGTTTCAAGCCTACTGTACAAATTAATCATGGTGTGGATTTACATACATAGGTTGTTTCAGGCTTTTATTAATGATTCGTAAATAGACCCTCGATGTAGGGCACAGCACTGTTCCCTACGACAAATGTGGTTTTTTAATCATCCATATTTGGTATTTCTTATCAATGCGTAAGTCCTATGATTATTATTAAAGTGAAACGGTATTACAGAAAAGTTAAAAACCGTCCCTGATTAGAAGGAACGGTTAAGACGGTTTATTGATGAACTAATTCAAGAGATGGACAAACATTAATAAACGGGTACGTTTGTCAAGAAATTAATTTACAGTTTCAAACCCTGTCAGACCGAAATCGGCTCTTCAATATTTACTACCACAGCTTGTAGTTCCTTGGCTTTTTCCTCCGGTAAAGCATCATTGGCAAACATTCCTGCTGCGAGTTCGGTTCCCGCCAGATACTTCAGCCTTTCGCTTGTCCGATATGGTGGATAAAACTGAGCATGTAAATGCGCTTCTGGATGGGGTAAACCGTCGGTTGGCGCACCAAACCAAGCCATTAAGTAAGGAAATGGACGATTCCACAAGCCGTCGTATTTAAGAGTGACAGTTTTTAATGCTTTGGCAAGTCCCCAACGTTGTTGTGGGGTCAAATCCGTAAAAGTACTAACTGGCTCTTTTGTTGCAAGCCAGACTTCATAAGGGTAACGAGCGCATACTGGGACAAAGGCGATCGCATACTCATCTTGATATATAATTCGCTGGTTATCTGCAATTTCCTTTTGAATCAAGTCTTGCAGTAAACCCCGCCGATGTTCTTGATAATACTCCTGCTGCATTGACAGCATTCGCGCTGGAACGGGCGGTATAAAAGGATAAGCATAAATTTGCCCGTGGGGATGGTGCAATGTTACACCAACTTCTACACCTTTATTTTCAAAGGGCAGGACGTACTGGATTTGGGGATTTAGCCCTAGTTCGCGGGTGCGATCGCCCCATACTTCTAGCAGCAAATCCAGATGATCCAACTCTAAGGAACTCAGGGAAGCGCGGGCATCTTGAGTAAAAACCACTACCTCACAAGCTCCATTCGCTGGTAACGTTTCCACGATGGTATCGGGTGGATTGTTGGCTGTGGAAACCATTGAGGGAAAGCGGTTATCGAACACTGCCACGTCATACTTACCTTGGGGTAGTTCCGTGGGAAACTCAGGGTTAGTAGTAGGGGCGAGGGGATTGTATTCTGGGGGCGGCATGAATGTCCGCCCTTGACGGTGACTAGCATAAGCTACCCATTCTCCCCGTAGGGGATGCCAGCGCAGGTGGGGATTAGCTTGCACTGGCTCATTGCTAGGGCTAGGGGCTTCTAACTGACTAGGAATTGGGTAGCGACTGTATAATTTGAGTTTGCGTCCGTCGGGCTTTAACAGCTTGTGGGAGTACATAATCCTTGTCCTGAAAGGGTTGCGGCGCGGATTGCCTCAATGGGAAATTTCGGCGTGCGATCGCCGTACAATAATCCGTTGGCTTCTTGGAAGGTATCTGTCAATTGTGTGTAACAAAATCCGCTAAATAGCTCAATGTCATTAACTGTTTTGAGCAAATCAGCGTATTTCATTTCTAATTCGGAGATATTCGAGCAGTTTTCATATCCCCAAGCTCCATCCGCATTAGGTCGATCGAGAGGTGCATAAGCGATACCACCAAACTCGGTTAACATCACTGGTTGTCCTTGATGAGGATAGTTATCCAGGGTGAGAATGCGTCCCCCAGGACGGCTACGCTCAAATAGATCCGATATCTGAATATCCGGTCTGTAGCGATGGGCTAATCGCTCAGGGTGGCGTTCGTAGTCGTGAATAGCGAGGATGTCGGTATCCGTACTTTCCCAACCATCGTTACCAATTACTGGGCGAGTCGGATCGAGAGTCTTGGTCAGATGATACATTGCCAATACGTAGTTACGATGAGCCGCCGTTTCCACTAAATTTGGCACTCCCCAGGATTCATTAAACGGCACCCACGCCACAATACATGGATGGCTGACATCTCGCTTAATGATTTCCGTCCATTCGCGCGTCATGCGTTCCACAGCTTTCGGCGTAAAACGGTAAGCACTGGGCATCTCCTCCCATACTAACAACCCTAAAACGTCTGCCCAATATAAAAAGCGGGAGTCTTCAATTTTTTGGTGTTTGCGGACTCCGTTAAAACCCATAGCTTTAGTGAGTTCTACATCACGTCGTAATGCTTCGTCACTAGGTGGAGTCATTAATGTATCAGGCCAATAACCTTGGTCGAGAACTAGCCGTAGATAGTAGGGACGACCGTTGAGCATAAAGCGATCGCGCTGAATGCTGACAGTCCGCATTGCTGTATAAGATTGCAGTTCATCTAAAAGACGATCTTTATCCCATAGCTGAATTTGGGCATCTATCAGCGTGGGTTTTTCTGGACTCCACAGTAATTCATTACGGCAGTCGTCAATACCCGGATCGCCCAGAACGATGCGGCGGGTAATTTCCCCATTGAATACTTCATAAGTATCGCTTGCTAACACCCGACCGCCAGTAGTGAGTTTTACTTTAATTTGTACGCCAGAAGTAGGTAAATTCCCAGCCAGCCCAGCTTCAAAGCCAATCTCCCACCGTTCGCAATCGGGAATCCAACGAAGGTTACCGATATAAGTCTCACCTACACGTTCTAGCCAAACTGTCTGCCAAATACCAGTTGTGCGAGGATACCAAATACTATGGGGTTTCAACTGCCAATCTTGTTTACCGCGAGGTTTGGCGAGGTCGTGCGGATCGTCGTGCGCCCACACTGTTACCTTTGTTGTACCAGTGTCATTTAAGGCATGGGTAATATCGAAGCTGAAAGAGGTGTGTCCGCCTTCATGCTCGCCTATGTATTTATCGTTTACCCATACACGAGCGCGATAGTCTACAGCGCCAAAATGCAATAGTAATCTCCCATCCCCTGGTGGTGTTTCAAATTCTCGCTCGTACCAACAATTTGGGTGAAAACCGTTATCGCCAATCCCACTTTTGGTAGATTCGGGCGCAAAGGGAACTTCTATATGATGAGACCATTGGCTGATATTGCCCGGATCGACACATTTTCCTTGGTCATCAAATGCGAATTTCCACAGCCCATTTAAAGTTTGCCAGTGCGATCGCTTTAACAACGGTCGGGGATGTGCTGCTGTTAAGTCCACAAAATTACTATCAGTTTTAGAGGTTAATATAACCTCTGGATTTTCCAAATCTAACAATTTCATCAAATTTCCTCCTATATCCACAACTCAATCAACCCCTGCTATAGATTAAATCCAGACCCAAATATCGGATTCCCAGATAAAGCAAGAGTTTTTATCCCATCGATGAGCGATCGGATTGAGCTAGTAGTATTATATTTTTGTGTAGTCAAACTGATACCTTCCGCACTTAGGTGTTGAAGTATAACAATAAGTTTATATACGCCTAGCTCGTGACATTATGGCATATACCTTACTAATCTTTGCCAGGTTATCTAAAAAAAAGCATTAAATTTAGGTCGCTAATAACTATCATAAATCTGCCACATGATAAAGTACTTGTCATGAAAATTTTTTTTATATAAATTGTTTAAGCAATTTTTTTAAAAATTATTTATTTAGTTAATAAGCATTAGCAAACAAAAGAAAAATCACTAAAATCAGGTTATATAAGAAGATAACCTCGGCATTCGTTAAATATTGCTAAATGTATGCCATTTTTAGGGCAAAAGTAGTTGTATCATTGGTTGAGTTGCCAATGGCTATTAGCCGAATATTACAAAGAAAAGTTGAACCCCTTGGCAAAGCTGAGTTCAGGGGTATAAATGTATAGGGTGTAGGGGAGGAGCGTTAACTTAAAAGTATAATTACCTAGTAGTTACAGCCTATGTGTCATGAATCAAAAATCCATTAATCTCCTTTGCTTAGTTACGGAATGTAGGCTATGTCCTTCTACATTCCTACTTTAGCAATCTTAGACCGCTGAGGGTAACTAAAACTGTAGAACCTTCATGGCCAATAACGCCGATGGGTAAGTTAATATTTCCCAGAAAGTTGCCCGCCAAAAGCAAGACAATAAAACCCAACGCGATCGCTATATTTTGTTTGACTATGAGTTGCGATCGCCTGCCCAAATATATCGCCACTGCAATTTTTTCTAACCTGTCTGCCATCAAAACTATATCTGCGGTTTCCAACGCCACATCACTAGCCGTGCTTCCCATTGCTATACCTACAGATGCTTGTGCTAAAGCTGGCGCATCATTAATGCCATCGCCCACCATTGCCACAGTTTGATACTTTTGCTGTAAACGACGAATCACATTCAGCTTATCTTCTGGCGAGAGTTGAGCGTACACCCGCTCAATTCCTACTGCTTTGGCCACACTATTAGCAGTTTCCTGATTATCCCCGCTTAACATGACAATTTGTTCAACTCCCAGCTTCTTTAACCGATTAATAGTCCCCGCTGCTTGCACTCTCACCTCATCTGCAATGGCAATGATACCCATCACCTTTGCCCCTCTGCTCCCCTGCCCCTCTGCTCCCTCTTTTTCCTCTGCTACCCAAACGACAGTTTTACCTTCTTGTTCCAAATATTGAGCTATTTGTCCCAATTCTTCGGGTAAATTTGTAACATACTGCTGCACAAAAGCGGCATTGCCAACCATCACCTGTTGTTCTTTGACAATTCCTACAATTCCTCGTCCAGGTATGGCTTGTACTTGAACTGCGCCAACCCAATTCAAATCAGCAGCGGCTTGTACAATTGCTTTACCGATGGGATGTTCCGAAGATGATTCGATACTAGCAGCGGCTTTTAATACATCTGTTTGTGTGTATTTACTAGCTGCAAAGACTTGAAATACCTGTACCTTTCCTGTTGTCAGGGTACCAGTTTTATCAAATGCGATCGCTCGAACTTTGCCAATCTTCTCTAACTGTGCGCCATTCTTAAACAAAATCCCTTGTCTTGCACCGTTGGCAATTCCAGAAAGCAGGGTAGGCATAATTGCAGCCATTAACGCGCAGGGAGAAGCTACCACTAAGAAAGTGAGGGCGCGATAAATGGTAGTTTCCCAATCCCAACCCCAGAGGAATGGCGGTAAAGTTGCCAGTAATATCCCGGCTACTACAATGACTTTGGCATATCTTTTTTCAAAGCGATCGATAAATTCTTGCGAAGGAGGTGCTTGTGTCTTTGCTTGTTCCACCAAACGAATCACCCGCTGAATCAAACTACTTTGGGCTGGTTTGTGGACTTTAATCTGCAATGCGCCATAGCCATTGAGCGTACCAGCAAAAACTTCTGCACCGACTGTTTTCTCTACAGGTAAAGACTCACCTGTAATTGCAGCTTGATTGAGAGTGCTATAACCAGACACGATAATTCCATCTGTGGGAATTAACTCTCCGGGTTTGACAACAATCTTATCACCCACTTTTAGCTGACTGATAGAAACTTCCTCTTCTCTTCCCTGAAGCAAAACCCTTGCTGTATCTGGTGTCAAACTCATCAAACTCCGAATACTCCGTTCAGTTCGCTGCATGGCATAGCCTTCTAGTGCGCCACTGATGGCAAAGATGAGAATCAAAATTGCCCCATCAATAATTAAATGATATTCTTTTCGCCATAAGCCCAAACTAGCAGCACCAATGGCGGCGACAATCATCAACAAATCTACATCGAGTTCTTTTTCTTTGAAAAGGGTAGTCAGTCCCTCCCGCGCACTTTCGTAACCACCAATAATGTAAGCAGCAGGTAGCAGCAGCAGCGCTAATTCCAAAGCACCGAGATGCAAGGCGAACCATCCGAGAAATAACAGGAAGCCACAAAGGAGGGCTGCTAAGATATCTGCGTGTTCTCTGGTGAATTGGGTAAAACGCTGTGGGTAAAGCATGAGAGGTGAATTAAGAGGGACTTTCTCACGCTAAACCTTGACATTAATGTTAATGTCAAGAGGGTGGGCGTTAAGAATGAGGAGTAAGAGTAGGAGTAAAATTTCTATACACTGATGCATTAGGAGAAAAAATCTATGCTCAAGCGAATTTATATTGATAACTTTCGTGGCTTGGTAAATTTTGAAATGAACTTTGACTCAATTAATCTATTTCTTGGTGGTAATGGAACAGGTAAATCAACTGTTTTTGAAGCCTTGCGGAAAATTCAACTTTTCATAAGTGGTGAAGAAAAAGTAGAAGTAATTTTTAAATCTACTGACTGTACTCGCTGGCAAACTTTACCTATTCAGCGTTTTGAGCTAGAAATTGCTGGAAATGGTGGTAATTATAAATATGAATTTGCTATTAGACATAATCAAGATAAGAGTAATGTTGAATATGAGCGTCTTTGGTTTAATAACCAAGCTTTGGTGAAGTCTGAGGGAGGTGAAGTTAAAATTTTTCGAGATGATTATGAAGAAGTCATGAACACTTCATTACCTTCAGGAATGCGATTAGTAGGATCTTTACTATATTTATTTACGGTAGATGGTGACAGCACAAAGTTGAACTGGTTTACAAAACGTATGCAACGATTTATTATCATACAAATTATTCCGAGTCTTATGCATGATGGTAGTGAAAAGGAAGAAATTCACCTAACTTCGAGAATGGAAAATTTTGTTTCTTGGTATCGCTATGTTTCTCAAGATCAGGGTAAAATTGCTGAATTAATGAACGTCTTAAAAAATGTATTAGATGGATTTTTAAGTTTTAAGTTTGAACAATTTAGTGAAAAATATCGAACTTTGAAATTACGATTTTTATCTGGTGAAGATAGGAAAAACATTATTGATTATCGCTTGAGTGAATTATCTGATGGACAAAAAGTGCTAATTGCTCTATACACCCTTCTTTATTGCGCTCAATCTGAAGATTACACACTGTGTATAGATGAACCAGAAAATTTCTTAGCTCTGCCGGAAATTCAGCCTTGGTTAGTTCAGCTTTACGATCTTTGTAGCGATCAAAAAATTCAAGCTTTATTAATTTCTCATCATCCAGAATTAATTAATTATCTTTTAGCATCACCTATAGGTTATTGGTTTGAACGTCAGAGCAATGCTCCTGTGCGGGTGAAAAAAATTAGTAATGAAGTTGCTGAAAATAGTGGATTGTCCATTTCAGAATTGATTGCACGGGGATGGCTTTATGAGCCAGCGTAGAGTACAAATTGTAATTCTGTGTGAGGATAAGCAACAAGAAGTTTTTGCTCGGCATTTTCTCAAAAAACGAGGTTTTATTTTTGATAGAAATTTCCGAATTGAAATTTGCCCGAAAGGTGCAGGAGAGCAGTTTGTCAGAAAGCGTTATCCCGCAGAGGTGAAAGCATATCGTAGCAAAAATTATCTTTCAGGAATACTAGTAGTCTTGATTGATGCAGACAAAAAAACGGTCGAGGAAAGACTGAAGCAATTGGATGATGCATTGAAAGAAGATTCACAACAAAGTCGTCAGCCTCAAGAAGCGATCGCAATATTTATCCCTAAAAGAAATATCGAAACTTGGATACATTATTTACAAGGTGAAACTGTTGACGAAGAAACAGAATATTCAAAATTCAGTAATAAGTCAGTTTGTAAGCCTTATGTAGAAAACTTAGTAAATCAGTGTTACGAAGGCTTAGATAAAAATGCACCGCCATCTCTTCAGGCGGCTTGTGGAGAATTACAAAGAATTTTGCCGTTTTTGGAATAAATTATGAATGCTGCTTGTTTGACTATCAAGGAACTTACCGAAGCGGTTGGTGGCGGTTTGACTCCGCGCATGGTGCGGCATTATCATCAATTGGGACTGCTGCCGCAACCAGTACGATCGCCTAGCAATTATCGTCTCTACACCGAAAAAGATGTCCTGAGGTTACAGCGGATTGTGGCACTCAAGCAACAAGGGTTTCAGCTAAATCATATCCGCCACATTTTGGAGGTGGAACCAGAGGCGGACATAAATCAAAATTTGATGGTGCAACTGCAACGGCAATATCGCTCTGTGATGCAACAAATTTCCCAACTGCGGCAAACTGCATCCGCATTAGAAGGATTATTGGGACGCGATCGCCATTGTCAAATTATGCAGGCGGAAGTGTTAGCACAACTGAAGTTGCTGGATGTGGAAACCCAAGCCGGATTGGGGGGACTAGAAAAATTGTGGAGTGGTTTGGATGCCGAAATTCACACGCACTCAGAGGCTTTTGCGGAATCGCTACAACATTTATTACCCGATTTATCCGATCGTTCGGAAATCGAACAACATTTAATTTCTCAGTTGGTTTTGGCTTGTGGCGATGTCAGTTTGGTATCTTTTGTCAAGTTGAGTCGAGATGCGATCGCAGCTAGTCGAGAAGCTTTATCTAACCGCTGTCAAATTGTTGTCGATACTCAAACTGTTGCTGCTGCTTTGGATGAAACTCGATTATTTCACTTGGGATGTCGCATTGAAACTTTAATTGATAATCCCCACATTACTACTGCCACAGAGGCGGAAATTGCTTTTTGGCAGCAGCAAGAATGGCGCCAAAAATTGCAACAAGTAACTCCAGGTTGCGTACTGGTAGTTGGTTATGCTCCCTCGGTGCTGTTAGAGGTTTCTGTGGCGATTGCCAATCAAAAAATTCAGCCTGCACTTGTAATTGCAATGCCTATTGGGTTTAGCCATGCTCCAGCTGCTAAGCGACAACTGATGCAACAACGAATACCTTATATTACAGTTGAAGGAACTTTGGGAGGTGGCGCTTTAGCTGCAACAGCCTTAAATGCTTTGGTGGAATCACTAATTGATAAACCAGATTGCCATTGTTATCTCAAAGATATACACCATAACTCTGAATCCAAAAATCAGAATTCAGGACTAAAACAGGCTTGATGCATAGCTATCAGAGCTAATTTATCTACTTTACTGACTTAAAATTTGCTACAACTAAGTCCTAATTGTTAAATAATATTGAATTTGCTACACTTTACCAGTTTTAATAATTCAATAATTCATAATTGTCACCACAAACTACCAAGTTGGTATAAGTTGCAATATAAATAGGAAAAATTTATAGTAAACAGACTCTCGCACTCAGAGTATAAATTATCGGGAAAGGCAGAGGGCAGGAGGCAGAAGGCAGAAGGGAATTCTGACTCGTGACCTAAGGGAACAAGGGTTTAAGACCCACACCAAATTTTCTATTTGGTGGCCTCAATTAAGTACGGTGTTGAATCCCCGATCTTATTGAACCTTCTGCCCTCTGCCCTCAGCATAGCTGCCTTCTTCAACATGTTACACAAACTTTGTAGAAGTATAAATAAATGTCAGTACGCGGAAGAAATTAGAAGTGAAAGATAACTCATACCAATTCTCTATGAAGATGCACTTAGTTTTAAAAAACGCAGACGCTTTGCAGCTTGCCGTAGGCTACCGCCAAGAGAGCCTTCTCTACCTTAAGGCTTTCGTAGAGAACAACGCCAAGGAAGAAAGAGTTAATTATTTAGTGCAAGCTTATAGAGAATTGGTATCAGATGTATAATTAGCGCGTCTCCTCGATAATGCTGAAAAAGATAGCGATTTAGGACTGGTAGGGTTTGTATTTTTTACTTTAATAAGGGGCTTATGTGGAAACAACAAAAAAAAGATAATTCAATAGTCAAGCTGGTATTATGGGTTGCTTTAGCTACGACTCCGATGGCAAGTATGGTAGTTTGGGCACCTACACTGGCGCAATCTGCATCACCAACACCGTCTTTCCCGCTGCCGCAAACAGTGGAAAATGGAACGACAGTGCGAATTGATGGTTCGAGTAGCTTAACTGCAATCAATCAAAGTCTGAAAGATAATTTTGAAAAACAGTTTTCGGGCACAAAGGTTGAAATTGCTGCGAATGGGACTGATAAGGCACTGAGAGATTTGCTAGATGGCAAAATCGACATAGTAGCAATGGGTCGTGGTTTAACGCCAGCAGAAAAAGCACTAGGACTCGAACAAGTCCGCTTGTGGCGTGAAAAAATTGCGATCGTGGTTAGTACAGAGAACCCTTTCAAGCAAAGTTTGACTAATAGGCAATTCGCCCGCATTTTTCGGGGACAAATTACAAATTGGTCGCAATTAGGCGGCCCTGACGCTAAGATTCGCGTCATAGATCGCCCCGAAACGAGCGATACTCGCGATACTTTTCGCGATTACCCAGCTTTCAAAACTGCGAAATTTGCTACAGGCTCCAATGCTACCCAAGTAGCTGACGATAATACCGCCGAAATCGTCAAACAACTGGGCAAAGACGGCATCAGCTATGTCCTAGCCAATCAGATCTCGAAATTAGAAGGCGTGCGGGTTCTGCAATTACATCAAACCTTGCCAGACGATGCCAAATATCCCTTCTCGCAACCATTAGTTTACGTTTACAAAAAAAATCCCAGCTTGGGGGTAGCAGGTTTTCTCGGTTTTACCCTTGCACCAGCAGGAGAGCAGGCTATAGAACAAGCTAGAGCCGCTGAAGCTCAAGCGATCGCCACCAGCGTCTCTCAACCTTCTACCACAACTTCCCCCAGCGCACAAGCCACTCCGACTGCTACAGCTTCTCCCAGTGCAACTACTTCTGTATTTGGCGAACAACCCTTTGTCGCTCCCGCCCCTCCAGAAAAAGCTCCAATTATCAATAAAGAAACACCATTTTGGTTGCTCTTACCTTTGTTGGTTACCACTGTAGGCGGAGGCTTACTCTGGTGGTTTTTTGCCAGACGGCGATCTCTACCTCAGAAAACAAATAATTCACTACAACCAAATCCCGATCCCCCAAACACAGATGATGCCGAAACTGCACTCAGTCCTGACACTACCCTTCAGGTGCCAGGAGGGGAAAGCACTCCTTTTCAAATTTATGGTCAAACATCATCTGACCTCACAGAGAATGGTACTCAACAACAGGCAAGTAATGGCACAACCCCAAGCGTAGCTGTATCAGAGAACAACTTGGGAGCCGCAGCTCTCATGGGTGGTGCTGCTTTGACAACCGGAATCGGCGCGGCTACTTGGTCTACCTTTGCAGACAAAGAAAATAACGTCACAAAAGATACAATTTCAGAAAATAATACTGAAAAAAATCCTCCTGAATCCGCCGAAGTTGCATGGGATATAGAAGCCCCAGCGGCTGTTGTCAATACTTCATATCCTCAACTGGCTAATATTCCAGAAGAAACATCTAATGAAGAACTGCCTTTATCTGAGATTACAACCCCAGCATCTGAATTAGCAGATGTGCCCAAAACAACTTCCGATTTTGAGTATTGGGATACAGAAGTTAGCGAAGAAGAAATCCAAGAAGAACTCAAGGCAGAATTGGAATGGCTAGAAAGTATTACCTCAACTGAAGATATAAGCTCATTAGAGTCCGACGAGGTGGTGACAGATGAAGTACTAGGATTGCCAGAAGATGCCTTGAATCTTGTAGCAGATGCAGCCGAACCTCCTGTAGATTTACTAGATGAATCGGCGCTGGCTGGTGCTGCGGCCTTGGCAGGCGGGGCAGGAATTGGAGCTTGGGCTGGTACTGTTGGCAATGTACCAATAACAACTGAAACCAGTAATGTAGTATATGCGGAACCAGAAAGCCGTATTTTCCTGACACCCCGCACTCATAGATTGGCTGATGTCTCTTGGGAAATTTCCGAAAACGAAAAGTCAGCGTTGCGACAACAGGGCGTTTCTCAGTTGCTAGTGCGGCTGTATGATGTGACTGGCATCGATCTGAGTTATCAAATTCCAGACTTTATAGAGCAGTACGAAAGCGAAGAATTGCTCAACAAGAGTATGGAGATTCCCGCAAGCGATCGCGACTACATAGCTGAAATCGGCTATCTTGCTGAAGGCGATCGCTGGTTCCCCATAGCCCATTCAGCAATTGTGCGCTTCTTCAGTGCTGTTGAGCCAGATCCCGTGGTGGAAGAAACAGTTGATGCACAAGAAAAAATTACTATTGTGCTGACACCCCATACTCATAGATTGGCTGATATTTCTTGGGAGATTTCCGAAAGTCTAAAATCAGCGCTGCGACAACAGGGTGTTTCTCAATTGCTAGTGCGGCTGTATGATGCAACTGGCATTGACTTGAGCTATCAAACTCCTCGACTTTTACAGGAGTACGAAAGTGAAGAATTACTCGACAAGAGTGTGGAAATTCCCGCAAGCGATCGCGACTACATAGCTGAAATCGGCTATCTTGCTGAAGGCGATCGTTGGTTTTCCTTGGGGCGTTCAGCAATTGTGCGTGTCTTCAGTCCTGTTGAACCAGATCCCGTGGTGGAGGAAACAGCTGATGCACAAGAAATTACCATTGTGCTGACACCGCGCAGTTATACATCGGCTGATATTTGTTGGGAAATTTCCGAAAGCCAAAAATTAGCGCTGCAACAACAGGGTGTTTCTCAATTGCTGGTGCGGCTGTATGATGCAACTGGCATTGACTTGAGCTATCAAACTCCTCGACTTTTACAGGAGTACGAAAGTGAAGAATTACTCGACAAGAGTGTGGAAATTCCCGCAAGCGATCGCGACTACATAGCTGAAATCGGCTATCTTGCTGAAGGCGATCGTTGGTTTTCCTTGGGGCGTTCAGCAATTGTGCGTGTCTTCAGTCCTGTTGAGCCAGATCCCGTGGTGGAACATTTACCTGTGGTGGACGAAACAGCTAATGCAGGAATCGTGGAACATTTATCCGTGGCGGACGAAACAGCTGATGCTCAAATCGTAGAACATTCACCCGTGGTGGATGAAACAGCCGATGCAGAAGAAGAAAGCACTATTGTGCTAACACCGCGTACTCCCAAGTGGGCTTATGTTTCGTGGTATATTTCCCTAACTCAAAAACAAGCATTGCGACAACAAGGTGGTTCTCAATTGGCAGTGAGGGTTTATGATGTAACTGGCATTGACCTGAGCTATCAAACTGCCCAACTCGTACAGCAGTACGAATGCGAAGAAGTAGCAAGGGATCGCTTTGTGGCGATTCCCGCGAGCGATCGCGACTACATAGCTGAGATTGGTTATCTTGCAGATGGCGATCGTTGGTTAAGCGTAGCGCGTTCAGAAATTATGCGTGTCTTTAATCGTCCTCAGGGGGATTTTTGGTTTGTTGCAGATGCTGAGTTGATTATTCACGGAGCAACCGAACCAAATACAACCGTAGCCATTGGTGGTAACGCCATCAAAATCAAACCCGATGGTACTTTCCACCTACGTCTTCCCTTTTCAGATGGTTTAATGGATTATCTCATAACAGTCGCTGCTGATGGGGAATCTCCAAAAACTATTCATAAAAAATTCTCCCAAGAAACTTACGAAAGCCAATAAGTTGAGTTTGCATTTAACGCACCAAATCTTTTCGTGTTGGCTTTTGCCTGTTGATGGTTAACTGTCAACAAACAGCAGTATGAATCTAGATGTAGAGACGTTGCAATTGCTAGTCTCTACAATTATTTTGATATCATGCACAATCGTTTTCATATACAGCAAATTGCAAAGGGATGAGGTACAGATAATCGTAGGGGCACAATATATTGTGCCTTTAACCGCGTACTTCATTTACCTGAAATACGCTGTATGAAATCAGCAACGGCTTTATTTATAAACTAAATCGTCATTCGCATCAGTATTACCTTAATCGCGCTAAGAGAGTTAAATTTATTGCTGTAATTTGAAACCAGGACTTACGCAAAATCATGAAAAAACGAACTACAGAGGACGCAGAGGGCACGGAGTAATAAGAGTTTCACAGAGTTATTGTGTAAGTCCTATAAACTACAATCTATAGTAAAATATCCCCAAATTTTTGAAAAAATTAGGGATTTTAAGCCGAGTAATTTTGAGCAATCAAATTTATTACCGATCTAACCAAGTTACTAAATCAGATAACGATGAAAATCGGAGAATAGCCCTACCTAATGCTTCTAGGCGTTCCTTATTTAAAAGTTCCACTCGCTCAATAATCGACGAATCAATTTCACCAAAGCGTTCATCAAGTAAAAGCAGACAAAATTTCAGCGCTTCTTTTTGTTCGCCACGTTGTTCGCCACGTTGTTCGCCGCGTTGTTCGCCGCGTTGTTCGCCGCGTTGTTCTCCCTTCTGTAAAATATATTGATAAATCACTGACTCTTGCATAGTTTCTTCCCTTAATAGTTGCAGAATCAAATCTTTCTCAAACTTTAACCCTGCTAAAATTTCTGTGTATGCAGCCGTATTTTTTCTAGTCTCAATATCTGGAATTTTAGCAATTTCTTCTGCAATTTGCGATAATAACGCTGGGGCTGAATTCGTTCGTGTTAACGGTGCTAATGGTAACAAGCCCAAATTATTCATAAATAGTGCTGAATCTTGCTCCCACATTCGGATAACTCGATAGCGATGAGTTGTCACTTCGCTGACATATTCTGTGTTAAAGGCAATTTCATCATTAGTTTCTTGCAAGAAAATCACTACTTGTGTGACTGGAACTTGGTATTTACGTGTTAATCGGACGTAGTAATCTAACATCCGCAGTGAAATTGGTGCTTGAGATTGAATTGTAGTTTGAAATTCTAGGTGTAAAATCCGATTTTCTATTTGCAAGAATGTCACAGAATCAGCCCGAATTGGTTCGATGCTCAATTCGGTTTTTAAAATTTTAATTGTGCGCGGTTCTTGATTCAATAACCACCGAATAAAATCACGGGGATATTTTTCTGCAAGTAATTTACACAGGTTGTCATATTCTGCCATTTAAAGATTCATCGAGATATTCATTGGGGATGATGGCTAATTATAAATTAACCGATACAACAACGCAAAAAAAGTTAAGTAGCAGTCGATTAAACTATTCAAAATTCAAAAACTGACTCACAAGTTGTAGGTTTACTGAGTGCTGAGTATTACCCTATATGATGCGCGGGTTTGAAACTATTAAAAAACCCACCCTTGAGAGAGGGTAGGGTTAGTTACGTTACTAAGGCTATTTAACTAAAAATTGTATCACTGAAATTACGCAAGCGATCGCCCCGATACAATAATGAAGCCGACAGAATCAAGTTTAATCTGCGGTCGGCGAATTCCCTCTAAAATAGCTGCACTTAAAGCAGTTTCTATTTTGAGTTCTTCAGCTAGTGCTCGATCCCAACTTTGCTGATTCAGCAGCAGGCGTAATTGCTCTACTCTATTGCTTAATTTCTTCTCGGCGACTAAGCCACGTTTTTCACACAATTCGATAAAGTCAGGACGATTAGAAAGTAATGCTAAAGAAGCGTTACGTACTTCATAGCAATAATTTTGCCATTTACTAGGCTCAACAAAATTGTCAATAATTTCTAATCGCTCTTTTGCTAGATTGTAATCTCGTTGTTGATTATTGTTTCTATCTTTATACGGACGTTGTAAGATATCCAACAACAGCCGATCTTCAACAACAGATATTGGCTCCTTGCGGCCATCAATATAGATGGTTTCCATAATTGGTGGAAATAAAGCATCTACACGTCGCTGCAAAATTTTGTATTGAGAATTGTCGAGTTTGTTCTCAATTAAAACTTGTTTGGCAATTTTTAAATTTGCCTCCACTATATAGTTGTATTGAAAACCGAACCATTCCTTGCCTTCTTTTGCGTCCCAAGATGCATCACTGCGCCACATAGCAAAGGCTTGACCCCGGTCATCCCAATCTATATAGTTCAACAATGCTTCTACAAACCCTTCTCCAATTCGCAAGAGTTTAACGTCAGAACTTTGGTTTGCGATTCTGCGGTTATAAGTACCATATTTGTCTAAATAACTGTCAGCAAAACGGGTTTTTAACTCATTTACTGGCACCAAAGTACGGGTTATCGGTTGATAACGTTTCATTTCTGGAAAATCTGGGTGAGTCATTGGTTTGAAACCCAGCGCGTCGCAAATCCAGCCTTCAATTGCTCGCTTCATTTCTAAATGACGAGCATCATAATTATCTAATTCTTGAAAATATTCGGTTGCAATTTCATCACTGGCGTCGATTTCATCTAAAGCATTCAGTTCGCTAATTTTGACGATTTCGGCTTGGATTTGTGCTTTGATTGGCTCAATCATTTGCACCAGTCCAGCAGCACCCGATTGAAATAAAGCTGCTTCTAATTCTGGCAATTTTTCATCTACGTAAAACTGGAAACTGGCAATTGATTGTTGAAAAATCCCAAATCCATCTTTCAAAACTTGATACCAAGCATTGTGAGGACTATCTTCTAGATAAGGGCCAATCAATACACAAGACTGGATGCCAATTTTGCTGCCAATGCGGTCAAGTCTACCAATTCTTTGTTCTAATTGATTAGGCGACCAAGGCAGATCGAAATGAATTAACCAGTCAGCAAACTGGAGATTGCGCCCTTCTTCTCCAGAGCGATCGCATACTAAAATAAAGCAGTTGGGATCGTTTTTTAATCTATTTAAGCCAGACTCAACTTTATCCGGTGATTCTCCAAATTGATGGCTGACTACTGTCTCTGCACCAAAGGTATCAGATAAATAGCGGACAATTTCTGCACAACTTTGGGCAAAACTTGTAAATATAATAAATTTGGGGAAAATATCGCCTGCAATTGGTCTCTTGATTCTCTGCTGTATTCTGGTGAGAAATTCCTTTTGATTTCTGCGAACGTTTGCCGGAATTTTGAAGTATGTACCTAGCTGATTTAGCAATACTTTTCTTAAATTTTCCTTGCGTTCTCCGTCTTCTACAGGTTGACGAATAATCTTTAATATGGATTGTAAAATCTCTTCTTCGCCGGAAAATTTAGGAGCTGTAGTTAATAGGCGAATATCATCTTCTTTAAATTCCTGGCTCAATTTAGCATGGGGTTTACCAGTTAAACGAGTTGTAATTACTTGTTCTAAAATGCCTAACCAAGTACCCGAAGCAAGGAATAACAACAGGAAAATTCGCTGATATTGCTTTTCTTTGGGAGCAACACTACGCCATTGATTGATGAGTTCGTGAATATCAAGCGATCGCTCATCTAGATCGTATTCTTCTTTGGGCGTAAAATTGCGGTCAAATATCACATCTTCCACCGCCGCGCGACGGTTGCGAAGCATTCGCCGATATAGTCGATAGGTATCGCTGATGTGGCTGCGAATTGCTTGGACAAGTTGATTTTGCTCGGCAGAATTTCCTTGTAAACAAGCTTCTAACTCATCTGCTAAGTTGAGTAAATACTTATCGTCAGGAAACAGGTTGCGTAATTCCTGCAAATTGTTTTTCAAGACAACAGGCTTTGCATCTTCTCTCAAAGCCAGCAACACTTTACCTATTTGTTGACGGCTGGCGACTTGAGCGCGAAAACCTTCTAAATCCTCTAGTCTATAGGTTTCGGGTTCGAGCAAATATAACATTGCTAAGAAATCTTGCTCGTGATTCACAACAGGATTAGCAGATAATAAAAGTAAGCGATCGCTTTTATGAGCTAGTTGCTTGCAAGTCTCAAAACGCTGAAGCACCGCTGCATTTTTAGAGTTCGCCATTGCTGCAATGTGATGCGCTTCATCTAATATTAAACAGCCGATATTAGCTCTCAAATTAATTTTATGAACATCTTCAACAGCTAGCACCGCTACTCGTTTGGGAAAATGCGAAATATAAAACTTGCTTTCTAACTCAGTCCGCCATTGTTGCAGCAAATATTGGGGAACTATGACCACCGCACCTTTTTTCGGTTCATCTAACAGAAATTGACGCAGAATTGCACCTGCTTCGATGGTTTTTCCGAGTCCCACTTCGTCTGCTAAAATATAACGTTGAATTGGATCTTCTAGTACCCGCCGGACAACTTCGACCTGATGGGGATAAAGATTAATATTTGCCGAAATTAGTCCCGTCATCCCGCGACTAACTGCGCGTTGCTGAATCAAAGATTTCACGAAAGCCAATCTTTTATCGTGGAAGTACGGCGTTTCGTGACCCTTCATTGCTAAAGTTTCAATGGGGTCTGTGTTCGGTAAATTACAACGGACATAAATTTCTTCTTCCGTAACAATTGCAGTCTTCTTATCTGGTAAATCAACTTGATATTCTTCTGTATCTTCGTCCCAGGCAAAAACTCTGCCAATTATCCATTTATCTTGGTTTTCAGACTTAATATAGCATCGCGCTTGGGGTTCAAGCTTGACTTGAGAGAGCGAACTTAAAGGTAAAGTTTTTTGTAGACGTTGCGCCATAGAGCAAAAATACTCAACGATCGCATTAGTCTCAGATATTTCGATAACTTTTCCTATACCCAAATAATTATTCTGGGACTGTACTAGTAAACCAACTTTAATCATAGATCCAGTCCCCTAAACAGACTATAAGTACCTTGCAGACTAGTTTATTCAGCCATATCTGGCAATTTTGCAGATCCCATTATAGACAATAAACTGTTATTACAGTTTTTCAGTATAGCGATCTGTAAATTTCATTCATATCATGTTGTATTAATTAGTTATGATTGCCACAGCCACTGCACCGTACTTCCAACCAATGTATACACAAGTCCACAAATTCCATTTGAGATATTATCATTACTGAAACTAAAAAATGAAACGTTCAAATCGCCTTGCTTGGATGGGAGCGATCGCAATTGCAGCGATCGTTTTACTGACTTTGATTGTAGCTCCTAATAATACCAAAATTACTCTCGGTTCTACTTATAATCGCGCTCCCGATGGCTACGGTGCTTGGTATAATTTTATGCAACAACAAGGAGTTTCAATTAAGCGCTGGCAAAAACCTTTTAGTGAAATTCAGCCAGAGAACAGTCCGGTTACCTTTCTACAGGTTAGCACTTATCCCAGAGGTACAAGCCTTGATAGTCAAGAACGGGAATGGGTAGAAAAAGGAAATACTTTAGTAATTTTAGGTGTTGGGGGGCGAGTTACAGAAGCAGACTTTAGCACTTTGCAAAAATCCCCCCAAGGCGATATTAAAATTGAGACGCGCAGGCGAGATAAAAAAGCCAAGCAAAAGCAAATTGATTTAGGCGATCGCTTTGGTGCTATTGTCTGGCAAGAAACATACAAGCAAGGCAAAGTAATTTTTTCTACCACTCCTTATTTAGCCGCCAACGCCTATCAAGATAATTTAAGTAATTTTAAGTATTTAGGCGATTTAGTCAAGAAAAATAGTAACACAATACTTGTCGATGAATACATTCACGGCTACAAAGATCCTGATGTCAGACTCAAAGAAAGCGAAGGAGATTTGTCTAATTTTTTTGCTAAAACCCCTTTATTTCCCATATCTATCCAAATAGCTATCGTACTATTGGTACTCATTTGGGCGCAGAATCGCCGTTTTGGCAAACCAGCCACTTTAGATACACAAGTTAGCGACAACAGCGAGGCATACATCCAAGCCTTAGCCTTGGTGTTGCAAAAAGCTGATACCACCGACTTTGTAATTGATATGGTAGGTAAACAAGAACAATTGCAACTCCAAAAAGCCTTGGGATTGGGTCAAATACCGCTAGAACACCAAACTTTAATTAATGTCTGGGTAGAAAAAACAGGTGCAAGTGCCGCGGATTTAGATGCAGTTTTAAAGCTGCGATCGCACAAACAGCCCATGAGCGAACAAGAGCTGTTAAGCTGGTTGGGAAAATGGCGAAGCATTAGATTAAAGAAGAATTCAGAATCAAAATAAAGGAATTATATTTGATTTTTGAAAAAAATTTTGTAGACTTTAATCTCCCACAACCCTATTGCTTATTGCCTCGCTAGAGAGCTAAGTTCAAAAATCAAATGACAAATTAATACTATGAACGAAACCCATTCTATTTTAATTCGCCTTGGTCAAAATCTTAACCAAGTAATTGTCGGACAATCTAGCCTTATACAACAACTTTTAGTGGGGCTGTTAGCGGGGGGACACATAATTTTAGAAGGAGTGCCGGGGACTGGTAAAACCTTATTAGTAAAAGTATTAGCACAGTTAATTCAAGGTGAGTTTCGCCGAATTCAACTAACACCAGATGTGCTACCGTCAGATATCACTGGTACAAATATTTTTGACCTGAATACCCGAAATTTCACTTTAAAAAAAGGGCCAATATTTACCGAAGTACTGCTAGCAGATGAAATTAACCGTACTCCTCCCAAAACACAAGCGGCGCTGCTAGAAGCGATGGAAGAAATGCAGGTAACTTTGGATGGTGAAAGTTTACCTTTGCCGGATTTATTTTGGACGATCGCAACCCAAAACCCCCTAGAATTTGAGGGGACTTATCCTTTGCCAGAGGCACAGTTAGACAGATTTTTATTTAAACTAGTAGTAGATTATCCCGACCAAGCCGCTGAAAAGCAAATGTTACTCAATCGTCAGGCGGGGTTTGCAGCAAAACGCTTAGACATTAGCCGTTTGAAACCAGTAGCCACAGTAGCCGATATTTTGGAAGCACGACAAGCAGTTAAAGAAGTTAAAGTATCAGAAGCGATCGTAGATTATTTGTTGGCATTAGTGAGAGTATCGCGTCAATATCCCGATTTAACTTTGGGCGCATCGCCTCGCGCTGCTGGTGCTTGGTTGCAGACATCTCAAGCCCTAGCGTGGTTAACTGGAAGGGATTTTGTGACACCAGATGATGTCAAAGCAGTTGCATCGCCATTACTACGTCATCGACTGATTTTGAAACCAGAAGCAATACTCGATGGTTTACAAATTGACGCGGTAATTGCGTCGGTAATTAATCAAGTGCCGGTTCCAAGGTGATGCAATTTTGGATTTGAGATTTTGGATTGGCATTACTGTGCCATTAATTCAGCCTTTGAGCTTTATTCTTTCACTAGTAGCGCGGCAAGACTAAAGTCCTGCATTATCGGTGACTGCCCAAATTCAATAAACGACTGCCCAAATTCAATAAACGACATCCCGAATTCAATAAACGACTGCCCAAATTCAATAAACGACTGCCCGAATTCAATGAACGATTGCCCGAATTCAATAAACGACTGCCCGAATTCAATAAACGACTGCCCGAATTCAATAAACGACTGCCCGAATTCAATAAACAACAGGATCTTAGTGTTAGGTTTTGTTCCTCAAACGCCACTTGCTAACCTTCTCCTAACGGAGACGCTACACCCAACCCTGCTCGTATTGTAAGGGTACGGGAACGCGCTTGAGCGAACAAGCCTCTTAGGGATTACCAAGAAATAAATTATCCAATTTTGTGGGGTGGACATCTTGTCCGCCGCAAGCCTTGGGCGGGCGAGACGCCCACCCCACAAGAAAAATTGTATGTTTTTTTATTTGGAAGTCCCTTAACCCTAGTCGAGTAGTGGCTCCCCAACCTACAAATTGTTTTGCAACATTTTAGCCTTGTCACGCCACTACTTTGAGCAACAACACACCTGACAATTCAATTTTCTACCTATCTCTGTAAGTTTGCGATAATATGGCGCTAATCTGAGAAATTTAGATTTATGACCCAGGATTTTGCCTTTTTAAAGCGGATATACAATGTTTTCGATCCATTTCGCCCCTTACCCGCAGGAGATCCCGCTTACGTTGATTGTACAGAAGTCCGGGGAGATGGTGACATATTAGTAGAAGTAGGAAGAGAGATTTTGTATTCAGACAGAATGACCTCTCAACTGTATGCAGGTCATCGCGGTGCTGGAAAATCTACAGAATTATTGCGTCTTCAGCAACATTTAGATGAGCAAGGTTGCTTTGTTGTTTATTTTCCAGCTGATGAGCAAGATATCGATCCAGAAGATGCTCAATATACTGATATTCTTTTAGCTTGTACGCGCCACTTATTAGATGCATTAAAAGATAGCACTTCTCCTGCTAGTTTATTGAACTGGTTAAACGAGCGTTGGCAAGATTTAAAAGATTTGGCATTAACTGAAGTTTCCTTACAAAGCTTAAGTATAGAAGGGCAAATTGCCCAATTCGCCAAATTAACAGCAAATTTGCGAACAGAACCTACTCAACGCCAAAAAATTCGGGAGCGTGTAAATCCGCATACAATTACTTTAATTGCAGCTTTAAATGAGTTTATTCAAGATGCCAAAAAGCACTTACCTTCAGGATATTCTCAACTTGTATTAATTGCTGATAACTTAGACCGAATTGTACCTATACCTCAAGAAGATGGACGCAGCAATCATGACCAAATTTTTATCGACCGTAGCGAACAACTCCAAGCTTTAGATTGCCATTTGCTTTATACAGTACCCATTTCTTTGCTGTATTCTAATCGCGCCGCAGACTTAGCTAATATCTATGGTAATACTCAGGTATTGCCGATGATTATGGTGCAAACGCCTGAAAATCAACCCTATCAACGCGGTATTAATAAAGTTATAGAAATACTGCAAAAACGTTTGAGTTTGATAGACTCTAGTTTATCTGTGGTAGATATGTTTGAGCAGCGGGAAGCTTTAGAAAGACTATGCCTCATGAGTGGAGGTCATGTGCGAAATTTATTATTATTAATGAAGGAGGCGATTAAATACACTAACAGCCTACCCATTCCTAACCGAGCCTTACAGCGTTCAATGAGCGAGTTGCGAAATACTTATCGAAATACCGTTTTTGCTAATGAATGGGAAGCACTGGCAACTGTGTATCATTCTAAAGAAATAGAAAACGATCCATTGTATCGAGGCTTATTATTTAATCGCTGTATTTTAGAATATCGTTATTTAAATCCAGAAGGAGAAAGTCAAGTTTGGTATGATATTCATCCTCTGATCAAAGGTATTAAAGAATTTCAAGATACTTTTAATCGACTGTATCCATCATAAAAATAAATCACTGTATTATTCACAATACCTATACCGACATGCAACATTTTAGAAGGGTGTTGCTATAGGAACAAAGGCTACGACCTTAAGCTATCAGGTATTACATAGCTAAGATTATGACCCTAGAACTGACTGATTGGGATAAAGATTTACCATCAGAAATAAATGAAGAATATCAAGCCTTAGTCCGCACACTGAATTTTACAGAAGGGTTTGGTTTATTATTTGTCCGTTGCTCTCCGGCAGAGAGTGTGCATTTAATTACTAAAGTAAAAGAAAATATTACAAATAAAAATATTGAAGTTATACGGCTGGAGCAAGCTGTCACTAATTTATATGAAATAATTGATTCTTTAGAAAATAAAGAAAAGATAAACATTTTATTTATCACTGGATTAGAGCATTCTTTTTATGAATATGAAGAATGCAAAAGATTGATGGGGTGGAATAGTAGAGATATTTATTCATATAGTTGGAAGGGTGTACCACCTGTTTTAATTAACCTCAACCAACAACGAGAACGGTTGAAGGATAAATTTAATATCTGTTTTGTGTTCTTGTTACCGATATTTGCAATTAAATATTTTATTCAACGTGCCCCAGACTTTTTTGACTGGCGTTCAGGATTATTTGAATTTCCTATAGATTCAGAAACTTTAGAAAATGAGTCATCACGTATTATTAAGGATGCAGATTATGAAAAATATCTCAACTTAACAAGAGAAGAAAGAACTCAAAAAATAATAGCAATTCAAGAATTAATAGCAGAAGATAACCAAACACCCGATCGCCAATATGATTTACTGATTAACTTGGGAAAATTACAGTCTGCTGAAGAAGAATATTATCAAGGTTATGAAGAAGCGATCGCTTCCTATATCAAAGCAGTAGAAATTAAACCTAATGAGTACCAAGCTTGGTACAACCTGGGGTATGCGTTAGGGGAAGTAGGATGCAATGAAGAAGCGATCGCATCCTACGACCAAGCACTAAAAATTAACTCAGATGATTACTATGCTTGGAAAAATCGGGGTATTACATTGCAAAAATTGAGTAGATATGAAGAAGCACTCATTAGCCTAGACAAAGCTTTAGAATTGGAACCTAAGGATGACTTGTCTGACCTTTATTATGTCTGGAAATGGCGAGGCATTACACTTTTTAAACTGGATAGATACGAAGAAGCGATCGCATCCTACGACAAAGCACTGTCAATTCAACCTGATGACCACGTAGTTTTGAGCTTACGAGGGTTTGCTCTCTATCAATTAGGACGCTATGAAGAAGTGATTTCCTCCTTTGACAAAGTATTGGAAATTAAACCTGATAATTATTATGCTTGGTACTTTCGGGGTAATGCATTACAGAATTTAGCACGCAATGAAGAAGCGATTTCCTCCTTTGACAATGTACTGAAATTTAACCCAGATAAACATGAAGCTTGGAACGGCCGGGGAATTGCGCTACGTAATTTAGGAAGCTATGAAGAAGCGATCGCATCCCACAACAAGGCTTTGAAAATTCAACCCGATGACCACATAGCTTGGAACAACTTGGGGAGTGCCCTATTTTTGTTAGGACGCAATGAAGAAGCGATCTCCTCCTATGACAAGGCACTATCAATTCAACCTGATGACCACATAGTTTGGAGCTTACGAGGGCTTGCACTCTATCAATTAGGACGCTATGAAGAAGCGATCGCATCCTATGACCAAGCACTAAAAATTAAACCTGATGACTACCAGGTTTCAAATAACCGGGGCAATGCTTTACGGAAATTAGGACGCAATGAAGAAGCGATTCCCTCCTATGACAAGGCATTGTCAATTAAACCTGATAACCACATAGCTTGGTGCATCCGGGGGATTGTGCTAGAGGATTTAGGGCGCAATGAAGAAGCGATCGCATCCTTCGATCAAGCACTAAAAATTAAACCAGATGACCACCTAATTTGGTACATTCGGGGGATTGTGCTAAAGGAATTAGGACGCAATGAAGAAGCGATCGCATCCTATCACCAAGCACTAAAAATTAAACCTGATTTCACTTGTGAAAGGTTAGAGTGATTGCACATTTATTTAGATATTCCACCTAACCCTGGCGATTAGAAATCGCTGCTGTACAACAATAGAATTCAGTAAAGCTGGAAAATCTATTTTTTTATTTTTTACTTAGTTCTTTTTAGTTGTTTTGAGATGACGCTATTTTTGTAAATGAGGAATTACTGTATCAGCGTTGGCAAATGCGATCGCACTTAGCATCAGGTCTACTTACGTATTTAATTTGTATATTTAATCGTGAAGGTTGTCATTGGTCATTCGTCATTAGTCATTTGTATTTCAAAGGACAGATGACTAATGACAAAGGACGGTCTAAATGCAAAAATGTACAATCTAGACGCGCATCAGCTTATCACCATTAACAAATGCGATCGCACTTTCCCAACATATACGTGCGTGAGTTTTCCATACAGTTGGTCGATTATCCAGGTACTTTTTCCTTTTTGATTGGTTTGTTTTGCACTGACTGATAGCTACGGCGTTTGCGAGGCGATAATGCACATAAACCGCTAACTGCCAACACTCCTAACAGGGTAGAAGATTCAGGAACAGAAGCTGACTTGAGGGCGAAAAATGCGAATTCTCCAATTAGCTGATTAGTTGCGGTTGTGGAATGGATTTCATCCCAGAATAAAAACTTGTCTGGTTCGCAGACAACTGGCTTCACTGGAACTTCGATAGGCACCACCGATAATTCTCCAACACAAGAATCAGTGACATTTGTGAAGCTGAATTCGTCTGGAGTTGCAATGATGCGATTAAATAAAGAATTAACATCGAGAGGAATAATATTAGCCTCAGGACTTAGTTGCTGATTCAAAAAGTTAATAGTTGTGGCCAAATTAGAGTTATGTGCATTGGTGAAACTGCTTAGTATGCTTGCTGTTTGACTATTGTCACCTGTAACTGGAAACTTTCCCAAATCTGGTAAGTTAACTACCAGAATATTTTCAGCACCCACCGCAGCCAGTGAAGTTATTGCTGTGGATAAATTAGCTACTGACTCTGTTGGGTTAGGAGTTTCATCAAAAAAGTATTCAAGGTAATCATTAGCACCTGCCCAAATAATATAAAGGGCGTCGCGATCGGCGGATTTATTTAGTGTTGTAAATTCATTAATTTGTTGCTTTAATCCTGGTAAAAAACTTAGTCCTAAGTTATCCAATCCTGTAGTCGCACCACCAAAGGCAAAATTGTTCTTGGGATTGAAAGTCAACCCTAACTCAGAGGCGAGATACTCTACCCAAACTGGGCCGTTGGAAAAACGTCCATTAAAATAAGTCGGGCTTGGAGGAATAGCCCCATTTGTGAAATTAAATACATTACCTGTATCAGAGAAACTATCACCAAAGACATAAATATCGTCATAATTCTGTGCCGAAACTTTGAGTGGAAACATCAAAGACAACAGAAAAAACGCTGTAGTCAGCAATTGTTTTTGCATAATAAAATCGAGAGTAAGGAATAGAGAATGGAAAAATATATTAATTGCTTTTTGCCTTAGGTGTGAGTCATTTTTTGCAGCAAAATATTATTGCTATTAGGGATTACTAATAGGTCGATTACTACTACTTATGAGGTGGACATCTTTTCTGCCCTGAGTTACGGGCGGGCAAGACGCCCACTCCACAAGAAAAGTTGAATCTTTTTATGTGTAAATCCCTTATCTAGCAAAAAGCAAAACTACGAACTAGGTAACTTGTCGGTATTATCTCAGATTCGTGGAGATTTAGAAAAGTACTTAATACTACATTTCCTCTTTGACCTCGCCCCCAGCCCCTCTCCTTCAAGGAGAGGGGAGTAAAAAGCCTAATTTTTCGTTACTCCTCCCCTCGAAGGAGAGGGAGGCTGGGTGGGTGAGGTCTGTCGAATTCACGTTAATTTGATGACACGACAAATAAATTGTTATCCGACAAGAAATATAGGAAATTGCAACTTTGTGAGGTATAGATAATTTTAAGGGCGAACATCTGTTCGCCCCTACCTGTGTACTTCATTTACCTGAAAAACGCTGTAATTAGCCACTGTACAGTGGTTGTTTTACTTTCACGCCTGCATTTTGTTCTTGACTATCATTTAAATTAATTATCACTGGCTGAAGATCCCAGATATCTTGGGCATATTCACGAATGGTACGATCTGCGGAAAAATAACCGGTGCGAGCAGCATTCAATATTGACATCCTTATCCATTTTTCACGCTCTTGATAAGCTTGACTAACTTTTTCTTGACACTCGATATAAGATTGATAATCTGCGAATAACATATATTCGTCCCGGTTTTTTAAGGAATCTATTAATGGCTGAAATAAGCCTGTATTTCCATCAGAAAAATAACCAGAAGCAATTAGATCGATCGCTTGTTTGAGTTCGGGATTATTGTTGTAATAGTTCCACGGGTTGTATTCTTGCGCTTTCATTTGAGCAACTTCAGAAGCAGTTAATCCAAACTGAAAAAAGTTTTCTGCACCAACGCGATCGCGAATTTCAATATTTGCTCCGTCCTGCGTACCAATTGTTAACGCTCCATTGATGGCAAACTTCATGTTACTTGTGCCAGAAGCTTCTTTACCAGCAGTGGAAATTTGCTCGGAAAGGTCAGCAGCAGGATAAATTCGCTGTGCTAACGAAACATTGTAATTAGGTAAAAAGACTACTTTTAGCTTGGAACCAACATCAGAATCGTTATTAATGACATTAGCAACAGAATTAATTAGCTTGATAATTAATTTCGCCATTGAGTAACCTGGTGCTGCCTTTCCGCCAAAAATTACAGTTCGCGGTACTATATCGAGGTTAGGATTTTTCTTGATCCGATTGTAGAGAGTAATAACGTACAGTATATTTAAATGTTGACGTTTGTACTCATGCAACCGCTTGACCTGAATATCAAACAGAGAATTGATATTTACCTCAATCCCAGTTGTTTGCAAAATATATTCTGCTAAATCTTGCTTGTTTTCAGATTTAATTTGCCACCAAGACTGCCGAAAATCTGCATTATCGATAAATGCTTCTAGTTGCTTGAGTTCATCTAAATTCTTAATCCAGCCTTTGCCAATCTTGTTAGTAATTAACAGCGCTAGTTTCGGGTTGGCAAGTAATATCCAACGCCTGGGAGTAACACCATTAGTTTTGTTACTAAATTTTTCCGGAAACAATTGATAAAAATCTGGAAACAAATTGTGTTTTAGGAGTTCGGTATGTAATTCAGCAACACCATTAATAGCGTGACTACCTACACAAGCGAGGTGTGCCATACGGACTTTTTTCTCTGCACCTTCCTCAATTAATGAAAGTCGAGCTATTTTCTGATTATCTTCGCCATACTTGAGACGAACTTGTGTTAGGAACCTACTGTTAATTTCAAAAATGATTTCCAAATGTCTGGGTAACAGATGAGCAAACAAATCAATATTCCAACGTTCCAATGCTTCTGATAGCAAAGTGTGATTAGTAAATCCAAAACTATTCTCAGTAATATTCCAAGCTTTGTCCCAATCTAATTGATGAATATCTACTAACAACCGCATCATTTCTGCAATGCCAATAGCTGGGTGGGTATCATTGATTTGGATCGCAAATTTTGTAGGGAACTCGTCGAAGCTTTCGTGTGTAAGTAGGTAATTGCGAATCATATCTTGCAGCGAGCAAGAAACAAAAAAGTATTGCTGTTCTAAACGAAGTTCTTTTCCTTGATAGTTTTGGTCGTTGGGATAAAGGACTTTGGTAATATTTTCGGAATACACTTTATCTGCTACAGCGCGGGTAAAGTCTCCACAGTTAAAAATCTGCAAGTTAAAATCTTCGCTGGCTTTGGCACTCCACAGGCGTAGCGTATTCACTGTATTGCTGTTATAACCCGAAATTGGCGTATCGTAGGGTATGCCTAACACGGTTCGCTCTGGTATCCAGCGTACTTGATAGCGTCCGCGTTCGTCAGTGTAAGCTTCGGTGTGTCCGCCGAACTTGACTTCTACAATATAATCGAGACGAGGAATTTCCCAAGGATTGCCAAATCGTAGCCAGCGATCTGGACGTTCTACTTGCCATCCGTCTTGAATTACTTGCTGAAAAATCCCGAATTCGTAACGAATACCGTAACCAATAGCAGGCATTTCTAGGCTAGAAAGAGAATCGAAAAAGCAAGCCGCCAGTCGTCCTAAACCACCATTACCTAATGCTGGTTCGTCTTCTTGTTCCAATACATCATAAAGATTAAAGCCTAATTCTTGAAGAATGTTACGAGCTTCTTCATAGAGTCCCACATTCATTAAATTTTTCCCTAACTGCGGCCCAATTAGATATTCGGCAGATAGGTAACAGAGGATTTTAATATTTTTGTGGAAATAGGTTTGTTCTACAGTTTTGAGCCAGCGGTGCAGTAGGCGATCGCGTACAGTATACGCCAACGCCATGTAGTAATCATGTGCAGTCGCCCAGTCTCGATCCTTTGCCTGGATGTAGTAGAGGTTATCTAAAAGAGCGCGTTTGAGCGTTACTGCATCCATCCCCGTGCGGTCATCTTGCACTTGAATTTCAACTTGTTCTGTCCGGCGATGACATTTTTTGAAATGCGGGGTGCGATTATTTTTGTGATTGGTATGAGTAAAATTCATAGGTTGAAATCTCTTATCAAAATAGGTAACAATTCCCAAACGCTAAATTATCCAAAGTGTCCGCTTACATAATCTTTGGTTGCTTTTTCTAATTGTTTTAGCATCTCTTCAATTTTCT
This sequence comes from Nostoc sp. ChiSLP01, assembly GCA_034531195.2. Lineage (GTDB taxonomy): Bacteria > Cyanobacteriota > Cyanobacteriia > Cyanobacteriales > Nostocaceae > Nostoc. The sequence goes on from JAVRBO020000053.1 coordinate 59,762, forward strand.
GACTTGAAATTCGGTCAAGAGACGATGCCGATTCATCCATTAAAATCGCTTCCGCTTCAAGTGCGCTCGCCCGCTCGTTCCATATCTTCCGGATTTTTCACAATTTGGAAATTATCCTTCTAGCTGAAAATTATTCAAGATTATAAATTGCTAATTAATTCAGATAATTCTATCTGGAATTTAAATTATAGTTTTTTGCTAAATTTAAGCCAACAAAATCATATAAAATTAATTACATTTTAAGGTTAAGTGCGGGTTAAAAAAATAAAAATATGTCTTGAGTATTAAGCCCAACAGCAGTAATTTTTTAGCTTCTATCTTAAGTATTAAAATATTAATTTTCTCTCTTAAAGATTTAGAGATATTTTAACCAGTTTGTTTTACATCCCATAGCACTTTACAATTGCCACCCAAGCCTACAAAACAATTGAGATATCGAATCGCATTAGGGCAGATGTGTTATTGCTGGCAGGCAGTGAGGATCGTTATGCCCCACTCCATCAGTTGTATCGACAAGCAGAAGCCTTAAGGAATCTGCGGCTCATACCATTTCTTTGTGAGGCTGCGTCAAATTCTCTTGGCTTGCTTCCTTCTTTCTTTGTGTCCTTCTCTAACGAGACGCTGCACGAATGCGCACTTTGCGGTAGCCTGCGGCAAGCCGCTCCGGGTCTACGTTACTTATATAGTTTGGCGCATCTTCATACAGAATTGGTATCACTACAAGAGTTTTCACCCGTGCTGAACAGGCACAAAACCATGTTCATATTGGCAATTTCGGCTTATCTCTTCGCTTTATTGCCAATTGGCTTGATTTCAAATATCTTCTCTGACTTTTTCTGACTAAATAAGACAAACGGCTTTTTATTTTCTTAAAAACACCTAACTATTAAAGTCTTTTTCATGCTGTATTTTGGGAAAAAACAGTTTAATTTAGATTCATGGTTAAACAACAGATTCTGAACGAGGTAAGCACAAAAGGAAATAGCTAAGGCGCTCTTGAAAATAATAAATCTTCCTTATTTTCATTCAATATATCAGCCGTTATAGCATTCCTACGAGAGTTGTAAAAAATATCATTCATGGCTGTTAGCAGCCCTGATGTCAGATTTTATAAATCATTTACGACTCCTATATATCACAGTAAATTTCCATTTAAATCGGAGATTTACATCTATGCAAACCACAACTTAATCTGAATTTGACTACATTACAATCAACACATAAAGGACAAAAAAAATGGCACTTTTCGATATTGGTACGCTAGGTAGCACTCCTGTTTTTAAAGATAACTTCAGTTTAACTACAACAGACCCAACGGATGTCTTTAAGTTCAAAATCACCGATGCCAGCAATATCAATCTTTCTTTGACAAGCATCAGTGCTGGCGATGATGCGGACATCCGACTGTTTAGAGATGCTAACCTCAACGGTGTATTGGACGACTTCGACCGAAAAGTTGGAATTGTTTCTAATAAGGGAACTAATCAAGATGAGGCGATTAACTTTAAAACCTCCCCAGGTACTTTTTTTGCGGAAGTATCTCGCTTTGCTCCAGGTAGTTCGGGCAGTGTCAGTTACGATTTAGCTTTATCTGCGACTAAACCGTCTGGAACTTTTCCCCTTTCATCTAGTTTCAGCAACCTTTTGCCTAAAGAATTTGTACTTGGTAATTTATCAGGTGATGTTACTCGTACAGGTAACGTCAATAATCAGAATACCACTGATGTTTACAACTTTTCTTTGGGAACTTTTGAGGGTGTCAACATTAGATTGGGCGGACTCAGCGGCGACGCTGACATTCGGTTAATTCGAGACTTTAATAACAATCGCATCGTTGATGCTGGTGAGGAAATTGCGCGTTCTACTAATGGAGGTACCACCTCAGATCTGATTTCCAATATTAATCAATCTGGTGATTACTTCTTGCAGGTGACTCAATTTACTACCTCTAGCTACAACTTGACTTTTGACCACTTCACTACCCCCTTTGCTTAAGTTTAGGCATTTGTAGTGGTGAGTAATACTTGAAAGCATTGTATGGCAACGCTTTCAAGAGTATGCAAATTATGTAAGCGGTAGAGAATCATACCTGAACTTTGCCGCTTTTATTCCACACTTTAGTTGAGAAGGCAGGAGGCAGTGTTTCGACTACGCTCAACAACTGTTTTGACTACGCAAAAATCGAGCGTACCCCTCCGGGGAAGCAAGCTACGCGTAGCGTCTCGTAGAGAAGTCAAAATTCAACAACCAGGCAGAAGGAAAAAGGCAGTTTTTATCGGGGTTTTAAACTTTTGTATTCTATATTTAATTATGTCTACTTACTTATATTTAACTCAAGGCTGTTTCTTTGACATACTGTCGGCAGCAAAGTTTACAGCTATGTTTGCTCATGCTATTTTTCCCATAACCAAAGATTTAATTTTATGGAGAATTATTAGTTTGAGGAAGAACAATTGTAATTCCATATTCAGGAGCGGTTGCTAATATTCGGTCAATCACTTCTTGAGTTATGGGCAAGGGTGGAACTGACGAATTCTCTACTTTAGTTCCGACTCGTGCAAAAAACTTTTCTATTCCGCCTGGAGTCGCCCAAATCAGCATTTTGGCTGGTGCAGAACCAATATTTTTAAAACTATGGAGTTGGCCTTTGGGAGAATGCAAGAATGTTCCGGGAGTTGCTACAACTGTTTGTTCGTCAAGATAAAACTCAATCGAACCTTCTTGAATGTAGAATGCTTCATCTTCTCGACTATGAATATGTGGCGGCGGGCCTAATTCGGGTGCAACTACTACTTCAAATAGTGCATACTTGCCATCTGTTTGTTCGCTCGTAGCTTTAAAGGTGGCTACATCGCCCGCTACTGAATAACTATCACCTTCACCTGGTTGCTGCCATATCCCATGATTAATTGTCATTGTCATGATCTCCTGAGTTTTATGACAAACAGATTGCTCCGCTTGATTAAAAATTTCAGTAATTAAGCTCTAATGCGCTCCCCACTATTGTCTTTGCCAAAAGTAATAATGATTCGATTTAAAGCGATCGCTCAAATTACTTTTTTGCTTTGACTGCCTGCTGACTCAATTGCACTACAATATCTTGGGGCAATGGATCGACGACACCATCACTAGGCAGAGATTTAATCTGATATTCAGTTCTCTCACTTACCATCAAGATCCGCATTACCCCACCCCGATTTTGTCTAAAGCCAAAATCGCCCCTCCCCTTAGCAAGGGGAGGGGTTGGGGGTGGGGTAAAACGATTGTGGGGCTATTTTAGCTTAAGTTGACACGTATGATAGCTATGCGCCCCTACCTTGTACCTCACTAGAACGAGAAATTAAGATTACGGCAAATCCATCTGTATAATTCTTGGTATCAATGAATCTGCTTCAACTAATAAAATGCTTTGTTCTTCAAAGCTTATCCAATTTTGCTTAGACAAAGGTTCAGATGCAACAATAACTCCGTTTGGATTATTTTCATCGTAAGACCAATAGAGAGTAGGCGCTTCCATACCATAAGCATAGCGAACTGCCGCCATTGCTTGACCATCACTAACAATTATGTTGGAACTAAATGTGGTATCGTATTTTTGAGCTAAATCAGCCAATGTTTGCAGCGTCATACTTAGAGCTGACAAAAGATTACTATCTAAAGATGACTGCCACATTTCTACTAGCAGAGCGAAAATGTGTTCTGAGTCTGTCATACCTTTAATCAAATGGTATGTTAAATCAGAAAGTCCATCACGTATAGGTCTATAGAGTGTTTGTTTAAAGTTCGATATTTCACCATTATGGACAAACAAAAGCTTTTCACTACGGAAAGGCTGACAGTTACTAATGTCAAGTGATTCGCCTATTCCAGCTAGTCGAGCATAACCTACAGTGCAATTAGATTGTACATATTGGCTTAATTCTTGCAAATTTGTATCGTTCCACAGTGGAATAGTGTTACGGTAAATAAATGATTTTCCCGCTTCATCGTACCAGCCTACACCAGCACCGTCTCCACACACGACTCCAGACTTTAATTCTAGAGGATTATAACTTTGCGTATAAAGAGAATGTTCTTCTTTATACAATAATTCTTCTAGCCGAATACCATTGCCAAGGTAGCCAATCAATCTACACATAAAAAACAAAAATGATGGAAAAATGAACGAATTTTGCTACGAAATTAATTTTAATTGTCTGCCTTGAACTATTGTTAACTATTATTACTTTACCAATGAATTTATATATTGTGTATGCTTTTACCATGACTAAAGTAATGGATGTATTTGTGACTTTAGTAAGAACATGTTCTCTTTGAATTATTAAACGGTAATTTACTTATGAGCCAACTAGAAAACATTCAAGCTGAGTACGAAAAGTTTCCCGAACAATTTGAAAGTGTAATTATTAGCACCGTTAGCGCAGAAATAATACCTAATGCTAGTTATGCTCCCTTTGTGATGGATGATGCTAAAAATATTTATATTTATGTCAGTGGTCTGGCGACTCATACCAAAAATCTCCATGCCAATCCTCATGTTAGTGTTTTGTTTATTGAGGATGAAGCCAAAAGCAACCAAATTTTTGCTCGTACCCGTTTGAGTTTTGATTGCGCGGTAACTTTGATAGAGCGCGAAAGTGATAAATGGAATCAAATTGTTGACCAATTTCAAAAGCGATTTGGTCAAATTATAGAAATTTTGCGAGGCTTGCCTGATTTTCGGATTTTCCAGCTAACTCCCCACGAAGGTCGTTTTGTTGTCGGTTTTGGGGCAGCTTATCGTATTAAGGGTGATAACCTCCATCAACTTGCTCAAATTACAAGAGATAGCGACCAACAGCAACAATAACAATTCAAAATTCAAGCATTCAAAATTCACGCATTAAAGACAGTTGGAGTTAGGGATTTAAACCCCAACTCAACTGATACTACGTGTAGACGTAGGGGTTTTAAACCTTGATGTTACGATAAATATAAGAATTCAGGAGTCATAATTCACCAATCAAAATAATTAAATAATCAGAGTAATAAATGAATAAATATAGCAATGATATAAGAAACATCTTGCAAAAGTAACTTTTACAAGATGTTGAGGTAAGGTTAAAGGTAAAAGGGAAAATTCCATCCTTTCCCCTTTATCCCTTCCCCTTTACCCCACTTCTGCAAGAAGTCTAAGTTATAGCTTCTGATTATTAGGTGCTGAATTATGATTGATGAATTATCAATTATCAACGAACCCATGAAGCTCAATCTTTAATTTTATGCTTAAGTTTCAACCTCCCGGCTTTGGGCACAAAGTCATCCATACATCCTTGGGGGCAATGGTTTATTACACCCAAACGAATGCACCTTGGGCGCTTGGTGACACTGAAAATTTACCCCCACTTCTATTTCTGCATAACTTTGGTGGTGGCGCGTCTGCATATGAATGGTCTAAGGTTTATCCGGCTTTTGCCTCGAATTACCAAATTTTAGCGCCCGATTTAATCGGTTGGGGAGAATCGACTCATCCAGTCAGAGATTATCAAATTAAGGATTATTTGAGTACGATCGCTGAATTTATCATTCAAACTTGTCACCAACCAGTCACAGTAGTAGCCTCGTCCCTAACAGGGGCTTTTGCTATCCGCCTAGCCATTACCCAACCAAATTTATTCCAAAGATTATTTTTGGTCTGTCCCTCTGGATTTAATGACTTTGGACAAGGTAGTGGGCGCAGGCTTCCGCTTTCAGTAATCAATACACCAGTGGTAGACGATTTGATTTATGGTTTGGGTGCAGAAAATGAAATGGCAGTGCGAAACTTTTTACAAAGTTTTCTCTTTGCTAAACCACAACGAGTATCCCAAGAAATGGTAGAAGCTTATTTAACTTCTGCCCAACAACCTAATGCTAAGTTTGCCGCTTTAGCATTTTTGCGCGGTGACCTTTATTTTGATTTGAGTTTATATATTCAACAACTAACAATTCCCACGGTGATATTTTGGGGAGAAAAAGCACAATTTACTAGCATCAAATCAGGACGAAGATTAGCCAATCTAAATACAAATGCAATTCAAAAATTTTACGCGATCGCAGATGCCGGAGTCTTACCCCATTTGGAACTACCAGAAATCGCGATCGGCCTATTGCAGGGGTATCTAGGCTAGCTGGAGACAAATCAATTCAAAATTCTTCCATTAAAGAACTTCTACCTCCTGCCCCCTGCCCCCTGCCCCCTGCCTCCTGCCTCCTGCCCCCTGCCCCCTGCCTCCTGCCTTCTGCCTCCTGCCCCCTGCCCCCTGCCTAATGACTAATGACTAATGACTTCAATGCTTTATTGATGCGATCGCCAGAAGCTTGTAAGTGGGCTAAGGTGTAAATATCAATATTTTCACTTAGTTGTTTGAGTCTGACATCTATGGTTGTTTGCAGTTGCCGCAATTCATACCACGCCAGTGTCCGACCATCTTCAGGCGCATCATTAGTATGCAACATCATCCCTAGCAAAATATTCAGATATTCTTGTTGCAACGAACGCCGCATACTAGAAATCGGCTTAAATTCTCCAGGGTTTAAAACTTCTGTCCAGATGCTTGTTTGCAGGGTGTCAAACAATTCTGGAATCGAGAGTGCTTCCCCAGGCTGGGTTTTTAATTCTATATCTTGTAACCGATTTAAGCGATCGCCATCTAGTAGCGATCGCAGTATCGCACTTTGGAAACTCAAAATGCGATCGTGAATCGGATAATCAAGGCGATAATTCGGTGCAAAACTACCCCAATGTCGCCAACGCGATGGGGCTAACTGATTTAATAATTGTCCTGAGAAATTAAAAGCATGTTCGCTAAATACATATTCTTGTAATTTAGTCAAGGCTTGACGTTGTTTTAATAATGAAACTGGTACAAATGCCCAGGATGTATCATCACCAGCATGGAGACGCCGAAACGATTGCCCAGCAATGTATTGAGAGAGCAATTTTGCATTATTAAAATAATATCCAAGTACTCTATCGAATAAGACGCGCAGGTTACTATAACTTTCTCCTGGTGATAAATAACCCTTTTCGAGGCGCTGCAACATCACGCGGGCGTTATCCATTTGCCATTGCGAATAAACCAGCACATCATTACTCATATCCCAAACATTTGCTAAGGGATTGATATCTGAAATATCTTCATCTGTTGCGTAAGATAATTCTGGTTGCGGTGAAGCCAAGGCAATCTTTTCCAAAAAAGTTTTTTCCATTTCTGGAATTATTGGCTCAATTTTTGACGATGGGTTGATTTTATAACCATACTCTATTGCCCATTCGTCATACGGCCCGACAATTTCTGGAAAATAGTCCCCTTGATCTACTCCCTGTGGTGCTACATTCACAGGTAGATAGTCCATCACCGAACCGACTAAACCTTTAGCGTGAGTAATTTCAGTGTTATTTAATTCTTGAGGTGCTAACATGGCGCTGCCATGAAAGTTATGGCGCAAACCGAGAGTATGTCCGACTTCATGAGCAATCAAAGAACGCAAATATTGATGCACATATTCTTGCATGGCTTCACTACTCGGTGTAGCGTTTTGCAAAATTGACAATGCCAGTGCCCCCATAGTTGCCTGATTTACAGACCCCATACCATAGCAGACATCAGAATTCTTTTGTGAAGCCAACGCTTGAGAGTTAGCAGCGTGCGGCTGGAAACTGCTACCTATTAGCTTTTTTCCCCACTCCCGATTTTTATCAGGTAAATCTCGACCGGTGCATTCGGAGTTTAATCCCTTATTATTTGACTCCACGTAGGTGTCATATGTTTGGCGAATTGAGCGCACCATATTGGCGTCTACAATAATATCTGCATCCAATATTTCCCCAGTGAGTGGGTTGACGCGGGCTGGGCCTCTGGCAAAACCTCCATCCAGAGAATTGAACCAGCGAATAGTGTTGTAACGTACATCTGCCGGTTGCCAATCAGCATCATCTGGCATTTGTTGTACTTGAATCGCATTTTGGAATCCAGCTTTTTCAAATGCTTTGTTCCACATCAAGACGCCTTGACTAATCGCATCTCGATACTCTAGTGGTACAGCATTTTCAATCCAAAATACAATTGGTTTTTTGGGTGGAGATAAAGAAGCGTTAGGGTCGGATGGTTCTAAATGCCAACGATTAATGTAACGAACAAATTCTTCTTGAGAGTGATTGTTAGAGAAATTTTGAAAGGCAGTAATAAAATATCCTACTCTGTCATCGGCAAGTCTGGGAACATAATCGTTGTTTTCTCTTAACTGGGAAAAACTGTAGTGTACCTTGAGAGTCAGCGCCCTGCTATCGGGTACGCTGACTAAATCTGCTCCTTCTTGTGAAGAAAAACCATAAATCGAATCAATCTCTATATTTTCGGGGAAGCTGTTAACATCTCCAAAATAAGACTTGCTTGGCTCTAGGTAATAATCAGCTTCCAAAGAGTATTTTAATAGAGGAGCTAATCCTGGAAAGTCCTGCATTAATAAGTTATCCAGGTCAATCAAAATATTTTTACTAAACGGATGAATACCATATATTGGCAGTGAATAAAGAACTGAATCGCTAAATGAACGAGCAAGCGATCGCTGTTCCGATTTACTCTCTGTACGGAATTTCACATTCCGGACGACAAAATGCAATTTGTTGTTTATTCGTCGGAAATAAAATAGAAAATCTGCAAGTGGTAATCCACTATAAATTCCATTTTCGCCAATCCCAGATTCTAATGTTACTGTGGATAAATAATTTTTATTTAACTGCTCTGGTTTAATTTCTAAATAAATTTTATCTGAGTCATCATTGCTATAAATTGTGAAAAGTCCATCTAATTTATCTGAAATTTTAGTTATTTCAATAAATCGCCAAAAATGATCTTTTCTACTATTACCAAAACTATTGTCAGCACTTGCTAAGTGTTCAATTACTGGGAGCGCATTAAATGGCTGCAAATCAATATTTTCAAGTTGGTTGGCTGCTGCGTAATCCGTTACTAGTAACAAGTTGCACAGTATAACTAAAAAGATTGCTAATTTCGCGACCCAGTATTTCATCCTTTGGCTTTCCACCTGAAGCAGTTATCTTGTTGAAAAAATGTTGACTAAATTTGCAAATAGCCTAAAAGTAATGTGACTTTTGATTGCTATTAGCCACTCTTCAGTAATTATGCGTTTTTAAGAAGAGATTATTTACACATAGAATATCTATGTCTAAAGATAGATAATTTCTATATCTCAAGACACATGTTTTTTAAGACTATATCTCGTATTAAAAGCCAAATGTAGCACTAAAATTGTATTGGGTGCTACATTTGCCATAGTCAGAAATTTCAAGCATGAGTTATAGAAATGTGGTTTAGCTTAATAAATCGGTGTATTTTCCAATAATCGTTACTAATTTCACCCATTGCTAGGTTATGGTACTTATTGTGCCCTAGCATCAGACTTTTTTTGTGGTAGATTCTTGACTTAGCAAGCTTTAAGAGTATTTTCTATAAATTTAGACGGAAGCTGTCAGCCCTTTCGGAGAATTCAAAATTCAAAATTCAAAATTACAATCGCCATAAATAAATAATGATGCTTTAAGCAAAGACTTTTTGTGCCTTGTCTTAACGCATCGCGGCACAATGATTTTTACATTGTCCATAGCTTAATTTTCAAAATTAAATATAGATTTGATTATTGAAAAAATTTAAGTATGTGTAGGGTGCATTATTGCGAAGCATAACGCACTATTCTTAAGGATTTGGTGCCGTACCGTCAGGCTAAGGCAACGCCAGTCCGCTCAAGTCGGGAAACTCGCCCATGCGGTTGGCTTCCCTACGTATATTTCACCCAATCAAATATGAGTCCTATATGATTCCCATAAGTATTGGTATAGCTGTGTTTATTTAATTTAGTAACTAAACCAGGTCTACTTTAAAAACCATAATTTTTGAGAATCGGATCTTATTGCCAAATCCTAGACTCTGCCTGTTCCCTTCATCGTATTTAAAAAATCACCTCTTCCCCAGGATTTAAAAAACTTTAATTTTTCACAAATGAGATATGCCTTTTGTTAGAAGGATAATTAATTTTTTCTAGTTAATCTTTATCTGTAATGAAAAAATGCAACCTAATTCCCATGACAAATTTGATTTCTAACGCGACTGGTCATATCAGTTCTGTGCTTAAAGGACTTCAGGTAAAACGTTTTTTGGCTGTTGTCTTAGTTGGTTTTCTGGTGCTAACGACGAATATTACTTCTGGGTCTAGTAATCAAGACTTAGGCCAGAGAGTTCGTCAACAGGTAGAGCAAAATGATGCTCAAAGACCGAAAACAACAGGCCAGTGGAATCGAGAAGCTCGTGAAACCGAAGGCTCTCCTGGCGAACGGCTTGGAAGAATTGGACAACAGTCAGCAGAAGCCTTTAAAGAATTCGGCTCAGGTTACGTAAAGGGTGCTAAGGAAACTGCCCGCGATGTAGGGGATAGTGCAGCACAGACTGGCGAAAAGCTCTCCAACCAAGTTAAACGCTAAATTCTGTCTGAAAACTGAGATATAGCAGGCAATAGGCAATAGACAACAGGCAAAGAAAGTCTCTCGATGTACGGGTTTTACGAGTGGTTTATGTCCTAAAGTATGCTTCAATTGCTATATCTAGAGTTTTTTAGTTACATCGAATACAAGATCTTCTTAAGGGACAGCATTGCTGTCCCTTTGCGTATGTTATATTTATAACCAAAATTTGGGCAATAAATACGCCACTACGGAAGCAGTCAGAAAGTTAAATAGGCTGTTGCTTTTTCTGAATTTTGCACGATTTATCTGTATTTAAAAATCTATATTAATACCAAATAACTTAGTTAAATAACTTTAGATAATATCCCAGCAAATTCACCATAAATAAACTTATTTATATAAAGCCGATCGACTAGAGAACAAAGTAATAAATAATACTTTTTATCAATATAAATACTAATATTTAATATACAAGTCGCTTCTACCCATTAAAAAAATTTGCTACACCCAGTCTTAAGTAGGCAGTTTATTTTTTACCTAATCTAGAAAACGTTTTTTCTAAATTCAGACGGTTTGAGATTTTATTTTTCATTAGTAAATAAGGGATATTTTCGCGTTAACTTTTCCAAATAACGTGAGGAGTTAAGTAGAAAACGAGTAATATAAGGATCGAAAATTACTGTAAAGCTAATTAATAGCTATGTTTATTTGTACCCACTTACTTAGCAGCCTCAGTAAAAATTTGGGTATGTTTTTTTACTAAATCTAAATATTTAATAACATTCAAATAACAGTTGAATAAGCGGTTAAAAACATGGAACAATAAAGAAATAGGAAGGCAGTTAACAAAAAATAGATTCATAGTTAGCGATATGAAACAATTTAAGGGCACGCGAAAGCGGGGACTTGTGCTAACCTCTGCTGGGTTGCAGCGTTTACAAGCGGCGATCTTAGCTGTAGAAAAGATACAAAATAAGGGCGATCGCTTTACTTTAGAACAACTACGAGTTCGGATGAATGTTTCTAGCAAAACTCTCAGCAGATTATGGTCATTGAATACAGGTGTAGATCAAAAAACCCTAAAGTTGTGCTTTAGTGCCTTTAACCTAGAATTACGTAGCGAAGACTATACAGTCTTAAATGAGCCTAATAATACACAAAGCAATAAAAGTCTTTCGTTGAGCGTAGATACAGAAGAAGTAAATTTTTCGCAGTCTTTATACACAGACTTATTTTTTAACCAAGACCGCGAACAATTGGAAAATGTTTGGTCATATCCAGATGGCCCCGTAGCTCTAGATTCCCCCTTTTACGTCGATCGCCCCCCCATTGAGGAGCTAGTTTATCGAGAAGTCACTCAGCCAGGCTCTGCGATCTGGATTCGAGCGCCAAGGGAGATGGGTAAAAGCTCTTTGGTGCTGCGGTTGTTAGCTTTTGCACAGATGCAAGATTATCGCACAGTGAAATTGAACTGTAACCAAATCGACGCCAACTGTCTGACAGATTTAAACAAACTTTTGCGTTGTCTTTGCTGGCGAGTTGCAACAGAATTAGGTATCGATCCGAAGTTAGATGATAACTGGAATGAGGAAACTGGATGTAAATTAAGTTATATTTTATACCTAAATTCCTATTTACTCAAACAGATCGAAAGCCCAGTGGTTTTTGTATTAAATGACGTTGATAGCTTTTTTGAACATCCTGAAGTTGCTTGCGAGTTGTTTGCTTGCTTCCGTTCTTGGTATGAAGCAGCGCGGCAAGATACTAACTTGCAGAAATTGAGGTTAGTGGTAGTTTACTCCACAGAAGTCTATGTATGGCAGGATATAAACCACTCGCCATTGAATATAGGCTTACCTATACGCCTAAATGAATTTACTGAAGAGCAAGTAAAATATCTAGCACGTAGACATGGATTTAACTGGTCTGCTGATAAGGAGGTTAGGCAACTGATGTCGCTGGTGGGGGGACATCCAGCACTGATTAGGATTGGTTTATATTATCTATGCTGCCAAGCAATTACTTTAGAAAATCTCATAGAAGAGGCGATCGCTAATGGCGGCATCTACCGCTATCATTTATGGCGACACTGGTCAATCCTTCAAGAAAAACCTGATTTAGCTAAGGTATACAGTCAAGTTGTGACTAAAAAGCAAAATATTTCTCTCAATCCCATTGATATTCATAAGCTCGAAAGCTTGGGGTTAATCCGCTACCAAGGCGATCGCATTGTACCGCGCTGCGAACTCTACCGCGCTTACTTTGAAAAGCAACTATCTACAATTGAAAAATAAGAGTGTCAACTTTAAGTAGTTTAGGACTTACGCACAGCCAACGGAAAACGTAGACGCAAAGCGACTTGCCGCAGGCTACCACAGAGAACACATTCACGGAGGAATGATAGTTTAAGAGAGTTTTTGCGTAAGTCCTATTAATAAAAATAATAAAGCTACAACCCTCTTACCTCCTGCCCCCTGCCCCCTGCCTCCCGCCCCCTACTTTCTACTTAGGTAGTTTTTCCAAAAACTAAATAGGAGTCGTATATGGCATGATTGAAACCACAGTTCGCAAAGAATACGACCGTCTGGCATCTGTGTACGATCGCCGCTGGAAAAAGTATATTAGTGATACACTTTCTTTTCTCAAAACCTGGGCAGAAATCTCACCGCTGGATACTGTACTTGATGTTGCTTGCGGAACGGGTGAGTTTGAAAACTTGCTATTAACTGAAAATTCAACTCTAAAAATTGTCGGAGTAGATATTTCAGAAGAAATGTTAGCAATTGCTCAAGAAAAATGTAAAATTTATCCCCAAGTTTCATTTCATACTGCCAGTGCATCAGCGTTACCATTTGCTGACAATAGTTTTGATGTAATTGTGTCTGCCAGTTCATTCCATTACTTTAACGATCCATTGGCAGCATTAATAGAAATGAAGCGCGTACTCAAGCCTAATGGCAAAGTTGTAATTCTCGATTGGTGTAAAGATTATTTATTTTGCAAAATTTTGGATATTATATTGAAGATTTTTGACCCAGCACACCAGCAATGTTATACCCAAGAAGAATTTCATAGTTTCCTGACTTGTGCAAATTTTGTAATTTCTCGTGCAACTAAAGTTCGTTTTGGTTTGTTTTGGGGATTAATGGTGGCTACAGTCCAGGTAGGGGGGCAAGACCCTCTGCCCCCCTGCCTCTAAACGCGATAAGATATTTTTTTTGTTTGTCGTCCCTCAAAAAGCAAATCTGGGTGTGGATTCTGGGATATCCTTAAGTAAGTGAAAGATTTGCCAAAATAAAGTAAGAATGAAGCTGGCAGCAAGAGTAAGTCAGGTAACACCTTCTTTAACCTTAGCGATCGCAGCCAAGGCTAAGGCAATGAAGGCAGAGGGAATAGACGTTTGTAGTTTTAGCGCTGGAGAACCAGATTTTGATACCCCAGCGCATATCAAAGCCGCAGCAGCAAAAGCTTTGGATGAAGGCAAAACCAAGTACGGTGCAGCAGCCGGAGAACCAAAGTTAAGGGAAGCGATCGCCCGTAAGCTTAAAACTGATAACGGTCTTGATTATAAATCAGAGAATGTGATTGTCACCAATGGCGGTAAGCATTCTCTGTACAATTTGATAGTGGCGTTAATCGATCCAGGTGATGAAGTCATCATCCCTGCACCCTACTGGCTAAGTTATCCGGAAATGGTGACCTTGGTGGGTGGAGTTTCGGTAATTGTCCCCACAGATGCAAGCACGGGTTATAAAATTACACCCGAACAACTCCGTAAAGCCATCACGCCCAAGACAAAGTTATTTATACTCAACTCTCCATCTAATCCTACGGGGATGGTTTACACGCCAGATGAAATTAAAGCATTGGCAGAGGTAATAGTTGATGCAGATATCTTTGTCGTTTCTGATGAAATTTACGAAAAGATTCTCTACGACGGTGCAGAACATATCAGCATCGGTTCTTTGGGTCAGGAAATTTTTGACCGGACTTTAATCAGTAATGGATTTGCCAAGGCTTACTCCATGACTGGGTGGAGACTTGGCTATTTAGCGGGGCCAGTGGAAATTATTAAAGCCGCGAGTTCCATCCAAGGACATAGTACATCTAACGTTTGTACCTTTGCTCAATATGGAGCGATCGCTGCCTTGGAAAGTCCCCAAGACTGTGTAGAAGAAATGCGTCAAGCCTTCGCTAAACGCCGACAGGTAATGTTAGACAGACTCAACGCCATTCCCGGACTGAGTACCGCTAAACCAGATGGCGCTTTTTATCTCTTCCCCGACATCAGCAAAACTGGTTTGAAATCCTTGGAATTTTGCGACGCCTTAATAGAAGAACATCAAGTCGCAGTCATTCCCGGAATTGCTTTTGGCGCTGATGACAATATTCGCCTTTCCTACGCCACTGATTTGGCGACGATTGAAAAAGGGATGGATAGGTTAGAGAAATTTGTTAAGTCGCGTATTTAGTCATTTGTCATTTGATTTAAAAATAAAAATGTCCTCTTCTAACAAGGAGGGCTTTTTTTATATTCTTATAATTTCTTGACTCTCTAATATATAGCCGTAGCCACATAGGTTAGGACATAATGACAAGCGTGAATGGTAGGAATGGTAATAGTTTTACCTCCTGCTTGGTATAATATTCAGTTATGATTAATATCTCTGTACGTTAGAGCCTCCCCATGTCCCCGCACTCTTGCTTTTCTATATAGCTTTTCACCTTTGACTATCTCTTCATATTGCTGCTCATAAGGAGTAAATCTGATGGATTCTTGTCTTCCTAAACCCAAGATTCCAAAGGTACAGAGGCTATTATAAAAAAGTTCATGTACCCGCTTTTGAAGTATCTGATTGAAATATATCAAGACGTTACGGCAAAGGATAACATTAAACTCATTAAAAGAACTGTCTGTTGCTAAATTGTGCTGGGCAAAAACAATATTTTCTCTTAATGATGCTCGAAAAATAGCGTTGTCATAAGCTGCCGTATAATATTCAGAAAAAGACCTTTTGCCGCCAGCTTTTAGGTAAAGATGAGTATATTCCTGCATTAGTTTTAGGGAAAAAATCCCACTTTTGGCATTTTGTAATACTTTTTCGTTGCTATCAGTTGCATATATCCGGCAGCGGTGATAAAGTCCTTCTTCTTCTAGTAGAATTGCCATTGAATAGACTTCTTCACCGGTGGAACATCCAGCGTGCCAAATGCGAATAAATGGATAGGTTTGCAAGAACGGGATAACTTGAGTTCTAAAGGTGTTATAAAAGCTAGGATCGCGAAACATTGATGTTACGTTTACTGTCAGAGCCAGCAAAAATCTTTCTAAATAGTTACGGTTGTGGAGTAACCGCTCTTGCAAAGCAGAAATATTAGTTAACCCTTCTAAATGCATAAAGCCGAGAATACGACGCTTAATTGAGGAAAGGGCGTAATTGCGGAAGTCGTAACCATAGTACTGGTACACCCCTTCCAACAGCAAACGTATTTCGATGTCCTCCAAGCTTGGTTTGGGCAAAGTCATAATAATTGATAATTCGTAACTATTACCTCATGCATGAATGAGCTTCTTGAAATAATGCTTCTGCAATTCGGGTCATTTTTATGATTAATATTTGAGGCTGGTCAGGTTTTTATAACCCAAGTGAATCTTACGACGAAAAGAGTTGTTGGGGCGATTAAATTTTAAATTTGATAATTGTGCCAATTTTGGGCTTCAGTTTAACCAAGTGGCTGTTACTCCTAAAACAGCGATCGCAATTATTGAAATCCCAGCTAGCAATCTCACCTGGTGACGCAGATTTTTAATCTCTTGGTTGAGATTTTCAGTCTGTAGTGCAGAATATGGTTGAACCGGTGCAACTTCAATCGCTATTTCTCGTGGTTTAGCTGGGGTAGTTCCAAAAGTAACCTGCGAATGTAACCAATTAGCAATCAATTGCGGGCAGTTTTTTTTAAACCAATTAAAAGCCAAGGTTCTAAAAACTGGTTTGGACATCCGAGCAATAAATTTCATCAACCTGTTTACAGGTTTTACGGGAAGCTTTTGGTTGATTAGGTTAACCGAGCCAACATCATACAGACAATCCAGAATTAATTTCACAGTGGCTTCCTCACTGTTAATCAAGTTTTGCAGTAGTAGCAAAACGTCATGCATACGCTCTGCTTCAATATATTTTTCTGCCAAAGTTTCTGGAGGAATGACTGATTTATTTAGAGAGTTTGGTCTTACTATTGTCATATTTGAAACATAACAGGTATGTTAATGTAAGTACACCTATCTACCGAGATAAACATCTTTTATCTAGAGAAATAACCGAAAAAGTTGCATGAAACAAAGGTATTTCTTCTAAATACAGAAGTTCTATAGATTATTTTATTACTGAAGTGAATTTCCTGTCATTGATATTGTTTTGACAAAAAAAGGCATTGGGGATTGGGCAAGCAGGAGGTGTGGGAGGTGTGGGAGGTGTGGGAGGTGTGGGA
>JAVRBO020000054.1:0-80126 GCA_034531195.2 Nostoc sp. ChiSLP01
TCTAGCAAAGCAGCTTCGTAGCATTTGATGGCTAGTTCTAAATTTTCTGCCCTCTTCCCTCGGATGCGGTATAGGTAAGCATTGCCCAGGTTGTTTTGCGTCGTTGCCCATTGTATGGGAAAGGGATCGCGGGTGTATTCGAGCAAAGCAGCTTCGTAGCATTTGATGGCTAGTTCTAAATTTTCTGCCTTCTCTTCTCGGATGCGGTATAGGTAAGCAATGCCCAGGTTGTTTTGCGTCATTGCCCATTGTATGGGAAAGCGATCGTGGGTGCGTTCGAGCAAAGCATCTTGGTAGCATTTGATGGCTAGTTCTAAATTTTCTGCCTTCTCCCCTCGGATGCGGTCACTGTAAGCACCGCCCAGGTCGTTTTGGGTCGTTGCCCAATCTATGGGAAAGCGATCCTGGGTAAAAACGGTGAGTGCGATTTCATAACCTGTGATGGCAATTTCTAGATTATTCGCCCGGTTACCCAAAGGAAAGTCGCACATCCGGATACTGAAATTGCCGATAACTGATGAAATACTTTGTGCTGTGTCTATTTCTAAGTCTGCTAGAGTAGCCATTGCCCAACTGCGTAAAATTTGGGCAAAGTTCATATCTAGCTTGTCTCGGTTTGCTTCCAGCAGTGGGTGTATCACCTTGGCATCGCCGTCACTTTCTACTGTCGCCTTGAGTACCTGCAATAAAAACTCAAGCTGGGAGTCAGATATAGGCGCTGTGTTTGCGTCTGTGTTACTTTTAGGCGAGGATAATCCTAGCTTTTGAGTTATTTGACGGCGAATTGCTTGTAAAACATTCCACAGCATTGGTTTTTACCCTAACTTCCAGCACTCTCGGCATCAATTGAGGTATTCTTCACTTTACAAGCCTGCAATTTTGCAAACCAGCATTCAGACGCGATTCATCGCGTCTCTACATGATGATATCAATTTGTATTTTGAAACGTAATTTTACAATTTTTATTTACTATCTCCCCGACAGCAAAAATTACGTTTTAGAACGCAAAATAGGATGAATATTTTTTGACCCCACCCTAACCCTACCCTTATAAAGGCTACGGTGTACACATATCTGGTGTAGAAAACCAAATCCTCGTAGATCCTCCTAAATCCTCCTTAAAAAGGAGGACTTTGAGAAGTTTTTGCCCCCCTTTTTAAGGGGGGTTGGGGGGATCAAAAGCCTGCGGCACAACTTTATAAGACTTGTGTGTACACCGTAGCCTTATAAAGGGGAGGGAACAGGATTTTTTTGTTTTTCTGCTTTCTAAGGGGGGCAATAATTTAAGTCACAACATACCACTTTTCAAATAACCTCTTAGGCTTAATCCAAGCGTGCCCAAAAACAGATACCCGACTTTTTAAAAAAGTCGGGTATCTGAATTATTTCAACTGTTTATTGCATTAAAATCTGACGGATTAAAATACTCATCATCTCGTCAGCATTACCAGTTGGTACTAATGGACTCCAGTCGCCGGTGCTAGCGTAGCCAATGACTTGCAGGTAGTGAATTGTGCTGGTAACCGCTTTTGAAGAACCTATTAATGTATGTTTTATCGGTTCTCTTTTGGGTAATGGATTACTAGAAGGTTGATTTAAGGCGGGTATATTTAAGTTTTCGCTACCCAAGTATTGTTGCAGTTGGGATTGATTTTGTACAAAGTTTTCTTCTTGTGCCATGATGGTAATTATCTCTCAGAATGAGGGTTTAGGGAAAGGCGATCGCAAGCTCTTGCCGGAGGGCGATCGCCTTTCTTATTCTTATAGTAAAGTATAAATTTATACTTTTAAAGTACTTTAATGAAAAATAATTAGCATTTATCAGTAATTTTTTGAAGAATTTTATCTAAAATTTATATTTAGGCGGAATTCAATCAGCAAAAGCAACAATTAGTTTTTCAAAACAAGCTTTTGCTTTTTCAAAACAAGCTTTTGCTTTCTCATTTTGGTGTTTTCCACAAACAAAAGCAGCTTTTACTTTTTCAAAACAAGCTTTTACTTTCGCATTTTAGTGTTTTCCACAAACAAAAGCTGCTTTTGCTTTTTCAAAACAAGCTTTTACTTTCTCATTTCGGTGTTTTCCACAAACAAAAGCAGCTTTTACTTTCTTAAACCGCAGTTAGCTTTCTTATTTTGATGTTTTCTGCAAGTAAAATCAGCTTTTACTTTCTTTGGAGGAGTCCCCCCACCCTACCGCGTGCAATTTGAGCTTTATACCTCAATACAGTTCATTTAAGATCCCCCCGCCTGCGGCGACCCCCTTAAAAAGGGGGTAAAAGAGAGTTGTTAGCCCCCCTTAAAAAGCACTCGCACTTTATTAGACCTCTTCTATGAATATTTGAAATGAATAATTTTCACTTCACGCAGAGGCGCCCAGACACAGAGGTTTAGCGATGGACTGAAACTCGCTTACCGGGGTCTTGCTTTCTTACCCAAGCCAAAAATTTTTGCATTTGCGGCTCATTACTAAGCTTGTCTATTGTGTTGAGTTCTTTGGCAAGCAGTTTATTGTCGAATAAAGCATGAATCTGACGATGGCACGCAGAACAGATATTTATTGTTGGGCCGGGGTCTTGTTTTTTGCGTTTGGTATTTTGTCGTGGAACTAAGTGATGGATGGTCAAATTTTCCATCTCTCTTTGACACAGTTCGCATTGCTGTTGTTGAATCTTAGACACTTGATTTTGCTAAAACCCTATCTAATTTATTTCTAATTTCTGAATTCTTTTAAAATCGATTTTCATACTCGACTAACAATTGACTATCGTTATCCAAATTAGTTGAGCCGCGTACAAGAATTTCATCATTGAGGCGGTAAAGGACATTATAACGAAAAGACTCGTTGGTAGAAAAAGCCCGCGATAAAGAAACAGAGAAATTACGATTCACATTAAATACACCCTCAGCTGACAAATCAAGAACTGAAGATCTTCTTGATTCTTCATTGGTGGTGGGGGTAGGAAATATGCGAAACTCGTTAAAACCAACAGCCTGTCCGATTGCAGTTATAGTTCCTTGCAGACTTCCTAAAATAGTAGAACTGGCGAAATTAGTCAATCCTTGTGATAAATCTCCTGGTTGACTCAAAGAATTTAAAATCGAGCCACCCAGCAAAGCCACGATTTCTCCTCTACTCCGTCCTGGTTCGCTCGTCAATTCGAGATTTTCCCCTAATTCACTGGCTGGCCCTGTCGCTCTTGCTTGGACACGAACGGTACGTAATGTACCAAAGTTATTCACAGAAGCATCACTAATTTCCGCAGACAAAGGTGATTCCAAAATTCGATTGCTCGTTGCCGATGCCTCAGGTACAATTGCCACCAATCGGACATCGAGGGTAGGGTCAAGTCCTTGGCTGGGAGTAAATCGCGCAGTGTGTTCGTAACCCCGTGCCAAGGTAAACTCAGTTGTAAATAAGCTCAACCGTCCTCCTGTTAAACGGATGAGTCCTTGAGGGAGAGGCTTGGCTAAGGTACCATTGATGGTCAAGTCGCCTTCAGCATCAAAGCTGAGTATGGGTTGAGTAAACGCAGCTCCTCCCGGTACAAAGCTAAGTAAAGGCTCAGTCGTAACTCGCACATCGTCGCCCAAAATCAACTGTAAATCTGCAAACTCTACAGGTAAGTTGGGTCTGGTTGGGGGGGTAGTGTTAGTCTCTAGTGTATTGGAAGTAGTAGAAGTAGGCTCTGATGTAGTCGTATTACTGTTAGTATCTGATGTATTGGAAGTAGTAGAAGTAGGCTCTGATGTAATTGTATTACTGTTAGTATCTGATGTATCGAGACTAATAGTAGTAGGGCTTTTTGTAGTTGCTGGTTGTGAAGTTTCAGTGGGTGATTTTCCGATAATGACTTGACCGTTACTCAGTTCAATTTCTCCGCCAATTATCGGATTTAGTGCTGTTCCTCGAATTACGGCGTTACCACTAACATCGCCTTCATATAATGCCGGAACTTTAAAATTGAGTTGTTTTTCTATCGATACAGTCAGAGGATTAGATACACCTTGCTGGGGAGTCAAAATCGGCAGAATTCCTGATGCAGCCACTAATCCTTGATTATAATTGCCTTGAATATTTTCTACATTTAGCGTATCGCCATTAAATAGTAGCGTTCCTGTGACATTTGTTAAAGGATCGGATAAAGCTTGAGCGGTAAAAGTAGCATTATTAATTCTGGCAGTTCCATTAATAATTGGCTGGCTTAAAGTACCTTGAACTTTGACATCTACTTCACCTTCACCATTTACCCAACTAACTTGATTGTTGGTAAATACATTTAACAGCGCCAAGCCTTCATTATTTACCCTGGCGTTAACATTAATTTGATTATTATCTGGTTTTACTGCCACAAAAGGTAAAGGAGCAGGTATGCTACCTGTAATTGCAATGGGTTGTGTTCCCGTCAATAGCAAGGTACTATCAAAATTTACGCGGGCATTGTCGTAATTAAATTTTAGCTGTCCTGTTTGTATGGGTTGTTGGTTTAAAGTGGCATTAGCCAACGATGCCGAGCCATTAACTGTAGGATCTTTTAAACTGCCTTGCAAATTAGCCGTAGCATTAAGTTGACCAGTAACATCTATAGGATATTTTTCAATAAACGGCTGTAAAAGTGACAGGGGTAAACTTGCTATATTCAAATTTCCAGCTAGTTGTTCGGTTCCCAACTGTCCAGAAAAAGCGATTAATCCTTGATTTATTCCTACACTCAATGGTGAAAGTGTAACTACACCATCTGCAAAATTACCTCTAGCGATAACTTGATTAATGGAGTATTGACCCCATTGCCAATTATCACCTTGAAAATTGAAGCCGGCATTCAGTCCAGATTTTAAGGAACCACTGGCTGTAATTCCCCCATTCAAAGCACCTGTTAATTGTCCAAGGGTCGGTAAAGATGCTGGTTGTTGGGTATCTGCTTGCTGTTGCTGTGCTACCGATGTTTCTATCTTGGAGAAATATTCTAACTGGGTTTTTAAATCTGCATTTGGTAAACTAACGGGTGTGGTGTTGAGTGCTTCTGCTCCTGCCAACGTCGGAGACTCTAACCCGCTACCAAGGTCTTGAAAGTCGTAGATATTAAATGCTTGTAAGAGTTGCTGGACTTGAATTTGGTTTACATTAGCTTGTACTTGAAATTTGGGGTCATTTCCAGTTTGCAAATTGCCACTTAAGGCTATATTGCCGCTTCCCAAGCGCAATAAACCGTTGGTTAAGCTAGCAGCGCCATCGGCATAGCTGATATTACCGCGAAATTCGTCTGCGGAGGCTCTAGCAACGCGCGGCTTGGCGATCGCTACGTCTCCACTCACGGCATAATTATTAAGATTAACGACTAAATTTCCTGATAATTGCCCTGATAAAGGTTTCAATCTATTATCGGGTAAAAAACCGCCAACCAACGCTATGGGAAACTGTTGGGCGTTGATAATTAAGTTATCTCCCTGAGTTCTCCCTGTGGTCACCGCCTCATCGCGCTTGACTAAAAATGACGTTGGACGATAATCTGCACCCAGGTTTAAAGCTATCCTGTCTTGCGTGCCAGCAAGTCGCAAGCTTGCTCCTTGTCCGCCTTGAAAATTTACATTTCCAGTTAAAACTGGGTCGAATGCCAAATTACTGACATTAAAATTCCGCAGCCGGATATTGCCAGTAGCCTGAGGAGTGTTTGGAGTGCCTGTAATTTGTCCATTAAAATCTAGTAACCCTGCTAGTGCTAAATCTCCAGGAACTAAAGCGCCTGTATTTTTGAGGTTGAAATTCTGGGCTTGGACGTTTAAATTAATGCCAGCAATTTCGGGCGTACCCGTTTGGGGTAATTGTACAGCGATCGCACCACTGGCAATTACTCCTTGTGTCGTTGCCCGTTCAACTATAATTTGCTTGCCATTCCACTGAAATTGTGCTGTCAGCGGTTGCCCTAACTGTGCTAATTGTGAAGCCCGAATTTGTCCACCAGCGCGAATATCTGCAAGCTGGAAGGAGTTTGTTGTACCCGTCAACTTGACGTTAGTACTCAGCCGTCCCCGCAGTTGTGGTGAGAAACGACCGAGTTGAATTTGAGAAGCGTTAGCAACTGCTTGCCAGCGACCGCCATTCAAGTTAATATCCCTGACGTTAAGCGTACCTCCCGCCACATTCAAGTTTGCTCGTCCTGTGGCTTGAATGGTTGAGGGTTGAAAAGAAGCAGTGCTTCCTGACAAATTCAACGCCGCATTGCTGAGAACTCCCTGAAATTGCGGTGGTATCTGCCCAAAACGATTTAATTGCAAGCTTTGGGCGTTAACAAAAGCTTGCCAGCGTTGTTGTGCAACTCGTCCCGTGGCTGTAATTCTCCCGCCTGCGACGTTAAAAACAGCATTTGGCAATAGGATATTCTGCCCTTGTTGAGCGATCGCAACTCGTCCCGTAGTAGGATAGGTGGCAGTAGGCGCTTGCAGTTGCACCACTGTCCGCAGATTTCCAAGAGTGCCGCTAACTCTGGCATTTGCTGATACGGTACCAATTTTGATGGCAGATGAAGTATTGTTTGTATTGGCGAGGACATCTCCTGGTATATTTTGGGCTTGAATGTTAAACAAGACATTCCCTTGTGGTGCCAGCTGAATTTGACCATTTCCAAAAATTTGCCCGCCGGCTGGTGGCTGGACTTGAACGCTGGAAACGTTAAGCGCTAAGGGTTGTTTGCCCAATGAACCAGTAATTTCTGCCCTGGCTGAGACATTGCCAACATTAATTGGGGGATTCAAGCCATAGCTGCGTGCCAGTACATCTCCGGAAACACCGTCAGCTATAATATTAAATTTTACGCGATCGTTAAGTGTCGCTTGACCGCTTCCAGTAACTTCACCGCCTGCCGCGGGGACTAATTTGAGATTCGAGACGGCAATTGTAGATGTTTTTTTAGATACACTTAACTTAAAATCAGTGTTGACACTTTTGAATTGAACGCGGTCAACTTGAACTGGCTTAGTGTTGCTTGCGATACCGCTGATAACAGGCTGCTGGAGTGGCCCCTGCAACTTGATATTTGCTTGGACTTCACCGATAGCCACCACCGGTGAACTTATTTTCAGCGTGTCTAAGATATTTCTGGCACTAACTGGTTTTATCTGGGCTGAAAGATTAAAACCCGTTTGAGTATTAACTGCTCCATTTGCGATGATGGGGACTTTGCCTAAGTTTGTGGTTAAATTATTTAAGGCAATGGTTTGACCTTGAAATATTAATCTGCCATTGGCATTAGCAAACTTTTGCGGAAGATTTTCAATTTGAGCAGTAACTTGATTGGGAATAGCCGTACCAGTAATAGCTATTTCCGAGATTTTTGATGGAATTGCAACTCCTAAATCAGCATCTATTTGCCCAGCTTGCAAAACAATTGGTAACTCAATTAAACGGCTGACATCAGATGCTTGTAAACTTTGCGCTACAACTTTCAGGTTAGTTTGTTCGGTTTTAAATTGTGTTTCACCAGAGATTTTAACTGCACCGCCTCTAGTGAGTTGACCATTTATTTCATAACCAACCCCTTGGTTTCGTGGTAAAAATTTGGCAACACCACCGAATTGATTTATAACTACAGAACCTTTGGGTTTAATTGGTGCAGTGGCTGGTGATAACTCTACATTTCCATCAACAATTTGGAGTGTTTGTAACTCAGTTTGAATGGGGCCTGCGCCTTCTCCACTCTTAACTTGGGCCGTCACCCAGCGACCATCTCGATCTTGTTGGATGTAAACATTGGGCTGGACTAATGTGACATTTAATGCTAGTTTTCTAGTTAAAATAACTTCTAAAGGCGAAAACTGCACATCTACAGCTTTTGCTGTCAATTCGTCTGCATCGGTAGGAGTTGCTGGTATCGATAGGGAAGCAAATCTCAAACTAGAAAGTGAAAAACTCTCAACTCTGCCTAATTTGATTGGACGCCCAAGTAATTGCTCAAGATTTTGCTGTACTAAAGGTGCTAGATCTTCATATACATAGTTTCTAGTCCACCAAACACCAGCTGCAATTCCTCCAAGCAAAATGATTCCTAAAACCAAACTGGCACGTTTTAAAAGCAGCAGATTTAAACGAGGATTCCTTGGTTGGGAATCATTTCCTGGATTTGGAGAGCCTGTCATTGTCTTTAGTAGTACCGCTGTAGAGTAATAAAAAATTTATTACCCGACAATAACATAATGCCTTTAATAATTTCTTAAAACTTTCTCTAGATAGAATTAATAATTCATTCTGATGAGTGTTGACATTTTGGCTTTTAAAGCCTTATGTAGTGAGTAAGTTGGTGTTGAAAATTGTCGTTATGACAAGGCAGCAGGTAGTGGTTCGACTGCGCTCACCAACCAGAGGCGAAGGGAAGAGCTTTTTGGGAAACTTTACTTTCGGTTATATACTTCGGTTTTTTTGCACCATTGTACTTAAATCAATTGTAGGGGCGTACATCTATACGCCCCTATCCATATAGAAATGTTATCAGTGTTACGTTGTTGGTTTTGTTCGGGTAGCGTTTGAGCGATCGCTAAAAAAAATTTCATCAACTAGTGCATAATAAATAACGATTAATCTAATGTATTTAACGAGGATTTAACCTCAAGCTTTATTCCATAATTGAGAACTACTTAACTATAGGAATCCGGTTTGATTTTTGAAAAGATAGATAGGGTGTATTAGCGCAGAGAATACGGCATCAAACCTTCGATAATGGTGCAATTTCCACAAAGCCAAGCGTATTGGGTTAAAGTCGGTTCGCAAGCTTCGCCACCATTGCAATTAACTCTGTTGGCTGTGCTAATTTATGTATATGCGATCGAAAACCTGCTTTTATTGCCTTTGCTCGGTCTTCTCCAAGATAAGCTGTCAAAGCAGCAGTGGGAATTTCCCATCCTTTCTCGGCTTCTAGTGCCTTTATTTTGCGAATCAAGGTATAGCCATCTTCATCAGGCATTCTAATATCACTGATTACGACATCAGGGCGCGATCGCTCTAATTCTTGCAAGGCTTCTGTTACTGTAGCTACTATTGTGACTACAACCCCGTGTTGCATTAATACTGCTGCAATCAACTCGCGGGTATCGGCTTCATCATCTATGAATAGTACGTGTAAACCATCTAGCCCATTGAGCCTTTCCATCGGTGCTATCAAGCTTGGTATCTGCTGAGGCTGGGCTAATTGCTTGTACTTAGTAATATCATACAGGCATATCTGTAACGCACCCAAAGCTCCCGAAGTTTCTCGCCCAGATTTCACCAATAGTATTGCATCAAAAGGTTGACCTTCACGGGGACAAATGGAAACTTCCAATTCTTGCACAGACTTTTCGTCCAAAGACTGCTTCAGTTTGCTAAGAAAGAATACATGCTGTTGTTGAGCTACAAAATTAGTTAATGATTTGCCAATCAGGAAACTAGGAAATACATTTAATAAGGCAGCAGCAGTATAATTAATTTCTAAAATTATTCCCTCAGCATTTGTCACCAAATAAGCATTAGGAGCTAATTTGAACAGATCGTGATAAACCTGACGTTCTGATATTAAGGTTTCATTTTGTTGTAGTAATTCTTTTTCTACGGCTTTGATTAATTCTAAATTAATCTGAATTTCCTCTTGAAAAAATTCCAGATTTTTTATAGAAGTGTTGAGAGTTTTCAATGCTGAGAGCGCCTGTTGCTGCTGTATAGGCGATTGAGTTAGGTATTTTTCCAGTGCTTCTATTTCCTGTTGAATTTTTTCAAAAAAATAGCTTAACTCGTCTTGTCTCACAACTATCTCACTTCCCTACTACAGGCATATTACTTAACAATACCGTTGCCAAAATAAGAGCATGAAGAGGAAGGCGTTTCGTAGTAGAGTTATTGTCTGTGACAACGACAACTCAAAAACCAATTGCCGCCCATACCTAATATATTATCATTAGACTTCTTGCAGAAGTCGGGAAAAGGGAAGGGGAAAGGGGGTGCATGTTTGGTATTTTCCCTTTCCCCAATAAAGATGAGTCCCTTTTCCCACAAGAGTGCAAAAAGCAATGAAAGTAAGAGGTCTATTGTTATAATGCCTAGTGCCGTAGATAAACGCTATAACGATACGGCAATTGAACCAAATTAAGACTTAGGCATTGACAATAAATACCAAGTATGAATGATTAAAAAACCACATTTGTCTTAGGGAACAGTGCTGCGCTCCTACATCGAGGGTCGATTTGCGATGGAATAATGATTAATAAAAGCCTGAAACGACCTATGCATGTAATCCACACCATGATTAATTTGTACAGTGCGTAAGTCCTACAAATAATTCTGGCGATGTGGCGATGTTAGCTCCTAGCGGCATCACTATGTTGGGGATTTCTTGTTGGGGAGGCATTAGTGGTAGTTATCAAACAATGGTAATTTATATTTCAGTTGACTAATTTATTATTTGAATAAACTTGCTTCTCTAATGTTTAAAACTATTAATGGTTTAGAGCAACAACTACAAGTAGAACGGTTAGAGCAGTTCATTGAAGACATCTGTCAATGCGTACAAGAAGTCCATTTGGATAGGGAGGAATCTCTACAGGCTAGAGAGGAAGCTCGACAGATTGCCAAGATAACTCAACAGGCAAGGGAAAAAGCTCGACAGGCTACGGAGGAAGCTCGACAAGCTAAAGAAAGAACTCGGCAGGCTAGGGCGAAGGCTCAGGGCTTGTTAGGGTAAGCAGGGGAAGCAGGGGAGGCAGGGGAGGCAGGGGAGGCAGGGGAAGCGGGGGAAGCAGGGGAGGCAGGGGAAGCAGGGGAGGCAGGGAATTAGTAGGTTATTTAAGGGTTTTTAGTTGGGTGGTAATCATCATATTGTACTAGAGATGTATAGCAACCGACACGATAAAAAATCCAAGTTTGCTATTGTAGCGATCGCTGCTTCTGCTGGAGGCGTGACAGCAATTCGCAAGGTTCTCTCAGGATTGCCTAGTGACTTTCCTGCTCCAATTTTGTGCCTACAGCATTTGAATCCTTTGGATAGTAACGTTTTAGCACAAGTGTTACAGTTACGAACGAATCTAACTGTACGCTGGGCGCATAGAGGAGAACAACTGATAGCGGGAGTGGTGTATGTTTGTCCACCGGAGCATTACTTTGTCGTTCATGCTAACGGTACAATCTCTCTGGCACAGCAAGCAACTAAACACGGTTGGCATCACGGTGTAAATCACTTTTTTGAGTCGGTGGCTCAGAGTTATGCAGACAGCGCCGTAGTAGTTGTGCTAACTGGTACAGGCAAAGGTGGTGCAGAGGGAGTGCGGGAAGTGTCTAATAGGGGTGGTATTGTTCTGGCTCAAGATAAAGCCAGTTCTGTCGCTTATGGAATGCCGGAAGCGGCGATCGCAACTGGTAACGTAGACCGAGTTTTACCGTGTGAAGAAATCGCTCCCTTATTAGTGCGCTTGGTATGTGAGGGGTGTTCTTTATCCGAAATACCGAGCAATAACACCACATCATTCAGCACTAAGCTGCAAATATCACCCATACTCCAAGATGCGTTGTTCAGTCTACTTGATAGAGCAATAGCTATGCACCGAACCGATATGGGCTACATTCATCTGTTCGAGCAACAATCATGCACCCTCGAACTCTTAGTTCAACGCGGCTTTGACCCAGGCTCATTTAATTACTTTAGAACACTTAACATTACTGATAATTCACCCTGCATCAGTGCTGTGCGTGCCGGAGAGTCCATAATTGTTGAAGATGTGGAGACCGATCCAATATTCAGTTCTCATCGAGCGATCGCCAAGGCTGCGGGATATCGTGCTGTCCAATCTACACCGCTTACCAGTGGCAGTGGCAGTTTAGTCGGTGTATTGTCCACCCATTTTCGTCAACCTCGCCGACTTTTGCCGTGGGAGATGAAGCTCGTCGATATGCACGCTCGTTATGCTGGCAATCTCATAGAAGTATTTCAAACACAAAAGGTTTGATAGCGATCGCAACGTCATTGAGATCCCCGACTTGTTAAAGAAGTCGGGGATCTAAGGGAAAGGTAATCTGACAGTAAATGTTGTACCTTGCCCAATACCAGGACTTTGAGCCGCGATTGTACCGCCGTGCAGTTCCACTAAATTACGGGCGATCGCCAGCCCTAACCCTAGCCCTTTTTTCGTGTCTGGGGCTTGACGAAATGTGTCGAAAATATAGGGTAGAAACTCGGCATCTATTCCACACCCGGTATCTGTGACGATGATTTGGGCTTGATGCTCATGGGTTTGCAAACTAATTTCAATTCTTCCCTGTTTCGGAGTAAATTTGACCGCATTGGTCAGTAAATTTAAGATGATTTGTTGTAAACGCTCAGAGTCGCCTTGTACTATTACTGGTGAAGAATCAAGCTGACAGTCTAGACGAATATCTTTGGTTTGTAAAGATTGTTGCACTGTAGCGATCGCCGTTTCAATTACTTCTTGCAGTTGTACTGGCTCTTGATTTAAGCAAATTTTCCCCGCAGTAATCCGCGAGATGTCGAGCAAATCTTCAACCAGTTTGGCTTGCAGAGTCGCATTACGTTCAATCGTTTCCAGAGATTTCATTAGCATAGCTTGATTGGGCGGGGTGCTACGAAGTAACCGCGTCCAACCGAGAATAGCGACTAAGGGGGTATTCAGTTCGTGAGAAACTGTTGATAGTATGTCATCTTTCCTGCGGTTGATTGTTCTTTGCTGGCGGAGTGCAAGAGAGCGCAAGTGTGCCATTTGCAGATAGGCATTTACACGGGTGACAAGTTCGGTGGCTGAAAAAGGTTTAATCAGGTAATCGTCAGCCCCAGCAAGGAGTCCTTCAATTACTGATTCTTCTCCAGCACGGGCAGAAAGCAGAATAATCGGCACTTCTTTTGTCCGCGCATCAGCCCGCAATGCTTTCAATAACTCAAAGCCGTCTAACCCTGGCATCATCACATCAGAGAGAATCAGATCCGGCACTCTTTCATTAGCCGCCGCGAGTGCAGTAGCCCCATCCGCCACAGCTTCTACTTCAACGCGATCGCTTAATATCCGCTTGAGGTAATCGCGCATATCGGCGTTGTCATCGACGATGAGGACACGGGAGGGGGAAAGGGTAAGGGGTAAAGGGTCAGGGGGAGAGAAATCCTTTTCCCCTTTTACCTTTTCCCTTTCCCCTTCTTCCCCTATCCACCGCTCTGCTTCCTGAACATAAGGTGCTGCGCCTAATGCAGTGGATGTCAGGGTGCGTGTTGCTGTGATACGATCGCCTACAACTCGATGTAGGCGATCGCTTTGCAGATGTGCTGTACCTAATGAAATTGTGACTGTAAAACAGCTTCCCTGCCCTACAGTGCTGCTTACATCTACAGTTCCACCATGCAGTTTAATTAATTCCTGCACTAAAGCTAGACCAATACCAGACCCTTCATGTGTTCTGGCTTTTGCTTTTCGCACTTGGTAAAATCGCTCAAACAAATGGGGCAGTTCTTCTGGCTCAATCCCTGTACCTGTATCTTCTACTTGTAGCGTTACATGATGGTCATCGGCCAGATGCAGCCTGACAGCGATTTCGCCAAGAAAGGTAAACTTAAAGGCATTGGAAAGCAAGTTGAGAACAATTTTCTCCCACATTTGGCGGTCTACGTATACAGGCTGGCTCATCGGTGGACAATCTACTACTAGGCGCAGCCCAGCCTGTTCGATGGCGGAACGAAATACTGAGGCTAATTCAGCCGTGAACATTGCCAAGTCGGTCGGTTCATAGACTGCTTCCATACGTCCAGCTTCGATGCGCGAGAAGTCAAGTAGAGTATTAACCAGTTTTAGCAGCCTCATCGTGTTGCGATGTACGAGTTCCAGCCGTTCGCGTTGTACTCCAGGCAGGGGATTGACCGAATCGCTCAAGGCATCTTGCAACGGAGCCAGTGACAACGTTAGGGGCGTGCGAAATTCGTGGCTGACGTTGCTGAAGAAGAGGGTTTTGGCGCGATCGAGGTCTGCCAGAGTTTCGGCGCGTTGGCGTTCTTGTTGACGGGCAGCTTGTTCCTGAATCAGGCGAATTTGATCGGCTTCTGCTTGTTTGCGATCGGTAATGTTGTTGAATACGACGACAATGTGGTGTTTATCTTCGTCGATGCGCGACACCAAAATCTCGAACCAGTAATCTACACTGTCGATGTAGTGTTCAAACCGGGCTGATTCGCCTGTTTGAGCCACCGTACCAAAGGTTTGCAGCCAGTTATGATTCAACGTTTGATTCAGTTGAGTGGCGTTTTTACCTGCGACATCGCGCAGTCCGGTCAGGGACTCGAAGGCTGGGTTGACCTGTAAAATTTTCCAGTCGATCGCTTTTTCATCGTCGTCATACAGCAGTTCGCAGAGGGCGTAACCTTCGTTGATCGAATTGAACAGCAGCCGATATTTTTCTTCTGATTGGCGCAACCCTACTTCGGCGCGGGCGCGTTCAAGCCGCGTCCAGATGCGGTTGGCGAGTTCGCGGGTCAGTTCGATTTCGTCGTCGCGCCAGTCATGGGGTTCGCTACGATAGATGACTAGTAGGAATTGCCACTCGCCATTGCGTATAAGCGGTATGCTGAGGAAGGAGCCGATATTCAGAGCCGCAAACTGCTCGCCATTGGTCAGGGGGTCGTCGAACACGTCGCAGATGACGATATCAACTCCTGCGAGACAAAGTTGCAGAACTTCGGGTGTTAAAAACTCTTGCATACGATACGTGCCAGCCAGGCTCGGCACGTCGCTGCGATGCCAGTTGTAGTCGATAACTGCAATTCCAGCCGACCCATAAAGTTCGGCAAAGGCACATGCCGACAAGTCGAAATGTCTGCCGATTTTTTCGCCCAGCGCATTCATCGTCTCGTCAATGTTCGTCAGACGCGCAAGGTCTTGGCTGACTTCGGCTAAAAAGGCGAGATTTGCATCGTGCAGTTTGCGATCGGTAATGTCGGTAAACAGAACCGCTACACAACGGCTTCCGGCTTCACCCAAGCGGAAGGCGTAGACATCAAAGACCCGATCGAGCGTTTCTTCCTTCTTCTCAAAGCGCACAGGTTCCCCTGTTTGGGCGACTCGACCGTAAATTTTCGCCCAAGCGGGGTTCGGCGTTCCCAAAATCTCGGTGGCTTTGCGTCCAACCGCATTGCTCGCTGCCGTTTGTCGCTCAAATGCAGGGTTCACTTCCAAAAATAGGAAATCGTTCCATTCGCCGTTGTCATCTGCCAGGACTTCGACGACTGCGTAGCCCTGATCCATTGACTGAAAGAGCGATCGATATTTTTCTTCTGATTCACGCAATGCGACTTCCGTTTGCTTGCGTTCAGTGATATTACTCGCGGCTCCAAGCCATTCAATAATTTCACCCTGCTGATTCAGCAACGGAATGGCACGCGAAAACGTCCAGCCGATCGTGCCATCTTCTCGAAAAACGCGGTGTTCTAGTTCAAAATCGCTTTTAGTTTGGATGGCTGACTCAATGGCAGCCCACACCCGCGGCTTCTCGTCTTCGGGAATATGTCGATCGAGCCAGGTACGCTGTGGATTTACGGTACTGACGATAAACTGCTTGCCTTCGAGATTGTACATGACGCGCCAATCTGCGCTCATTCTATACACAATGTTCGAGCTGGCCTTGGCGAGGGCGCGGAAATGCGCTTCACTCTCGCGCAGGGCGGCTTGGGCTTGTCGCTGCTCGATCAAGTCAGCGGCTTGGCGGGCGAGTAAATCGAGAAACCGTAGTTCGCGATCGCTCGGTCGATGGTGTTTGCGCCAGTGGGTGGAAACCATGCCGATCGCTTTGCCCGAACGGGCAATCAGCGGGGTGGACTGTGCCGAGAGATAGCCCTCCTCACGGTGCAGTCGCATTGAGCCATGCGGGTCTTCGCTCTCTGGCACATCGAAATCAACGAAGGTGCGCTTGCCCGTTGTCAATGCTATACTGCAAGGCGTGTTTGAACCCGCGTTGACGCGATGGAAATGCTCGGTCAGTTTCTGCCCCACGCCTTGATTGGCAAGCATGACTAGCTCTTGCGTCGCCTCATCGAGAATTTGGATCGATCCGGCATCTGCGCGGGTGAGGGCGATGGCCGTTGCCACAATTTCTTGATACAGCGTTTGAATGTCGCCTTCAGCCACCAGTCGGGTACTAAGTTCGCACAGCCGTTGCATATCTTCGAGATCGCTAGCAATAGCGGCTTCGGCTTGTTTGCGCTCGGTGATGTCGTAGGAGACGGCAAGTACAGCATATATTTCACCGTTTGCCGAACGTAGCGGCGTTCCCCGTGAGATGTAGGTGCGATCGTGGGCATTGTGTTCATGCTCAAATGGTTCACCCGCAAGGGCTTTACGGTACATCGGCTCGTAATATGTTGCTAATTCGGGTGGCAGCACCTCGAAAATCGTATGCCCAACGAGAGTCTCTCTTTTAAATCCGGCGATCGCTAATGCTTCGCCTTCGGCAACTAGATAGCGCAGATTGTGGTCAACGACAAACACCGCTCCACCGGGCAGATTCGAGATCAGGACACGCGATCGTTCTTCTGATAGCTTGCGTTCTACAATTTCCGCTGTCTTAGCCGCATTAGCAGCCAGCAATTCTCCTGTTTGGCGCTGCTTCAACAGCAAGGCCGTGGCTGTAAAGTCTGCCAAACTCGTCATTATCCGCACGTCTTCAAAGTCAAAATGCCGATTCTCATCGTGCGACATAATCCAGATTGTGCCGAGCGCGTGGTTATCCGCGATTAAGGGCAACACCAAACCCTCAACGATGGGCGTATTGGCTGCTTGAAAGTAGGTGAAATATCGTTCGGGATGGGAAAAAAGCTGGGGAGTACCGCGCTCTAAGCAAACTCCACAGGGGCTAAAGTTGCGGGGGGTGCTACCACCAACATACTGCGCCAATGTTCCGGCTAACACGTTCCAGCGAAAAATCTCTTCCCCATCGGGTGTAGTTGAAAGCAAGCTAACCCCTGCCGTTCCTGCCTGACATAACTCCAGCGCAATTTCCACCAAGGTCTGGAGCAGGGTTTCAGAATCACGCGCCATCTGCCGTGCTAGGTGTTGCATCGCCTGGGCTTGTGCTTGCCAGTTAGGAGGAGAATGGGGCGATCGCCTAGATAATTCCTCGGTAATTAAAATGTCGCCTAGTGTAGCAGTTTGTAGCTCTTGTTGTTGCATCACCCTTATAACTCCAGCAATTGGGCAACATTGTTCAAAATGCTTCAGGTCTTTGAGTTCTCAAAGAAGCCGGGGATCTCCGCTAACAGTAGCTTAACGGTGAAAATTGCGCCTCGTCCAACTCCGTCACTCGCTGCCTCAATTATACCGCCGTGTAGTTCTACGAGTTGACGAGCGATGCCTGCGGCAAGCCGCTTTGCGTCTACGCTAGCCCCAGCCCCAAACCCCCTGGTGTGTGTCTGCTGGGTACTTCTTCTTGAGTAAAGCGATCGAAGACATGGGGGAGAAAATCGGCACTAATCCCGATACCATTATCATTAAATATTTTTCACAGCTGAAATACAATTGCTATATATATGTAAATACATTAGGACTTACGCACAGCCAACGGAAAACGTAGACGCAAAGCGGCTTACCGCAGGCTACCACAGAGAACACATTCACGGAGGAATGAGAGTTTAAGAGAGTTTTTGCGTAAGTCCTATATATTAAAAAAGACAAGAAAACAACACAAAATAAGGTTTATGCAAAGAATCGTTTCCGCAAGGCAATTAGAATCTGCCAAAAATCTTAATTGGGTCAGTTCGATGGCTGACATTATGCTAGCGGGGATGGTTGTCGGCCCTGTAACTGCTCCCTTTTTGGCTGCGTCTGGGGTGTCTTTGTTTGGCAAAATTGCCAATATCATTTACTTTATGGGCGATTGTGTATGTCCGCAACCGACTATGGGCTTAGATTTAGTACCCCCGTATCTTATGGCTGTATGTATGCGTTGCTACGGTACTGTCGCGGGTTTGCTGATTACTCGTCTGTTGTATGGGGTTACAAATGGTAAAGGTTTTTACTGGTTAAGCCAGTATGGCTGGAGTGGTGCAGCCTTAGCTAGCGTGCTAATGATGGCTTATCCATTGGAATTGGCAGCAGAGGTTTTTGGTTGGTGGAGTTTCAATAATTACGTCGTTACGCCCTTTGGGTTGATTACGGGTTTGGCGTGGGGATTGTTCACCATGCCGATTTTACACGGGTGGCAGACTTCTAAAACCAGCTGAACAACAACACATGGTGGTTGACTGTTGACTGTGAACCGTCAACAGTCAACAGTAGGATTTAAAATGTAAAAGTAGTCCTGAGTACACCTACCGTTGTCGTCTCGTTTGTGCTGTCACCCTCTGGGTTAAACAGAACAAATCCACCAGGGGTAATGCTAATGTTGTCGTTGAGTTTGACGCGATAATACGCTTCTAAATGGTAAGGGGTAGCCCGATTTTCACCAAGTACAGCCGCACCACTAGCATCACTACGGAAAAGCGGTTGACCAAAAATAATGCCGGCATTGTTACCTGATTTGAATAAATCGTTGAAGTGAACCCCCACCATCCAACTTGTAAAGGTAGTCGAAGCATCAACATCTCCAGAAGAATCATCAACAAATAGTGCTGCACCGTAGCCAGATAAGGCTATCTTCGGAGAAAATCGCCATGTCAAAGTACCGCCAACAGAGTTGAGTTTGACTGGTGTGTCAGCAGCTACACCACCTAAAGCACCGATGTCACTGCTAATTAATCCCGTACCTAAAATATTGATTTCGTGGTAGCTGTTAGCATAGTTCAAACCAATATCAAGGTCGCGGCTGGGCTTGAAGGTTAACTGTGCGGCTATAACAGTACTACCACTGAAAAGACCCGCTCCTAAAGGTGTAGTGGATATTCCTGGTACTGCCTCATTTGGAGATTTTTGAGGAAGGTTAGCATTGGCGTTCCCGTATAAAGCTCTGAAATCCAGACTTGGGGAAACATTAAAAATAAATCCCGCCGCCGATGCTAAACCAGTACCAGAAGTCCCACCAGAGACACGTGCCACAGGATTCAAACTTGCAAAACGAGAAATTGATTCTTGTCCCTCACCATAAAAAGGTGTAATTGTTGGAAAAGCATCTGATGTTTCTGCCGCAGTTCCCGCAAATAAGGTTAATTTATTAGCGACGGGAAAAATATACAGCAACTTGTAAACCTGTAAGCTATTGGCGCCAACGGCGGACAAATCCCTGACGTTAACCCCTGGAAACTGTGGTTCAAAACTGGTACGAGCGCTACTATCGCTCAGTAAAGGCGAAGCTAATCCCAAACTTTCTTGCACGCTACCAGTACCATCTGCTCCACCTAAAAAGTTGTAAGCTTGCAAGCCAGTAATTAATAAATCTTTGCCTGTAAAACTAGTGGTCAGATTTAACCGCACTCTATTGACTAGGATGATATTAGGATCGTCCGTATCAGGAGCGCCGCCGGTAGCACCAACAGCAGCAATAATAGCCTCACCATTCAGTTTAGTAGTAGTGGAAAACTGATTTGCTTCTAGCTCTGCTGTGCGTGCTTCTACAGCATCTACCCTGCCGCGCAATGTTGTTAATTCCGCAGCGAATTGTTCTTGTAATTTTTGCAAGGCGGCTAAATCTTCTTTAGTCACCAAATCGGCCGTTGCTGTGGCAATTAGTTCGTTGATTCTGTCTAGACAAGCATTTAAGCCAGCTGCGAATTCGTAGCGAGTCAACGCCCGATTGCCGCGATAGGTAAGATTGGGATAACCCGCAATACAACCATAGCGCTCTACTAAGGATTGTAGTGCTTGGAAAGCCCAATCTGTGGGCTGTACATCAGATAATTGCGATACAGATGTTACTTGTGCGAGTCTATCTGATGAGGGAGATGAATTTGTCGATTTTGGTGTGTTTTGTGGTAAAGAATTAGCAGTATTTTCCAGGCGCAAATCTTCAATTTGTTGTTGATTGCTTACTGGCAAATCTTTTTGAGTTAAATTATCAGCAATCAGATAATTAGTTGGAGTGTAGCTGGTCTTATCTCCATCGCTTCCTAAATTTTCGTCGGAAACATTTAAATTACTAAGGGCTTGTACGGGTAATAATCCGCAAAGTAACCATAAAAAACCTGCTCCA
The DNA here is from genome assembly GCA_034531195.2 of Nostoc sp. ChiSLP01. Taxonomy (GTDB): domain Bacteria; phylum Cyanobacteriota; class Cyanobacteriia; order Cyanobacteriales; family Nostocaceae; genus Nostoc. Next base: position 20,117 of record JAVRBO020000054.1, read on the forward strand.
CCAGCGGAGGCTAGTAGATGTTTTGCCACGATCGCTCCTCACATATATGAAATAGAAAAAACTCAATTGCGATATTTCAATATGATTGATAAGTAAATTTAAGCTATCTTGAGTAAGCTAATCTTGTTAACTTTAAATCTCAAGAATTTTCTTTCCTAAAGAAACTTATCAATACATAAATTTTTATTGCAGGCATTAAATTATAGTAAATACTATTTCAGGGGAAAAATTACGGGAATTACTATTTAAAAATCTTATTAGTTGATTAATAAAGAAAAATTATGATTTGGGGCGTGTTCTCAAAAGGGTTGGCGATCGCAGTTCTGGCCTGTCCCCTGAGGACATGGAGGCGATCGTATCAGTGCTTTTACGGAATTAAATACAGCAGATTGCAACAGGCGTGAGGTACAAGTTATGTAGGGGCTTTACAGCTATCAATTTCTAGTAGTCTGCCAAGGAAACGCAAGCGGGGTAAAGGGAAAAGGTTTTAATTCCTTTCCCTTTCCCCTTTCCCCAGTCTAAACCTAGCAAAGTTGACTTGACAGAGTACTAGATCCCCCTAGCCTTAAAAAGACGGCAGTTTGACAGGCTGTCTTTTGACGCCACTAGCTAAGAGTAAGAAAATTGGAATTGATAAGGAGTTTAAAACCCTTGTGAAAGTGGATAATTGATGAAAATCCACCTTAACAAGAAGGATTTACGAGGATCTAAAAGTTTTAATACATCAGCCACAACTTTTAAAACATCCTCATAAAGTTCGCTTGATTACTTATAATTGGAAACTCTGCGTACATTAAACCTAATTACAAGTATCCACACGAACTTGATATTACCTACTAGTTTAGTTATGTTAGCAATGCGAGATATCATTATGAGTCGCTTTTACCGATTCATGCTCAATTTTGGTATTGCCTTCGCACTCGTCTGTATTTTTATCGCTTCACCTGGGTACTCGCTACCCGCTAGCATTACTGAAATTACAGCGGGAGATTTTTTCAAGTTAGGAATTGAAAAAATGCGGCATGGCGGTTACGCAGAAGCTATTGAAAATTTTACCGAGGCAATTAAGCTCAAAAATGATTTGGCTGCGGCTTATAATCATCGCTGTCTTGTTTATCTAAAACTAAAAGATTATCAAAATGCGATCGCCGATTGCAATCAAGCTCTGAATTTTACACCCAACAATGTAGAAGCACACCTTCACCGGGGACTAGCATACTACAGACAAGGGAATTATCAAGCAGCGATCGCAGATTACGATGGAGCCATCGCACTCAAACCTGATGATTTTAGAGCTTACTACAATCGAGGGGTAGCTCGTGCTATGTTGGGGGATCGACTACAAGCAATATCAGATTACGAGCTAGCACTAACTAATATTCCCCAAACATCTGGCCTACTCAAAGCCGATATCTACAACGATCGAGGAATTGCTCGTTTTGAGTTATTGGATTTAAAAGCAGCGATGCTCGACTTCTCAAAGGCAATTGCTGTCAATCCCAATGATTACAGAGCTTATTATAATCGGGGTTGTGCTTGTACCAGAAGTGGCGATCGCTCTTGTGCTGTTAGGGATTTTACTGAGTCGCTCAAACTTAAGGCAACCAACGCCCAAGCTTATCTGAATCGGGGTATAGCTTACCATCAGCTCGGCCGCGAACCAGCGGCAATTGCAGACTTACGAAAGGCGCTGGAATACTTTGCCCAACAGGGAGACACTACAACTTATGAACTAACTTTAGGTTTACTGAAAAGTTTACAACAGCAACTCTCATCATTATCAGAAATTGCTCTGCTTATAGAACAACACAAAGTAGTCCTTCCAGTTTAACGTGAGACAGACCTCACCCACACAGCCTCCCTTTCCTGCGAGGAGCTACCGCGTACACACAAGTTATGGAATTACTGCCAGTCATTGAATTACTCCTCCCTAACCCTCCCCTTATAAAGGGGAGGGAACTAGATTTTCCGGTTTCCCCCCAATACATCGGGGATTAAGGAGGGTAATTCAACTTGTGTATATACCGTAGCCTTGAAGGAGAGGGGTTGGGGGTGAGGTCAATAGTCCAGCGAAGCGATCGCTATAGTTTTATAGCGCCTGTACTTACCTCCCCTTTCTTCGATCCTTCAACGATTTGATAGAGTTTGTCTTCAAATTTTTCCATACATGTTGACCAATCGAAATCGATTATGGAGGGGCGAGCGTTTCTAGTCATCTCTGCCTTCAAGTCAGGATTTTCTAGAATCGCAATTACCTTTTGGGCAAAGTCTATTGAGTCGTTAGGTTGAGCTAGAAAGCCGTTATGGCCAGGACATACCTGTTCTGAGGTTGAAGGTGCAACAACAGCAACCAGAGGGGTTCCAGAGGCTAGAGCTTCGTTGTTTGTGGTGCAGAAGTTTTCGGTGATAGAGGGGTTAACAAAAACATCTGCTCTAGCAAACCAACCTAAAAGTTCCGTACCGTGGGACTCACCCCAGATAGTAATACCCGATGCAAACTTTTGGGCACGTTCGCGAATTTCTCGATCCTGCGGGCCACTACCAACAATTACCAGATGGACATCAGGGATTTTGGCAGCAATGAGTGGATATATATCAATCAGTTGGTTGACATTCTTTTCGGCGGTGATGCGTCCGACAAACAATAAAGTTGGTCGTTTGTCGTTGGGAATTGGATCGTAACAAATATTTCGTGGGTGAAATTTTTCGCAATCTATACCTTGATAAGGAAGATATTCAGCATGTTGGCATTTGAAACCTTTGTATTTTTTGAGTTGTTCTTGGGAAGGAAAGAAATTCAAGTCATAAGAGTTGCTAAACTGTTTCACCAAAATGGGAATGATGGGACGAACTAAACTGAAGAATTTATTTCCAAAGTAATATTTGATGTACTCAACAATATCAGTATGGAAAAGCGATATTATTGGCGTACCCGTTCGTCTTGCATATTGTGTCCCCACAGGGCGGCCGTAACCTTGCAAGAAAAATGAGTATAAACCTCTCATTTGTGGTGCTTCTTCAACCACTATAATGTCGGGTTGAAACTTCTGTAACAGCTTGGTATCACTCCAATGACGATAGTGTAATGGTTGGGGAAGAGACTTGTAGAAAATTAATGGTTTTGTGGGGAATGCGTAAGTAGTTAAGTTAGGAAAAGATTGAATTTCACTTAATCCTGGCATGGGGCGATCGCCAACATTTTTGGGGTAGCGATCGTTAATTTGTGGATGAATTAGAAAAACCTCATGTCCCTGTTCTAATAACCAACGAACTCGTTGATGTACTGCTACAGATACTCCTGTTAAGAAAGGAGCGTACAAGCCTGTAAATAGGGCAATGCGGAGTTTTTGCTTAGTCATATCAAAAAGGAATTATTTCACGAAAATGCTGGTTTGAGATTTAGGACTTACGCAGCAATGTTTCATGAACAGTAAGAATTCAGAAGGCAGAAGACTTTTATCCCCAAACTTAATAGTTTAATCGCAATTATTAAGCTCTAAAAGTCTAATTTTTAACTATTATGAAGTTCGATGCTTGATACCTTTTTTCTTACTATTAATATCCTGACTATTTGGCTCTGCAATTACCGTCAATATAGTTAGCTTTAGGATTTACGCATTTAGAAGCAGTTACAATCGAAAATGTAAAAATTCTTTTTCTGACCCTTAATCAGAAATTACCAAAACACTGAAACTTCTTAGTCTAAATTCCCCTTAATATATTTTCTAAACCCTTGACCAGAATGTAACGATATTTGGTTTCAAGGGTGATAGTTAATATAGTTTAATAAAAATAAGTTAATATAAATTCAGCACTAAAGAATGTTTAGCCTGATAATTTCTATGCTCTAGTTGATATATACAACAAATTTAAAGGAAACTGAGGTACGCTATCTAGACATAAAACCCAGGTATGGAGCCTATTAGAATTCTGACTCCTAAATTCTCAATTTCCTTCAAAGAGAAACTTTGCTATTAACAGGCTGATCTAACCATTGATAAGGGCGATATTCTACTAGGCGAATATTCCAAGCTCCTCGAACCCGATAGCTGAGGCTGCGCCAGGTGACTGTTGAAATCCACAGAGACGATAGCATTGCTAACCCATAAACCCATTGTGTTAACGGAATGCCAATCAACATTTTAACAATGGTAGGGGCTGATAATTTAGTTATTGGCTGGTCATTTAAACGAACCACTTGCTGTATGCCTAACTCTAAAACGAGCATTAACAAAAGTAATCCTACAATATAAACGCTATAGCAGACAAATAATAGAGATGCCGCTTCCCATTTTGCCTCTAATAATGAGTCTAAAATTAACATTATTACTGTAGTCGGAAACAGAATACTAGAAACAGCTTCACTAACTATAGCCAACCAACGCGGGTGATAAAGTCGAGAACAAAGTATCAAGCGCTTGAGAGAGTCTACTAAGCCGATTAAATCAATTTCTTCACGATTAACTGTTAGTAAAGTAGGTACAAACTTAACCTTTAGTCCATGCATTTTTAGGACATCGTGAATCATGAAATCTTCGCTTAAAGCTTGTGCCCACTTATCTAAAAGTTCTGTTTGATGAAGCACTTCTGTTTTCATAGCCAAAGTTCCACCCCAAGGAATTTGGAAGAGAAACATTTGCACAACCGTCGATACATTCCCTATATATCGCACTAAAGATCCCCAATACCTGCCTGTTGGTACATACCAACGGTTACCAGTTGTGGCACCAACATTAGCCTCCCCTAGAGGACTGACTAATTCTCGCAACCAATTGCGATGAACTATAGTATCAGCATCTACTAAAGCAACTACTTTATAGGAATCGTCCAACTCACGAACAGCCTGCACTAAAGAACTACATTTGAGACTACAATTATTGCGTACTATTCTCAAAGGACTAATTTGAACATTAGTCGCTTCTTGTTCTATGATAGTTTCGCTGGCAATTTTCCAAGCTGGATCTTCCTGGCTATCAATAACTAACTTTAAATCATAATTTGGATAGTTTTGATTTAGGAGCGATCGCAAACAATTATGTAAAAACGGATCTGCTCCCCGTAGGCAAAGAATTACTGCTGTTTTAGGCAACTCTTCATCTGGTAATAAAGTCTTTCGAGATGAGCGCAGATACCAAACAAAGATTAGCGTTAAACACACCTGAATAACTAGCCAACCCATCAAAGACTTAGACAGAAATATTGCCAAATCTTCCATTAAATTCTCCGAGAATAGGGCATGGGGTATGGGGCATTGGGCATGGGGCAAGCAGGAGGTGTGGGAGGTGTGGGAGGTGTGGGAGGAGAGGGGGGCATAAATTCTCTTTCTTTCTCCCCAGACTTCCCACACTCCCCATCTCCCCCAGTCCCTTTTATGAATCCAACGAGTATTTCATAACAATGTTGACTGTGGTATTTTTGTTCACTACAAAACTGGCATCACGAAACTTTGGTGTGCCTGTTTGTATGGACACAGTTGGATTTTTGGAAATACCAAAACCTTCTGTAGGAATACCAAAAAAGTCTTTATTGAGTTTGCGATCGCCATTTTGATCGTCAACTACAGCAACAGCATAAGTCCCAGGTTTTAAACCAGAGAATTCTTTTGTTACAGAAGTGCCTGTAATCTTAGCGCAGCCACTTTTAACTTCACTAGTACTACTCATGGGAAATCCTTTTTCACCTCCAAAAACTCGGAAGCAAATCTCCCCTTTTTGGTGACGGACTCCATTGACTACAATACTAAGTTTTGCTGTTGATTCAGCATTCACTGTTTTTGCAAAGCTAATGCCCATTAAAGTAGCAAGCAAAAAGTAAGGTAATTGAGATAGTTTCAGCATAATTTTGTAGTGAAAAGTGATTACTTTGGAAAACTATGGAAAAAATCACTAAGTCAAAATTCACAAGTTAAAAGTAAAAAGAGACGAAATATTAAAAAACATTTTCCCTTCTTCTCTTTTTACTTTTTGATTTTACTGTTAACAATTCATTCAAAGTGTAATATTTTGTTCTGAAAATGAAGTATTTTGCCAATTTAATGCAACTCATTGAAACACTTTGAGCAAATCTTTCAGTAACAAATATTCTGTGCCTTTCAACTTTTTTTGCAGGCTTCTATGGCAACATAACCGCTCATACAAACTTATGGGGCTACACCAGATTGATAGGAAATACTCCCACAATATTCTCCAATGTGGTAATAAAATTTTCCCTTTCTTTGCAGAATCAAACCACACTGTATACGCATAAAAATCAGGTAATCTTGTGAATGAAGTTGCTTGGTTGTTGTTTGCCAGCGACAAATAATCTGGAAAAAACATACTCATTGATTGTTGCGGATGGCTTCTGGCAAAGAACAAGTATTCTGGGATTTCATAAAATTTACCCAGAAGACCAAGCCTTGACAACAAAATTCCATCTGCATTACCATAACCACCCATAGGCGGTATTTTTTTCAAAGCGCTAGCACGAATTACGCCATAACACTGATAACATAGATGTTTAGCCAGTAATTCGTGAAAGCGGTGGTGTGGCTTTAGAGCATCTGTCTTGAGTTTGATATCGTAGTTTTGGAGAAACTTTCCTTGTTCGTCAATAAAGTATACTTGGGTGTGGCACAAAATAATGCTAGGGTCGCGATCGAGTACTTCAACACATTTACTGATAAAATCAGGAGCGTGTAGATCGTCATACGCTGCCCATTTAAAATACTCACCCGAAGATAATTCAAAGACGCGATTGAAGTTAGGAGCGCAACCAATGTTATGCTCATTACGGTAGTAACGAATACGCCGATCTTGGTTAGCGTATGCTCTACAAATTTCCTCAGTTTTATCTGTCGATGCATTATCTGAAATAATTAGTTCAAAATCTTCAAAGGTTTGAGCCAAGAGCGAATCTAAGGCTTGTTGAAGAAAATTTTCCCCATTGTATACAGGTAATCCAACACTCAATCGTGGCTGATTGCTACTCATATAAAACAAGTATTCACACAATCTGTGGATTATTTTAAGCTTAATTGCAGATAATTGTTAGGCAAATGCAACATGACAAGTTAAAAGTTAGGAGTGAGGAGTTAGGAGTTAGGAGTTAGGAGTGAGGAGTTAGAAGTTAGGAGTGAGGAGTTAGGAGTCAGAATAATTTGATACCTAACTTAAATAATTTCAGGTAATTAAGAAGCAATAACACACTTACTTAATTTTCTAATTCTCCTAACTCTTAACTCTTAGCTCCTAACTCTTAACCCCTAACTCCTAACTCCCCTATTTCATTAAATTTTCAATCTCTGTTTTTTGTAGCCATTCATGTGTACGCTGCATACCTTCTTCTAGGTCAATTGTTGGTTTATAATTTAACAAACTTTGGGCTTTAGCAATGGAACACGCATAAGGACGAGTCATAAAATCTACAGATTCCGGTAAAATATCGGCTTTTTTCCGAAATAATTTTTGTCCTTGAGCGCGTAGCTTGAGAAACAATTTCATTTCATCTTTTGGTAATGAAAGAGGTGCTGGTAAACCTTCCATTGCTGCTAAACGCATGAAATACTCTTTCCAAGAAGTTTGTTGTCCGTCGGTAATATTAAATATTTCTCCGTAAGTCTGTTTTTCTATCGCCAGAAAGATGGCATCAATCAGGTTATCTACATATACATGATTAATGACTCCTTTACCATCGTTGGCATAGGCGAATAATTTTTGGCGCATCATCAGAATTGGTTTGACTATCCAAGGAATACTTCCAGGGCCGTAAATATCACCTGCACGAATGATAATAACACCAAAATCCTGCGGATTATTTAATTCTAAAAGTGCTGTTTCTGCTTCTATTTTTGTTTGGCAATAGGGATTATTTTCGCCAGAAAGTAATCCGGTTTCTGTAATACCATCACAATAATTGAAACCATAAACCATTACACTAGAGAGATGCACAAAAGTGTTAACACCTGCTTGTTTTGCAGCCTTGGCAATGTTAACAGCACCCTTAACGTTGACATCACGAAAATCATTAATTGAGCCAGCTTCTTTAGTAATTTGCTCTGCATGTAAAACGATGTCTATTCCCTGACAAGCTTTTTGGGCAATGGTAGGATCTGTAATACTACCAGTAATCACTTCAACGCCTAAATTTTCTACTGTTTTGTTCTGTTCTTTAGAACTTTGTAATCCCCGGACTTTTATTCCCTGGGCTATGGCTAATTCGGCTGCACGCAAGCCGACAAATTCATTAATTCCGGTAATCAGGAGAGTTTTGTTTTTGAGGTTCATAGAGGGAAGATATAGGTAATTTGGTTTTATTGGGCTACGCCCCGCTTCGCTAACACGCAGAGACGTGGAGGCGCAGAGAGTAAGGGAGGGAGTGTTTAGAAGATATCTCCTGGGTCTGCGGAACGGAGTTTATTGATGGCGAGTCCTCCGGAAGTTATGCATATTAAAACTGTTGATGTTAAGACTAATACTGCATTGTTAGCGGTCATAATTATTGGCAGTTTAGTTGCTTCCATTGCAAAATCGTATAATAATACAGAAGTAAGAAAGCCTGGAATATAACCTAAAATCGCCAGAATTAAAGCTTGTTGAAATACTACATTCAACAGATATCTATTGGCATAACCTATGGCTTTTAATGTGGCATAAGCAACGAACTGTGTAGCAATATTGCTGTAAAGAATTTGATAGACAATTACTACGCCAACCACAGAAGCCATTGTCAACATTAAGTTAAGTATGAAACCAATAGGCGTTCTGACAGACCAATATTTTTTCTCAAAATCAATAAACCCTTGGCGTGTAAAAACTTGCACATCATTTGGTAAGCTTGCCTGCAAATCTTTTAGCACTGTTTGTGCATCAGTACCAGGTTTGAGGGTTATCAAACCGACATCTATCATATCTGCCGGACGAGTATTAGGATTTATCCTCAGGAAAGTCGAATCGCTAACAACTAAGTTGCCATCTACCCCAAAGGAAGGCCCTAAACTGAATAAGCCACCAATCCTAACTTTATAGCCAATTAATGAATTAAAGGGAAATATTTCAATTGTCTGGCCTGTATCTCCAGCATCAAATTTTTCCGCTATTGGGCCAAATTCTGTGCGAGACATTCTGTCAAAAAGCATGACATCGGGAATTTTGAGCTTATCTATATTTTGCTCAATTTCTGCGATGTTCATCACTGGATTGCCTGGGTCGAAACCAATAACATATATTGAATATTTCTCACCAGTTACCGGATTTTTCAGTTTGGCAAATTGCAAATACATTGGGCTAACTGACTGTACGCCATTAAACCCTAAAGCTTGATACAAACGAGTCCGCGAAAAGCTTTGATTTGAGGTCAAAGATTTATATTGCGAACTTACTAAAAATAAATCTCCTTTGAGATTTTGATGCACTGCGGTCGCGCTAGAATAAAGAGCATCTTGGAAACCAAGTTGCACAAACATCAGCAGCACAATAAAAGCAATCCCGGCTACAGCTACTGCTAAACGGACTTTTTGCTGGGCTAGCTGTAGCCATGCTAAAGGAATTTTAAAATTCATAAATTAGTTATTAGTCATTAGTCATTGGTCATTAGTTATTAGTCATTGGTCATTAGCCATTAGTGAAAACTAATCTCCAATGCCCAATGCTCTAAACTAAATCTGAATGGCAACATCTACTTGTAAGTTGGTTAACCGCGCAACTCTTTCGCTGTCTGCGGGGTTATCGATGGAGATTTTTACCTCAACTATTCTGCGGTCTGTGTCTGAACCTGGGTTGAGGCTGAAGATGCTTTGTTTGTCAACTTGCCAACCAATTTCTTTGACGGTTCCTTTTAATGTTCCAGGAAATGCAGTGCTGGTGATGTTGGCTTTTTGTCCGACACGCACTTTTTGAACGTCGGTTTGATACACCTCTGCAATGACATTCATTTGCGATGTTTTACCTATCTCAGCAAATCCTGTGGTGGTGCTGATTACTTCTCCGGTTTTGGCGTGAATTTTCAATATTTTGCCATTAATGGGAGATTTTATGTAACTTAAATCCAAGTCTGCTTTTGCTTGTTGAACGGAAGTTGTCGCACTGTTGACTTCAGTTTGTGCGACTTGAACGTCTACGCTACGCACTTCGCTAATACTCTTGAGTTGCGCTTGTGCTTGTTTTAGTTGTTCTTGGTATGTGTCTTCGGTACGTTGTTTGGTGGCTTGAGCTTCTGTGAGTTGCTGTTGGGTAGTTTTGAGTTGCAAAGCTTTGCTGTCTGCTACAGAAGCTGCGATCGCACCTTGTTTATATAATTGCTGATAGCGATCGTTCTCAGCTTGAGCGTTATCTACCTCAGCCTGGACGCGAGCAATTGTAGCGTCTTGGGTAGCAATGTCTCCTTTATATTGTGACTCTAAACGAGCAATCGCTGCTTTTTGAGCGTCGATATCTCCGGTTTTTGCCCCAGATTTCACCTGCGCTAGTTTAGCTTTGCTAACTTGCAACTGGTCTACAGCTTGTTGCAAAGCTGTTTTAGCACGACCGTAAGTTTCTAGATACGCCAATAATTGCCCAGCTTTAACTGCATCTCCTTCTTTGACTAACAGTTTTTCAACTCGCACGCCATTATTAGCATTGGGAGCATTCAAAGAAGTAACGTCACCGTCTGGCTGCAAACGTCCTAAGGCTGTGACAGCAACTTTTATCGGGGTGGTGGGTTTTACAGGATTCGCTGGTTGTGTTTCAACTTTGGTTTTCGGCCAAAATGTTGCGAAACTATATAAAGTGATTAATCCAGCCGCTAACGTTATAGAAGCTGCTAAAATTACTCGCGATCGCACAACGGGTTTTCTAAATAATCGGCTTTCTTTATTTACTGCCATATTTTCATTCCAATTCTTACTAGGGGATAGCTGATAACATTTTGGATTTTAGATTTGGGATTTTGGATTGAGAATTGCTTTCTCATCTGGGTTTTATTAATCCAGCTGTCGCAATCATTTTTCAGATTGGTATGAAATAGCTATATTTAACCGATAACGGCTAAAAATTCAGAACACATAACTCAGAATTCAGGAGTCAGAATTCAAAATTTAGAAAAAGTTTAGTATGCTTGGTATATTGATTAATCAAATGTTTTCCTAATTCTTTAAGTTTTTTGATTTTTGAACTTCTGATGCTTGCGGTGAACTGCATCAATGACGGAAACTCCGGCTAAGAGTTCTTTCTGAATTCTTATGGTAGTGTTACTTGAAAGCTTCTTTAGTTATATCGTTACTTGTCCTCGAATCCAGTAGCGTAAAATACAATAGCGCTAACCAGAAAACTTAACTATCAAAAATAATGAAGCGCCAAAAAATCAACTCAAAAAATTGAATAACCTTGTTCTTGAGTATGACTACAAAATTTAAATTTGTCAACCGTTTGACTTGGCATAAGTCCTGATTTCCTCATCAAAATATTTTTCACATTCAGATGCGATTATTGCGTTTAACCACTACAAAAACTTTTTAGACAAGCTCTTCAGCGTTATTAAATAGTCGCTAGCCCATAAAAATATTAACAAATTTTTGTTGTTAATTTTGTGTAAGGTTAGACATTATCATTTTTTTAAGTAACGGTAAGGTCTATTTGATTATGTTTAGTATGCAACATATTCAAAATTAACAATTGCTTTATAGATAACCATTTCGTTTTTTGTTTATATTTATATTAAAAAATCATCAAAAACATTAGTTGAATCATGCTCTTTTCCTGAAAAAATTACTTATAGCTCTACCATTTATTAAGGTGTCTATGTAATTATTACTTAATAAACCAGAAACTAATACTGTTATTTTTACAGCTAATTTGCATCTAAACCTGAGATAATTTTGCATTTGATACATTTTTTAAGTTAAAATTTATACTAAACAACAAGTTTTATACAAAATAGATATCAACAATAATCCAATTGTTTATAAAAAAAGTTTAAAGTAATCATTTAGTTTATATAAAGCGTGTTATTGTTTTTATTAATTCAACGCTTAAAAGCTGTGAGGTCAATTAGTTATTTAAATAAGAATTTCAAAGTAAAAATAACTAAATCTAACTGCTTGGTAATCACCTTATGAACGTTTAATTACTTTTTCACATTGTATAAGTTCGGTTCAAAGGTGATGTTTTCTGTAACGAACTTGTCAACTTTTCTAGGTCGAATCTCATAAAATGTATTATCCTGGACGTTGAAACTGGCTATGACATTTATTAAGACACAGAACGCTGTCATTAATACTAGCTACGTTGTTGCGGTTAGGCTTGAAAATCAAACTATTGCGGACGAAAAAAGCGTTTCTGTTCTTTTAGCTACTCTTCAGTTTCTACTGTTCAGTGGGATATCATTGTTCAAAATATTAACCATCACTAATGGAATTTTGGATTTTAGATTATTTTTTGGCTTTATGTCAGACTTTTGCTTGTTTGTGGATACAACCAATCTAAAATTGCAAATCTAAAATCCAAAATTGTTAGCTCGCCACAATTTCAAGAATCAAGCGTTGCATAACATTTTTACACGATGCTGTGAGCCAAAATTGCCTGTAAACCTAAGGCTTTATTAGGGCAGTATGTCGTGTGGTGTTGATTGGGAGAAAAGCATTTAGCGCAGATAATATTATGTTCGGTTGAAGACTTATCATTAGGACTGACGCGAAGACACGGAGACGCGGGGACGCGGAGAGATTTTAAGAATAAGTAATTATCCGAACTATAAGAGAGCTAACTGCTGACAAGACAAGAGATTTTCATTAATTAGTAGGCAACAGAAATTACTGTATCTACGAAATCCACAGTACTCACTATGCCCTATGTCTGCTCATTCAATTGATACTGCCTTAGCAGAGTTAGAGAGCCTGATTAATAATTGCGAAAAGGCTGTGATTAGGTCTATAGAGGAAAAAAAGATGAGTTCAGGAAAACCAGTGTCAATCAACAAACTTAACAGACAATTACAACACAATCCTATTGCCATTGTTGGCATGGCTTCTCTATTACCTCAAGCCAGAAATTTACGGGAATATTGGCAAAATATAGTAAATAAAATTGATTGTATTACTGATGTTCCATCTACCCACTGGAGCATCGAAGATTATTACGATCCAAATCCCAGAACGCCTGAAGATAAAACTTATTGTAAAAGAGGCGGATTTATTCCAGAGGTAGATTTTAACCCGATGGAATTTGGTATCCCACCCAGCATTTTAGAGGTTACAGATGTATCGCAACTATTAAGTTTAGTAGTTGCAAAAGAAGCGATGGAAGATGCTGGTTATGGCGAACAACGCGAATTTAACCGCGAAATGGTTGGGGTAATTTTAGGCGTAGCCATGGCCAAGCAGTTAGGGATGCCACTTTCTGCCAGGTTGGAATATCCGATTTGGGAAAAGGCGCTCAAAAGTAGCGGTTTATCTGACGAAGATACACAAAAAATCGTTGAGAAAATCAAAAGTGCTTATGTCAAATGGGACGAAAACGCTTTCCCCGGAATGCTGGCTAACGTAGTCGCCGGGAGAATTGCCAATCGTCTTAACTTTGGCGGGATGAACTGTGTAGTTGATGCCGCTTGTGCTAGTTCCTTCGGTGCTTTAAAAATGGCAATTAGCGAACTAGTCGAATATCGTTCTGACATGATGTTGACTGGTGGCGTTGACACCGACAACACCATCATGGCTTACATATCCTTCAGCAAAACACCAGCTGTTTCTCCTGGTGAGAATGTCAAACCTTTCGATGCTAAATCTGATGGGATGATGCTGGGTGAAGGTATCTGCATGATTGTCCTCAAACGTCTGGAAGACGCGGAACGAGACGGCGATAAAATCTATGCAGTTATCAAAGGCATTGGTACCTCCAGCGATGGACGCTACAAGAGTATTTATGCTCCCCGCAAAGAAGGCCAAGTCAAAGCCTTAGAACGCGCTTATGAAGATGCAGGGTTTTCTCCCGCTACTGTTGGGTTGATGGAAGCACACGGTACCGGTACAATGGCTGGAGATCCGACAGAATTCGGTTCTTTACAGGATTTCTTTGCTGTGCACGATTCTAAAAAGCAGCATATCGCTTTGGGTAGTGTGAAATCCCAAATCGGACACACCAAAGCGGCTGCGGGTGCGGCGAGTTTGATTAAAACGGCTTTGGCGCTACATCACAAAGTATTACCGCCGACAATTAATATTACCGAGCCGAACCCCAAACTTAATATTAAAAATTCCGCCTTTTATTTGAATACCGAAACTAGACCTTGGATTCGTGCTGAAGGCGAAGCACCAAGACGCGCAGGTGTAAGTTCCTTTGGCTTTGGCGGTACTAACTACCACGTCGTTTTAGAAGAATATCAAGCCGACCAAAACCACGCCTATCGTTTACACGGTGGCGCTAATGAAGTGCTGGTGTTTGCTGCTAACGCGTCCCAATTGCTGGCTAAATCTGAAGACCTTTTAGCTAAATTGCGTTCACGAAGTGACTCCGGGGGAGTATCGCCAGAAGCCGCAACACATTATACAAAATTAGTCAATGAGTGCAAATCTCTAGAAATTCCCGTTTCTGCTGCCAGATTTGGATTTGTAGCACAGAACCTCGAAGAAGCTTGCAAATTACTGCAAGTTAGCATTGACTGGCTGAAAAACAAAGGGTCAGCAGCATCTTGGGAACATCCCCAAGGGATTTATTACCGCGCTTCTGGTATGGAATTGGGTGGAAAAGTTGTCGCCTTATTTTCCGGCCAAGGTTCCCAATACTTGGAAATGGGACGGGAATTAGCGATGAATTTCCCGGTGATGCAACGTCTACATGGCTATATGGATAGCCTGTTGCTCAAAGATAACTTGCAGCCGCTATCGGAAATCGTTTTTCCCCATCCTGTGTTTGAAGAGGCAGAGAAAAATGCCCAAATTGCCGCCTTACAACGCACAGAATACGCTCAACCAGCCATCGGGGTGTTGAGTGCAGGGATGTACACCATACTGCAACAAGCTGGATTTAGATCCGATTTTGTTGCCGGTCACAGCTTCGGAGAAATCACAGCATTGTGGGCTGCGGGAGTTTTGACCACCGAAGATTACCTATTCTTGGTGAAAGCTAGGGGTCAAGCAATGGCGGCACCCGAAGATCCAGACCACGATGCAGGTAGTATGCTGGCTGTCAAAGAAGACATCAGCAAAGTTGAAGCAGTGCTGAGACATTTTCCGCAAGTTGCGATCGCCAATCAAAATTCGCCAAATCAATATGTCTTAGCCGGGCCCACCGCAGAAATCGCCAAAGTCCGTCAAGCTCTACAAGACAAAGGATATACGGCTGTATTGTTGCCCGTATCGGCAGCATTCCACACACCGTTGATTGCCTTTGCTCAAAAATCCTTTGCGATCGCTACTAAGTCCGTCAAATTCGAGAATCCCAAAATTCCCGTTTACAGCAACGTTACTGGCAAACAGTATCCGAAAGAACCGCAAGCGATTCAAAAAATCCTCGAAACGCACCTTTCTAATTCCGTGCTGTTTAAGCAGGAAATTGAAAGCATCTATGCAGCAGGCGGTACTTGCTTCGTGGAATTTGGGCCGAGGAGGATTTTGACCAACTTAGTCAAAGAAATTCTTGGCGATCGCCCGCATCTTACCGTAGCTTTGAACCCCAGTACTCAGAAAAATAGCGATCGTTCCTTGCGGGAAGCAGTTGTACAGTTGCGGGTAATCGGTATGGCTTTGAGTAACCTCGACCCCTACCAAGTTCCCCAAACCATACCTGCAATTGAGCAGAAGAAGGCTATAAATGTACGTTTAAACGGCATCAACTACAGATCCGAAAAAACCAAAAACGCCTTCGCCCAAGCTTTGCAAAACGGTCACAAAGTGAAGGACGCGGGGACGCAAAGACACGGAGACGCGGGGAAAGAGAATGTAGAGACACCGGGACAAGGAGAAAATATTTCTGAAAATCTCTCCGCGTCACCGCGTCTCACCATCTCCGCGTCTTCTTCCACAGAGACTAACGGACATAAAAAAACACCCCCTATCGCTACCCCATCAATGAACGGTGTGACTTCTCATATCGCTACCCAACCAGAGCAGCAAATGAGTCCTGTGACCCTTTTAAGTCAACCAGCCCAGGAATCTAAGATGCAACCAACACCCGAAAAACTTACAAATTACCAACAACTTTTAGAAAGTTTAGAATATCTCCTGACACAGTTCCAGCAAAATCAATCTGAGAATTTACAAGTTCACGGAGCTTACCTCAACCATCAAATGGAATACGCCAAAGCGTTCTTCCAACTGATGCAACAACAAAATGCACTGTTGAGTGAAAGTAAATCTACAGCCGAAACCACCAAGCTGAAGCAAGTTGTCATGGAAAGCTTGGAACGCAGTATGATGCAGTTTCACTCCCAACAAGGTGAAACCCTACGCATCCACGAGCAATATCTCCAAGAGCAACTGGAATATACAAAAAACTTTTTCCAACTCATACAGCAAGAGTATTCTCAAATCATCTCAGAAGATGGAGCAACTCAACTCACAGAGAAACTCAGCAACGGTGCAGCACATCATTTCATCCCCTTCACCACACAAACAACCGTCACCGAAGAGGCACCAGTACCCCCTACTATCAAGATAGTAGAAGCTTTACCCTCACCTGTAACTGAGCCAGTAGCGAAAAACGGCAACGGCTCAACACATACCCAAGCACCCCTCCCTGCTCCCAAGGTAGTAGAGTCTGTAGTCGAAACTCCAGTACTCCCTCAACTAGTGCAGCCTGTAGTTGAAACTCCAGTACTGCCTCAAGTAGTGCAGCCTGTAGTCGAAACTCCAGTATTGACCCAAATAGTACAGCCTGTAGTTGAAACTCCAGTAGTCCCCACTCCCCAATCCCCAGTCCCCAATGCAACCATTGATATTGTTGACTTGGATAAAAACCTCCTAGCCATCACCAGCGATAAGACCGGCTACCCGGTAGAAATGCTGGAAATGGATATGGACATGGAAGCAGACTTGGGAATTGATTCCATCAAACGGGTAGAAATCTTGGGAGCGTTACAGGAAATGTACCCCAACCTACCCAAGCCCAATTTAGAAGAACTGGCAGAAAAACGCACCATCGGCCAAGTTGTAGAATATCTGCAATCCTTTGCTTCTAAAAGCGTTTCTGTAGAAGTTGTAATTCACGAAGTACAACAACCAGTTGAAACTCCAGCACCAGAAGTACAACAAATAGTAGAAACTCCAGCAGAAGTTACACCTGAAGTCAGCGTAGTTGTTGCATTCACTCCACAACCAGAAGCAGAACCCGCAGCAGCAACTAATGAATTTCCAGACTTAGCTCAAACCTTACTAGCCATCACCAGCGATAAAACTGGCTACCCGGTAGAGATGCTGGAACTAGAAATGGACATGGAAGCCGACTTGGGGATTGACTCCATCAAACGGGTAGAAATTTTAGGGGCGATGCAGGAAATGTACCCCAACTTACCCAAACCGAACATCGAGGAACTGGGAGAACTCCGCACCATCGGTCAAATAGTTGATTACCTACAGCAGCTAGCTGGAGGTGAAAAAAAAAAGTATGAGTCTGAGTTTGTCCAGCAGCCACCGGAATTAGAGTCTAGTATCGCGCGCTATCCCGCCAAACTCAGAAGCCTACCAAAACCTGATTATTTGGATTTCACGTTACCAGAGGGACACATCACTTTAATCACCGATGATGGTTCCCTCACTACTTCCAAATTAACTGAATCCCTAATTGCCGAAGGCTCAAAAGTAGTAGTTATCAGTTTTCCCCAATCCTTGGTTCCCCAACAATCACCCTTACCCGCAGGAGTAACCCGCGTCACCTTGGCAAACTTGAGCGAAGAACATCTGCAACAACAACTACAAGCGATCGCTACTCACTGCGGTAAGGTTGGGGCTTTCATCCATCTACATCCTGTTTTCGCAGTCAATAACACCGGGACAATTCCTTACATCGAACAGGAAAAGGCGATCGTCAAGCACGTATTTTTGATGGCGAAACACCTCAAACCTGCTCTCACCGAAGCCGCACAACATGGACGTAGTTGTTTTTGCACAGTCGCTCATCTCGATGGTGCCTTTGGTTTAGATTATAAAGTCAAATTTGGAGCGATCGCCGCTGGTTTATTCGGACTAACCAAAACTCTGAGATGGGAATGGCCAAAAGTGTTTACACGAGCGATCGACCTCAGCCCCAAAATTGACGCCCAACAGTCAGCAAACCACATTATCGCCGAACTTCACGACCCCAACCTTTATATCGGCGAAGTTGCCTACGCTTCACAAGGACGAGTCACCTTAATCGCCAATCCAAAAGTAGGCGGCTAATCCCTCCATCTCTTCTCTCTGCGCCTCCGCGTCTCTGCGTGAGGCCAAGAAATATTTATCTTAGAGGCGTTGCTGATTAGAAGTATGGATTTAGTTCACGCAGAGGCGCAGAGTCGCAGAGAGTAAGAGTTGAGAAGAGTTGATCGCAAATTTATACAGTTTTTACGAGGATTTATGACCCAAACAGCCCAGCTTAGTCCATCATCTGTTTTTGTCGTTAGCGGCGGTGCAAAAGGGATTACGGCTGAGTGTACTATCAAATTAGCCCAGCAACAACCCTGCAAATTTATTCTTCTCGGTCGCTCTGAATTATTAGAAAACGAGCCAGATTTTGCCCAAGGTTGTGAAGACTCAGCATTAAAAAAACGCATCATGGAAAATCTTCTTGCCCAAGGAGAGAAACCCACACCCATGAATGTGCAAAAAATATATAACAAAATTGCCTCCAGCCGCGAAATTAAAAAGACTCTCGCAGCAATTGAAAAAGCCGGAGCTAAAGCCGAATATATTAGCGTTGATGTTACAGATACAGAGGCTTTACAAGAAAAACTGGCTAATGTTGGGTCAATTACAGGCATTATACATGGCGCTGGAAATTTAGCCGATAAATTAATTGAAAAGAAAACAGAAGAGGATTTTGAAAAAGTTTATACCGCCAAAGTTAAGGGATTAGAAAATCTACTTAATTGTATCAATCCTAATCAACTTCAGCATTTAGTTTTGTTTTCTTCAGTAACAGGATTTTACGGAAATATTGGTCAATCCGATTATGCGATCGCCAATGAAATCCTGAATAAATCAGCCCATATTTTCAAACAACAATATCCCTCATGTCACGTAGTAGCAATTAACTGGGGAGCTTGGGACAGTGGCATGGTGTCACCAGAACTCAAAAAAGCTTTTGCTGAACGAGGAGTTGAAGTAATTCCCGTAGAAGCTGGAACAAAAATGTTAGTCAACGAATTGCATCCCGCCTATCAAGACAATACACAAGTTGTCATCGGTAGCCCTCTAGTACCCTTAGCTAGAGAATTAGATTCCGAACTCCACAGCTATCGTTTGCGCCGCCGGATGACATTAGAAGAAAATCCATTTTTACTGGATCATGTAATCGCTGGTTCTCCAGTATTACCCGCTACATGCGCTCTATCATGGATGATTGATTATTGCGAACAACTTTATCCAGGATACAGATTTTTTGCTGCTCAAGATTTCAAAATTTTGAAAGGAATTACTTTTAACGAGACTTTAGCGAATGAATATATTGTAGATGTCGAAGAAATTTCTAAAACTAACGGACAACAAATTACATTCAACACCAAAATATCGAGTAAAAATTCCGCTGGCAAAACATTTTATCATTTCAGTGCCCAAATCCAACTCTTACTAGAATTACCCACAGCCCCAACTTACGATGCAATTAATCTAGAACCAGATAATATCATCACTCTCACTGGTAAATCTTTTTATCAAAATGGAGAAGCTACATTATTTCATGGCAAAGCTTTTCAAGAAATCGAAAAAGTTTTAAACATTACCACAGAAAAAATCACCACACAATGTTTGTGGGAACCAATCTCACGCGAACAACAAGGACAATTTCCAGTCCAATGGGTCAACCCATACACAACTGACCTAAGTATGCACGCACTTTGGGTTTGGACACAACACTTCTATCAAGAAGGTTGCTTACCCGGACAAGTCGCAAAATACGAACAATTTGCAGCCACACCACAAAACGAACCCTTCTACGTCTCCTGCGAAGTCAAATCCAAAACCTCCAGCAGCGCCACCGCCGACATCATCATCCACAACCAACAAGGCCAAATCTACTCACGCCTCCTCGGAGCCAGAGCAATCATTTGGTCAATGAAACTATTGAGAAGCTAACTCTCCTCCTCTCTATGAAGATGCGCCTAATTATTGAAAACCTCTGTGTACCTCTGCGCTAACCTCCGCGAACCTTTGCGTTGAAAAAAGCTAAGATTTATCTTTCAAGTTTGGGGAACAGCGTAAATCCTGCCTTTTGCTCATCCCTAATACCCAAACCTTGAGGATAAAAATAATGGAAAAAATCGCCATTATCGCATTGTCATGTCTATTCCCCGATGCCAAAAACCCCGAAGAATTCTGGCAAAATATCATCAATAAAAAAGACTCCACCTCATCTGCAACCATTCAAGAATTTGGAGTAGATCCAGAAATCTTCCACCATCCACTTAAAGGTACACCAGATAAAACCTATTCCCTCAAAGGTGGATACATCCGCAACTTTGAATTTGACCCATCCAGCTACAATCTACCACCAGAATTACTAGCCAGTTTAGATAACACCTTCAAATGGTCATTGTACGCCGCCAAACAAGCAATTCTCCAAAGCGGTTATTGGGGTAATCAAAGTGTTCTCTCCAAATGCGGTGTAATTTTGGGAAACCTTTCATTCCCCACAAAACTTTCCAATCAATTATTTTCTCCCATCTACCAAAAAACCATCACCCCTGCCCTCAAAGAGCTTTTACAAGTTCCAAATTTAGATTTACCCACTCTACCAACCGCCAATCAAGCATCATTATATAATGCGATGATTTCCGGTTTACCAGCAGCAATAATCGCTCAAGCCTTATCATTATCCCGCATTAACTTATGTCTAGATGCTGCTTGTTCCTCATCATTTTATGCTATTAAACTGGCGTCTCATTATTTGCGATCGCACAAAGCCGATGTCATGTTAGCAGGAGCCATCAGTAGTGCAGATTCTCTATTTGTGCGGATGTTATTTTCTGGCGTACAAGGATTTCCAGAAAACGGTCTTAGCCGTCCCTTAGATAAATCATCCAGAGGTCTAATTCCTGCTGATGGCGTTGGTATGGTGATGCTCAAGAGATGTTCTGATGCTGTCAGAGACGGCGATAAAATTCTCGCTACCATCTGCGGTAATGGACTCTCCAATGATGGTAAAGGAAAGCATTTACTCAGCCCCAATCCCAAAGGACAAATTCTTGCTTTTGAGAGAGCTTATAATGAGGCAAAAATTAATCCTCAAAGTATCGATTATTTAGAGTGCCATGCTACCGGCACATTATTAGGAGATACAACAGAATTCAATTCTATCGAAACATTTTTTGGACAACATCAAGCCGCACCATTAATAGGTTCTGCTAAAGCAAATACGGGTCATTTATTAACTGCGGCTGGTATGGTTGGCTTGACCAAAGTAATCTTGAGTATGTCCAACGGTGTTATTCCACCGACTCTGAATGTAACCGAACCGATCGCTACTGAAAATAATACAATTTCCCCCGACAAAATTGTTAAAAACGCTACAGCATGGCCTAATAATAACACTGCAATAAAACGGGCTGCTATCAGTGCTTTTGGTTTTGGCGGCACTAATTCTCATCTGATTTTAGAACAAGGAACGACAACAGAATTAGATAATTCAACCGAACCTGTTCCACCTGTAAAACTTGCCATTGTCGGCATGGATGCCTTTTTCGGTAACTGTAACGGTTTAGATGCTTTTGAACGTTCGATTTACGATGGCACTCAGCATTTTATTTCGTTACCGCCGCAAAGATGGCAGGGTATAGAAAACCAAGAAAATTTACTCAAAGAATACGGTTTGCCAGAAGGTAAAGCACCAGTCGGGGCATACATTCAAGATTTTGAAATCGATACATTAGCGTGTAAAATTCCACCGAATGAAGTAGATAAATTAAATCCACAACAATTGCTACTTCTGAAAGTGAGCGATCGCGCCTTAAAAGATGCGAAAATCCCAGAAGGCAGCAACGTCGCAGTTATCATTGCCGCCGAAACAGAATTATCTGTACACCAGTTACAGCAAAGGTGGAATTTGCCTTGGCAGGTTAAAGAAGGCTTACTCGCCGAAGAAATCTCTTTGCCTAACGAACAGCAAACTCAACTCGAAACTATCGTCAAAGATAGCCTCCATCACCCCGTAGAAATCGGCGAATATGTCAGCCACATCGCCAACATCATGGCCAGTCGCATTTCTGCTTTGTGGAACTTCACCGGGCCAGCATTTACGATGACAGCTGGCGAAAATTCCGCCCTCAAAGCTTTAGAAATAGCACAAATGCTACTGGCTGCTGGAGAAGTTGAAGCTGTAGTTGTTGGCGCCGTTGACTTGGCTGGTGGCGTCGAAAACGTCTTACTACGAAGCCAAATGGCTAAGGTTAATACGGGTATCAATACCTTGAGTTACGACCAAAACGCAGACGGTTGGACGGTTGGCGAAGGTGCGGGTGCAGTTGTTCTCAAACGTCATGACATCGCCCTAGAAAATGCGGAACGCATCTATGCAGTTATTGACGCCGTTAGCATCGGACAAGCTAATTCCACCATTGTAGACGGCGAAACTATCAGCCAAGTCTGCAAACAAGCTTTCGATATTGCAGGTATCCAACCCACAGAGGTGAACTATCTGGAAGTTTGCGGTAGTGGTATTCCCCAGGAAGATGCAGCCGAAATTACAGGTTTATTGCAAGCTTATCCGCCAGTCGGCGATGGGTTGCACTGTGCAATTGGTAGCGTCAAAGCAAATATCGGTCACACCTACGTCGCTTCGGGAATTGCCAGCCTGATTAAAAACGCTCTTTGTCTGTATCACAAGTACATACCCGGTACTCCCAATTGGTCTGGTGTGAAAACGCCGCAAGCATGGCAAGGTAGTCCTTTCTATGTAGCTACAGAATCAAGACCTTGGTTTTTAGGAAAAAACGCTAAATCGAGAGTTTCCGCACTTAATAGTATTGGCTGTGATGGTAGTTTTGCTCACGTCATTTTATCCGAAGAAGGTAGCCAAGAAGAGCGCACCAGCCGATATTTACAGGAAAAACCTTTTTGTCTTTTCCCCATCCCGGCTGATGATAGCTCAAGTTTATTTGCGGCTTTGGATAATTTGCTAAAAGCCATTGAAAATTCTCCTTCTCTCAAAGCAACTGCTAGCGAATATTTTGAGAACTTTAAAAAACAATCGGCTGCAAAATATGTCCTATCAATTACAGGACGCAACCAAAAAGAATTACTCAAAGAAATCGAATCTGCGCGTAAAGGTGTAAATAACGCTTTTGAACGTGGAGGAGATTGGCAAACACCTGTTGGTAGTTATTTCACATCTAAACCACTGGGAAAACAAGGTGAAATTGCTTACATTTATCCGGCAGCAGTTAATTCTTATCTTGGCATCGGTCGCACGCTATTTCGCTTATTTCCAAAAGTCTACAACGACTTAATGGTTAAAAGTATTTACAAACGTGCTGCTGATGTTGAACCGCTAGTTTTTCCTAGAAGTTTGAAAAAATTCACTACTAGGGAACTAGAAACACTAGAAAAGAAATTGCTAGATGATTCTCTAGCAATGTTTGAAGCCGAAATGTTTTGCACCAGATTACTCACGACGATTATTCGTGATGATTTTCAAGTTAAACCTAAATATGTTTTTGGGTATAGCTTGGGTGAAACAAGCATGATGGTTGCTCAGGGAGTTTGGAGCAATTTTTATGAAGGTAGTAGTAGCTTCAACTCATCAGCTTTATTTGGCGATAGATTATCCGGGCCGAAAAATGCTGTGCGTGAGTATTGGGGACTACCAAAAATTTCCTCAGCTTCCGACAATAATCTTTGGGGTAACTATGTTTTAATGGCTAGCCCAGAGCAAGTAAGGGAATGTCTAAAAAATGAACAGCGCGTTTACTTAACTCAAATTAATACACCAGAAGAAGTATTAATTGCTGGCGAACCAGAAGCCTGTCAGCGAGTCATAAAAGCCTTGGTATGTAATGCTTTCCCGGCTCCTTTCGACCATGTGATTCATAGCGAAACAATGCGTTCTGAATATGGTGAATTGGTGAAATTAAACACATTACCATCACAAAATATTCCTGGCGTTGTATTTTATTCTGCTGCTGAATACCAACCAATAAAACTTGAGAGTGGCGAAATTTCTCGTAGTATTGCTACAGGTCTTTCTCAACAATTAGACTTCCCCAGGTTAGTTAATCGCCTCTATGCTGATGGTGCCAAAATATTCATTGAAGCTGGTGCTGGTAATGTCTGTTCTCGCTGGATTGATAAAATTCTTCAAGGTAAAGAACACATTACAGTATCTCTAAATCGTAGAGGTATGGATGACCATACTGCTTTTGTCAAAGCACTGGCAAAATTAGTTAGTCATCGGGCAGATGTGGATTTATCACCACTATATAGTGTTGCACAAACTACCAATCAAAGTAAGGCAACTCTGAGAACTATAACTTTAGGTGGACAATCAATTACTGATAGCATTTTGACTGAAGAGAATCGCCAAATATTTGGAGATTTAGTTGAGAAATGTAAAGGCGATCGCCCCAAAAACCAACCTCAAATTTTACCTGACTCCTCATTAGAAATTCCCAGCCCAATCTCCTCCCAAACAAGTAATCTCGATCGCATTCCATCCTCTCCTATCGAACCTGAAAAAGTTGCACTGAAAAATATCATTAATAACGGTTTTGAATTTAAAGAAGAAGTAAAATCTTCTGAGTCAACTGCAATTGAACAAACAACCACTCAACCAAGTTTTTCCCCTCCAACCACCACTCGGAAACTTCGTAAAATCATCCACATGTCAGATTTAAATAAGTCTCAGTATCAAAAACTCAACGCTAACAATTCAAAGATAACTAAAGCACACACAGCCTTCCTACAAGCCAGACAAGAATTTAGCAAGCAAATGAGTGAAATCATCCAACTCCAATTAGCCTGCGCCCAAAACTTACTCGACGAAGAATTCAAATAAAGAAGGCAGAAGGCAATTAGTGAAGCGCAGCACCACACTAATTGCATCCAACTCACATCTCTCAAACTCTCCGCGCCTCTGCGTCTCTGCGTGATAAAAATTCACACCTTCCCAAAAACCCAACTCTAACGCTCATAATTCGAGGGACAACTGCTGTGACAACCGTAGATACGGTACTAAGTAAACACGATAACGGCCTGAACTTCTCCCCCTGGTTCCCTACTCAAAACCAAATTTGGAAAGGTTCATTAGAATCTATATCTTTTGAGCAAGAAGCCATCAAAAACAAATTGATGGTATTAGGTAAACCTTGCTACGTCGTAAAAGTTGCCGGAAAAATCGGTGTCACCAACGAGGGGTATTTATCTCCTACTGAAAATGGCACAGCAGCACAAGTAGAACTGTTGACATTTGTGACACCAGTCAGAATTCAACAATTAGGAGATCCTAACTTCCTCTCCTTTCACGGAGTAAAATATGCCTACGCTACCGGTGCAATGGCTGGCGGAATTGCATCAGAAGAAATGGTAATTGCACTAGGAAAAGCCCAAATCTTAAGTTCCTTTGGCGCAGGTGGTTTAAGTCCAGACCGTTTGGAAGCAGCTATTAAGAAAATTCAACAAGCCTTACCCCACGGCCCTTACGCATTTAATTTAATTCACAGTCCCAGCGAAGCTGCAATTGAACGCCGTGCTGTAGATTTATATCTCAAATATCAGGTAAAAACTGTAGAAGCATCTGCATTTCTAGATTTAACTCCCAACATTGTCTACTATCGCGTAGCAGGTTTGGGATTAAATGACGCCAATCAAATTGAAATCAGAAATAAAGTCATTGCCAAAATTTCCCGCCGAGAAGTTGCTACTAAATTTATGCAACCGGCACCACCCAGAATTCTCAAAGAACTTCTGGAACAAGGATTAATTACAGACTTGCAAGCAACTCTCGCCGCTAAAGTTCCGATGGCTGATGATATTACCGTCGAAGCTGATTCTGGCGGTCATACAGATAACCGTCCCTTGGTTTGTTTGCTACCTTCTATTGTTGCTTTGCGGGACGAAATTCAAGCTCAATATCATTACCAAATACCCATTAGAGTGGGAGTAGCAGGTGGAATTGGTACTCCAGAATCAGCATTAGCCGGTTTCATGATGGGTGCTGCTTATGTAGTAACTGGTTCTATTAATCAATCATGCATTGAATCTGGCGCTTGCGAGCATACAAAAAAATTACTCGCTCAAGCAGAAATGGCTGATATGATGATGGCACCAGCCGCAGATATGTTTGAAATGGGAGTCAAATTGCAAGTCCTCAAACGAGGTACAATGTTCCCCATGCGGGCGCAAAAACTATTTGAACTCTATCGCGCTTATGACTCAATTGAAGACATTCCTCTGGCAGAAAGAGAGAAATTAGAAAAACAAGTTTTTCGCAAAACTATTGCTGAAGTTTGGGAAGGAACAGCAGCTTATTTGTCCCAAAGAAATCCAGAAAAATTGGGCAAAGCTGTTAATAATCCTAAATTAAAAATGGCGTTGATTTTCCGGTGGTATTTAGGATTATCTTCTCGCTGGTCTAATTCTGGTGAAAAAGGTAGAGAAGTAGATTATCAAATTTGGTGCGGCCCGGCGATGGGTAGTTTCAATGACTGGGTAAAAGGTTCTTACCTGTCTGACCCAAATAATCGCCGAGTAGTTGATGTTGCTGACCAAATTATGACTGGCGCAGCCTTTTTATATCGCATCCAAAGTTTGAAAATGCAAGGGCTACAAGTCTCTAATTATTACAGCCAATATCAACCAGTACCTTCTACATTATTGGAGATTTAAAAATGGCTTTAAAAAAGTCTTTTACCGCAGCAGATATTCAGCATTTTTTGGTATCAAACTTAGCTGAGTTGCTAAATGCTGAAACTGCTGATATCGACATCGAAGAAAATTTAGAAAACTATGGCTTGGATTCCGCCCAAGCAATGATTCTAGTAGGTAAATTAGAAAAACTGCTAGGATTTCAACCATCTCCGCTGCTGTTATGGCATTATCCAAATATTGCATCGCTTTCACAACGTTTAGCTGAAGAAGTACAAGAAGATTCAGCAATTCAAGATACAAAATCAGCATCTTCTAACGTCAATACTACCCCCTTGGTTTTAGATTTAGGTGCTGAGGCTGTTCTTGACCCTACCATTAATCCTGGTGGTGCTGCTAATTTACCTATAGGCGAACCCAAAAACATCTTTTTAACTGGAGGAACAGGCTTTTTAGGAGCCTTTATCATCCGGGAATTACTACAGGAAACCAGTGCGGATATCTATTGTTTAGTCCGTGCCGATAATGCTGAAGCAGGCAAGACCAAACTGCAAAATAATCTCCAACAATATGCAATTTGGCAGGAAGAATATAATTCTCGAATTATTCCTGTTGTTGGCGATTTATCTTTACCATTGTTAGGTCTTGGCTTAGACCAATTTCAAATCTTAGCTGCCAAAATTGATAGCATCTATCATAGCGGTGCTTTGTTGAATTATGTTTATCCCTACTCGGCATTGAAGGCTGCTAACGTTCTGGGAACTCAAGAAGTTTTAAGATTAGCTTGTCAAGTTAAAGTCAAGCCGGTACATTACGTTTCCAGTGTTGCTGTTTTTGAATCGCCTGTTTATGCTGGTAAGGTTGTTAAAGAACAGGATGAATTCAGTCATTGGGAAGGTATTTATCTTGGCTATTCCCAAACAAAATGGGTAGCTGAAAAGTTAGTTAAAATCGCCCGCGACAGAGGACTTCCTGTAACTATCTATCGTCCACCTCTGATTTCTGGAGATAGTAAAACAGGTATTTGTAACACGCATGACTTTATCAATTTGATGGCTAAGGGCTGTCTACAAATGGGAAGTTTCCCCGATGTAGAATATATGTTGGATATGTCTCCTGTAGACTATGTGAGTAAAGCCATTGTCTATCTATCACGTCAGAAAGAATCGATAGGTAAGGCTTTCCACTTACAACATCCCCAACCAGCGCCTTTGAAAGTTTTAGTTGACTGGATACGTTCTTTTGGTTATTCAGTTGAGATGATTCCCTACGAACAATGGCAGTCAGAGTTAATTAATAATGTGTCTTCTGTAGACAACCCTTTATACACTCTGCGTCCATTTTTACTGGAACGTTGGTCTGATGAACAACTGACTATTCCTGATTTATACCTGCAAGCTAGAAGGCCACATATTAGCTGCCAAGATACTCTTCATGCACTGGCAGGAAGTTCTATTGCTTGCCCGACAATTGACTCTCAATTGTTTATGACTTATACAGCCTATTTGATTCAAAGCGGTTTCTTGAATCTCGCTTAGAAAGATAGACGATTTTAGATTTTGGATTTTGGATTAAATATTCAAAATCCAAAATTTTAAGTCTTCTAAGACAACGCAAATTTATAGTCGCTTCGATAAAAGCAAAGTGTTAATACTGTTTCTTTATGAAGCTGCACCAAACCCTAACTTTTTTCAACGCAAAGGTACGCGGAGGTAAGCGCAGAGGTACACAGAGATTTTCTTGCATATAATTCGTTATATCCCAAAATAATAAAGAGAGGTACAATGTATTATTTATTTTTATTTTTTATGTTAAAAACTATTAATCTAAAGTTACTACTTTGCCACAGTTTTGGAAAGGAATATCTGCACGAATTTTTTGAGATTTTTGTAAACCTGTTTCATCTAAGTAGTGTACTTTAAAATTAATTCGCACATACTTGCCAGAATGATAGCCAAATACACGTTCTAAATATTCAGGTGCAGGTAAATCGGAACCACCAGGAGGATTAACCGCACAACAATCAGGATTATCTTTGATATATTCATCAAAACTTTCATACTTGATAAATTTGCGATATTGCATTTTACCTGCAATTTGTATACGTAACTCTTCTGCACTATTTAGAATATCAAAAGCTAATTTAATCTTCTCTTCATCGCTTATATAACGCATCTTGGCAAAGCAGAACCCTGAATAATTCAACCCAAAGTATGCCAATAAAACGGTTAATGGTATTCCAATGAAAACGAAAACAGGTAAAGTAGAGCTACGGTCTATCATTATAATTGTTTGCAGAAATGAATTTATACAGGTCTAAATGAAAACTCTTCTCAGACTGAATATAACTGTTCTTTCAATGATTTACATGACTTAATACTTTTCTGTATCAAGTAGACTCACTTGTTAATTTATACCTATTTTATTAGGGAACAACTACGCTAAATATTTAGTTTTCATGAATTGCTTTATCTACTTTGGCAATGAAATTTTTAAGTAAAAGGTTCACTATAAACAATTACAAAAAGACGATTAAATAAACGCGTACTGCTAGCACTGACAAAGCATAAATTTATCATCGAGGATCTGAACACTATCAGTGGCAAGAGAATTCGTCTATTTATTTGTGTTTACAAATGTAAATTTTAAAATTCTCCTCTTGACAAAAAAACAGTCTACAATGGTTATTGTAAATCATCAAATTTTGAATTTACCCACTTTTGTGAGTAGGCAAAATATATCTCCATAGAGGGATGCATCTTGATTTTTCCTGATATATCAACGCTTCATTCGTAATTAAAAAGCAAATTACAGATTATTTTAGCTCAAGACGTTTTTCGTAGGTTGAGATATTACGCATACTTAATTGTAGAACAAGAACCACTGGCAATGGAAAGCAGTTTAATTCAGTTGAATTCACCGATATTCTTACATGAACACAACACATCAAGGACATGGCAAAACTGCTCTTATTACTGGGGCAGCAAGTGGAATTGGCTACGAATTAGCGTATCTTTTCGCAGCTGATGATTATAATCTTGTCTTAGTAGATAAAAATGAGCTAAAGCTAAGAGAAGTTGCTGAAAAATTCGAGTCAAAATTTGGAAATTTTGCCAAAGCTATTGTAAAAGATTTATCTATCTCAACTTCTCCATACGAGATTTTCACAGAGTTGCAACAAGCTGATATTCAGGTTGATGTACTGGTAAATAATGCTGGATTTGGTACTTACGGTTTATTTCACGAAACAAGCCTAACTGCCGAATTGGAAATGCTACAGGTAAATTTGGTGTGTCTCACCCATTTAACTAAGCTATTTCTCAAGGATATGGTCAAGCAAGGTGAAGGCAAAATATTAAACGTCGCTTCGGCTGCTGCTTTTCAACCAGGCCCTTTGATGGCGGTTTATTTTGCAACTAAGGCTTATATCTTATCGTTTTCAGAAGCGATCGCCAATGAATTAGAAGGCACAGGTGTCACTGTGACAGTTCTTTGCCCAGGTTCCACAGAATCAGCCTTTCATCAAAGAACCGGAATGGCAGACTCTAAGATGCTCAAAAGTAAGAGAATGATGGATGCCCAAACAGTAGCCAAAATTGGTTATTGTGGCTTAATGAAAGGTAAAACCATTGTCATTCCCGGTTTCATCAATAAATTACTAGCAAAAAGCGTCAGATTTGTACCTAGAAAATTGGTCACAAAAATTGTCAGAAGTATGCAGGAAGAGAAATAGTTAGAGGGGCAGAGGAGAGAATAATTAATGACCAATAGAAATCTCCATAAATTAATTCTGCGTTACCCGAAAACGTTGTAGAGACGTAGCATTGCTACGTCTCTACATTGATTTTTATCAGATGTTTAATATCAATACTGCCAACATTTTAATTCCCAGCCAGAATTCGTCACTGCAACAGCAGCAACATAATTGTTAGCAGGTGCTAATTCAAAAAGACTCCAGTCTTGGGATATCTGTAACTTGGCTGGTTCTGTGGGAGTCAGGAAAACTTCAACTTCCTCTAATTGGGAGAGTCCGTCCCCGGTTGCTTTTAAATAAGCTTCTTTGCAAGTCCAGTAACGGAAAAATGTTTCTTGCTGTTGGTTTGAAGAAAGCGATCGCAACATTTCATATTCTCTCGCTAAAAAGAACCGTTTGGCAAGAGCTTCCAAATCTGAAACCGGACGAATATATTCTAAATCTACACCAATCTCAGACTTACAATTCACCGCACACAACCCTAATTCTTGGGAGTGAGACAAATTAAACTCCAGCCCACTGGCAGCAAATCTCTCTGTTAATAATGGTTTGCCACGCTGTTGATAATTAAACTCAACTTCTGATGGTTTAATACCCAAGTAACGGCCTAATATACTTCGCAGGCTACCACGCCCAGCAATAAAACGCTGTCGATGTTGGGGAAAATGAAATCGTTCAGCGCGAGTAATTTCGTCACTAGAAAGCGTCTCTCTCAAATTTTGTAGCTGTGGTTCTGGTTGGTCAAGATTTATACGCCAGACATGAATTTCATTCGGTAACAAAGTTAAATCTGTCGGTGCAGGTAGCCAAAGATGATGGGTAGCGGTCATTGAGTTAGAAAGTCAAGATAGTTATAGTCAGTAGTTTATTTAGCAATACTATACTAATGCCTTGGAACAAAGCGATCGCTTTGCAGCTTTACTGCTTTCTCGGCTACAAGCGGTTTGCAGCTTTGTAATTAACTGCCCTCGAAAAATCACGCCCTTGCTATCTTAAATCTTTCTATCGACCTTTAGTAAATTTTCCAATAAAGATATAGAAACTATTTATATTTGAGCAAAACTTTCAATCCACTTTAGGATATATTCTTACAAAGTGACCCTATAAAAAGTTTGATAAAATAAAATCGTTTTTCAATTTATAGTCACAAGTAATAGTTAAGAAATTTTTACTTAATACAATAAATATAAAACCGAATTTTTTATACCCTTAATAGGAGCGATCGCCTTCACTGCATACAGCAGTTTTCAAGAAACGTGAAGTACGTCATTTAGCTCTAAAAGCTAGGCACTTCGCTTATTCTAATCCTCTGGCGCAGCGAGGTATAGCCCATTCTGATTTCTGAATTCTGGCTTCATGAGGCCTGTCTTTCTTAAAATCTGCCAGAGGAGTTATTAGATGTTAAGTCAGGCTGTAAACACAACTACTTAATACTGAGTTATAGTAGCTGCAATCGCTTTTATTCAAGAACTTCATGATTTATCGATCTGAATGTATTTGCTCTTTTTATTACTATAGATGTACGATAATTCACTCAACATTAAATCTTTTGAAAGAGAATACGTTAAAACCCTTGACAGAGAATAGAAAATTTTCTTTTGGTTACAACATTAGCTATTACAGTATTACTCCAGGAAATTACGCATCATGTCTGCAAGTATTGTGGCAGAACCTAAGTTTTCCAATGGTCAAACAGTAAGTTTTATGGGTGGAGAAGGGATTATTAACAACTATCGATTTGAGTCGGGTAATTGGGACTATTTGGTGCAGATGCCTATGGGGCCAGAGCCAGAAATGGGTCGAGTTGGTTATCAAACCACGATTTGGCTATCTGAAGTAGATATATATTCACTGGTAAATAATTTTTCTCATAAAGTGTTAAATCTGGAACAAAAAAACCTTGCCAAAGCTTGTTAAAAATCTATTAGAACTACTTTTTTGAAAGATAGTGAGGATGAATGATCGCTAATTTGGGATATCTTGGATTTTTTGTAGTGCTACTAACAGCCCTACTATCAGCAATTAAGCAAATGAGCGTTGCTTTGGATGAACTAGATATTGAACGCTTTACTCTCTGGACAGGTATTGCTTCTGTCATTGCTGGTATACCAACTATATTGTGGTAGCTTCTCAGATAATAGGCAAATAGGCAACGGGTAATAAATTTGTTTCACGAATAATTCATTGAGCTTTTTGGCAATTTTTGTGTAAGTCTCGAATTTAAAAAGCGAACACAGTAGCGCTCACTATTCACCTTCTCAATTTATGCAGCTACTTGTTTAAAAATTGAATGTACTCACTCTATTTCAAGCAATACGACTACATCCGTCAATTATTCGATCTGGTAGAATATTCGTCTCATTTACTACTCTGTTCGCTTTTGTTCCAACCATTCTAAAATCCGATTCCATGCCCACCAAATATCAGGGTCATTAAATTGCCGTTGGCACTGTTTACTACTCAAATAACCAACATGACCGCCGTACTGAGTGAGTAACAAATCTATTGCCGGATTATTATCGCAAGCAACTTGCAATTCCGGTATAAGTGCTGGGTCAAAAAGTGGGTCATCGGCAGCATAAATAATCAAAGTTGGTTTTGAGATTTGCGGCAATATTTTTAAAGCACTACTCGCTTGGTAATATGCTTCTACGGAAGAAAAACCTAGTCGATTAATTACCAATTCATTATCAAATCCCCAGATACTATTCGCCCGTTCAATTGCTGCTGGGTCAAAGCTTCCGGGATGTAGTTCGTGTAGTCGCCACGCCAATTTTTTTAAATCCCGTGCAATTCCCGCTTCTATATATCTACCAAAAGGTTTTGTAACTAGATAAGATAGCGATCGCTCTGAATCCAAACTCGGACAGATCGTCATACCACCGCCAATATCGCTATCCTCTAACCCTAAATCCCCATTTTCCCTAATTACTTCACCAGCAACTTTTACCCCCCACAGCGCTAATTGTCCTCCCAAAGAAAACCCTGTAAACCAAAATTTTCCCGGACAACCCATAGCCTTAGCAGCCGCAGCAATGCGAACATAATCTTCCCCCTCATAAAGACCATCGGAGGTTAGAGTCGGCGACAATTCGGCCGTTTTGCCGTGGGCACGCCAATCAAATAAGACCACAGCATATCCTTGAGCGAAAGCCTTACGTCCTAGCGCCCTCAAATACCATTGTGTTTCTAACTCTCCCGTAATCCCATAAGTGCCGATAATCGTACTATGAGCATTTTCCGGGATGGCAACCAAGCCAAAAATTGGCACACCTTGGCCGCCGATAAAGATTTGGTCGTGATAAGACGGTTCTGGCTCGCTAATTGTAGTTTCCCAATAACGTCTTCCCCACAAAGCAGCGTGTACAGTCGCGATCGCACCGTTTTGTAAAAACCAAGACGGATTGTAGGAGGGAGTATAACACATCATAGACTATAGTATTTCGTAATATTTGAGTCTTGATTTCACCGTCATTTAATCTTAATATTTATGTAAGATTTAAAATCTTTTTTAGAATCGATTCAAAAATCTTTGTATCTATCAAAGGTTCTTATTTATCCTTAATAAGTAGTAATAATTTTTTAAGAATGCCGAGGATTCTTGTCATAGACGATGACCCAGCGATTTCAGAACTAGTTGCCGTCAACTTGGAAATGGCTGGCTACGATGTTAGTCAAGCTGAAGACGGCATCAAAGGTCAAGCACTGGCTCTCCAGCTACAACCAGACTTGATCATGCTCGATCTGATGCTGCCCAGAGTAGATGGATTTACAGTTTGCCAACGCCTGCGCCGGGACGATCGCACCGCCGAGATTCCCGTGTTAATGTTAACGGCCTTGAGCCAAACTCAAGACAAAGTAGAAGGCTTTAACGCCGGCGCAGATGACTACCTCACCAAGCCTTTTGAAGTTGAAGAAATGCTAGCGCGGGTGCGGGCACTTTTGCGGCGTACCGACCGCATTCCCCAAGCAGCCAAACACAGCGAAATTCTCAACTATGGCTCACTCACCCTCGTTCCTGAAAGATTTGAGGCGATATGGTTCAACGAGACAGTGAAATTGACTCACTTGGAATTTGAGCTACTTCACTGCTTGCTGCAACGCCACGGACAAACAGTTTCCCCCAGCGAAATCCTCAGAGAAGTTTGGGGCTACGATCCTGATGACGACATTGAAACAATTCGAGTCCATATTCGTCACTTGCGAACCAAGCTAGAACCAGATCCCCGCCATCCCCGCTACATCAAGACAGTGTATGGTGCTGGATACTGTCTTGAGTTACCGAGTATACCTCCAGCCGCCGAGGGAGCTTCCGCAACAGTGGTGGAATGAAATCATCTCAGCAATCCTGAGTAGTGAGATTTTCCAATTTGTAGAGACGTTGCATTGCAACGTCTCTCTATTTTTAGTAATCCTGGTGATAAATGGTATAAAAATCGCAGGATACATTGCTGACTCAGATGATAGGTCAAATCCTCATTTATTGTTATCAAACTGAATAAAGGCGTCAGTCGTCAGAATACAGGAAAGGTATTTTGTACGACTGGCAGATAGCGCAGCGTTAGCGAGTCCGCGAGCGTCTTGATTCTGAATTCTGAATTCTTCTTCAAATAAATTTTGTACAAAGATGCAGTATATTTCTTGAATTTGAATTAACCTGCTTTCACCATCCATACCAGAAAGCTCAGAATTAACTCGACAGGAGGAAGGGAATAATCCATTAAATCAATTGTTACCGTTTGTCCCTCTAACTTGAGAAATCGCCATTGCGTTCCACTAGTTACGGTACCGTAAACTGCGGTAAAAGATTGTTTTTTGGCTTCATTAAATCGCTGTGCAGCTACCATTTCAGCAATGCACTGTCCAAGTCCTGATTTTAAATCTGCTTTTTTCGCTTCAACAATCATAATTGCTGGTGCTTCCACCGTTAATTGTTCTGGGGAACGACAAAGCAGGAAATCACATACACCGTTGAGTCCAATACTTGCATCAACGTTAAACTCCTCCCCAGAAAAGACGCTAATTGAGGAATTAAGGATGCGCCGCACTTCCAGAAGTACGGGATTGATGATTACTTCAGAACGCGCTTTTTCAGTATCAACTGCGATCGCCCACGGTAAATTCTCTAAAATAGTTTCCAGTCTGGGACTTGAAGTCACTGGTTCAATCGAATCTGGAAAAAAGCGAATTCCTTCTACAGTAGTTAAGTGAAAATCTTGTTTCACTTTATCGATGGTGAATTGACTGTAGGGCATAGTAATTCGTAACTAAGAAGAGAATCAGAGTGTTTTGTTGATTTTAGGGCGAGCAAAATGCACGCCCTAGCTTCTTAATTATCCTTTCAATGCCTCAGCAGTTTTCTCTTTATCCAACTTGAGAATCAACACTCCCAAAGGTGGTAAACACAAATCCAACGAATAAGGATGACTGTGTAAAGACCAATCATCTGTCCACTTACCGCCTAAGTTGCCCATATTACTGCCGCCATACTGACGAGCATCGCTATTAAACAACTCGGTATAAAATCCCTTTTCTGGCACACCGATACGGTAGTGAGAATGGGGTTGCGGCGTGAAGTTGCAAACCACGATCGCAAAATCTTCAGTATCCTTATCGCGACGGATAAAAGAAACCACACTATGGCGATTATCGCTACAGTCAATCCACTCAAACCCCGCCTCAGCAAAATCCTGGGTATACAAAGTAGGTTCGCTGCGGTAAAGATGGTTCAAATCCTGGAAAAATGTTTTTAACTGTTGGTGCGGCTCATACTGGAATAAGTGCCACTCCAAGTCAGCCCAAACATTCCATTCACTCCACTGTCCAAACTCCATGCTCATAAACATGGTTTTCTTGCCTGGGTGAGCGAACATGTAAGTAAACAAACAACGCACGTTAGCGAACTTCTGCCATCTATCCCCCGGCATTTTGCCGATGATATTACTCTTGCCATGCACTACTTCATCGTGGGACAAGGCCAGCATGAAGTTCTCGCTGTGGTTGTACCACATACTAAAGGTGATATTGTTTTGGTGGAACTGGCGGAACCAAGGGTCCATGTTGAAGTAGTCCAACATATCGTGCATCCAACCCATATTCCACTTCAAGTTAAAGCCCAGTCCGCCTGTGTAGGTAGGCCAAGAAACCATCGGCCAAGAAGTGGATTCTTCAGCAATTGAGAGAATTCCCGGAAAATAGCTGAAGATAGTGTGATTTACTTGGCGGATAAAATCTGCTGCTTCTAGGTTTTCTCTGCCACCGTACTGGTTGGGCAGCCATTCTCCAGGTTTGCGGCAATAGTCATTGTAGAGCATGGAAGCCACAGCATCGACACGAATCCCATCAATATGGTATTTGTCAAACCAAAATAGGGCATTTGCCATCAAAAAATTTCTGACTTCGTGGCGACTGTAGTTGAATACCAAAGTACCCCATTCTTTATGTTCGCCTTTACGGGGATCGGCATGTTCGTATAAGTGGCTACCATCAAAGAATGCTAAACCATGACCATCTTTAGGGAAGTGACCGGGAACCCAATCCACAATTACACCGATTTCATTTTCGTGACATTTGTCAACAAAATACATGAAATCTTCAGGCGTACCAAAACGGGAAGTAGGGGCATAGTATCCAGTTACTTGATAACCCCAAGAACCATCAAAGGGATGCTCGGCAATGGGTAGCAATTCAAGGTGCGTGTATCCTAATTCTTTGACGTAGGGAATGAGTCTGTCTGCTAGTTCCCGATAAGTTAGGAAGCGTGCGCCTGGTTTGAGTTCCGAAACGATAACTACAGGCTCGGTTTCACCATTGGGCAGTTTAGGCGGTTCTGCACTAGAAGCGTGTAACCAAGAACCTAAATGCACTTCATAGACAGAAACTGGCCCCGTGAGGGGGTCGGTATGACGCCGTTTTTCCATCCAGCCTTCGTCATTCCACTTGTAAGCATCTAAATCAGTGACAATGGACGCGGTTTTTGGGCGGGGTTCCTGCTGGAAACCGTAGGGATCGGATTTTTCGTAAATGTGGCCTTCAAAATTTTTGATTTCATATTTGTAATGCTGACCCACTCCAATTTCTGGAATGAACAATTCCCAAATTCCGGTGGGGCCTTTACGCATTTGGTGTTTGCGCCCATCCCAGTAGTTAAAATCTCCCAAAACCGAAACATTGCGGGCGTTGGGTGCCCAAACGGCAAAATAAACGCCTTTAACGCCATCTATTTCGGCGGGGTGCGCTCCCAGTTTCTCGTAAATTCGATGATGGTTGCCTTCACCAAACAAATGCAAATCAAAATCTGTCAAGTTGGGAGAACGGAAAGCGTAAGGGTCATAGGTGACACGCTCGTGTTCTCCTTCTTTAATCCGTAGCTGGTAGTTTGCTAGTTCTGCGGTTTCAATCGTGCATTCAAAAAAGTGTGGATGATGCACTGTTTCCATTGGGTATTCTTTGCGTTGTTCGGGAAGAACTACCCATGCTGCACTTGCATTTGGTAGGTAGGCTCGCACAGCCCAGGCAGTTTTGCCATCTTGTTCTATGGGATGGGAACCTAGTATTTCAAAGGGATCGTGATGTTGATTCCAAACGATACGGTTAACCTGTTCCGGGGCGATCGTGGTCATGGACATGAAGCTACCTACGTGTAATAACGTGATTGACTAAACGTACTTTTTTAATATCTATATATATTCTTTACATTTATTTGCAAATTTGTCGCCATCGTTATCCTACCTCAGAATGAATCATCTGGTTTTTGGGTATGGGGATTGGCAGGGGAGGCAGGGGGCAGGGGAAAAGGTTAAAGGTTAAAGGGAAAAGGGAAAAGGAATAAATTTAATTTTTCCCATTTTCTTCTTTTCTCCTTTTCCCCTTTCCCCATGCCCTGTTTGACCAATTACTAATGACTAAATATTTAAAAATGGGAAAAACTGGAGTAAGGTTTTACGTATGCGAAGTAAAAAAATCCGATCGCGAATTTTGGGGTCTAGTTTTGGTGGTGGTGCCTGTTGCAGCTGTACTTCTAACTGGGCATATTCGGCAGCAGTCAAGAATCTGCCATCGATAGGCGATCGCCCTTCTATGATAATCTGTGTCCGTAATATCTCTTCTGGTATATCCTCTGGTGGTGGTAATGCTATTACGGGCGATCGCCAATAGCTACTGAAGAATACAATCGTTGTAGTAATTACAACTAAAAACAGTAATTTTACTAGATTTTTTACTCTAACATTCACCATCTCCCCAACTGCATTTACAACGCAGCATGAAAATCTGTTTTGCTTACACCCCATACCAATAAAAATCTGGCAATATCAACAGATATCACCAGGTCTTATTTTTTAATACATTATGAATTATTTTCCCCTTCCTAAGCTATTTCACACCAGTGTCTTTTATTTACTGCATAGTTAACTGGTGTTTGAGCAAGCTCTTATACTGTTCTACAAAAATATCCTGTCATTAAAAAATGCTGAAATTGGTTAATAGGCTCGGCATCTAGCAATATTTAAGAAGCCTGAGTTCCAGGCTTCTTAAATGACTGTACCATCCCAGACTCTTACGGTGAGGCAAGCTAAACGGAGCATCTCCGTCACCAGAAGGGTACAGAATTTGGGGATTTTGAATTTTGGAGAAGTCGGAGATAAGGCTTCCTTAAATCTCAACTTCAGTGATTGTGTCTACTCTACAAATAAGCAAGCTAGACCAGGGTTTCCCACATAAGCTGTACAAAGCTTTCACACAACAACACACAGGTGCGGGTTTTTATGCGAACTCGATTAATTCGAGTTATGTGGTGATTAGCTTTGTCAGTAAGCTATTCTCGGCTAATTTGAACTCAATTTCAGAGTGCCTTATTTAGGACTAGCAGTCGGGGTAGCTGCGGGAGTAGCTGCGGGAGTAGTTGCGGGAGTAGCAGCAGGGCTAGTCCCAGTAGCAGGCGCGTCTGTTGGTTCGCCTGTAGCAGCTGGAGTACTAGTAGTACCACCACCACCTTCACCGCCACCTTCACAGGCTCCAAGCATTGCAGCCAGACTTAACATTAGAGCCAAACCAAAGATTTTTGTTTTCATAACTCCTCTTTCACCAAATGTGGCTAGAAAAATTTTTCGCCTGTTGAATACGATACCGTATTTATTGCTTTTTTTTAAATGCTGTAAGATTACATACTTAAAAAAAACAACCCTTTGGCGTATTGTTTTTAAAATTAGCGATCGTACAGCGATTCGATTGATTTTTTTGAACTCAGGAGCAAAATCCAAAGCATTAAATTTTTTTTGTCAATTAAGCTATCATAGCAAAAAATTTTATCTTTAAGAATTTAGCAGTCAGCCGTCAAAATCACAAATGTATTGGACAATGACTTAGTAAATTTACCAGGGAACAGGCAATAGAGAATAGGCAACAGGCTTGAAAGTTTCTTTTTTTAGGGTTTGACGCTCAGTTAATGTCCTAAACTACGTTTCAAATGCAATGAATACAAAGGTTAAAAATTCCCTCCAAATCTACAATTAGCAACTATCAACTAAATACTAGTATCAAAAAATACTTATATTATTATTTTCTGAACTTGTGAGCGGTGGAACTTGCTCGCTACTTTTGGGTTATAGGCATGTTTTTTATTTTTTTCACAGAGTATTGCACCTTACCGCCCTCCGTTGCCATACTTTAGGTGCAATATATCTAAACAGCAAGTTATCGAGTTCATAATCGCTGATTGCAAACATTGATATAGCTAGCTAGTTAAAAGGGTGTAGTCTGTTATGTGTGTTTATTGCATAGAAGGGTATTTTAACCTCAGCAAAAACAGACAATCAATTGAAAGTACAATATTTTTCATCTAAAAAATTTATGGTTGTTGCTCGTAAATCAACTGTTTCTACAAAAAGTACTGGGTTTTGGCGAAATTCAATTCTTTCTTTGGGTCGGCGACGACGTTCTGGGCGTTTGGAGTCAGCAGTGCAGAGTGATTCTATACCTACTACCCAAGCCGCACCAGTATCCTCTGCCAGAAGAAAGCGTTCCCCAAAAAAATTATCGATTTCTTCTACAAATGAGACAGTTATGCCTAAATTTCCTAAAGAGTTGGGCAGACAACAACTACCGAATTTGGACAGCCAGTCGAATCAAGCCAGCAAGAGTCCAGAGGTAGGTTTTCTTGGTCTTCCCATCATGCCTGGTTCTGAGGCAACTCCATTATGGTTGCTGCGTTTATACACTTTTCATCGTTATTCGTCAGTTTTGGCATTTTTGTTAGTAGCAGCGACACTTGCGGTTTATGGCTGGACAGTGTATTCTCAAGAACTTTGGAGTCAGTCATATCGCAGACTGCAAAATCTCCAACGTCATGAGCGGCTTTTAACGACAACTAACGCGACGCTGACAAACAAAATGGCGCAGGAAGCAGAACAGTCAAGAACAGGGCTGGTATCGCCAACTCCTGAAGGAATGATTTTCTTACCTCCAGCATCTTCTAAATCTGAACCAGCATCGCCTAACACAAAACCAAATCCCCAAACCCAACAACAAACACTCTCACCCCTGGGATATTAAGGGTATGGGGAGATGAGGGGCAGGGGAGGCAGGGGAAGCAGGGGGAGCAGGGGGAGCAGGGGAAGAAAAAACTAATGACCAATGCCCAATGCCCAATGCCCAATGCCCGATGCCCAATGACTAATGACTAATGACTAAGGACAAACCCAATGCAAAAGTCACCTGGCAAAACAAAATTTGCAAAATTTCGCACTCCAGGATTCACAAGGGGGCAGAGGCGTTCTAAACCAGGTTTTTTGGGAAAATTTGCCTCTAATATCCAAGAGCAAACATCAAATAGGAAGTCCCGACTGTTTGTTGTGTGGGGCGTGTTAATAGCGGCGGGGTTGGGATTGGGTATTAACTTGTATAACCTGCAAATTATTCAGGGGGCAAAGTTAACACAGCAAGCACGAAACCAGCAAATGATAAATTTGCGGCCTTTTATGCCCCGTCGTCCGGTGGTAGATCGCAATAATAATTTGTTGGCCATTGACCGCCCTGTGTATACTTTGTACGCTCATCCTAAATTGTTTGATAAATCCAATGAAGAGATAGCAGAGCAACTTTCCCCAATATTGGCTAAAGATGCTCCTGAATTGGTGAAGACTTTTGAAAGCAAAAAAAGTGGAATTGTACTTTCCCCAGCGATACCGGAAGAAATTGTCGATCGCATCACCTCTTTGCGCTTAAATGGTTTAGAGCTGATTCAAAAATACTCGCGATTTTACCCTTCAGACGATTTGGCTGCTGATGTGGTCGGCTACGTGAATGTAGACCGTCGCGGTCAGGCGGGTGTGGAATACTCTCAAGAAAAGTTGCTAGAACGTTCTGTCCAAACGGTGCGCCTCAGTCGAACAGGTACTGGCGCCCTAATGCCAAATTATGCCCCTGAAGGTTTTTTACATTTTGATGATTTACGGCTGCAACTGACTATTGATACCCGTTTGCAACGAATTGCCCGCACTGCTCTTAAACAAAAGATGGACGAGTTTAAGGCTAAACGTGGGGCGGTAATTGTAATGGACGCGTTGGATGGTTCTTTACTTGCCTTAGTTTCTCAGCCTACTTATAACCCTAATGAATACGCCAAAGCTAATATTTCACTATTTAAAAACTGGACGGTGGCAGATCTTTACGAACCGGGTTCGACCTTCAAGCCTTTAAATGTGGCGATCGGTCTGGAAAATGGTGTCATTAAACCAGATGATATATTTAACGACTCCGGTTCTATTCGCGTAGCTAATTACACCATTAAAAATGCGATGAACAACGGTTACGGGCGGATTAGCATCGCTCAAATCCTACAAAATTCTAGCAACATTGGCATGGTGCAAATTATCCAGCGATTAAAGCCCGCAATATATTACAACTGGCTGGAACGTTTGGGGTTAGGACAAAAAGTTGATACAGATTTACCTTTTGAAGTTGGCGGCCGGCTCAAAAGTCAAGAAGAATTTATTGCTTCGCCAATTGAACCAGCTACTACTTCCTTTGGGCAAGGCTTTTCAATGACACCGATACAGCTGGTACAAATGCACGGCGCTTTAGCTAATGGCGGTAAATTAGTTACACCCCATGTAGTCCGGGGTCTAATTGATACCAAAGGACAGATGCATGATTCACCCGATCGCACTATGCCACGCCAAATTTTCTCAGCTGCAACAGCCCAAAAGGTAGTGGAAATGATGGAAACTGTTGTATCTGAAGGTACTGGAAAGGTATCGCGAATTCCCGGTTATCGGATCGCTGGCAAAACTGGTACTGCCCAAAAAGCTAGCCCAAATGGCGGTTACATTAAGGGTGCGAGAATCACTAGCTTTGTAGCTATTTTACCAGTGGAATCTCCTCGCTATGTAGTGTTCGCATTGGTGGACGAACCAAAAGGAGAAAACGCCTACGGTTCTACCGTCGCCGCCCCAATTGTGAAGTCAGTGATAGAAGCGCTGATTCCTCTGGAAGAGATTCCGCCAAGTAAGGCGATGGAATCAGGGGGAGTAGTTTTGGGGCATGGGACAGAGGGGGCGGAGGCTGTAGAGGAAGCTCCAGGGAACAGAAGCACAAATATGGATTGAATTTGCTCTTAAGTGCAACTATCTGGATGTTGAATTAGGTAGAGAAATATATGCAATCTATAACCATATTTTAAATAGATTTGCGAGCTGGCGTGGAAACCCCCTAGATACCAGTCGTTGCCTCTCTACAAGACGCTACGCGAACACCACGGCGCTAGCTCCCCAATGCTCAATGCCCCGTTTGGACAATCCCTTTCTAGGCTTAATCTTTCTTTATAACCAGGGAAAGAGGTAGAGAACATTACTCGTGTGGGAAGTTAAGTATTAGAGGTGAAACTGATTTCTCACTTTTCTAAGGCTACAGAAGATTCCATGCAAAGCAATATAGTTATGTTCCCTAAGCTTGGGGTTGGGGAAAAGAGTACGCAAACACAAGAAACAACAGTTACCGAGTACGACCGTGCCGAGCAGCTATTTATAGAACTGCTGGCAATGGAAAATTTGGACGCTCGACTAGATACAAAACCTGGAAAAGCGAATGAGTTTCAACAGACGCTTTCTATGGCAATTAGCGCTGCCTATGAAAA
The DNA here is from genome assembly GCA_034531195.2 of Nostoc sp. ChiSLP01. Lineage (GTDB taxonomy): Bacteria > Cyanobacteriota > Cyanobacteriia > Cyanobacteriales > Nostocaceae > Nostoc. The sequence continues at coordinate 63,938 of JAVRBO020000054.1, forward strand.
CGATCGCTTTGATGAGCAAGCTCACCTTTTCCTGCAAAGGATACTTTATCGAATTAATCGGCTAAATCTGTTTTGGTACGATGATTTGCATAATTACACAAATGAGCGATCGCTTTATTTGTACTCATGTCGCGACCAAATTGAAGCTGCTTGGCAAAAGTGGGAACTTGCACAATTCGATCTAGCCGCACTGCAACAATTAGATGCCAAACAGGCTTTAATTGAGCGTGCATCTGCTGATTTAGATCCTCCATTATCGCCAAATAGTCGCTATATCCGTGAGGAAATAACCGAAAGTGGCTACCGTCACTTGCTAGCGATCGGCTCTTTTGAGGGTTTGGTTGAAGCTAGTAATCTTTCTCGCGTTCTAGGCGGTGCTGCCAATGAAGTGCAGTGTACGCTGGTGCGGGTACTACTAGAAGAATACGGCAATGGTCGCTTATCTCGCAAGCACTCGACATTTTTTGCTCAAATGTTAGCTGAGTTTGGCATGAAGACTGAACCAGAGGCATATTTCAATTTAGTGCCTTGGGAAGTACTGGCTTCTACCAATCATAATTTTCTGATGACCGAGCGCAAACGCTATTTTCTGCGTTATAGCGGTGGGTTGACCTTTTTTGAAGTGGCTGGCCCTGCGGTTTACAAAAATTATCTTGTGACAGCGCAACGACTGGGACTCTCAGAAGTAGCAGTGGGTTATTGGGAATTACACATCAGAGAAGACGAACGCCACGGTCGTTGGATGTTAGATGATGTAGCTTTGCCTTTGGCAGAACAATATCCTAATGATGCATGGGAACTAGTGCTTGGTTACGACCAGCAAAAGCTCATAAGCGATCGCGCCGCTGGTGCTGTTGTGCGATCGATACGCCAAGCAGAACAAATGCTTTAGTTATGTAAAAATTACCAAAAATTAGAAATTCAAGAACGATACGAATTCAGAATTCAGAATTAATTCTCAGGGAAGTTTAACCAGTTTATACTCCTACGAATAAGCAGGCTATATCCCTCGGTCACACAAAATCTAGTTGCAAAATTATGACTGCTGACTTTTGAATTCTGTTTTCTTAAAAATAGCAGAGTCTTTTTAGAATTTTAATTTGGCTTTATCAGCCATTTTATTCCCAATTCGCCTGCTAATTAATTTCCTTGACAGATACTTTGTTGCTCAAGGAAGAGTTTTTTATTGCCTTTATACCAGGCAGCAAATAACTTTCCACTGAATAAATCATACCTTATTGTTGAGTGAAAGTCAAATGAAAGACATCTTTTTTTGTCCTGAAGAATCTAATTTCTACTCTAACTGCTTAGAAAATCTTGTCATTAGAAATTGTCAAGATTACGAATCCATTGTTGAGTTTGGTTCTGGAGATGGCAGCCCTGTAATTAATTCTTTGTTGAGAAACAAGTTTGATGGTCTAATTCAGGGATTTGAATTAAACACTTCTGCATGGAAAACGGCAAATTTAACGATTGATGAATACAACCTCAATGATAAATATATAATCCATAATTCATCTTTGTTTGAATCCGCTCAACATGATGCAGGTTATCTTATAGCTAATCCGCCATATCTTCCAGCACCAGATAATGATATATATATGCCACTTTTATTTGGAGGCATAGATGGAGCTACAATTACTAACGAACTTTTGATGTTAGGTTATGAAAATGTGTTGGTTTTAGTATCTAGTTTTTCTAATCCCAAAAGTACGCTGGAGGTAGCAAAAGAAAATGGTTATTGCGTGGAAAACTTTATGATTTTACCTTTGCCATTTGGTTACTATAGTTCTGAACCAAAGGTGAAAAAACACATAGAAGAATTACGTAAAAACAAAATGGCATTTTATTCTGGCAATTATTATTTTTTAGCAGGTGTTTTATTTACAAAGTGCCAAGACTGTGAAATTGATTTATCTAATGAACTGGGCCAGGTAATGACTAGTTTATGAATATATCGCAGAAGGCAAGAGGCAGGAGTTAGAAATTTTTCATATCTAATGAATGAGTTCTAAATTTTGTACTTCATTTACTTGCCAACTGCTGTAATTATTGCTGGGGATTTTGTTGTTGCAGTAGCGATCGCAATTTTTCTAGTTCTTGCTCTGCAATTTCAGCACGTTGGCGTTCTTGTTCGGCACGTTGGCGTTCTTGTTCGGCACGTTGGCGTTCTTGTTCAACTTTCTCAGCACTCCAAAGCAGTAAATTCCCAGCTTCGTCCCACCATCGCAACCAATTAGTGGTTATACCTAGTCGATTACCATACCAAATTCCCAAAGATAGATTCAATTCTGAAATCAGATATTGTCCTTGAGCGTTGGGCTGTTGCAAAATATATTGTCCTGCTTCCAATCTACGTACTTCAAGCATTGCACTCGCTGGATCGAAAATCGCATAGACAGGAATTTTGAGGATATGTTCGTAGAAATACAGCTTGCCGTAAGGATACATTGGGCGTACAGAATATTCGCCAGTTTCTGTTTCTGAAAGAAATTCCATGACAACCGCTACGGGTTGTCCTTCTAAATGAGGCGTATAGCTGCGACGAACAACACCTTGAGGTACTGGGTATACTTTTTTCACGAACAGCCAATCTGGTGCTTTTACCACCGTTTTTTCATTCACTTTTGCCACTAAACCAAAGTTTGAGGCAATCAGCATTTCTGAGGTGATTAAGCCTGCTTCTCCAAGGGCATCAGTCAAAGCAGCTGCAAGAAAAGGCTGTTCAATGTTTTCCACAGGTTCATCTGGTAGAACGAAGTCGTCAGGGAGTTTTTCCCAGGTGATGACGAGATTTTGCTTAGATGGAGTGGCTTGCAGAATCACCGCGTTTCTCCAATGTTGATATAATTGTATTTTTATTGTATTTCGTATTCATACTGAATTATTCTTAGAGTCTTACGATCGAGAATGGTTTAGGATGTATCAAACTGACCCACCGCGATCGCCAAAAGATGTGTTGCCAACGAAGTACGATCTCCCCAGTGAAGATCCTCAGGCGCAAAGTCTGAGCGGAGATTTCGCACCATCAGAACTTTGTAATAGAGCGGTCTAAAACCCTTTGGCTGAAGAAGAAATGATACTAATTCGGAATTAATTAAAGAGAGTAAATATTCAAGTGTAGTGGCGTGACAAGCCTAAATTAATGCAATATAAAAATTTATTGATATTGCTGAAATCTCAGTAATTAAACAATTTTTGATGCACTATTTTAGTCTTATCACACCACTAAGTAATAAGTAAAAAATCATGTCTTAGAAGAGATACAAATTAATGAGTCCCCTTTAAAGACGTGACGATCCCAAAAAACTGAGTTTTTGAGGTTTAAAACTGGATATACTATCCCAGTAATTGACTTGGGTAATATTCACCTTGAGCAAAGCAATATTCGGTTCATCCAGCCCTTTAGGAAACCAAGTTTGAAGTTCTGGTTTCCATAGTTCTCGCATCTTGTTGCGGTCTTTTACAAGTTGTGAGCTACCTGAAATAGAAACGAACCGTTGCTGTTCTGGCGACACAAAACTGACATTCACCTGCGGATAATGTTCAACCTCAGTCACCTTATGAGAATCAGCATAGGTAAAGAACCAAAGTGTAGCATCAGAATTAATCTCACCACTTCTTGACATAGGATAACTATGTAAGCTTCCATCGTCATCGACTGTGGTAAACATACCATAATCAATATTTTTGATTAATTCATCCAACTTTTGAATCTGTTGTTCGCGGTCTGTAGAAGTTGTCATTGGCCGTACTTTTTTTTTGTTTGATTTTCTGGAATGGAATTTTTGATTAGAATTAGGTTGACTTTACATATGTAAAAATCATCTTTAATTATTAACATTTTTAAATTTAATTTCGTGAGTCTACAGGTTGAATTATATTAAGACGAATATCTTTTAGTTATATCTATAGAAATATTGATTTAGAATGATGCTTGACCAAAATTTGCCAATATTTGGTTCTATCTGTGGTCAGATTTTAGAGTATCTTTCTTTAGATATAAATTTTAGAGTATTTACACTCGATTCAAGTTGTTTTATAACTTTAGACTGATGAATATAGCTATTCATTTAACTAAGTTGGATTCGGCTAACTATCTTTAAGTCTACTTTGAGGCTGTGTTATGAGCTTGTATAGCAATCGATTAGATATTTGAGCTAGCAGCTATATAAATTATTAATATTATTTTAAAAATATCAAAGCTCACTAAAATAATTATCTAAGACATCATAAATATTTAATGGCATTATAGGAGTAAAAGTTGCTGTGATTCAAGCTATACACACCAAGATAAAAGGGAGAGGGAGATTCAAAATAAATGAACTCTATCGTTCAGTAGAGTTAAAAGAATATTTGGAGCGATCGCTCTCTCAAGAACCAGCGATAAATTCTGTTTATGCTAACCCAATAACCAGCAATATTTTAGTCAATTTTAATAGAGATATTACTCACGATCGAATTAGTACTTTAATTGAAAAAGTACTCATAAATTCTCCCAAGCGAAGTAAAAAAGCTCAGAAAAGCAAAAAATCAACTCCTCAAACAATTGCTATCCAAGAACAAAAGCCAAAAAGCTGGCATTTAATGGCAGCAAATGACGTTGTAGATACATTAAATACTTCAAAAACATCAGGATTATCTAGTGAATCTGCTGCTGCCAATTTAAAGAAATATGGCGCGAATGTTCTAGACCAAGCAGCAACTCGTTCTGATTGGAAAATCATAATTCAACAGTTCCAATCTCTACCAGTGGCTTTGCTGGGTGTTGCCGCAGGAGTTTCTCTTCTCACAGGTGGAGTAATAGATGCTGTGGTGATTATGGGTGTTGTTGGTTTGAATGCAGCTATTGGTTATGTCACAGAAAGCCAATCAGAAAGAATTATTCATTCCCTGAAAAATCAGGAACAAACATCAACTTTAGTAATTAGAGAAAGCAAACAAATAGAAATTCCCACAGAAGATGTTGTTTTAGGAGATATTTTATTTCTCAAACCCGGTGGTTATGTAGCGGCAGATGCCCGACTTATTGAAGCAGAAAATCTCAGTATTGATGAGTCCGGCTTGACAGGGGAAAGTATTCCCGTTACCAAAATTACTGATTCTTTGGATGGTGAGAATATTCCCTTAGGCGATCGCCACAATACCATCTACAAAGGAACTTTTGTTGTCGGCGGTCAAGGATTGGCTGCGGTTGTCTCCACAGGCAAATTTACCGAAATGGGTAAAATCCAACAAATGGTTGGCGAAGCAACAGCAATCCAAACTCCCCTAGCAAAACAACTAGATGAAGTTGGCAGCCAACTAGTTTTAATTGGTATGGGAATTTGCGGTTTGGTCTTTGGTATGGGAATATTACGGGGATATGGTTTAGTACAAATGCTCAAATCATCCATATCCTTAGCCGTCGCTGCGGTTCCCGAAGGCTTACCCACCATCGCCACTACAACCTTAGCCTTAGGCATCCGAGATATGAGGAGAAATAACGTCCTCGTTCGCAGTTTGAGTGCGGTGGAAGCATTAGGTTCCGTACAGACAATTTGTATGGATAAAACCGGGACACTGACAGAAAATAAAATGTCCGTGGTGGAGATATATGCAGATAGCAGACACATTGCCGTGTCCGATGGAAAATTTATTACTGGTGAAGAAGAAATTAATCCCTATACCTGCGATGAACTCTTAAAACTGATTCATGTCTCAGTTCTTTGCAATGAAACACAAATCAGTCTACAGAACGATGGCGAGTATATAGTTACAGGTTCGGCAACAGAAAACGCCCTGATTTACATGGCAATTAGCGCTGGGGTAGATGCCATTGCACTCAGAGAAAAATATCTTTTATTGCAAACAAACTTGCGATCGGAAAATCGTAACATCATGAGTACAATTCACCAAACTCCTGATGGAAATCAATTAATTGCTGTTAAAGGTAGCCCTGGCGAAGTTGTGCAGATATGTCAAAAATGGATGAAAAACGGGAAAATAGTACCTTTCAGCCAAGAAGACAGACAGGCGATGGAAATCGAAAACGATCGCATGGCAGGAAAAGCGCTGCGGGTGCTGGGTGTAGCTTACAAGCATATCAATAAAAGGAAAAAGCAAAAAAATTACGAATCAGACTTGATTTGGTTGGGTCTTGTAGGCATGGCTGACCCCATTAGAAAAGGTGCTAGAGAATTGATTGGTGACTTTCACCAAGCAGGTATTGATACAGTGATGATTACTGGGGATCAAAGCCCAACTGCTTATGCGATCGCCAAAGAATTAGAATTGAATCGAGATCCCCAGCTAGAAATCCTCGATTCTACAAACCTGAATAATCTTACACCAGAGGCATTGACAGCACTTAGCGACAAAGTAGATGTTTTTGCCCGTATCAGTCCCAGCAATAAACTGCAAATCGTCCAAGCATTGCAAGCAGCCGGAAAAGTCGTCGCCATGACCGGCGATGGTATAAACGACGCACCAGCATTGAAAGCCGCCCAAGTTGGCGTAGCGATGGGTAAAGGCGGAACCGATGTCGCGCGCGAAGTTGCAGATATCGTCCTAGAAGACGACAGACTAGAAACCATGATTATTGCCGTTAGTCGGGGACGGACAATTTACAACAACATTAGAAAATCCGTGCATTTCTTGTTAGCCACAAACCTCAGCGAAATCATGGTCATGACCACCGCCACCGCATTGGGTATAGGCGAACCCTTGAATGCCATCCAACTCCTGTGGCTGAATTTGGTAACAGACATTTTCCCCGGACTGTCCTTAGCTTTAGAAGCACCAGAACCAGAAGTATTGAGTCAGTCACCCCGCAATCCCGACGAACCAATTATTAAAAACACCGATTTTGCCAGAATTACCTTTGAGTCAGCAACACTATCCGTTAGTACCTTAGCTGCTTACGGTTATGCCATCTCCAAATATGGCATTAGTCCCCAAGCAAGCACCATTGCCTTCATGAGTCTGACTAGCGGACAACTGCTGCATACAATTAGCTGTCGTTCAGAACAACATAGTATATTTAGCCAAGAAAAACTGCCGAATAACCCCTACTTAAATGCTGCCATTATCGGCTCATTTGCCATCCAAATTTTAGCGATCGCTGTTCCTCCCTTAAGGACTCTTTTAAAAATTGCCCCCCTCAATCTTGTAGACAGTGCTGTGATTGGATGTAGTGCTTTACTGCCATTATTAACCAATGAGTTAACCAAAAATACTACCCTCCCAAAAAACGATCTTCCAGCAATTCAACCGATAAATACCCTGCAATTATCTCTCCCATCCCAAACACAATAACTCTCTAAAACTCTTCTTTCTTGGCGTCCTTGGCGTCCTTGGCGGTTCGTTTTTTCAAAATCCCAAATCTCAAATTGCATCAGCCTTTAATAGAAGTCTCATATCACAGGTGAATATTTATGAAAAAAGACTTCATGTTTACATCAGAGTCAGTCACCGAAGGACATCCAGATAAACTTTGCGACCAGATTAGCGATGCGATCGTCGATCGCTTTTTACAACAAGACCCATATTCGAGAGTAATTACAGAATGTGCAGTCTCTACAGGCATCGTTTTTCTCGCCGCCAGATTTGAACCCAACACCAACGTCGATTTTACTAATATAGCCAGACAAGTAATCGAACAAGTAGGCTACGAGCATAAAGAATTTAATGGTAAAACTTGCAGTATTTTAACTAGTCTTAGAGAATTACCTTTAGATAAACACAATTTATTTGATGAAAACAGTTTAACTGACGCAGAAATAGAAAAAATCACCGTTAATAATCAAGCAACAGTGTTTGGATTTGCCTGCAATCAAACATCGAGTTTCATGCCATTACCAATCTGGCTAGCCCACAAACTTGCTAAAAAAATTAGTGAAGTCAGACGCCAAGAAATACTTCCATACCTAACTCCAGATGGCAAAACCCAGGTAGGAGTTGAATATAAAGATCGCCGACCATATAGAATTCATAGTATTACAGTTATTGCCAGTCAAAATAAAGCATCAAAACCAGAATTACAGCAATTACAGGATGATATTCGAGAGACAATAATTTCTCCTGTATTTGAAAGTGAAGACATTAAACCAGATGCACAGACAAGAATATTTATAAATCCAGACGGGCCATTTATTCGCGGAGGCCCTGCGGCTCATTCTGGGTTAACCGGTAGAAAAAATGCCATAGATACATACGGCGAATATTCCAAACATAGCGGTTCAGCTTTAAGCGGTAAAGATCCAATTAGAATCGACAGAATAGGAGCATATATGGCTCGTTATGCAGCGAAAAATATCGTAGCTGCAAAATTAGCAGATGAATGTGAAGTACAGCTAAGTTATTCTATAGGACTTTCCAGACCTGTTAGCGTCCAAGTAGAAACTTTTGGCACGGGCAAAATAGCAGATGAAGAAATCACAATTATTTTAGAAAAGTATTTTGATTTCCGCCTTGCAGGAATTATCAAACAATTTAATTTAAGGCAATTGCCTTCATTACATAAAGGTGGTTTCTATAGGAAACTTGCTGCCTATGGCCATGTAGGTAGGATCGATCTAGAACTTCCTTGGGAAAAATTAGATAAAGTTAATGTTTTTTAAAAAAGAAATTATCAAAAAATAATTCAGAAGTCATGAGTCGGAATTCAGAATGAATTTACGGCTTATTAACGCTAAACTATTAGTGGTTGAACTGAATCGATAGAGAAGAGGAATTCTGAATTCTGCATTATTTAAAATTGTGTAGGTTAGCAAAAACCGTGGGCATTGCACCCTAAAATTCAAGGTAATTCTGCCTCTTCAAATACCTGCTTTGTCGTTAATTCTAAACCTGGAAATAGAGTATCTACAATAGGCGTGTTATCCGTATAAACTTGATTTGACCCGTCGGGGAGAAAAACTCTAATACTCATCACGTCTGGATTTATGACCCCCACTCTGGACACACCCGCAGTTAAATAATCCTTTGCTTTCTCTTCAAATTCCTTTATCGTCTGGTCTGGAGAGATAATTTCAATTACCAATTCTGGAATCGCAGGACAAGCTTCATTACGCTTCCAACTTTTGGGTAAACGTTCGTAAGATATGTAAGTTAAGTCTGGTAAAGGTGCCCAATCTTTCCCTTGACGTTTTAAGAGAATTGCCCACTTTGCACATACTCTACCTTTGCCTTTGCACCATGCACGAATTAGTAATCCTAAAGCTATCTGTAAAGTTGAATGAAAATATTTAGGAGACACTTTAGGGACTGCTTGACCATTAACAAACTCATAGTATACATCTCCTTGTGGAAGGCTGAGAAATTCTTTTAAAGTAAGTTGACCTATTATGTTAACCATAAGCTGTACAAGATAGTGGTTAATACACATATCCTACATGGGAAACAGTGGGTGTGATATGACTATGAAATCTTGTATGACATTGCAACAGCGATCGCTCTCGTATTGCTAAATTAATTAGGGCTTGCTGTGTTCAGTAATAGTATCCATCAATATTCGTGACCAATTAGGAGGAGAGGGGCGGGCTGTCTAACTTCATCGATTCAATTTTCCAAACTGAAGGGTTCTGAAGCGTCTGTTTTGGAATCAGGCGCAGCAAATCCATGTAAACTCCCCACTCAACCACCAGTTACTCAACCATCTGATAGTAGTCAAACTTAGTTAAACACTCGATACAACTATAAGCTTGATTACTGTATAATTTCAATAATTTTATTAATCACCTCTGTTAATTTTTCAGATTTTATTTGACCTGCTTGATATAAAACAATTTGTTTATCGGCAGTAAAAATCCGATTTGGTCTGATATTACTTGGCTGAGTTAAACCACCAGAACTAAAATCATTATTTCCCAGGCGAATAGCATAGAAATCTCCAATAGTTCGGCTAGTAATTTGGCAAAGAATCAAGTCATCCCCCTGAAGATTAGCAATAACTAAAGCAGGCCTGCGTTTTGTGCCAGTTAAGTCGGAAAATGGAAATGGAACAATAACAACATCTCCTTTTATAAATCCTGCCATGCTGCATCTTCCTCTGGTCTTAACCAATCTTTTTGCAGTGAGGATTCACTCATAATGGTGATTTCTAAGGTTTTATCTTTCTGGTACTTAGCTTGTAAAAACTGAACAAAATCTAAAATTTCCTGTAACAAAGGTTCAGGTAATTTTTCTAGTTCTTGTGTAATCTGTTCTTTAAGCATAATTATTTTGTTTTGTTTTTCGGCAATATCTAAAATAATAATATTTATCGTATCGTTTTTTAAAGTCAAATAGAAGATAAAATTAATTCAGTCTCTTCAGATTAGCAGATTTAGCTTCATAAAAGTCAGGCAGCAAAGCTTCAATAGTAAAATTTTAGAAGACATTGCAACAGCGATCGCCAGTAGCCAATAATAATTATAGCCATCACATCTTCCGTGTTTAATTAATAATTTGTAGCGCTAATCAGGTATTTTTACCCAAATAACGTTAAATTTATATCCTTTGAATGAGACTGTTCAACCTATAGCAAGAGTGTCATCTTACATTAACCGCCTACGATGTAGAACTAGGAAATTAAATTGCAGTATATCTGCTTATCGAACTATGGACTGGAAGTACAGGTGGAAAAACGGCTATCGCCCAAGCCGAGATGAAGCAGCAAAAAATCCTCATTTGTTAGATGAAAGTCAGTTCGAGACTGAACAAGACCGACAGCTAGCTGAAGAAGCTGCAAGGAAGCATTTGGGTATACCTGCACCAACCTTAGACGAAGAAAAATCAATACTACCTCATGCAGGTTCGCCTAATGAAAAGGGTCAAAAATAACACCATATCCCCAAATTTTTGCTACACATAAATTGGCTGTAGGGGCGTACACAACTACGCCCACAATCATACGTATCTGTAGCAAAAATTTTGTAAAATATATTGGGTAATTTTTTGCCCATGCACGCTCCGCACAAATAAAAACTTTGACAAAATAATGCAGATTTTTAAAATTTTCAATCAATCAAACACTAGGAAACTCACTAAGTTACTTAGTCAAACAGTAGCTTTAGGCGTAGGTGCTATTGTTTTGTTTTCAAGTAACAATGCTAATGCTGCCGAGCAAGTTATTTTAAAATATGGCAATTTTGAAGGGCCGATATCTGTTCAAGAATTAAATCAATTTGCAGAAACTGGCAAGACTACCCCAACATTAACAGCTTATTTGCAGGCGGCTCAACAAGAACCCGCATTAGCCCGTAAAGCACTCAAAGCTGGTATAAAAGCCGATCGCACTTTTTTAAATAACTTGCTCTCTAGTTGGGCAGGGCCAGTTTTAGTTAACCAAATTGGTGAGGTAGTTCATCCCCCCGCAGGAGAATTAAACCAACAAGCACTGCGAACCGCTTTAAGTGAATCTATCAAGCAAAATGGTGAAGTTACGCTACTGGGAGCTATTCAAAATTATCCCAGTAACTCTGTGGAATTAGAAGGAGACCGTCTTATTGTTGTCTACGAACGCTTAAGCAATCTGGCAGAAAACTTTTGACAGGTAGTTACTGCTGAAATTTAATACCCATGAGTCTACCTCAAGATTCTACACTTTGATTCAGAAATTCCCTAACGTAATTTTAGAGTTGAATTTAAGCATAGGGAAAAGATTTGTATGACAGCCGATGTTTCTAGAGATATTAAAAAGCAACTTAATGGGTCGCTGATAATTGGTATTTTGCTAATTGTTTCGGGGATTATTGGGATCGCACTGCCCACATTCACAACTATATTTGCCGAAACTTGGTTTGCAGCGATTTTAGCTTTTGCTGGATTTTCAAAACTAGTTTACGCCGCTCAAACCCGCGATCGCGGAGGTTTTGTTTGGAAACTTTTATTAAGCGGACTGTATATTGCAACGGGCATCATGTTGTTGGCTTATCCTTATACAGGCATTCTCACGCTAACCCTGTTGCTTGGTACTTTTTTGTTAACTGAAGGCACATTCGAGTCAATTCTAGCCTTCCAATTACGTCCACAACAAAACTGGACATGGGTATTAGCGAACGGCATTATTACACTGGTCTTAGGTGCAATGATTTGGTTTCAGTGGCCGTTCAATGCGCCTTGGCTGCTTGGAACACTAGTTGGTGTCAGCGTTCTGTTCACCGGCGTTTCCCGCGTAATGCTGTCATTGAATCTGCGTTCTGCGTTGAATTCTACTGACTCAGCAGCAAATCCTACTTAGTGACTGGGGACTGGCGATTGGGGATAAGGGGGACAAGGGAGACAAGGGGGACAAAGAGAATAATTCTTAACTCCTCACTCCTCACTCAAAATGCTTAATCCCCAAAAAAGTTTACAAGACATTGCAGCAGCGATCGCTCTGGTATTGCTAAATTAACAAAGGTAATCAAAATCCAGGCTAGCTAGCTGCAATCTCAACAATGGTATCTATCTCTACTCCGTTCTCAGATATTCAAAACCATTGGGCACGCTTATTTATCACAGCTTTAGCCCAACGTGAAATTGTTAGCGGGTTGCCTAACGGCACTTATCGCCCCGATAACTCACTCACCCGTGCTGAATATGCCGCCATCATCGCTAAGGCATTTCCAACAGTTACCAAGAAACGGCAGTATGTACCTTTTGTTGATGTACCCAGTAGTTTTTGGGCAGCAGCAGCCATTCAAACAGCTTACGAAAAAGCATTTATTAGCGGATTTCCTGATAAAACCTTCCGTTCTGCTAACAGAATTACCAGAACAGAAGTTTTAGTTTCCTTAGTATCCGGCTTAGAAATTGCCACGAAGGTAAAACCTGACCTCTTCTCAAAACTTGGACAAATCTATCAAGATGCTGCTCAAATTCCTGACTATGGCAAAAATCAAATAGCTATTGCCACTAGTGCAGGATTAGTAGTTAATTTCCCCAATCTGAAATTACTTAATCCCAATCTCGCAGCCACCCGTGCAGATGTGGCTGCGATTATTTATCAAGCTTTGGTGTATTTAGGTGCAGCAGAAAAGATTGCCTCTAGTTACCTCGTGGTGCCACCAACCCCAACATCCACACCAACGCCAACTCCAACTCCAACCCCAACTCCAATTCCAACCCCAACCCCAACCCCAACCCCAACGCCAACACCCATACCTCTCGGTAGCGTGAAGCTAAATCATACCAGAGAATTTCGTGGAGCGTGGGTAGCATCTGTGTGGAATGGTGATTGGCCTTCCAAACCGGGACTTTCTGTTGAGCAACAGAAAGCTGAATTCACGGAAATTACTGTTAAATTACAAGCACTGAACTTCAACGCCCTGATCTTCCAAGTCAGACCAGAGGGAGATGCTTTGTATGAATCGCGATTAGAGCCTTGGAGTAATTGGATTACGGGAACCCAAGGAAAAGCACCGGAACCATTTTACGATCCCTTAGCGTTTGCGATCGCCGAATGTCACAAACGCAATATCGAACTTCATGCTTGGTTCAACCCATACCGCGCCAGCACTTCCACCAACCCAGCTAAAACCGTCTATCCCCACATAGCAGTTACTAATCCAGAAACCGTTTATCTGTGGAAAACTCAACGCTGGATGGACCCAGGGCTGAAAATAGTCCAGGACAGGGCTTACAATGTCATTCTCGATGTACTCAAGCGCTACGATATCGACGGCGTTCACTTAGATGATTATTTCTACCCCTATCCTGTTGACGGGCAATCTTTCCCCGATGACAAAACCTACGCTGCTTACAAAGCAGGTGGTGGTACACTCAGCCTCGGCGACTGGCGGCGGGACAATGTTAACAAAATGGTATTGCGTCTTTCTGAGGGAATTAAAACAACTAAACCCCACGTGAAATTTGGTATTAGTCCCTTTGGAATTTATCGCCCCGGACAACCCCCCGGTATTACTGGCTTAGATGCTTACAATGTGCTTTACGCCGACTCGAAGAAATGGCTAGAACAAGGTTGGATTGATTATATCGCGCCTCAACTTTACTGGCGCACAGACCAACCACAACAAAGTTATTCTGCATTGTTAAAGTGGTGGACAGATATCAATATAAAGCAAAGACATGTTTACGCAGGTAACAATCTCACAGAACCAAGCAATAAAAGTCGAGAAGGTGATGAGATTGAAAAGCAAGTGAAAATTAGTCGCAGCCAAGCCGCAAAATTATCATTGGGCAATATCTTTTTTAATCTCAGTGTTTTGAGAGAAAATAGTCAAGGCATAGCCGATCGCTTCCAAAGTCTGCTTTATAACAAACCTGCCCTACCTCCTACTATGTCTTGGCAGGATACAACGCCACTTCCTCCACCCACCGGACTACAAGTCAACAATCGCAAACTCAGTTGGCAGCCTGGAGATAATCAACCGATTCGTTCCTGGGCACTTTATCGCCAAATTGATGATGATACTTGGACAATTCAGCGAATTTTGTCTGCTGGCACAACCTTTGCCACCGTCCAACAAGCGGGAACCTATGCCGTGTGTGCAGTGGATAGGCTGGCGAATGAGAGTTTAGGAAAGGTAATTACGGTTAGTTAAATTCAGTATTAATCCAGATGTAGAGACGTTGCATTGCAACGTCTCATACACAATGGTTTTCATAAATGAAATTAACAATGTCCAAAATCTAAAACGATCTAATCCCTCCATACTCACGGCTTCATAATAACTACACCATAAGCGTCACCAGAAAGATAGTCTTTAGCTGCTTGCATTAAGTCAATAGCATCTTGATTCTCAATTTTAGCCGGGTAGTTAAATGCAGGTTCCAAATCTCCCACCAAAGATTGATAATAGCCATACAACCCAGCACGATCGCTTGGTGTTTCGTTACCAAAAATAAATCTGTTGGCTACTCGTCGCCGCACGCGAGCAATTTCTGATTCTTTCACCAATTCTATATGTAGGCTACGGATATGTTCAGCGATCGCATTTTCTACTTCTGCTAAATTTTCCACTTCACATTTAGCTGATATATGAAATGCACCTTGCAACTCATGGCTAATGTTGCTTGCAGAAATTGAAGTAACTAATTTCCGTTCTTCTTTTAAATCTTGCACTAGTCTTGATGTTCGTCCATGTCCCAAAATTGCTGCTAAAACATCCAGTCCATAAGTTTGTTCCAGTTCAACCATTCCCGGAACCCGCCACAGCATCACTAATCTCGCTTGTTGCAGAGTTTCATCAACAAATTCCCGACGGACTATTTCTGTAAATGGTGATTCAATCTCTAAAGACGCGACGCCAGTTGCTACAATGGGGGTTAACTCCGCAACGTGCTGGCTCATGAATCCTGTCTGCTTGTGGAGACGCGATGAATCGCGTCTGTAGACTTGCATAAATGATTCGCTAACAGTTGCAATTAATTCTTCTACAGGCAAATTACCCACAGCCACAGCAGTAATTGACTGGGGTTGATACCAAGTAGCATGAAAATCCCGCATTTGTTGGGGTTTGAGTCCGGCTATTACTTCTTCTGGCCCCAACACCGGACGCCGATAAGGTAGCCTATCAAATGCTGTCTCCATCGCCCGCCTATAAGTGCGACGGCGGGGGTTATCTTCTGAACGTCTAATTTCTTCTAAAACTACTAATCGTTCCCGTTCAAAGGCATCATCAGGAATACTGGCATTAGTTACTACATCTATTTGTAATGGTGCAAGCTCGGCAAAATCTTTAGGCGCAGTAGTTATATAGTAATGAGTATAGTCTTGGCTAGTAGCGGCATTGGTCACAGCACCCCGTTCTTCAATTCGACGTTCAAATTCACCACTAGCCAGTCGTTCTGTTCCTTTAAAAATCATATGCTCTAAAAAATGAGCCATGCCGTTAATGGCATCAGATTCTACAGATGAGCCAACTTTTATCCATAAGCTGAGGTTCACGGCATCAACTGGCATCTGCTCGGCTATGATTGTCAAACCATTAGGTAATTTATGCAGGTTTGGAGCATTTAGACGAGGAAATTTGTCTAGAGTTGAGGTCATTGCGACTTGTGTGGGAGGAGCTATATTACTCCTTATATCTTATCTACGAGGCAGAAGGCCGGAGGCAGGGGGCAGGAGGTAAAACTCTCAACAGTAAAAGGTTTCGCTGGTTTGGATTTTATATTTAATTACAGCGCTTTTCAGGTAAATAAAGTATACGGGTAGGGGCACAACAATGTTCATTGGTGTCAACTTAACGTGAAACCCTTGTCAAAACTCGATTTTGGATTTACT
>JAVRBO020000055.1:0-9758 GCA_034531195.2 Nostoc sp. ChiSLP01
TCCTTGTCGAAAATATTATCTTCTTTCTTAACTAACCTGCGGAATGTGGGATATACCAAAATTTATTCAAGAATTATATCAAGAACAGCAGCTTGCAATGCCTTTGATGGCTTTGATGACTGCAACAGCAACAGTCGCAGTTGTTGAAGATATTAAAAAGCTATTTGCTCAATATCAGTTAAATATTAATCGTACAATTGATGGGGTAACAACCAGAGAAAATCTGACTTTTCAAGTCATTCCAGTAGCAGGGAATAAAGAGCAAATCTTACTCGAACAAGTTAAAGAGTCTCTGAAGCTTGGTGGTAGTACCCTAGTTTATACTACTACACGCAAAAATGCCGAAAAACTAGCAGAACTTCTTAAACAAAGTCATATTGAAGCTAAATATTATCATGGTAAACTTCCAAAAGAAAAAAAACAGCAAGTTTTGCAGGAATTCAAATCATGTAAATTGAACGTAGTGACTGCTACCTGTGCTTTTGGTATGGGAATTAACCGCAAAGATGTACGGGCTGTTATTCATCATTCCATGAGTGCAAACTTAGAAGGCTATGTTCAAGAAGCTGGACGGGCTGGGCGTGATGGAGAGCCAGCAGTTTGTACTCTACTATTTGACCCAAAAGATGCTGATACAGTTTTTCGCTTGCAAAGTTTGAACCAACTAAGCGAACAAGATTTGAAAAATGTCTTGATCTCAACCAGACATATTCGCGATCGCACTTTTGGCAGTGCCAAAGATGATTGGTTTTGGGCGACAACTAATGAAATCTTTCAAGAAGGTGACTTTGATGAAGAGTTTGGGGAAGATTCAGAGCAGCAAAACACAAAAATTAAAGTAGGTCTGCATTACTTAGAGAACTTTGGTTTATTAGAACGAGCCGAGAACTTTTCAAGTTTTATCCAATTTGAATTAAGCCATGATACTTTTGCTGAGTCTATAGAGCAGTTTGAAAAGTACAGGCTGATAAAGAAACTATCCCAGTTTGAAGCAGACAACTTTGAGCGGCTGATTCAGGCAATGCACGTTGCTAAAGCTTATTGTAGTAGCAATGATGAACCGTTTCCACTAGATCGTCTCAGCGATGAAGCTGGAATTAGCTTGCACGATTTGACAGCTAGAATTCGGGAACTACAAAGGGCTGAAGTCTGTTCTTTTGAAATACCAATTACCTTTGTAATTACCAAGGGTGTAAGAGGAGATGCCCGTAATAATCATGAACGCATTCGCCAGCTAGAAGACGAATTACTCAAAGTGCTTAATGAGTTGTTTGGTAATGAAGATGAAATACAAATAAATCTGCGTGGACTTGCTTCTCGACTTGACCCAGACAATAGTAAAAAAATCAGAGCATCCAACATCATAGATATTTTGGAAGGTTGGGTTGCTCAAAAATGGCTAAAGTTAAGTAGAATTTCTAGTGATGTGGTTCGCTTAGGAGAAATGGAAGTTGGAGAGCATTTACCTGGGCATAAAATTCTAACAACTACAGTATTGGAAGTTTTATATCAAGCATTGAGAGATACAACAGGGGCGAGATTACCTCTGAAGTACGAATTAGGTAAACTTGCTAAAGAAGTTACCCAAAAAACTCAACTTGACTGGAATAATGAAAAGTTAGAAGTTATTCTTTTGTGGCTGCACCAGAGAAAAATCATTCGATTAGGTGATGGGCTGAATCTCTTTCAACAGTCGCTGAAAATCCGTGTAATAAAAAACGCAAGTGTTTCCAGAGTAAAACGCCGTTACCCTGAAGTTGAAGCTCACTATGATGAACAAACTCGTCGGACTCATTACATGGTGCAATATGGAAAGCTAAAGTCAGCAAAACAACGTCAGCAATTCGTTAGTGATTACTTTGGCACAAATAGAGAAGAATTTATTTCAAAATACGAATTTTCTGTAAAAGATATTATCGAACCTATTCTTCCAGAAGATTACAGGCGTATTCTAGAACCGCTAAATCCTGCTCAAAAAGAAATTGTTCTAGCTTCAGACCCAGCGATGGCAGTAATGGCAGGCCCTGGTTCTGGTAAAACAAGAACTATTGTTCACCGAATTGCTTATCTTGTAAAGGTTAAGCGAGTTGAGCCGAAGCGTATTTTAGTTTTAGCTTACAACCGTAACGCAGTTAGAGAATTACGGCTACGGTTGCGGAATATTCTTGAGGAACAAGCATCTCAAATTCGAGTTTTTACATTTCACGGTTTAGCATTAGCACTTTTAGGGCGCACAATAGGCGAACAGACAAAAGCTCAAGCCATGAATTTTGACCGACTTTTAGTAGAAGCTTACGAACTAATAGACAAAGGTGAAGAATTTGAAGATGCAGATGAAGATACTCAAGCGCGACGAATTCAATTATTAGGAAAATTAGAATACATTTTTGTTGATGAATATCAAGACGTTAGTGAAAAAGAGTATCGTCTGATTAGGTCAATTGCTGGGTTAAATCAATCTGAAGACGAAACGCGCTCAGTGCAAATTAATCTTTGCGTTATCGGTGATGATGACCAAAATATTTTTGAATTTAATGGAGCTAGTACTAAGTATATTATTCAATTTGAAAAAGAATATAAAGCCAGAAGATTACTACTGACTCCGAATTACCGTTCTACAGAAAATATTATTGAAGTTGCTAATGAGTTAATTCAAAAAAATTCAGTGCGATGTAAACAGGCTCCAGAAGAACAAATTCGTATTAACCATGAGAGGCAAGGAATTAAGGGACAGCCTGTTGTAGCTTTGAAATTCAACAATATGTCTCACCAAGCAGGGTGGATTAAAGATAAAGTCAAGATGTGGCTTGAAGAAGGTATTCCACCCCATGAGATTGCTATTTTAGCACGTAACTGGAATGAATTTAATCTTATAAGATTGCTATTAGAAAAAGAAAATATTTCTACTTATACCTTGAAAGGTAATACCATACCTTTGGTCAAGAATCGTTCTACTCATTTGCTGATTAATGCTTTACAGAAAGACTATAGCCTAGTTTTAAATCCTGAAGAATCAGTTGAGCAAAGATTTGAGGATTTTTTTGAACGTACTGGTCGTAGCTTAACAGAACCTACCGTTAAAACCTTAATCAATATTGCTATAGATTTAGATCGGGAGCGAGGCTATGGGGCTGAAAATCTGGCGCTGCCCATTAGCGTTGATGAAATATTAACTGCTATCTTCGAGTTTAATGAAAATAGTGGATCTTTTATAGAAAAAAACTTAGTCCTAGTTACTAGCTGTCATAGCTCAAAAGGTTTAGAGTTCTGTAAAGTCATACTATTAGCTAATGGATTTCAAGCTAATCCTGGCACAATTCAATCAGAAGGTCGGCTATTTTATGTCGCTATGACTCGTGCCAAAGAAGAATTAATTGTTTGTTCTACTCAAAAGAACAATTTTGTACAAGATGCCGGTTTAATTCCTCAAGAAACTATTTATCCTGAGATTCAAATTCCTCAATTAGTTTATTACTTTGATTTCACCCCAGGTGATGTTAATTTAGGATCTCAGATTACCCAAAATCAACAAAACATTATTAAAAAATTATGTGAAGGTAGCCCAATTGAGCTAAAAGCCAACTCTTCTGGAAATGGTTGGAGCATTTTTGCATCCCACAATCAAAAAATCGGTTATTTATCTCACAATGCAACAGAATTTTTAAGAAACAAAGGAATTCAAGCTGGTCATTTTGAATTCCAGAGCCATGAAGTGACAGTTAAATCTATCTACCATCACATTAAAAAAGATGAGATAACAGCAGAAGTTTTAGAGGATTGGTTTGTTGTTATTCCTCAAATACGAGTGTGCAGGAGCTTACCGAATCTGATTGTATAAAATTTCATCAGGAGGTATAAAGCTAATACATCCATTAGCTATCTGCTTTATGTTCATAATAGTTGGAGATATGTTCGTATACCTCCTCTGGAAACTGTAAGTCCTTGTAAACGTTACAAGCATCTGGATTATCAGGATTCGGGCAGATGGGAAATTCTTGTTGCGACTGCCATTGAAGAACACGCTCGCGCCGAGGCGGATTATAATCTTTACCTTGCACTTGTAGATATAGCGAACGTGCTTCTTGTTCAGTAAAATCTTTATCTTTTTGAAGATAGTCAATTAACTCAGGCTCACTTAAGAAATGTCGTGCCACCATTGCAAACACTAACCTACCGTAATGACCAATATCTTTGCCTGCATCAAGAGACTCAAGTAGATGCGCCATCATATCGTTTTTTTGCAGTTCTTGAATTGCCATATATGTTTAATTCCTTGAGTTTGAGTGTTGGGTCAGGTTGATTTCCATTCCTTTAATAGTACTTATGTACTGTATAGATGTCCTATCTCTTGTGGCTGAATATGAAGATGCATTTACTTAACCTGAAGTGTAACATTTACAGCAATTAGATATTTCTGTGAGTAAAATGATAATTATCTTTCGCACCAAATCGACACAGTAGTAGCCGTGCATTGTTAATTTTCGTATGTCGCTAGATTTTTACTCCTTTCTCCCCTTTGCTAATAAAAGCTAGTAATGCTAGATTTCCAATATTTGCAATACTTCAGGGTAATTTATGAACAAGGGTGAATTAGTAGATGCTGTAGCAGCAAAGGCCAACATCACAAAAAAGGAAGCATTGGAGGTGATATCAGCTTTTTTAGAAGTTGTTACCGAGGCTGTAGCAAATGGGGATAAGGTAACGCTGGTTGGGTTTGGCTCATTCGAGCGACGCGAACGCGCTTCTCGTGAAGGGCGTAATCCTAAAACCAGTGAGCCAATGACGATTCCGGCTACCAGAATACCTGCGTTTTCTCCTGGGAAGCAGTTTAAAGAAAAAGTAGCACCTTAGCACTACAGATATATTGACTTTAGTAGTGTTAATCCAATCGCTCTTGGTTTGGCAGCGATCGCGTTTGAGCGTTGCGAGAGCTATTGTTGTTAGACCACATAGATTATCTAATGTTGAATTGCAGATTTGACGACAGGGCGATCGCTCTTAGCTATATACAAGTGCCATCGCTCCTCAAACGTAACCTTCCACTAACCGATGCCAATTTAGCCTTTTTAGAATGGTCTTTCAACAGAAGTGTTGGGGCCACTTGAGGACTGTGGTGGGCGGTAGTAAGGCGATCGCACTGAGCGCATTTTTAACAAAGTTCCACGGCACAAGCCAATATAAAAATAATTTTTTGAGCCAAAGTTGGTATATTTGGTTGTGTAATCACAATTTTAATTGTTAGTTCAAGAGCTAAGTAGACTCGTTTTTTGTAAATATAAAAGTATCAGCTGATTTATATTTAAAAATTGTAAATACTCACAATGGATTCTGACTCGATTAAAGACCTAGAAATAGCGGCTCATGTCTTGACAATTGCGAGAGCACATGGAATTACTATCAAAGAAGCTGCTCAGTTATATCTTCAAAGGGTGAAATGGGAAAAATGGGAAGCCGAACAGCAAAAACAAAGTGATACAACTTTATCTGAGAGTTTAAGAGAAAGACTCAGCCCCCAAAAGTGGGAATCTTTAATGAGTTATGTACGTCATCATCCTAGTGATGAAGAATTGACCCAAGCCTATTATCAAGCTAAAGAAGAAGGTAAATTAAAGTTAGCTAAATTATTAGTACCCAAAATTTTTTACTTAAGAAACTCTGATTTTGTTGGAAAAAAGTATTGTGAAGCAGGAGTAATAGTTGAAGCAGAAGAATATGACAATGTAATTTGTCATATTTGGTTATCACCTGTTGAGTGTGAATTTATTTTTCCAAATGAACTGGAATTTATTTAATTGTTCAATGCAGAGATTTATTTGAGGGTTCCACAAAAATAAAACTTGTAGCAGTTACGTGTTTAGAGTGTTAGGAGTAACATTTTGGTACTCATTATCAAGCAAAGAGCAACATTATAAGAATTTCACCAAATGCTGCAAACTTTGGAACTATATATCAAAATAGCAGTAGATATAGAAAGAGGTATCTTAGCAGGGGGAGGAGAAAAACACGCTTATTGTGAAGCGGCATTACTTGAAGATGGTAGTAGACAACGAGATATTTGGGGTGCAGGTTGGATTCCATTTACTCAATCAATAGCTTATGAATCGATTATTAACATACGTCCCAGCCAGAATAATCGCTCAATGGTAATTCAAAACCCAGAGATTCGAGAACGTGTTAAGCAAATCGCTCAGGAGTTAATAGGTGGATATGAACCAGAAATTGGATGAAAAGCAAGCACGGTTTCAAGGCGAAAATACATCAAATCGTTTAAGGCATATAGCTTCCAATTTAGCTAGGCTGAGAACATTTTGTGACACTGCTTACCCAGAAGCGGTCGAAAGTGTGGCAGATGAAACTATATGTTTTATCGAATGGACAGCAGCAGAAATTGAACCAGAATATGCCGAAGAATTGGTTAACATTCAAGTTCAACTGGCTAGGTGGAAATTAAGGTTTGATAGTCTCTGGTCTAGTGACAGCCAACGCAAAAATATGTCCGACCAAGCTAGTGCTTGGTCAGAGCGAGTATTAGATATGTCAGGTTTATTGTCCCAATCTGCCTGAATCTGCTATTACTAGACTTGCCCGAAAACTCCTTGGACTGTTCAAAGCTTTGTAACAAACTTTGTACATCCAAAATGGTAGAATTTCACCAAAAATGTAAGATTGCGCGATCCGGTTTATAATCGCAGACATAGCTTATGTGCCAGATAGCACCAGCACCTACAGAGCGCGATCGCATCCTACGGATTTGAATGCCCGACTTGTTGAAGAAGTCGGGCATCTGAGCAGAAATTTATTCTGAACTTTGTTAAAGATTGGTAGGTCTAAATCCCGCAATTATTATATTCTGAATTCTCTTTTAAACCATCTTCTTAGAACTCATTAAACCTAGAAGCGACTTAAATATTACAATTCCTCCAACCAAAGCGAAACTCGATCCTAAGCCGCCCAACATTAGAGGTAAAAACCATAAACTTAGCCAAGAGTTGATCTGTGCAGAACCTGGGTTATCAGGACTGTATAGAACTTCTATTTGCTGACCTTTAGCAAATTGTGGTGGATTGCTAGCTGAATTTGATTCAAAAACTGTTGATTCACCAGAACGTGTAGTAAATTGCACGACTGGATAGTAGACATAAGACCGATACCCTTTGCTGTCAGGTGATGAAAGACGTTGCTGCAATTGTATAACTGTTCCTTGTGCTGGAATTGCCGCAGACACAAAAGAACGAGTATTAATTCCAAGAATGATGCCCGTAACAGCAATTATGCTGCCAACACCACCGAATATTGAACCAAATATAAGAAAGAACTTTGTATCTCCATTCATAGGATAGGTGAATTGTTGATTGTTGAGTGTTAACGTTAAAAGGAATGAGTTTTGCCCATACCTTTTTATAATTTTTGTAGGGTGCGTTAGGCTAAAGCCCTCATACACCCTACTTAAGGTTTAATTTATAAGTCGTTTCCATAAGTCGATGTTTTTAAATTAAAAAATAATCGGGGAAAACTAGGGGAGGCGAGCCATTAGTTATTAGTCATTAATCGTCTAACGATAAGCCGCTTGTGCGTCTACGCATCAATCGGGTGTATCCGAGTAGGCGCTAATGAGTCGGTGCAGAGTTTTTTGGAGTCTTGGGGAATCTGAATCAGGCTTCCACAATTGCTCCCCTCATTCGGAAAACCCTAAAAAGAGTGTAGTAATCCCATCTGTTGGCTTAAAAACAGTTGCAGGAGAATCAAGATAGTAAGAAGTCTGAATGTGTGCAAAAAATCTAGATCTCTGGCTTCTTAATGTTCCCTTCGCTCCCACTAGGAATCGGTTCTATGAAGACGGAAGCCAGTTCACAATCGGCATACAGCAAGTTTATTGAGCAGATCGAATCTTCGCAAGTGCAACGGGTTACCATTAAGCCAGATTGTATTGAATATATCCTCAAACCAGAATTTGGCAGCCAGCGCTACTATACCGACCCCTCTGGACAAATAGGGGATCTTAAAAGCTTGTTGCAAAGCCATAATGTAGAAATTATTAGCCTTGGCGATAACTCTGCCAACGCCGCAGGCATTATTGGCTTACTTCTTTCTAGTGGGATACTGGTTGGTGCGTTTGCATGGCTTTTGAAATTTAGTAATGCAGGTGGTGGTATAGGCATTGGCATGAAAATGGGTAAAAGTAATCCACGGGTCTATAATCGAGGGAAGACAGGTACTACCTTTTTAGATGTAGCAGGTGCAGATGAGGCCAAGCAGGAACTTCAAGAGGTTGTTGACTTCTTGTCTAATGGCGAAAAGTACCGCAAGATTGGTGCGAAAATCCCTAAAGGTATACTGTTGGTTGGCTCTCCTGGAACGGGTAAGACTCTCTTGGCAAAAGCGGTTGCTGGCGAAGCCGGGGTTCCTTTTTTAAGTATGTCGGGTTCAGAATTCGTTGAAGTCTTTGTAGGTGTAGGTGCATCAAGGGTACGTGATTTGTTTAACCAAGCTAAACGCCAAGCTCCGTGCATTATTTTTATTGATGAACTAGACGCTATCGGTAAGACTCGCGGCAATAATGTAGTCGGCGGCAATGATGAACGGGAACAAACTTTGAATCAATTGCTCACAGAAATGGATGGTTTTGATGGCAATAATGGCACGATCGTGATTGCAGCCACCAATCGCCCTGAAATCCTTGACCCGGCCCTGATTCGCCCTGGTCGCTTCGATCGCCAAGTTTTGGTCGATCGCCCCGATAAGAGTGGCAGATTAGAAATCTTGCTGGTGCATACTCGTTCGGTAATTCTCAGTGAAGACGTGAATCTAGAGGTAATCGCTGCCCAAACCTCTGGTTTTGTTGGCGCAGATTTAGCTAACCTCGTCAATGAAGCGGCGCTCATGGCGGCTCGCAACAATCACCAAGCTGTTCTCATGGCTGATTTTAAAGAGGCGATGGAACGGGTGATTGCAGGATTAGAAAAACGTTCGCGGATTCTCACTCCTCAAGAACGGCAAACCGTGGCATATCATGAGGTTGGACATTCTCTTGTTGGCGCACTCATGCCGGGTAGTGGTAAGGTTTCCAAAATTTCCATTGTGCCTCGTGGATTGGGAGCATTGGGTTATACTCTGCAAATGCCAGAGGAAGATCGCTTCTTGCTGCTAGAAGATGAATTACGTGGGCAACTTGCGACCTTGCTTGGTGGACGAGCGGCTGAGGAAGTTATTTTGGGGAAAGTCTCTACCGGAGCTAGCGACGACATTCAAAAAGCGACAGATTTAGCTGAGCGTGCGGTCACGCAATATGGTATGAGTAATACCCTTGGCCCGATTGCCTTTGAAAAGAACTCAGCCCAATTTTTGCAAGGCAGCAGTTCTCGTCGGTCGATTAGTGCCGAAGTTGCAGTGGAGATCGATCGCCAAGTCAAACAAAACATCGATAAAGCCCACGATATGGCCTTGGAAATTCTGCAACTCAACCGTGGCTTGCTAGAGTCTACGACCCAAGTCCTGTTAGAGAAAGAGGTTTTAGAAGGCGATGAGCTGCAACAGATTTTGTCTCAAGTGCAAGCACCTATAAGTTTGAATACTTGGTTGATGAAGGGCTAGCATCCTCACTCACCAGAGGTCAAAAACCCTTGCAAATCAATCTGACTTTTCACGGGAAGTCCTCAAAGAGCGAAGCAACGTGACTCTTTCTACAGCTTAAGTCTCAATAGCTTTAAATCCCACATTCCGCAGGTTAGTTAAGAAAGAAGATAATATTTTCGACAAGG
>JAVRBO020000056.1:0-94413 GCA_034531195.2 Nostoc sp. ChiSLP01
GTCTTATGATAAAGCGAATGGCATCTTAAGCTTTTGTTTACGAATCAGTTCTTACTGTGGTCAAAAAGCATTTGGTCATGAGGCAGTAAAAGTAGAAAAACAGATCGACCAGATCAGTAACACTAAAGGGTGAAACCAGCCAGCACAAACAGTAGAGTACCAATTATACAAACGCATCTAATATACATCGCAATTGTAACAAAAGGAGAAAACCAGAAAGCTTCTTTTTATTTGAGATAAGTATCATTGTGTTTTTGCTCCTATTCTCAGGGAATTTTGAGGTTGAAATTCTGACCATTCTTTGCATACAGTTTGATAACATTGCGGTGGTGTTATAGGTAAATTAGTTAAATAGAAAAACCCAGCCTGATTACCGTATTCCAACAAAAATATAACATCTTTTTCGGGATTATATTTATCTACAGCTTCGAGAATATGTGCATTCATGAAGTGTCTTTGCAGCAGTACGGTATCGGGTGCTGCTAACCAAGCATTTAAGAAAGCTGCGAGATTTTTACGCGGGATAAAATGGGCTTTAAATGTTTCACCAGCAATACTTAAATGCGGAGAATTGGTACTGCAAATTACAACACCACGTTCTTCTTTTAAATAGCCAACCCAAGCGTTGTACCCAATTGCTAATAAATTAGTGGCGATAAAAGTTTGTTGCCAATCTTGGGCGTTTATTTCTGTGGTCATTTTAAATTAACCTCATGACTTGATAACTGCCAAAGTTGGATAGAATAACACAGATGGCTCTCAAAAATAGCGCGTGCTGCTAACCCTTCAGCAATTGGCTTTTCTAGCCAACGGTTAAACGCCCAACGAGCAAGTGTGTATAAAGGTGGGAGTGCGATCGCCACCAAATCTGCAATATATTTAACTGTAGTCAGCCCAAAAGTACGGAATTTATCAACACACAAATCAATGGTTGGTGCAATATGGGTTGAAATGTCTTCCGTCTTGATTAACTTGAATCCAGACTGTGACAACGCCACCTGGAGTTCGCTGGCGACATGACAATTAGAAAAAATACCTTTTCGGTATTCGGGATCAAAACGCATCATATCTGCAAGCAGCAGGTAGCCACCGCTATCCAGTAAATGAGCCGCACCTTGAGCTAAATCGTCAACAGCAATATATTGACTGCTTTCGCTGAACAGAATTAAGTCGTAGGAGTTTGAGGAGTGAAAATCTTCAAATCTCGTTAAATAGAAAGGTACTTGAGAGTTAGTATTCTTGATAAACTTTTCTTGCTGGAGTGGGTCAGGTGCTAATCCCTCAACAATGAAACCGCGATCGCCCAAGTATGCTGCGTTACCGCCAATCCCACAGCCAACATCCAGCACAGTTTTTATGTCCTCTGGAATAAAACTAAAAAGCTTGGCTGCATAAGCTTCTTGAGCCGCACGCAGGCGAGTTAGAGTCAATTCCTCTCCTACAGTAGGTAGTGGCTCCCAATACCCGTAATGGAGATAAGAGGAATTTGTGAGTCCTATGTAATAATCTATCGCCGCATTTTGGTAGCGAGTTGGTTTCGGAATATTGCTTGATTTTGGCTTGAGCATTCATCAATAAAGTAAGTTTTAAGACATTAGAATTGGTTGAAATTCTGACCAACGTTTGCAAACTTGTTTGTAGCAATCGGGTGGAGTAATTTTTAGATTGTGTAAAAAATTAATTTCAATCTGATGTTCAGCCTTTAGCACCAAAAGAATATCTTGATCGGGATTATATGTTGCGACTGTTGGGAAAATGGATGAAATCATAAATGAACTGAGTGATTGGGAACGCAAGTAAAATCCAATCAGATTTGAGGGGAGAAATTGCAGGGTGAAGGGAACTGTATCAAGGTTTGTAATTGTAGGATGAGTAACTTGAATATCTACATTACATAAAACAACTCCCCGCCCAAATGACTGAAATCCTTTCCATGCTGTGTAACCGATTACCAGGAGATTATTATGGATAAAGCTATCTTGCCAGTAGCCAAAATTTCCTTGCCAAACACTATTGGATGGTCGCATTGACTTCCTCCCCCAACACCAATGATTCAATGCGAACTCGATCTAGTTCCCGACCAATTAACACTAATCGCGTTTGACGGAGTTCGCTGTTTTGCCAAGGACGGTCGTAGAAGTAGTCAAATCGATTACCAACACCCTGTAATACCAAACGCATGGCTTTGTTCGGAACTGCTACAAATCCCTTAATTCGATAAATTTCTTGCTGTTGCACCAATATTTGCAAGCGTTTAATCAAGACAGACGGATCGAATGCTTGGTCTAGTAGTAGTTGCACTGCATTAATGCCGTCATCATGTTCGTGGTCTTCTTCACTATCATGGTGACTGGGACGACTATCTAAATTATCTTCTACCGCAGCGTTGAAACCGAGTAATAAATCGCTACTGATTTTACCATCCTGGCAAGGAATGACTTTTACACCAGGGGGTAAGTTCTGCTTGAGCCAATCCTGCACCCTCAATTGCGTTTGTTCGTCAACGCGATCGCTTTTAGTCAGCAACACCAAGTCAGCACAAGCTAGCTGATCTTCAAACAATTCCTCAATCGGTGTTTCGTGTTCTAGGCTAGAGTCGTCTTGTCTCTGTGCTTCTAGGGCTGCTAAATCGCCTACATATTGATTAGTTGCTAAGGCTTCACAATCCACCACAGTGATTACGCCGTCCACTGTAGCACTTGTGCGAATCTCTGGCCAGCGAAATGCTTGTACCAATGGTTTTGGTAGTGCTAGTCCAGAGGTTTCAATTAACATACAGTCTAGGCGATCGCGCCGCTTCAATAATTCCTGCATTGCTGGTAAGAATTCCTCTTGCACTGTGCAGCATAGACAACCGTTGGTGAGTTCAACAATATTACTGTTGGGGTCTTCTTCATCATCACAAACTCGGCAATCACGCAATAGTTCGCCATCAATGCCCATTTCCCCAAATTCATTTACCAAAACAGCAATCCGTCGTCCCTCATTGTTTTGGAGTAAATGGCGAATTAACGTCGTTTTGCCTGCGCCGAGAAATCCTGTAATGACTGTGACGGGAATTTTGTGCATATAAAATAAGTTGTTTGTTGATTAAAGGAGCGATTCTTAAGAAAGAAGTTGTAATACCATTTCTTTATAAAGCTGCGCCAAACTCTCTGTGTTATTCCTCTCTTCGCGTACTTTGCGTACTTTGCGGTTAGTTTCTTATTCAGCACAACTTCATACAGAATTGGTATAACCGCAGATATCATGCAGTATTGCCAGGGTGAAATTCAAAGATTTATAAATAGCTGCGATCGCTACCCAACTAAACTTGAGGGAGTTTGGTTAGCAAAGTTTCTATCCATCAATTCTGTACGTGAATTTGCCCGCACAGCCCGGAACATTCCAAATCGACACAACCCTGCACCAAACGCTAAACGCATCAATAAAAATGTCGGAACCTCGCGCACAGATTTGATAAAACCAGACAGTCCAAAACGCAGAAATCCGCTTGGGCGAACCAACCCTTGCCAAATCGAATCTAACCAACAAGGAAGGGTTTCTTGCGTCCAATCTGCCGTAATTACCTCTCCTTCCACTAATCCTGTAGCTGCTAAAAGCTCGGAGAATCCTTCAATGCTAGAAAAAGCTGGATGAGACCACTGATCTAGGAGTTGTCGCATCACTGGTTTTTCCCAGAAATTTAACGGCTTTTGGCGATCGTCCCTTTGATTCCAGTCAGCGACAACCAAAATTCCACCAGGCTTTAGCACCCGCATTAATTCTCTGGCAAAAACGGTTTTATCGGGCATATGGGGGCCTGCTTCGATTGACCAAACTACATCAAAACTGGCATCTGGAAACGACAATGCCATTGCATCATCGACTGCAAACTGGGCGTTTAGTTCTTGGGGTGTTAACTCCTGGGCGCGTTTCACTTGCTCTTGGCTGATGGTAATTCCTGTGACAGCAAATCCATAATCTCGCGCTAAAATCCGACTGCTACCCCCAATCCCACAGCCAACATCTAAGACGGTAGTATCAGGAGGTAATTTATCTAAACCGCCCCACTTAACCATTTCATGCACAAAGTCCGATTTAGCAACCAAAAAATCCTTGCGTCTTGGTGGCGAACCGTAGTGACCGAGGTGAATGTGTTCTCCCCAGTAAAATTCTAGGATGCCGTCAAGCGTCCATTGGTCATAGGAATTAGCGACTGTGGCTGAGGATTGATACTTGCGGGCAGTTAGGAAATAAGCCGCAATTCCAATTAGTAAAACGACAAGAGAACCAATTACAAAATAAACTAATAAAGTTGACATTGTTGTGAAAACTTTTTATGTAGCTAACCGTTGATAGATGTTGATGTGTTTATGGTTCATCCCGAATTAGACGAGAGATCGTAAGAGAAATCTTCCTATAGGTTGAACTTGCAATATTTTGCCAACCTCGAATTATTTTCCTGAGATTTAGAAAGAGTATCTGCTGATCTTCTCTGAAACTTGTTTGTTTGACAAAAGGATGAACAGCAGTAGGAATCTTTCCAGTTCGGTGAAGATAATATTTCGGCATGATGATTAACCGAGTCAGAATTTAACGAAAATACAGAGAAGTTATGCACGCCGGATATAGCGATGGAAAGTTAGTGCCATACCTCGTTGAAAATATTTCTCTTTATCAAAGTAAAAGAAATACCTGAATACTCACAAAGTAATTACTGTAAGACTTACACAAATAAAGGCTTCGAGATTGCTTCCCTACGGTCACAATGACGAAAATAAGTTAGTTTTGCGTAAGTCCTGTACTAATTGAAATTTCATATTAAAGCTTCGGCTACCTCGGCTACGCTCGGCACAAGTTCGTTCAGCTTTAACGTTGAGCAAAGTCGAGACATTAATTACTTATTTCGTGGAAAGCCGCCACTTGTAGCGTTTTTATGTGCAGTGCTTTCAAAATATCAAACCTAGCGATCGCTATGTAATAAACCATCCGTGCCTCGCAGATGTACAAAATTTACAAGTCAACTTCGGCGGGCATTCTGACTCACAAGGTATACCTTGATTACAGCTGCGGGACAGTGCCGGATTCGCACCGGACTTTCCCCCTTACCTCTAGCGGCTGACCCCCACTAGAACCGAGATTAATTTGCATCTTAACACAACTGTGATTTGCTTGCGTAAAAATCAATGGTCGATCTATACTGGCATTCGTCGTTAATCGGGGCAAGTTTCATTATTTACCAAAGCTTGCTCTTAATTTTTATTGGACAATTTTTTTAACAGTTTTTCAACCTCAGAAATTGTTAGGATTGCCAGCGTTTGGTGACATAACGTTGACAATTTTTTATATTGCTAAACCTAGTTAACAATTCTTTTCCATTCTGGTAATTATTTTTCTCCAATTCATTAACTTATCCAGTATGCAAGCTCCATCCAAGCTCTTTGAGAAATCCACAACGGATATCTATGTTGTTCGTCGCGATGGTTCGACGACACCGTTAGAAATTAATAAAATTCGCACAGTAGTTAATTGGGCTTGTTGTGGACTTTCAGCAAATTCCATTGCCTTAGAAGCACATCTAACAACTCGATTGCGCCCCGGTATTACCACGCGAGAAATTCAAGATAATTTGATTCGCTGTGCCTTGGATTTGTGCAGTCCTGAAGAACCTGATTGGCGATATGTAGCAGGGCGATTACATATTTGGAGTTTGTGGAAAGATACTCAAGTTAGTCGTGGCTATCAGTACGGTTACTATGCTCGGACTGTAAAAGCAAAAGTTCTCTTGGGAGAATACGATCGCCGCATTTTAATCTACACTCCACAAGAGTTAGAAATTGCCAACACTTGGATTAATCCTGACTGGGATGCCGACTATGATTATGCCGGAGCAGTATTACTGACGAAACGATATCTCCTGGCGAATGAGTTACCCCAAGAAGCATTTTTAACTTGTGCGCTGTTGATAGCCTCCGTAGAAACACAAGAGAATCGTTTAACTTGGGCGCAGAGATTTTATGAAGCGTTAGCGAATCGTCAAATATCTTTAGCAACGCCGATTTTAGCGAACTTACGGATTCCCAACGGTTCTCTTGCTAGTTGTTTCATTACGGCAATGGACGACAATTTAGAAAGCATTTTTGGCAGTATTCATGATGCAGCGCGGATTTCCAAAAATGGCGGTGGTGTGGGCGTGAATTTGTCTCGGATTCGGGCTACTGGTAGTTGGGTGATGGGAAAGAAGAACGCCTCTGGTGGTGTTGTTCCCTGGATTAAGTTATTGAATGATACAGCGATCGCCGTCAATCAAGGTGGACGCAGAGCAGGTGCTGTCACCGTCAGTCTAGATGTTTGGCATTTAGACATAAGCGAATTTTTGGAAATGCAAACCGAGAATGGAGACGCGCGACGCAAAGCTTATGATGTGTTTCCGCAATTAATTGTCAGTGATGAATTTATGCGAAGAGTGCAAGCAGATACAGAATGGACGTTGGTAGATCCATATGAGGTGCGAACTCGTTTAGGGATTGAACTAGCACAATTATGGGGTGAAGAATTTGAACGTGCTTTCAATCAAATTGAAGCCAGTTTAGATAAATCAATTACGCTCTACAAACGGGTGAATGCTCGTCTACTATTCAAACAGGTGATGCGAACCCAATTAGAAACCGGGATGCCTTATCTATGGTTCAAAGATACTGTCAACCGAGCTAATCCCAATCAGCATGAAGGTTATATTCCTAGTGGAAACTTGTGTCAAGAATCATGGTCAAATGTCAAACCAGGTGAAGAGGCACATACATGTAATCTCCTCAGCATTAATCTTGCGAATTTAGAGGATGAACAGCGAGCAGAAATTTGTCAGATTGCAGTACGTATATTAGATAACACCATTGAACTCACCTCACCCCCGTTTGCTGCTAGTGCCACCCACAACGCCAAATATCGCACAATTGGAGTGGGCTGTATGGGATTAGCCGACTGGTTAGCAAAACGTCATCTCACCTACACCCATCTTCAGGAAATCAGCGATTTATTTGAAGACATCGGTTACTATTGCACCGCAGCATCAATGGAATTAGCGAAGGAACGCGGGGCGTATCCTGCTTTTGCAGGAAGTGAATGGAGCAAGGGACATTTAATCGGAGCAAAACCTGTAGATTGGTTTAAGCAACACGCTCTTCTTCCAGAACGCTTTTTACAACTGAGTCGAGATATCAAACAATATGGGATTCGCAATTCACATATTACTGCGATCGCACCCAACACTTCTTCATCTTTAGTTCAAGGTTGTACAGCCAGTGTCTTACCTGTTTACAGCAAATTCTTCTATGAAAAGTGGGCAAAGGGTTCAGTACCCATCGCACCGCCTTACATTCGGGATTGTTTATGGTTCTATGTCGAAAATAAGACACTAGATCAGAAAAAAGTCGTCAAAGCGATCGCCACAATCCAACAATGGATTGATACAGGAATTTCGATGGAATTGCTCTTTAATTTGAACGCTGGAATCTATTTCCCCGATGAACCTGAGCGCTGTCTTACAGCTGTTGATATTTTTGAAACCCTAATGCTGGCTTGGAAATTGGGTTGTAAAGCAATCTACTACATTCGCACTGTCCAAAAAGACAGTTTCAAAGAATCGAACGAGCAATGTGTTGCTTGTGCAAACTGAATACCAGTCAACAGTAAACAGTTACTTGTACTGAGCTTGTCCTGAGCGCAGCCGTTCGCGCAAGCGTCTCTGAAAGAGAAGGGCGAAGTCGTACCCCTATGGGGAAGCAAACTACGCGGAGCGTCTCGCTCCAGAAGTATCAGTTATCAAGCATAGGTGATAGGCATTACCCATTGCCCAATAAAGAAGTGAAAACTAATCAAAACAGAATTGAAATGTACCAACCAAGACAATCATTAATGCCGATTAATCCCGTTTTCAATCCAAATGGAAATGATGATACACAAAACCGTTTGATCTGGTTCGGAGAGACTACGAACTTAATGCAATTAAATGATGTTCGCTACTCGTGGGCTGTGTCTCTCTACCGTCAAATGCGAGAGAACTTTTGGATTCCCGAAAAAATAGACATTACTCAGGATGTAACAGATTACGTCAATCTCACACCTGGAGAACGACGTGCATTTGATGGCATTCTCAGTTATCTGACCTTTCTTGATTCGGTGCAAACCTGTAATGTGCCTCATATCAAAAACAGTATTACTGCACCAGAAATTGCATTGTGCATGGCGGAACAAATTTCACAAGAAGCAATGCACAATCAGTCTTATCAATATATTATTGAGACGGTGATTCCGAGCGATCGCCGCACACAAGTTTATGATTTTTGGCGTAGCGATCGCATTCTCAAACAACGATGTGAATTCATCGCTGGACTATACCAAAAGTATGTCGATAACCCCACACCAGAGAATTATTTCGTATCGCTGTTGGCTGATTATTTGTTAGAAGGATTGTATTTCTATAACGGGTTTATATTTTTCTACAATCTCTCATCGCGGATGCTCATGTCTGGGAGTGCCGATATCTTTAGAATGATTAACCGAGATGAACTTTCCCATGTACGGCTGTATCAAAAATTGATTCCAGAAGCGATGCAAGTTTTCCCCCACAGCCGCGAACAAATTTATGAAATGTTTGCTCTCGCTGTCGAGCATGAATGCAAGTGGACAGCACATATTGTCGGAGATGATATTCTTGGCATTACGGCAAACAGTACAGAACAGTATACAAAATATCTGGCAAATGCTCGCTTGAAGGCGATCGGTTTAGAGCCATTGTTTGGGGAAGCTATCTACAAGAAAAGTCCCTATGTTCACTTGGAGCGTTTTTCAGATACTAAGAAAGAAGCGAATACAAAAGCAAACTTTTTTGAGGCGAGTGTGACTAGTTATGTTATGTCCTCTAGTATTGAAGGTTGGGATGATTTCTAAAAGTGTATAAAAGATACCAATGGCAAGATTTTCTGCCAAAATAATTGCTAACACGTTAGGCTAGTTCACAGTTTTTAACATTGGAGAATTAGATGTCTAGTTCTTATCCTTACTATATAGTCTGGACAGGTGCGCTTCATCTTGGCGATACCCCTGGCGTATTCATGGATGCCCAGTATGCTGGATTACTTGTACAAATTCCTATCACAGTTACTTTTGTTTCTGAAGGAACAGATCCTATTGTTTTCGTAATTACTACAACTGAAGTAGAGATTTTTGATAACAAGAAGCATCCCATTTACTGGGACTGGACACCAGGAACCCCTTTGCCAACGCCTGTTGGATATATTGATGATCAAGATTTGATTACAGGACAACCTGAGAAACATTTGCTCTCCATACCGCACAATTCTGCGACTGTAGGCAAACACTGGATTACGATCCAAGTTAATCCAGAGACTGCTGCTGGTTTGAGAGATGACTTTGTTCTCAGGCGACTTGAAGCTCATGAATCTATTGGTGCAAAAATTGGTTGGTGATTAGCTTTAGAGGATATTTGAAAAGTTTTCTTCTCGGTAACAAAACGTTCTAGATCCCCCCTTTTTAAGGGGAGCCAGCGCGGTTTTGGGGGTTTCCCCCATGAGCGACTGGCGTGGGCTTGGGGGGATCGGTTAGTGCCTAAAATCACAGCCAACCACTTTTCAAACAACCTCTTAATCCTGTACGTAGTCTTGTCCTGTCACCAAAGCCAATTCTGCTCGCATAAATTCACGTCCTAAGTAAGCTGCATGATCCAATCGGCTGACTGGAAAAGGTTTTGTTGACTCAAACAGTCGAATGCAAATTTCTTTTGCAGTTCTTCCTGTAAAGAGAGCAGTTGGTTGTCGTTCCACTTTGACAGTTGCAGGGATGGGTTTTCCGGTTTCTGGGTCGACAGCCAATCCTTGCTCATTCACTTCATTAGTAAAATGTTTTGCACAAATTAAGCCTGCTTCCCGATCTAAGTAAATAATAAAGTAACCGGCCGGATCGAGTTCTAAAAATCGCTTCGATAGTTTGTAGTCAATTGCTGCCATTGTTTCTACTGTCGATATCATATTTTTTAAACTCCAAGACAAAAAACACCAATCCAAAATATGGAGAAAGCACAGAAATAAATTGTGTAGATAATGAGGCCCGATCGTTGAAATCAACAATCAGCCTCTTACACAAGCTTTAGGACATTTATAGGCTAATCTCTGTAGTATTTTTCCTGTTATTTCACAGTTGTATTTACTTCCTCTCGTAAAATTTTCGCGGCTTCTATCATATTTTTAATTGATGGAACTACTTCCTCCCAACGGCGAGTTTTCAAACCACAATCTGGATTCACCCAAATTTGTTTTACGGGTAAATTAGCAACTCCAGTCCGCAATTGCTGTAAAATCTGTTCAGCTGTCGGCACAACAGGACTATGGATATCATAAACTCCATTACCAACTTGATGTGAGTAGCCAGCTGATGTGATTTCTCGCAAAGTTTGATTATTGCTGCGACTATTTTCAATCGAAATCACATCAGCATCTAAGCGTTCAATATCTTTGATAATGTCACCAAATTCGCAATAACACATATGAGTATGAATTTGGGTTTGGGGTTGGGCTACTGCTGTCGCCAACCGAAATGCATCCACAGCCCAAGAAAGATATTCACTCCATCGTTGAGGCTTTAGAGGTAAACCCTCACGTAGTGCTGGTTCATCGACTTGAATTACTTTTGCACCAGCAACTTCCAAATCTGCTACTTCATCTCGCAGTGCTAAAGCAATTTGGAAAGCTTGTTCTTGACGAGAAATATTCGTTCGGGGGTAAGACCAATTTAAGATAGTTACAGGGCCAGTTAACATCCCTTTTACAGGTTTTTCAGTCAATGATTGAGCTACTTTAAACTCACGTACCGTCATTGGTGTAGTGCGAACCACATCACCGTAAATAATTGGTGGACGAACATAACGGCTACCGTAGCTTTGCACCCAGCCGTTTTCAGTAAAAGCAAAACCTGACAACTGCTGTCCAAAAAATTCCACCATATCGGTGCGTTCAAATTCACCGTGTACTAAAACATCTAATCCTAATTCCTCTTGTAATTTAATGCTTTCGGCAATTTGAGCGTCAATAGCAGCTTCATATTCTGACTGATTCAATTCACCTCGTTTATATCGGACTCGGAGTTGGCGAACTTCAGAAGTTTGGGGAAAGGAACCAATTGTGGTTGTTGGGAACAGAGGCAGAGAAATTTGAGAATCCAGCCGCAATCCGTAGGATAATGAGCGCTGAAAATCATCAATCTTCAGAGTCTTGAGTCTTTCTTTAACCGACTGATTGGCTGGACTAAACTCCTCGAATGTACTCCAGGTTGACTCAATAAATTCTTGCTCTGTTTTAGTGTTGTCACCTTTTATAGTTCGAGCCAAGAAAACCACTTCTTGAAGTTTCTGTTCGGCAAAACTCAAGACATTACGTAGCTGTGATGGTAATCGTTTTTCTCGTTTAGCATCATAGGGAACGAACTGTAAGGAAGCGGATGGTTGAATATCTAGAGATGTTCCATGTAACGTCTCTACAATCTCTTGTAACACGGGAATAACTTTCTCTGGACGAACTTGCCAGATATTTCTTGCGTCTATAATCCCTACTCCTAGTCGCTTATTTTGTGGGAAACCATGAGTTTTAATTAACTCTAAGTTGCGTCCGCGTGTAAAGTCTAAGCTAATAGCAGCAACTGGTAAATCTATTACCCAAGGGTAGGTTTCACCCAAGTCATCAAAATAAGTAACTAGATGCAAAGGTATTCCTACTGTATAGAGTGAATTATAGACAGTTTGAAAATGTTCTTTCCAGGAATTAGCATCACCGAAAACCAGTGCTGGTTCATGTATTTGTACTTCTGCTATTTCCAAATTCTTCAGTTCTGTAAGCAGGTTAACATAGAGTGGCAATAGCTTTGATACTGCCTCGTCTACATTTAATTCCAGTCGGCTCAAACGTAGTAGAGTGCATGGCCCCAACACTATGGGAATTGCTTTTTTACCTAAGATATTTTGAGCGCGAGACACAGTTTCTATAAAGTCACTGAAATCGGCTGGTAATATATCTGTTGCAATTTCTGGGACAAGATAGTGGTAATTAGTGTCGAACCACTTAGTCATTTCCAAAGCTGGAATTCCTTCTTGACCCCGCGCCATTGCAAAGTAGCGTTCTAACCCACTAAATTGCTGAAATCTTTGAGGAATTAACCCAAAACGAAATATCCAATCAAGTACATGGTCGTAGAGAGTTGTATCTCCAATAGCAATGCGTTCAATTCCCGCTTCCAGTTGGGTTTTCCAGTTAGATTCCTCAACTTTTTGGATAGTTTGTAGTAATGACTCTGCTTTTAGCTTGCCACTCCAAAATACTTCTAATACTTTTTTGACTTCCCGATTTTTACCAATACGGGGATAGCCTAATGTTGCGGTTTGAATCTGCATAGTTTGTTATTCCTTTGAAAACTAAATAATTAGGCACTAAGAATTGAAAACTGTTAATTTTTATCCAGTCTTCAATTAACAACAACTTATATTTAATTGCGTCCATTTACTTTGTGGTGGAATCTTCGCTAAAATTCCTTTTCTTAGAGGTTCAGGTCGTTCTGACCAAGGTAGTGAACCATCACCTTTAGCATAGTATTGACTGGCACATTGCAGAACCGCAGATGCACAACTATCATTTGCTAAATCACCAAACAAATAGGTTGGTTTCCCTGACGCAACAAAGGCAATTACACAAGAACGGTTACAAGCACTCATACATTCAACTCCCTGAATGGAGAATTTATTTTGCAATTCCCAATTGAATGCAAGTTGTTGCAGATGAAGTAATAGTTGCTGTCCGCCACTCTCTCCAATCCGCTTGCCATCTTGCCACACGCTAGCGCAGGTTGTGCAAACAAATAAAGTATGTTGTTTGTTAAGCATTAATTTTTAAATGTGTAGGATTAAGTCCCAAGCGCAGATATTACACAGTCTTGCCAGCATGAAATCTAACCTTGCTGACTGTGCAATATATCTGTTGCAAACTATTAGTAATAATTGACCAGCAGTTTCTTGATGGTACAATCCGCAGGATTTGTCTGTAGAATCAATCCAAAAAATCTTAAATTGGATGACCAGTAGGAGGTCAGATGACACGAAAGCAGCCATTATCAAGTAGCTCTTAATGTCCTTTTAAAACAAGACTGCCACTTTTCACATCTGTGATAATCTTGCCAAATAACCTAGTAGTACAGACACTTCTTGGAAAATACATTTCTAGGCACAATTTGTACCGCCAATTAACTATCTACTATATCCTCGCAAGCCGTGACCTGAAGTGTATCTTTGGCGCGATGAAGAAATAAAATTGATTGATTGTGAAAATATTCATAGCAGCGCTTATCTATACCTCGTAGATTTCAGCAGGAGTTAACTGTTCGGCGGG
Organism: Nostoc sp. ChiSLP01; assembly: GCA_034531195.2. Classification (GTDB taxonomy): domain Bacteria; phylum Cyanobacteriota; class Cyanobacteriia; order Cyanobacteriales; family Nostocaceae; genus Nostoc. Next base: position 13,428 of record JAVRBO020000056.1, read on the forward strand.
CATTCTGACTCACAAGGCAAACCTTGATTACAGCTGCGGGACAGCGCCGGATTTACACCGGACTTTCCCCGTTTCCTCTAGTGACTGTTCCCCACTAGAACCGACTTGTAAAATTCAACTATATCATTGTTTACTTTCTAATGCAAAATTTAATCACTTATTTTGTGATTGGTACAAAACCTTGATTCAATAAGAAAATTACTTACCTTTGCTGTAAATACTGGAGAATACCACGAACGATCGCCTCAGCCATGCGATTATCATACTCTGGGTTCGCCAGTCTGGGGTTATCTTCATAACCTGTTACAAAACCAGTTTCGATTAAAATTGCGGGCATAGAATTTTTTCTTAGCACGTAAAATCTAGCTCGTTTTACTCCTCGGTCTTTTAATGTCGGAATGCCTTGAAGAATGCTTTTGTGAACCACTTGCGCTAAACGATAACCGCGATCGTAATGATAGGTTTCTAAACCATTTGCACTGGGATTGTTATCAATTGAATTTGCATGAATACTTACGAATAAGTCTGCATGAGCGTGTTCTGCTATGACAACTCTGGGAGCAAGGTCTACAAAATAGTCAGCATCCCTTGTCATGATGACTTTAATACCATTTTGCTCTAAAAGTGAGGCTACCTTTTTACCGATTCTTAAAATCACATCCTTTTCTTGCAGTCCATTCAGACCAATAGCACCCGCATCTTTTCCTCCATGTCCGGGGTCGATAATTATGACTATTCGTCCTTTGGGAGGACGAGGTATCGGTTGTGAGGTTTCGGATGCAGTCGTTGGTGGAGATTCAGGGTCTGGAAATGGTATTGGTAAAGGAGGTAAAGGAATTGGGAGTTTTGTTATAGAAGTAGAGGGTGGTGAAACTAAGCGATCGCGCTGAAATTCTAATGCTAAGATTTGAGAACTAATTTGGTTAAGTTGCTTAATTTGTACTCTGGACGCAGGTTGAATATAAATTACTACGGTTTCTCTTTCTTGCTGTTGTAAACGTACTCTCAACACGGGACTATTTGCATTCAAATTCGGCCCGGTAATATTGCTTGCGAGTTTGGCATTCGGGATAGCGATTCGGTAAAGGGCTGTTTGTCTATCCCAGTTACTCGTGACATTTGATAAACTGCGATCGCTTTTAATTAGCAGTTGTGTACCATTGCTTGCTAGTTCTACAGACTCAATTGTGGAAGGGGAAGTAGGTAATTGAGTAACTGAGTCAGGTTGATTATTGCTTTGTTGTGACTTAATTACTCCATTGTCAGGTAACAGTACTATACCGTCGCTACCACTAACCGTTGCTCGCCAACTAGGACTATTTTTGTCTATGCGTAAGGTCATGCGGACGGTGGGTATCGCACTTTGTAGTTGAGTAAACTGGATGCTGTTGACACCGTATCGGTTGATTGACTGCTGTTGTTGCAGACTAGGCGATAAAGTTGCACCTTTAATATTAATGTCTATAACGCTACGATTGTCGCTGCGATTTACCTCAATTTGTGAATGATTACTGCCATGAGTGCGGATAAAAAATCCATCTCCTGTGACTAGTAAATTTTCAATAATATTTGTCTCGGATGTAGTTTGTGCAACTTTTCCATCAGTCACTACACTGTAAATTCCACTTGTAGGTGATGTTGTCTCTACCCGTTCTGGCGATGGTAACTGTACCACCCATTGATTGCCAGTTCTCGATATAAATTTTACAAGTTGCGGATCGAGAGTGTAACCTGGATTCAGTTCTACAACTATGCGAGTCTTTTGTTCGTCAAATTGTCCGAAGCGGATAGCACGAATTGCACCACCTACAGACTGAGTAAAACTAGGTTTTCCTAAAGTAGTTCCAGGTAAATCAATTACCAAACGAGTGGGGTTAAAAATTAACTGTGCCTGGGGTTGTACAGGATCATCAGTCGTAAATTCTAGCTGCTTGGAGACACCATCAAATCGCCAAGATTCTAGTTTTGCAGCAAGTGCGGGAGATGTGAGTATGGCAATACTTAATATTGTACTGGGTAGCAACCAGTGTATTTTCACAGAGTACTCTCCTGTTTCGATTTTATAACATAAGACAATTTGTATTTACTTCTACTCACACCAGTACTAACCCAGCAGAAATACTTGACTGCTGAGTGTTCTTTTAGCTGAGTATTTAAATGCAACTAAACCGCTTTAAATATTACCCACACTCTCTAATTTTGTTCGCTCAAAAAACCACAAAACTTCTGGGGATTTGGCGTACAACTATCAAAAAAATCTAGCAAAAATACTTGAATATTTAATCGAGTTAATGACAGGTCAATCAACTGAATTAAATTTATTTAATTCAAATGTTAGCCATACTGAATTTTCGCAAGGCATAGTTGATAGCTGTATATTTTTGCTTTTGATATTGCGAGCATTGTTGTTTGGTAAAATCCACTACCTATGATTTTTCCTAACGCAGATACAAAAAACGATGAATGATATAAGTCTTAACTCTGATTGGAGAAAATTTTGTAACATCTGTACCTCGCAGATTTTTTAGGTGTATTAACATCGGCGGGTCTTCTGACTTTGAGACTTGGTTTGGACATAATCTCATTACAGCTGCGGGACAGCGCTGGATTCACACCGGACTTTCCCCGTTTCCTCTAATGGCTGTTCCCCACTAGAACCGACTAATCGACCCATTATATAGCATGGTAAGGAAAATAATACAAGAGCAAATTTTAGTTAACAGTCACTCTGATTTGAAGATTTCATGACATTAAAGAAGTCTTGGCTATGAAAACCAAGACTTCTAGTGAATTTATTCGATTGAACACGCTTATACAATTGCTTATCCTAAATTACTGAAGAAAGTTCCCCAAAGGATTCCCGTTACTCCTACAGCAATTAAAACGTTAGTGAAAAACTTGCCTAATTCAATTCCTTGTCCCAACGCTTTGTCGTCTTGACCTGCGGTGAAAAACAATGACCAAGCTTGGTTGAGATTGATTTTCTCAAAGTTGGTGAAATCAGGTCGAAAAACAACGGGGCCAATTAAATCTTTTTTGGGGAAATCAAAATCAGTTCTCATAACTCTCCTCGGTTAATGTTCTATGCGTTAATTGAATGTAATTTTTGGATAGTTAAAATTATTTACAAGCTTGTCAGCCATCCAATCAGGCCGTGTCCAGTGATTACTTCAAAAGCGATGAGTGAGACGAAGCCAATCATTGCCAAACGACCATTGAGTTTTTCAGCATACTCGGTAAAGCCAACTCTTGGAGTTTCGTCTACATAAACCTTTGGTTCAACTGCAAAGTTGTCAAGTTGACCGAGTTCGTTGATGGTGAAACCTTTGCTAGTCATGTCTTTTTTTCCTTCGCTGGTTTATGTAACTAAATATAACGTTATGTAAATAATATTTGCAAGTACTTGACAAAACAATTAAGTGTGGTGAACCCTACTAAATTAGGTCGTAGATACCGTATCTGTGAAAAGAAAGCAATTATTGTTCGTTTGTAAGCATCATTTTTTCATGTTGCTGCCGTTACTCCGATGGCGCAAGCGCCCGCCGTAGGCGTTTTTATGCCCCCCTACCGGGATGTTGCTTTTGGCCCGATGAATATGGGTGTGCAAGGTGAAGAATTACAACAGCGAGTTCTGCAAGCAATGGCAGCAGTTGATATCGATCCCCAATGGTATGGGCAACGCTATACAGGTAATTTATCTGGAGGTGAAAAGAAACGGATTGCGATCGCCGGGGTCTTAGCCATGAACCCGCAGATATTAGTATTTGATGAACCCTCGGCTCAATTAGATCCTCGTTCTCGCCGTCAATTAATCGAACTGCTGCACAGTTTACCTCTGACACAACTGATTGCAACGCATGATTTAGATTTAGCTTTGGATTTGTGCGATCGCACTGTTGTTCTCAGTCAAGGTCAAGTTGTGTACGATGGCGCAACTGAACAAGTAATGAGCAATCCAGAGTTCTTGGTTAGGCACGCTTTGGAGTCACCATTATGCTATAGCCGCCCTTACTGTCAGCTGGAACATGCACCTGTCAGTCCATCTCCACGAGCGTGAATTTGTTTGAATCAGTCATATGAAATTGCTACCCAACAAGATTTTTTAGCAGTAATTTAGATTTCAGCTAGTAGTAAATTGTTACTTATCAATACTAAACCCATCAAATACCAAAAATAGTTATATGGATTCTCATCAAGAAAACTCATCCAATATAAAGCATAATTACAGTGAAGCATCTCTAAATGATTTGGTGAAGCGATTGTCCCGTATTGAAGGACATATTCGGGGTGTCAAGAATATGGTTGAAGCCAGTCGTCCTTGTCCGGATGTATTGGTTCAAATAGCTGCTGTTCGAGGAGCAGTTCAGCAAGTTGGTCGAATTATTTTACATGAATATCTCAAGGAATCCGTTGCTCGAACTACCCAAGAGGGAGATATTAAAACTGAGATTGAAGCATTAAAGACGGTGTTAGATCGCTTTTTTCCCTAGATTTAGGTTTGCTACGCAGTGAAGTTATTGCTAATTGGATGCTATTAGCAAATGGTTAAGGTTTTAGAGATTGTTCATTCAAGTTGATTACAGTTGTATAGTAGCTATTTTGGCAAAGTATAGTGATGCCTAACAAACTTAAGCGACTTATATCCTTACTAATTTGTTTGTGTTTTTTAGTTCCGTCTGTACCGGCTAAAGCCCAAACTCCAGAAGAATGGGTCACTCTCGGAAAGCGCATACATGGAGGTTTTGGTAGTTATATTGCTTTAGGAATCCGTATAGGATTAGATGCAATGAAGCGTCTTGATGCTAAATCACGCGAATTGGATGTTACTTACTTTGATGGTGCTAATGCGCCATGTCCTTGCGTTGCGGATGGCATTATGATTGCTACAGTTGCTACGCCGGGGCAAAACTCACTACGGGTCATACCCTCTAAAAGCGACGCAAGTAACTTTGGGGTTGTTGTAATTAAGAATAAGAAAACAGGAGAATTACTACGTTATGTAATACCAGCCACCGCTCGTTCTCTACTTGATAAGTGGAATCAGGATCTGAGCGATCGCCAGCGCTACGATGCAGTCATGAATACTTCTAGTGATTCTCTATTTCATGTTGATAGTAATAAGAGAATAATTGAAATCCCCAAAATTCAGTACAATAATTAATTTAATACTTTTGCTTTTTCTAAATTTTCAGCATAATTTCTAATTGACAAAAGCAATATTATCTTAATCTCTCACCGATGCTTCTATAAGAGAGCCTCATCAGCAATTGCATCTGGCAGTTGATGGTTTAGCCGCCGTAGAGGTTGATATAGATAGCCAAAAGCGATCGCTATTATAGTCAAGATTCCGACGACAATAAACAACAAAGCAATACCATATCCTCGACCGACACCAATAAGCTTGCCAATGCTTCCGGCTAATAACCCTGTAGGAGCAAGTAATGGCTCGAAAACTCCATCAGCTAAAGGCCCTGCAATCAGATAGGCAAGCGGTAGTGATGCCAAAGCGAGCATACTTCGCACGGCAAACACACGTCCTTGAACAGCAGGTGCAACTTTGCTCTGCCAAATGGCTTGGTCGCAGCCATTAATCATGGATACCCCAAAATAATAGATGAAAGCAGCTGCAAAGAAGACCGGAACAGAAGGTCTAAGCCCCGCAAGTATTATGGACAATGCACCTGATAGGGTAAAACCAAACACACCAAGGATACGGTTCTTGGGGCCGCCCCAAACGCTCATTACTAAACCACCAACCAACATACCGCTTCCACCAATAGACAGCACCGTACCCAGTACATTCGCCGTAGCAAAGGCTAATACCAGTGGTGTAACTAGTACGCTGACAACTCCGATTAAGAAATTAATGACAGCAAAGAAAATCAACAATCCCAGTAGTCCGGGTCGAGCAGTGATGTATGTCCACCCATAGGTAAACTCCCGCAGCTGCCAACTTTGCTTCACTTCATGCTCTGCGGTAGTTTTCGGCTCAGGGAATCGGACGAGTAGCAGCATCACCAGGGAAAAGAGAAAAGTAACGCAGTCGAGCAGGATTACGCCCTGAATCTGAATAGTCACAACCAGCACACCTGCTAACATAGGTGAAAGCAGCCGTGAAGTTGCCTCTGCAAATTGCACCATACCACTGGCACGACCAAGGTGTTGCTTTGGAACAAGCATTGTAGTTGCAGCAGCATAAGCTGGCCATTGGAAAGCGCTAAAGGTCGAACTAACTGCTACAACTAAGTAGATATGCCAGACTTGAAGCTGACCAACCAAGAGCAACAGCACAATAGCTAGCGTACTCAGTCCTGCTCCAGCATCGCTAAGTATCATGCAAGTGCGACGGTTCCAGCGATCTACAATCACACCGACCAAGGGTGACAACAAAATGCTTGGCAGTATTGCGAACAAAGAAATCAGGGCAAATTGCGTGACTGACCCAGTATTTCGATATACCCAGACACCTAAAGCAAATCGAGTCAGCCCAGAGCCAATCAATGAGACAAGTTGCCCAAACCAGATCGGGATAAATATTCGCATTCTACAGATGTGGGTGATTTAGGAAACCATTATGAGTGAAGTAAGAGAAGTAGTTTTGCAGAAGTTCGTTATCGATCGCCGGACATACAATAGAAGTATTTGCTAGCTTATCAAGCGTGTTTTGGCAATCGAACTGTGTCATTTTTGATTGAGAAAGACTCTCTTCGATGGATATCTGATTTTTGAATCTATTTTCAGGAAACAAAGGCAAAAGGGAATACAACGTTGCATCTAGAGAATGCTTTGCAGCAGTTATCAATTCTTGTCGCCATTTATCATAAGCAACTAGCCGCAGTGGATAGCCATAAGAACGTACCCACTTGATAAGTTCTTCTAGTTTAATTGGATGCGGATTGAGCAAGTGAAAAACTTCTCCAATTGATTCTTTTTGCCCAGATAAATAAACGATCGCTTGACTTACGTAATTTACAGGGGTCATATCCACTAAACCAGTAATTTCTGGCACACTACCAAGCTGAATACAGCATTTAATCATGCTGCACATAAAATCATTTGTATTCCAAACTCCTGTTTTGCTGTTTCCTGTAATTCTTCCCAGTCTGTGGATAGTCACAGGAAGCCCTCTAGAAAGTGCGATCGCTACTAACTTTTCCGCTACCCATTTACTCTGAGCATACCCACTTTCGAGAATTTCACCATGTTCCAAATAGTCTTTTTCTCGGAATACTTGAACTTCCAAGTCGCTTTGTGCAGGAAAAACGGAAAGAGTAGAAACGTAATGCACTGGCTTGATTTTGATTAAGCTTGCTAATCTGAGAACTTCCTGAGTTCCAAGAACATTAATCGCCTTCATCTGCTCGTATGGATGAATAAAATTAACGAAAGCACCATTGTGATAAATAACATCTATCTTATTTGCCAATAGTAGAAACTTTTCCTGAGATAGTCCAAAAAGTGGCTCAGATAAATCTCCCACAATCGGGATGATTCTGGAACTGAAATTTTCGTTCCACAGTAAATACGTTTCCAGGTTTTGGCGCAGCTTATTTTTGCCTGATTCTGCATCAGCAGAACGTACCAAACAATAAATATCTGCTGGAGTTTTTTGGAGAAGTTCATCAAGTAAAAAAGCTCCTAAAAAACCTGTGGCTCCGGTTAATAATATACTAGCTGGCTCGGTTGTATAATCTCTTGGGACAGCTTCAGGACGAATTGTGGAATCGAGAACGGCTTCAGCTTGCAGATCCGCAACAGTTTTCCTAGCAATAGTATTAGAAGAACCTATGTTTTGAACCATCTCAATACTTTCGGCTAAGCCAGCTACCGTAGGCATTTGAAATAGACTACGCAAGGGTAACTCTACTTGAAAAGTTTCTCGCACTCGAAAAATCATCTGAGTCAGCAGTAAGGAATGGCCACCTAACTCAAAAAAGTTATCATTAATACCAACTTTTTTCCGAACAAGTAAATCAGACCAAATTGCCGTTAATTTCTTCTCAGTTAATGTACGTGGCGCTACGTAAATTGTGTCATCATCATAGTGGTTTTGGTCAGCAATTGGTAACGCTTTGCGGTCTACTTTGCCGTTAGGAGTGAGTGGTAGTGCTTCTAACACCACAAAGACTTTTGGCAGCATATATTCGGGCAACTTATCACTGAGAAAGCGGCGTAGTTCACTGCTGTTGGGAACTGACTTTGAAGTGGGAACCACATAAGCTACTAAGTATTGGTTGCCTGTAGCGTCTTGTTGAGCAATGACTACAACTTCCTTAATCTCTGAGTGTTGCGTCAGTACAACTTCAATTTCTCCAAGTTCGATACGAAAGCCGCGCACCTTCACCTGATGATCGATCCGACCGAAAAACTCAATGTTACCATCTGGGAGATAACGCACTAAATCCCCAGTTTTGTAAAGGCGATCGCTCTCTTTTGACGTGTTAAATGGGTTGAAAATAAATTTTTCTTCAGTTAAGTCTGGGCGATTCAAGTAACCTCGTGCTAAACCAGCACCGCCAATGTAAATTTCTCCCTGAATGCCAATGGGAACAGGCTGTAAGTTGTTATCCAACACATACACTTGAACATTATTAATAGGCTTACCAATGGGTAATCCTGATAATCTATTTTCGGAAGAAAACAGAGCTTTTGGTAACTTGTAAATTGTTGTGACTACAGTTGCCTCTGTAGGCCCGTATCCGTTGAATAACGCTGGGTAATCACCTACATAGTCTTGCCATATTTTTACTCTTTCTGGTAATGCTTTTTCTCCCCCAAAAATTACCAAACGCAATGATTCAGGTAGTTTGAGTTTTGCCGTCGTTAATTCAAAAGTCAAATAATGCCAATATGCTGTAGGTAAATCTAATATCGTAATTTCCCATTCCTGACATTGTTTAAGGAAATTCGGGATATCAACTAACATCTGTTCATTACGTAACACCAGTGTGCCGCCAGAAATGAGGCAAGGATAAATTTCTTCGACTGCCGTATCGAAACTAATAGAAGCAAACTGTAGAATACTGTCAGAGTGGGTAAACCCATATTCAACAATTGCCGCAAGAGTGAAATTTACTAAAGACTGATGTTGAATCATCACTCCTTTTGGTTTGCCTGTAGAACCTGATGTATAGATGACATAGGCTAGATTTTTCGGTGTAGCACCACTGAGGAGATTCTCTTCACTTTCATGAGAAATTACTTCCCAATCTTTATCCAAGCAAACTATATGCAGTCCATCAAACTCTCGTTCTACCAGCAAATGCTTCTGAGTCAAGAGGACTGATACTCGTGAATCTGATAACATCCAACTCAAGCGCTCTTGGGGATAAGTGGGATCTAAGGGTACATAAGCCCCACCAGCTTTGAGGATGCCCAACAACCCTATAATCATTAAAAGCGATCGCTCTACACAAATACCCACCAGCACCTCTGATTTAACACCAAGGGAATGCAAGTAACGCGCTAGCTGATTTGCCTTGGCGTTCAGTTGCCGATAAGTTAACTGTTGCCCTTCAAACACGACTGCAACGGCATCCGGTGTTTGCTCTACTTGAATTTCAAACAACTCATGAATGCACAAATATTGCAAATTTTCTGTTTTTGTGCTGTTCCACTCTACCAATAGAGTCTGCCGTTCTGTTTCTGTCAAGATTGGCAAATCACTGAGACTCTGGTCAGGATTCACTACAATACTTTCCAGCATTGTCTGGAAATGCCCCACCATTCTCTTAATAGTGGCTGCTTCAAACAAGTCAGTGTTGTATTCTAAATTCCCTATTAATCCCTGCGGCGTATCTGTCATCGATAGAGACAGGTCAACCTTGGCTGTCTTAGTGTCCACCATCACAGGATTCAGGATCAGTTCTGGCAACTCCAAGGGTGGCATCGGTGCATTTTGCAGGACAAACATCACCTGGAACAGTGGCGTATGGCTGAGGCTGCGCTCCGGCTGCATTTCTTCTACCAGCTTCTCGAACGGCAAGTCTTGATGGTCAAATGCCCCCGAAGTTACCTGCTGTACTCTTAAAAGCAACTGCCGAAAACTAGGGTTATCTCCAAGGTAGGTACGTAAAACAAGAGTGTTAACAAAAAAACCGATCAATCCTTCGATTTCCGTGTGATTGCGGTTAGCAGTAGGTGAACCTACAATGATGTCTCCTTCTCCTGTATAGCGGTAGAGTAATGTTTTGAATGCTGCTAGCAGAGTCATAAACAAAGTGATTCCTGCTTGCTGGCTAATGTGCTTGAGTGCCTGAGATAAATCAGAAGACAATGAAAAAGACTCGGTTGCACCTTGAAAGTTCTGGACTGCTAATCTTGGACGGTCTGTGGGCAGTTCTAAGACAGGTAGGGAACCGGCTAGCTGTTGTTTCCAGTAGTCCAAATGAGTTTGAAGTACCATCCCTTGCAGCCACTCTTGTTGCCAGATAGCATAATCAGCGTACTGTATGGGCAGTTCGGGAAGTGGTGAAGCAGTCCCAGTAGAAAAGGCTTTGTAGAGTGTTGTCAATTCTTTGATGAAAACCCCAATTGACCAACCATCAAAGATGATGTGATGTAGCGTTAGCAACAGTAGATATTCTTTCTCGCCTAATTGTAGCAAAGTGACACGCATTAAAGAATCCTGTGCCAGATCAAAGGAGTATTCTGCCTCCTTGGTAATTAGTCGCTGGATTTGGGCGGCGCGGTCTACTTCCGACCATTCACTGAGATTTACTACAGGTATGACTATCGAGCGGCTTTTGGCAATGACTTGTACCGGATTTCCATCCACTGTGGTAAAGGTAGTACGCAAAATTTCGTGACGATTTGCGATCGCTTCAAAAGCTTGTTGCAAAGCTTCTATTTTCAAATTACCACTTATTCGCAACGCATAAGGAAGGTTATACACTGAGCTATTCGCCTCTAGCTGATGCAAAAACCACAGACGTTGTTGGGCAAAAGATGTAGGAAAAATAAATAGTTTTTCTGTCATTCGATTTTGGATTTTAGATTAGTTCTATAGATATAGGACTTACGCACAGGTAAGGAAAAATCGAACCGCAGAGGCACAGAGAACACAGAGTAATAAGAGTTTGAGAGGTATAATGTTTAACGCTTTTAAGGGGTCGTGAATTCTCTGCGCCCCTTTGCGTTTACCTTTGCGACGGCAGTCGCTTCAAGTCGGCAGAGCCGCCCAACGCGCTGCCTCACCTTTGCGTTTAAATCCGGTATTGGTCACGAGACACTGGCTTTATTGCGGGTATCCGCAGTTCTTCATTTGTTTTTATCACTTGAGAAAGTTCGTGAATTGTAGGATGTTGAATAAACTCTTGCAAAGAAAAACTTAATCCTCGGTCATTAGCTCTAGATAATACTTGAATGCTGCGAAGTGAGTCTCCTCCTAACTTTAAAAAATTGTCGTGAATGCCCACTTTTTCTACATTCAGAACTTGTGTCCAAATCTCTGCCAGTGCTACTTCGATCGCAGTGCTAGGTGGGACAAATACTGCTTCCAGATTTGGTCTTTCTTGGTCGGGAATCGGAAGCGCTTGACGGTCTACTTTGCCATTGGGAGTTCGTGGTAGCGCCTTCAGCATCACGAACACCGAAGGAAGCATATACTCTGGCAACAAATTTTTCAAGAAGCTACGCAAATCATCAACTGTGGGTACTTGCTCTTTTTTTGGGACAATATATGCTATTAAACGGGGGTGAGCATCGATATCTTCTTGGGCGATAGCGATCGCTTCTTGTACAGCTGGGTGTTGATTCAGAACGGCTTCAATTTCAGGTAGCTCAATCCGATACCCGCGAATCTTAACCTGGCGATCGAGACGACCGAGAAACTCAATGTTTCCATCTGCAAGATAACGCCCTAAATCTCCAGTTTTATAGAGGCGTGCGTTTGGTTCATCGCTAAATGGATTAGGAATAAACTTTTGGGCAGTTAGTTCTGGGCGATTAAGATAGCCTTTAGCTACACCCAAACCACCAATATAAATTTCACCAGGAACTCCAATTGGTACTGGTTGGAGATGAGAATTTAGTAAATAAATCTGAGTGTTGGCAATGGGACGACCAATAGGAACAGAATTATTTAAATCATGATTTTGACAATTGTAGACACTACTCCAAACTGTTGCTTCTGTGGGGCCATACTCATTAAATAAGCTTACTTGCGGCAATAATTCACGATGTTGCTTAACAAGTTCCTTTGAACAAGATTCTCCAGCGACAATTACGGTTTTGAGGCTAAGTAGTTGCTGCGATCGCGCTTGTTCTAAAATCAGCTTGTAGAGAGACGGCAGACATAATAAATGAGAAATTTCTTGTTGAGCGATTGCCTCTATAATCTGTTTAATATCTAATTGCCCATTTTCCGGTAAAACGGAGACAAAACCACCTTGACAAAGTGTCCAAAAAATCACTGCAACAGAACTATCAAAGGCAAAAGACGAAGTTAAGATAAAGCCTATTATAGGTTGTTCATAATAATAAATTCGAGCAGTCGTGGAGTGAACTAAGTTTTGATGCGTAACCTGCACTCCTTTGGGTTGTCCTGTAGAGCCAGAAGTATAAATTAAGTAAGCCAAATTATCAGTCTTCACTTCATTTTTGGGATTCTCATCACTTTCTTGAGCAATTACATCCCAAAGAGTATCTAAGCAAAGCACCGACGCTCCAACATCAGGTAAATTTTTCACCAATCGTTCTTGGGTCAATATTATTGATACCTGAGAATCTGCAAGCATATAACTCAATCGTTGGTTGGGATAGGATGGATCGATTGGTACGTATGCTCCTCCAGCTTTGAGAATGCCTAGTATACCTACTAGCATTTCGCAAGAGCGTTCTACGCAAACCCCCACTAATACATCGGGTTCAACTCCCAAAGCTTGAAGACGATGTGCTAGTTGATTTGCCTTAGCGTTCAGTTCTCGGTAAGTTAGTTGCTGATTTTTAAATACTACCGCTACATTTTTTGGAGTACGTTCTACCTGTTCCTCAAATAATTGTTGGATACACTTGTCGTTAACATAATCTCTTCTCGTATTGTTAAATTCGACAAGCACTCGTTCTCGCTCAACATCGCTGAGAATCTCTAAATTGCCAATTGATTTTTCTGGATTATTTAGAACGCTCTTTAACAAGGTGTGAAATTGTCTTGCTAAATAATTGATGTTTTCGGTCGAGAATAATTTAGAATCGTAGTGAAACTCTGCAATAATATCCTTTTCTTTTTTAATACAGGAGAGTTTTACTTTAAATCGGTCAATGCAACTGTACTGCTTATAAATTTCAAATGATACGTTGCCAGCAGAACACTTTACAGACTGTTGTATAAAATCAAAACAAAATGGTAAAAATGTTGGTTTCTCAACATTCTCTGTCTCTCCCACTGTTGACTGCCAAGTAAAGTACTCTTGCCATTGAGCAACCTCACGTATTAATTCATCAACTTGCCGTAGATTTTTACTAAATTGAATGTTTTCTTCCAGATAACAATGAACGGGTAAGTATTTTGCTAAAAGTCCCACCGCACCCTCAAGTTCTTCACATATCCGACCGTTGTCGGCCGTACCAACTATCATATTTGACTGTCCAGTTAAACGCCAAAGTAAGACTAACCAACAATTTAGCAAGAATACAGATAGTGAAGTCTCATGTTTTTGGGCAATGGTCTGAATTTTTGTCACCACATCGTGGGGAATCGTTAAGGTTAAAAATCGAGGTTTAAATTCCGGTTGTTCAACAAGCTGATTTTCAAAAGGAAGCGTAACTCTATAAAAATCAAAAATATTCTTTTTACGCCAATATTCTATTCCTATTTTGGCATCCGCTAATTTAATAATTTCATTTTGCCATTCAGAAAATTGGACGTATTGAATCAGTGGTTCGGACGTTTTTTCTAAATTATTTTGGTATGTATCGTAGAGAGAGGCAATTTCTTTGCAAATATTTTGGAGTGTCCAAGCATCGGCACATAAAGCAGGGAGAGTGATAAACAAAGCATATTTTTGCGTTGACAGAGTAGCTAAAACGAAACGCAAAAAAGAATCTTTTTCAAAATCAAAATTATGCTGTCCCTCTTCTACAAAAAGTTCTTCAATTCTGGTGTTTTGTTGCTCAATTTCCAAATCACTCAAATTTAACTCCTGCAAAGATAGGCTACTAATATCGTTTATTACCTGAATTGGAGTTTTCATCTTAGGTGATGTCTGAAAATTGGTACGAAGAATCTCATGTCGTTTTACTAGCTGATATAAAGCTTCTTTTAGTAAATTGACCTTGATAATACCTTCTATTAAAAGAACTAATTGAGCGCGATAAGTCACAGTATCTTGCTGTAATAACCAGAGATGTTTCTGGTGAGGTGATATCTGAAAGCCTTCAATAATGTTAGTCTGCATTTGTTTGACTCACCGATCTAGTTTGGTTCGACTATAATTTTTTGCTCAGTCAAAATGTATAATTGAAATTTAATGCCACCTATACTTAACTAATCTATAATTTTTTGATAATTGATAAATTACAATTAAGTTAACTTTTTCATAAATTATTTATAACTAACAAAGTATGTATATTCAGACCTTTCTTGAAATACAGCATCGTGTTTTTCTTCATGGACGCTTACTTGCCTGAAACCCACTTTTTCCAGGGCTGACAGAACTTCTGCACGAGAATAAGTTTTTTCTAAAATAATTTGTTCTAACGGTTTCCATTCTTTTTCTATCAATTGAAAACCAGTTATTTGAATTTGACCAATTTTTTCTTCTGAATTATAGCTCTTTTGACTAATCCAGGCATAATCATCTCTAACAACGCGAGTAGTAGAATTATCCCAATATGATTTAAAATCCTCTTCTAAGCGCAGGTTGAAAATAAATATTCCATTTGTTTTTAAGGCTGTATTGACGTTCCGAAACACGCTCATTAATTCTTCTAAGTTCATGACATAGTTAAGGGCATACATTGAAATAACTGCATCAAATATGGGTGGTAGTTCAAAGGATTGTGCATCACACAATATGAATTTGCCTTCAGTTGCATTGGATCGAGCATAATTCAACATTGACTCAGATCTGTCAAGTCCAGTTATTTGATAACCTTTGATTAATAACTTTTGTGCCAATTGTCCTGTACCACAACAAAGGTCAAGAATATTAGCTGCTTTGGGAAGATGCACTAACAGTAACTTTTCTAAAATTTGTATTGTTTGTTCGCTAAGTATCTGAGCGTAGACTTCGTTATATTCTTGAGCAAAATAATCATAATTTGAATCTGATTTTTTAGAAGACATAAATGATGTATTAATTAAAATTTTGTGATAAAAATGTAAAAGTTTTTCTTAGTTTTGTAGTTTATTTAATTACATTATCTGTTTTTATTAATCAACTGATAATTTGATTGGTTTAGGCTGGCAAGTTTTTAGCTTGTTAATTATGAAATTTCTACGTTCTTTGATATTTAAGGTTTGTTCTTGACTTTCAAGCTCATTAATTATGTTTATTAAACTTCCTAATTGAGTATTAGGTTCTGCGAGTATACTATTGATAAGTAGTTCAAAAATTTTCATTATTTTGGCGATCGCTATAGATTTGAAGCATTGTAAATCATAGGATATATTTAGCGATAGCTCTGTTCCTAGTGTCACCATCAGCACAAGAGAATAGTTAGAGTTAATCAAGGAACGAACATTGTCAATCCTCAAGTTTTCTATAGGTAGGCTAGAAATACTTGCTGTCGAGGTTTCAAATACTAAAATACTCTCGAACAAAGGCATACTTGAGGGTACTTCACTCCAATTCTGAATTTGCACTAAAGGAGTATACTCATATCGACGCATACTAAGCTGCTGGAGTTGGAGTTCCTTAAGCCAAGACAAAAGCAAAGCTTCACCAGACACCAATACGCGCATTGGTAGGGTATTGATAAAAAGTCCTACCATCGAGGAAACCCCTGGTAGAGTGGGCGGACGACCAGACACAACGGTTCCGTAAACTACATCTGCTTCACCACTGTAATAACTCAACAGTAAAGCCCAAATTCCTTGTACCAAGATGTTCAGCGTCAAATGATGTTGTCGCGCCAGAGATTTAAGTGCTTCTGTAGTTACTAGCGACAGTTGGATTTGCTGTTGACCGGAATCTTGGTGGCGATTGGGGTAAGCATCAATTCTCCAGTCTGCTGCTAAAGGAGTTGATGTTGTGAAGCCCTGAAGACTTTTTCGCCAAAATACCTCTGCTTGTGATAAATCCTGCTGCTTAAGCCAAGCAATGTAATCCCGATAAGGACGGCTTGGTTGTAAGTGGAGACTTTGGTCTTGGCAAAGTGCTTTATAGAAGGCAAAAAATTCTTTCATAATGATGTTAGTAGACCACCCATCCAACACTAGATGACAAATACTCCAGATAAATTGGTAAGTGTTCGCGTCAGTTTGAATTAAAGCAAGCCGCATTAAGGGTGGTTGAGCCAAATCAAAGCCAATTTTTTGGTCTGCTTCCAGGTAACTTTGTAGTTGCGCTTCCTGTTCAGCAATTGAAAGCTGACACCAATCATAGTGCTGTATCAGCAGTCTAGGTTGTTGGTGTACTATTTGAACTGGCTGGTTCAGACCTTGCCATACAAAAGCTGTCCTCAAGCTCGGATGTCGGTTTACCACTTGCTGCCAAGCCTGCTCAAAAGCTGAGACATTGAGAGTGCCATGCAAGGTACATAGCGTCTGCTCAAAATACATCTTGGAATCTGGAGCAGAGAGGATGTGAAACAGCATACCCTGTTGAGTAGGCGAGAGTGTATAAATGTCCTCTATATTTTTGGCTTCCATACAGTGAAATTTCTACTTGTTGTTGTTCATAAAAAGCTTATTTAGTTCTTCCTGAGTTAACTCAGCTTCTGGAAAGTCTGAAGGTTTGAAGTTGAGCGTATCGGTAGACACAAAATGAGTATTCGGCGGCAATTCCTCCTGTGCAACTGCAATTGTCTCCACAATCATTGCTAACTCTGCAATAGTTAAATATTCAAATAGCTGATTTGTTGTGAATTTTAAGCCTGCTTCATAAGCTTTAGCTACAACTTGAATACTCCCAATTGAATCACCTCCCAATTCTAAAAAGTTGTCGTAAATGCCTACCTGTGGAATTCCCAGAACCTGGCTCCAGATTGTGGCTAGCACTTCTTCCACTGGCGTGCGGGGTGCTACGTAAATAGTTTGCCTTGCTATACCTTCTTTCTGCATCAGCATTGCCAGAAGTTCGCGCTTTTCTGATGAAAGCTGTTCAATACGTTTTAAAAGCTCGTCGCTCACTGTTGATTTACTCCAAACAAAATAAATATTTACTGGCGTTGCATAGATAATTGATTGTTGGCAAGCATTACTTTCACTTCTTCTTCTGAAAGTGTTTCCAATATGCTTAGAAGTTGAGCCATTTTTACCTCTTCGGATTGTACTTGCTCAGGTGCAGGCAAATGGCGGCGATCGACCTTTCCACTTGGAGTCAATGGCAATTCTTCTAAGACAACAAAGACATTAGGAATCATGTATTCCGGTAATTTCTGCTGCAAGAAACTCCGCAATTCATTGGTCGCAGGTGCAGGTTTTTGCTGTGGTACTACGTAGGCTACTAAGCGTTTGCTACCTGATTCCTCTTCTCGAAGTATGACCGCTGCTTCCCGAACAACAGGATGTTGAAGTAAAATTGCCTCAATCGCCGTTAGTTCAATCCGATACCCGCGAATCTTCACCTGGCGATCGATACGTCCCAAAAACTCGATGTTACCGTCTGGAAGGTAACGCGCTAAATCCCCAGTTTTGTAAAGACGTTCTGATTTTGAATTTTTAAACGGGTTAGGAATAAACTTTTGGGTGGTTAGTTCTGGACGATTGAGATAGCCGTTAGCTACACCCAAGCCACCAATACAAATTTCACCAGGAACTCCAATTGGTACTGGTTGCAGATGAGAATCTAGTATATATATCTGAGTATTAGCAATGGGACGACCAATAGGAACAGGATTGTTTAAATCATAATTTTGACAATTGTATACACTGCTCCAAACTGTGGCTTCTGTTGGGCCATATTCATTAAATAAGGATGTATCGGGCAGTAGTTGACGATGGCGTTCAACCAACTCTGTAGAACAAGATTCCCCAGCAACAATAACTGTGTGCAATGAGACAAGTTGTGCTGGGTCTATAGTAGCGAGTAGGGTGTTGTAAAGTGAGGGAACACTTAACCAGTGTGAAACTTGATGTTGAACAATCACCTTGGCTAATTGCCAAATATCTCTCTGGGAACCGTCAGTTAACAGTACTAGTTTACCTGCTTGACATAATGTCCAAAATATGGAGCCGACTGAACTATCAAAAGCAAAAGAGGGAATCAATAAGAAACTGGTAACGGGTTCTGAGTAATAAGTAATCCGCGCCAAGGTGGAATGGGCTAAGTTTTGCTGGGTTACGAGTACTCCCTTCGGTTGACCTGTGGAGCCTGATGTGTAAATAATGTAGGCTAAGTTTTCTAATGTGCTTGTAGCAGTGGGGTTTTCTGGACTCTCCTGCGCTATGATCTGCCAGTCTGAGTCTAGGCAGACAATTTGGGCTGTGTGGGTAGGTAAGTTTGCTACTAGCCGTGCCTGAGTCAATAAAACTGGCACTTGAGCATCTTCCAGTATAAAAGCGAGGTTTTCTTGGGGATAGGTTGGGTCTAAAGGTACGTAGGCTCCTCCTGCCTTGAGAATTCCCAAAATTCCCACTATCATCTCTAAGGAACGCTCGACACATAGAGCCACTGGCACATCGGCAGTTACTCCTAGACGCTGCAAGTAATGAGCCAGGGCATTAGCCCGATGATTTAGCTGTTGGTAACTGAGTTTTTCACCTGCAAAGACGATGGCGATCGCATCGGGATTTTGTGCTGCCATAGCCTCAAAGTGTTGATGGATACAGCAGTCTTGGGGATATCTGGTGGCAGTGTTATTCCATTCTGTAAGCAATATCTGTCGTTGGCGATCGCCCAAAAGGCATTGAGACTCGTAACGTGCTAACGGCTGTGAAGACATTGCTGTTAGTGTTTCTTGAAAATAAGTGCCAATAGTCTCTAACTGGGCATGAGTTATCTGTGTCAAGTCACACTCTAAATCGAGTTGGATACAATCTGAGGCATGATTGAGATTAAACTCAGACCGCAAGGTAAAATGAGTTTCACCAAAACCCCTAGCCCCTAAAACTTCCAAATCTTCGAGACTTTGCAGACTCTCATAAACATGAAAGTTAGTATAATTAAAAACAGTTTCAACTAGGGGCTGGAGAGCCTGACGACCAACAAGTTGATGTAAATCTGCGTAAGGATAACGTCTGAAGGGCAACAACTCTCGTTCAGCTGCAAAAACCTGCTGCACCAACTCTAGCCAAGTTCCCCCCGTCAGCTGCAAACGCAAGGGAACCGTATTCAAATGGATTCCCAGAGTTTTTTCTCCGTCAGCTGCTTCCAATCGACCATTCGACTCCAGCCCCGTGAGGATATCACTCTCACCACTCAACAAACTCATCACCCTGATATGTGCAGCTAACAACACGTTTTTCAGGGGGACTTCTGCTAACCGGGCTAGTTTTTGCAATTTCTCAGAAAGTTCTGAGGAGATGGGGACATCTAAAAAGCCAATTTCCGGGGTATTTGTGCTGTGATGAGTCACCTTCCAACGGGCTATTCTCGTGGTTACACAACCTGCTAATTTTTGCCTCCAAAAATCTTGAGAGTCGGAGGATTGCAATGTTGCACGCTCCAAAGCAACAAAATCTCTATAAGTTATAGCTGGGGCTGGTTCAATGGCTTTGCTTTTACCGTTGAGCAGAGCATAATAATCATGTAGCAATTCTGTCAGCAAACAAGCTTTGCTCCAACCATCAAGAATAGAAGTGTGACAGCTAAAGGTGAGATAAAAAGACTGCTCTGTAAGGCGGTGAATGAAAAAGCGAATAAATGGTGGAGAAGACCAATCAAAATTTCGTCGTTTTTCAGCTTTTATCCAGGTGGAAAGTGCTTGTTGTTGTTGTGGCGAGAAATCGCGCAAGTCCTCGACATGAAAGGGAGCAGTAACTTGTTGATGAACCAACTGTAAGGGTTCGCTAAAGTTAGTCAGATCGAAAGATGTCCGCAGGATAGCATGGCGATCGACAACGTGCTGTAGAGCTTTTTGAAACAATTCAATGTCTAGACGAACTTGCAAATTGTAAAGGAAAATATCATGGTACATCGGCTCATCAGGCATGGACTGAGTGTGAAAAATCACCCCAGCCTGAACCCTAGCTAAAGGATAAGCATCTTCTACATCTTTGGGTAGCTTTTGCCGTTCTGTCTGGGAAATCAGGCTAAATGGCTCTGTTTTTTGAGTTATTAAAGCACTGGGTTCAACAAAAGTAATTTCTCGTGCCAGCGAGTCGATAGTCTGATGCTGGAAAATCTGCGCTAAGGAGAAGCTTAAACCTTTTGCAGTGGCTCTAGCTAGCACTTGGATACTGCGAATCGAATCTCCTCCCAACTCAAAAAAGTTGTCGTGAATGCCCACTTGTTCAATGTTCAGCACCTCTGCCCAAACCTCTGCCAATGCCTTTTCTATAGGAGTACGAGGTGCTACGAAAGCTTTTTCCAATTCAGGTCTGACTTTACCAGGAATTGGTAAAGACTGTCGGTCTACCTTACCATTCGGCGTTAAAGGCAGTGCATCCAGTATGACGAAAGCCGCCGGAACCATGTAATCAGGAAGCTTCTCTAAGAGAAAGCGACGCAATTCGCTAGTAGTGGGTGCTGGTTGATGACGGGTGACGCAATAAGCAACTAATTGCTGATTTCTGAAATCTGCCTGAGAATTAGCTAATTCTCCTTTGAGTAAGCGACGCAAACCAGTAATTGTTGATGAATTTTCTACGTCAACCAGTGGTGTGAAATCTCGGTTCTGTTCCCTCTTCTCAATTTCTCTCATCAAAACAACAACTTCCCGCAATGCTGGGTGTTGACTCAGTACCGCTTCAATTTCTCCTAGCTCAATCCGGAACCCCCGCAATTTAACTTGATCGTCGAGTCGTCCGAGATATTCAATGTTGCGATCGCTCAGATAACGTGCCAAATCCCCAGTTTTGTATAAGCGATCAAATCCAGATTGATCTTCATTCGCTCCCCTGCTCCCCTGCTCCCCTGCTCCCCTACTTCTTTTAAACGGGTTGGCAATGAATTTAATATCTGTTAACTCTGGTTGATGCAGATAACCCCGCGCTAAACCCACACCCCCAATGTGTAGTTCCCCAGGTACGCCAATAGGTACTGGTTGCAAGTGATTATCTAGCAAATATATTTGCGTATTGGCAATGGGGCGACCAATGGGAACAGTATGCTTACGACTCTCACGTTCACAAGCCCAGAATGTGACATCGATCGCAGCTTCCGTTGGCCCGTACAAATTATGTAAGTCTGCATCCAAACGCTCAAAAAATCGTTCTTGTAGTTTCAAAGGTAGTGCTTCACCACTACACATCACCTGCCTCAAGCACTTACACACCTCAAGTCCAGGTTCCTCAAGAAATACTTGCAACATGGAGGGAACAAAATGCAACGTGGTGATCTGTTCTTGGGCAATCATCTGAACAAGGTAGGTGCTATCTTGATGACCTCCTGGACGAGCTACCACTAAACGCGCTCCGGTAGTCAAAGGCCAAAAGAATTCCCAAATGGAGACATCAAAACTGAACGGTGTTTTTTGCAACACTTTATCTACCATTGTCAGTTGATAAGTTTCCTGCATCCAAGATAGACGATTGCAAATTCCTCTATGAATGTTCATCACCCCCTTTGGTTTGCCAGTGGAGCCGGAGGTGTAAATCACATAAGCTAAATTATCAGTTGTCACCTGGCTAACTGGATTGTCTCCACTTTCACTAGCCCAAACCTCATGGTTTTTGTCCACCAATACCACTTGCGCCCCATGTTCAGGCAAAGCTGCAAGGAATTTCTCTTGAGTCAGCAACACTGAAACCTGAGCATTTTCCACCATGAAAGCCAGACGTTCTTGAGGATAGGAGGGATCTAGAGGAACGTAACCTCCTCCAGCTTTGAGAGTCGCCAAGATACTCACTACCATTAAGAGCGATCGCTCTAGACAAATGCCAACCAACACTTCCGGTTCTACTCCCAGAGTTTGCAGATAATGTGCTAATTGGTTGGCTCGTCGATTCAACTCGATGTATGTGAGTTCTTCTGTTTCAAACACTACCGCCACTGCATCTGGTGTCTGCTCTACCTGAGCCTCAAATTGTTGATGGAGACAAGGTTTGCTAGCATAATCTACTTGGGTAGTATTCCACTCGACTAATAATTGTTGCTGTTCTAATTCCGTGAGGAGTGGTAGAAGTGAGATGTGCTGCTGTGAGTCAGCAACAATACCTTCTAGCAAGGTCTGAAAATGACCAGCCATCCGCGCAATAGTGGCAGCATCGAATAAGTCTGTGTTGTATTGCCAAGAAGCAGATAGGGTTTCATCCACCTCAGCCATGACGAGATTGAGGTCGAACTGAGCAATTCGTTGTTCGAGGGCTAGGGACTCTAGCTCTAGTTCTCCTAATTTTATCTTTGCTCCTGTTTCCCCTAAAGCAAAGGCCGCCAAACCTGATTCATTGAGCAGGTGGGCTTTGTGCAAGACAAACATCACTTGAAATAAGGGCGAACGGCTGGGATCTCTGACTGGTTGTAATTGCTCAACCAGTCGGGCAAAGGGGTAGTCCTGGCGATCGAAAGCATCCAGCACACAGGAACGTACTTGAATGAGAAACTCATCAAAGGTGGGATTTTGTGATAAAGGCAATTGCGCGTATGCCAAAGGCGTAGGCGTACCCGCCCGCCGCAGGCATCGCAATACTACCGGATTGACAAAATACCCTACTACTCCTGCTGTATCAGTTCGACTTCTGCCTGTTGTGGGGGAACCTACTAGAAAGTCTGCTTGACCTGTGTAGCGATAAAGTAGCACTTGAAAGGCTGCTAGCAAGGTCATGTAGAGAGTAACTCCACGTTGGCGGCTGAAGTTTTGTAGCTTTTGAGTTAATTCTCTACTCAACTGATAGCCAAAGGAAGCTCCTTGATAGGTTTGAATGGCTGGACGCGGATGGTCAGTTGGCAAATTTAATATAGATAACTCTCCTGCCAACTGCTTTTGCCAGTAGTCCCACAGGCGATCGCCTTCTGGACTCGCTAGCATTAGAGCCTGTTCTCGTACATAGTCGGTGTACTGCCAGACCAAAGGAGGTAGAGTCACCGATGTATTGTTTTTGTTGCTCTGGTACAGTGTTCCTAACTCATCCACCAAGACGGTGAGGCTCCAGAAGTCGGCGACGATGTGGTGGACAACAAGTAAAAGAATGTGTTCTGTTTGTGAACGAGCGAACAGACTCACCCGCATGAGGGGGCCTTGCTCAAGATTGAAGGGATGGTATGCTGCTTTAAGCAGGCGATCGCTCAAAAATTCCTCATCCCATGTTGCAGCATCTTCGTGTTGCCAGCAAACCTCTACGTGCTTATGCACTCGCTGTATAGGATGTCCGTCAACATTTGGGAAAGTCGCGCCCAGAATTGCATGGCGTTCCACTAAAGTCTGAAATGCTCGATGCAATGCAGAAATATCAAGCTCGCCATGAATACGCAGAGCATTAGCAATGTTGTAAGCAGGACTCTCTGGTGCTAGCTGGTGTAAAAAGTACAAAGCCTGTTGACCGTAGGAAAGAGGGGACTCAGTGACAGTCTCATTAACTTCGGCTGGAGCGCTTTTTGGGACAGAAGAAACATTTGTTAACTGAGCAAGCACTACGGTTGCTAGTTGGTTAATACTGGAACCCCCCAGAAAGTTAGTCATCGGTAAGACTACACCCAAATTAGTTTCAATGGCGTGCTGGAGTTCTATTGCCATTAACGAATCGAGTCCCACAGTATTCAACGGTTGCTGTGGGTTGACTTGGCAAGAAACTAGTTTGAGAACCTGAGCTACTTCCTGCTGAAGATAACAAGTTAACTGTAACTGACGCTCTTGTGGTTCTAATGCGAGGACGGCTGCATGAGTGAGGCTGACTGTATTGACTGTAGTATGAGATTCTTCTAAAACGCTGCTAGCCACATTTTCCCAACTTCCAGCCAAAAAACTAGTACGACAAGCATGGCGCTGAATTTTACCACTAGAAGTTTTGGGGATACTACCTGGTTTGAGGAGTAACACTGCATAAACTTGCAGTTCATGTTCTTCTACTACTGCTTGACGGATAGCCTTAATGACTTCCTCAGTCGCCAAGTTCCGTAGAAAACTGCGATTAACTTCTTGAACAATAACTAATCTCTCTTCCCCAGCAACATCAATTGTAAAGGCTGCACCACCGCTAGGTTGTAGTGATGGGTGGCTTTGTTCTACTGACCATTCAATGTCTTGCGGGTAATGATTGCGACCCCGGATAATAATCAAATCCTTCAGGCGACCAGTGACAAATAGCTCTCCTTCCTGCAAAAAGCCCAAGTCTCCTGTCCGTAGAAAAGGCCCGTCTTGAGTATCCTTAAGGTAGGCTCGGAATGTATAGTCAGTTTGCTCTGGCTGATTCCAGTAGCCTTGGGTGACGCTTGGCCCTGCAACCCAAATTTCACCCACCTCACTAGGCTGGCAAAGGGTTAGAGTCTCAGGATGAACTATGGCAATCTTTAAATCTTGTAAAGCATGGCCACAACCGACTATAGTCTGTATGCCAGCTTCATTTTGACGAAAAGGATAAGGTTCAAAGCCTCGCTCCTTGTGGGCGATATCTCCCTTACTCACCTGCTCCCTTGGCTGAAGCCCTACCCCTTGTGGGTGGTTTTTCTCCCCTGCTCCCTTGCTCCCCTGCTCCCCTGCTTTTCCACTGGCTGGAACTATTTGATTTTGCAGTAGTGCCGCCGACTGAACTGGCAACAACACAGGTGCAAGTAATTTGCTACCACCAGTTACCATCAGCGTTGTTTCTGCCATCCCGTAACAAGGATAGAAACTTTCACGCCGGAAGCCACATTCAGCAAAGGTAGCGCTAAACTGCTCTAAAGTTTCTTTCCGAATCGGTTCAGCGCCGTTAAAAGCAATTTCCCAGCTACTCAAATCCAGGGTGGCCCGTTGTTCGGGCGTAATTTTGCGAACACACAGGTCATAGGCAAAATTGGGACCACCGCTAGTTGTTGCTTGATATTGGGAAATTGCCTGTAGCCAGCGCAAGGGTTTTTGCAGAAATGCCACAGGAGGCATGAGTATGCACGGTATCCCCAAGTACAAGGGCTGGAGCAGATTCCCGACTAAACCCATGTCATGAAACAGGGGCAGCCAACCCACGAAAAGGGTATTTTCTGTGTGCTGCATCGCCTGTTTAATTACAAGTTCGTTATGTAGCAAATTCCCATGACTTACCATTACGCCTTTAGGTGTACCCGTAGAGCCGGAAGTATACTGCAAAAAGGCAAGGCGATCGCTATTTATAGATGGCTGCTGCCATGAATCTGCTAAGTCGGTAGTAATGTTATCAGTAGTCAGCAACCGCAATGCTTGTAAATTCGGATCTTGGGCGAATTGTCGCTCAATATTGGCAAAGACAGTTGTAGTAGTCAGGGCGATTGTTGCCTGTGCATCTGCCACAACAGCCTGGAGTCGGGACAGGGATTGGTTCGGCCGGGGTGGATAAGCCGGGACTGCAATTACCCCAGCATACAGACATCCGAAAAACGCAGCAATGAATTCTAAACCAGATGGGTAGAGCAGTAGTCCACGCTCTCCACTTTTGACTCCACAACTTTGAAGTCGGGCAGCAATGGTTTGAGCTTGGCGATCTAGTTCTCCATAAGTCAAATTCGATGCTTCTACTTCTCCGTCCAGCAGAAAAGAATAAGCCTTTTGCTCAGGTGTCAGAAGCGCTCTCCAATGGAGAACTTCAACCAACGAGGTGAATTCCCTCGGTAGCTCCCAAAGGTTTTTGCCCATTAATGCCACTCCATTTATACAAGTATCTACGTGGAGCCAAACTCACTGGTTGAGTTAAGTGCGATCGGCTACGCTGGGCGGTTACGCCATCGCGTTCTAAGCCTTTATTGGCGTTGCATAAATGCGGAATGATTTGTCTCACGCAGTAGACGCTTTGCGGTGAGGGGGTCGCAGTCTTGGCGGTTCCCGTCGATTGCGTTAGCGCAGCGTTAGCGACGTTAGGAGCGTCACCCCCGAACCCGAAGGGCTTGCCCCAGGGTGGCGCTCCAGGCGCAGAGAAGATAAGGAGTTTTAGATTTGAGTACATGGAATTTCATCCCCTGATTCAGCAACGCTCCTTTATTTATTGAAAATTTCAGTGTATTAGCCAATACCGTATTTTTTTGAGAAAAAAGTTTTTTATTTACGAGTCTAAAATTTAACAGCACAACCAATTCAGACAAAGTATGCCTTAACGTCACAGCTTTGTGAAATTTAGGTCGAGCTATATTTAAGCTTAATAAAAATATTTATCATTAATTTTTTCCTGTTGTCAAGCATTTTGCCATGCGTAAACAATATTTAAACCAGGCAAAATCACATTTTTATTATGCCTATAAAACACTCATTAATATAAATATTTTTATTCTGAACTGGAAAAAGCTATTCATAGCAATATTTTCACGGCAGTTTATATAAAGTTATTTCTATTTCAGAAATAATAAAATCTGAATAGGACAAGTTGTCAAATTTTGCATAACTTATATTAAGTAGATTTTTCATAGGAAACTGATAGTCTAAACTGTGATAAAAGTAATTTAGGCAAAATAAAAGTTATAAAACATTCAAAGAAAATAAAAGCTAACTTCAGACTATCTATGGGACGTGCTGCATAAATGCGTCTATCCTTTTTTAGGCTAAAAGCCTAGCTTTTCAGGATTAATAATGCTAGGTTCATTTGTACAAAACTGTGTTAGCTTCCATTCTTGAAGTATAGGAATACTTACATATAGCAATATTTAATAAATTTCTAAGCTTTTAAAACAAACATGAGAGTAGCGAAAAATTATTGTTATGTACAGGCTATCAATTCAAATTGAATAATATTTTATTCAAATAAATCTTGAGTTATTAATATTACTATATTTTAATAAAAGTACTTAAATTTTAGCACTTTTATATTTTCAAAGGCTTAGTTTTCGAGAAAATAATTGTTTTTAGGAGAATTATGAAAAAAGTGGTTTAGGTTGGTATGGCATTTTGAAAGTGTAGTTGTCTTTCGCTAACAAAAATAACTAACAATTATTATTAATTATTTATTGTAGTAGTTGAAAGTAAAAGCATATTGCGATCGCGTGCAATTAGGTGTGTCTTGATTTCATCAGTATTGTGGTGTGGAGGAAAATTTTGAAACTAAGACAGATGATCTATCTAGGGATTGTCGGAGGTATTTGTCTGTTGGGGACTCAGGCTGTAAAAGCACAGTCAGCAGAACCACCCGTCACAAAAATTGCCCAACTGAGTGATATTCCACCTTCTCACACCAATGTTAAAAACTGGCTAGCGCAGCCCAATCAACAGACTGAAGTCACACTAGTGACAGGAGTGCGCCTGAACCTAACTTCTAGCGGATTGGAAATCGTCTTAGAAACTCCTACATCTGAAAAATTACAAACCACCATTAAGAACGAAAACAACAACTTTGTTGCAAATATCCCTAATGCTCAACTGCAATTAACAGGTGATAGTTCTTTTCGTCAAGACAAGCCTGTGGCGGGAATTAGCGAAGTAATAGTTACTAATGTAGATACAAATACTATCCGAGTGACGGTAACGGGTGAAGGAGTTAGCCCAAAAGTCGAGTTAGATGATGGCGATACAGGCTTAATTTTTGTTGTCACACCAGTTGTATCCTCGACACCACAAGCTCCGGATACATCTCAACCTAATACTGAAACACCACCAACTCAACCATCGGCTGATGCAGATGAACCGATTGAACTAATAGTGACAGGAGAGGAAGATACATATTCAGTACCCGACGCTAGCACTGCAACAAGGACAGATACACCACTTAGGGATATTCCCCAATCAATTCAAGTGATTCCTCGTCAGGTGATTGAAGACCGAAATGTTGTACGTCTTTCGGAATTAGCGGATAACGTTAGTGGCGTACAACCAGAACGGGGATATGGGGGATTGTCATCATTAGGATATCGGGTGCGTGGGTTTCTCACCAATTTTGAAACTTTACGCAATGGCTTTCCTGATTATGGTTACTTCAGTCCGCGAGATGTCGCTAATATCGAGAGGTTGGAAATTCTTAAAGGGCCGGCGGCGGTACTTTATGGTGGTAGTCCAACACAGTATGCAGGAGGAAGTGGTGTTATTAATACAACTACTAAAAAGCCGCTTGCAGAGCCTTATTACAGCGCTAGTGTAACTTATGGAAGTTACAACTTTTTGCGTCCAACTTTAGATATTAGCGGCCCACTGACAGATAATAAATCAGTGCTGTATCGTTTGAACGTCGCCTATGAAAGTTCTGACAGTTTTCGTGATTTTGTCGAGTATGACAGCTTTTTTATCTCGCCTGTGGTAGAGATCAAAGTAGGCGATCGGACTAAACTCACCTTTGAATACGAACACCAAAAATACAACTTTGTTTTTGATAATGGTTTTCCCATTGAGCCAGAAATTCTCCAACTTCCGCGCAGTCGATTTTTAGGAGAACCTAACTTTGCCAATGGTGAAGTAACATTTAACTCATTAACCTATACATTAGAACATGATTTTAACGACAACTGGAAATTTCGCCAAGGATTTAATGTTCTCAATGCTAATTTGAATGACGCAAGGCAGGTATCTCCTGGTTCTTTACAAGACGACCGTCGAACATTAGACCGTCTTTTTTATGCTTCTGATGAGGAACACGAAAATATCACCCTGCAAAACCAAATTTCTGGCAAGTTTTCCACTGGTTCTATTCGCCATAATGTAGTATTTGGAGTAGATTTAGCCCGAAACTTATTTAGCTATATTTTTGCCCCAGATTTAGAACTATCAATAGATATTTTTAACCCGCAATATGGTGGGACTCCTACTCCTGTAGAAGGAGGTTCTCCTTTTGGACGAAAAATTGTCTCCGAGAATGTCGGTTTATTCGCCCAGAACTTAATTGAACTTACACCTAATTTCAAGGTTTTATTAGGTGGTCGCTTGGACTTCAATGATTACAGCACTCAAGACCGTGTGAGTGGCGATATTCTCGATACACAATCAAAGACTCGATTTTCGCCGCGAGTGGGAATTATATATCAACCAAGTGATGCTACTTCGCTTTACTTCAATTGGTCTAATGGTTTTTCTCCCCAATTTCAAGCTAGAAGTCGCACAGAAGAACAGTTTGAACCGCAAACTACCGAGCAATTTGAAGTGGGGGTGAAACAGAATTTTCTTGACAATAAGCTTTCTGCAACTTTGGCATTCTTTCAAATTACCAAACAGAATGTATTGACACCAGACCCAGTAAACGACGTATTCAGTATCCAAACCGGAGAACAACGTAGTCGAGGTATTGAACTAGATATTGCAGGCGAAATATTACCTGGTTGGAAAGTGATTGCCAACTATGCTTACATTGATGGCAAAGTAACAAAAGATAATCTGATTCCTGTAGGAGATAGATTATTTGGTGTACCAGAACATAGCGCTGGATTGTGGACAAGTTATGAATTGCAAAGTGGTAGTTTACAAGGGTTAGGATTTGGTGCTGGGTTGTATTTTGTGGGCGAACAGGAGGTGGATTTACCGAATAAGTTTAAACTTCCAAGTTATTTACGAGCTGATGCTTCTATCTTCTATCGGCGGCAAAATTATCGATTTGCAGTCAATTTCAAGAATATTTCTAATATTAAATATTATGAGGTTGATGGGTATGGTATTGACCCTGCGCCGCCGTTTACAGTGTTGGGAACAGTGTCAGTTGAGTTTTAATCCCAAAGCATTCAAGCGAGAATTGTGAGTAAATTACATAGCCTTATCGGGATATTTAAACCTTTTGTTGCAGTCTCGGCAGTACTGATGCTGGGAATGGTTTCAGGGTGTGCGGGAAATTTTGCTAGCTTAAATGATACTAACTCTAATGCGACAAAACATACACCATTTACACTTAAGAACTGTGATTTGACAATTACCTACAAACAACCACCACAACGCGCCGTCACCATGATGCAATCGGCGACAGAGGTGATGCTAGCGTTGGGCTTAGAAAAGCACATGGTTGGTACAGCTTATCTCGATAATCCGATTTTGCCAGAGTACCAACAAGCATATTCCCAAATTCGTGTATTAGCGCCAAAGTACCCGTCACGGGAAGTTTTTTTGGGGGTTGAGCCGGATTTTGTCTTCTCCACTGAGGAAAGCGCTTTTGCCAAAGAAGCACTTGGGTCACAGTCAGAGTTGCTAAAACTAGGTATTTCTTCTTATTTGTTGCCCATTGAATGCGATCGCACCGAACTTAGACCTGAGCGCGTAACGATGGAGAATTTATATCAAGAAATCCGAGAAATAGGGCGGATTTTTAGAGTAGAACAACGGGCAGAAAAGTTAATTGTGCAATTGCGATCGCAACTCCAAGCAACCCAAAAAAAGCTAGGGAAAGTTACAACCAAAAAGCGCATTTTTTGGTATGATTCTGAAGATCCTCCCCTAACTGTTTCTACTTGGGGAATGCCCAATCATATTATTGAGTTAGCTGGTGGTGAAAATATATTTAAAGATATTCAAAAAAAAGAAGCATGGGTAACAGTTAATTGGGAAGATGTGATTGCACGTCAACCAGATGTGATTGTTCTGATTGATGCTAACTGGTCATCTGCTGAAGAGAAGCGTCGATTACTTAAATCTCACCCTGCTTACTCCCAACTAACAGCAGTGCAACAGGATAAATTCATTGTTCTGGGCTTTAGTTACACGATGCCAGGAATTAGGAATGTCGCAGGGGTGAGGCAGTTAGCAGAGGCTTTATATCCAGAGAAGTTTAAGCGATCAGGCGGATGAGACGGATGAGGGAGAAATAATCAATGCCCAATAACTAATGCTAAAGAAAATTGTTTCATAATTCCTGAAAATATTCTTAACTATCTGCAAACATCAAATTACTAAATCGACGGCTGTTCTGCCACCGATATATCGAAAAATCTCGCCTGTCACTGCTGAGAATTCGCCCTTCTCCAAGATGTTCTGCTAGAACTACTAAAGAAGCATCAGCAAAATCCATTGGTATGTCACTATAGGTTTCCATCAACTCTGCAATTCGCTGTAAATGAATAATTTCTAAATTAAATATAGTCAAGTCTTTGCTTTCAATGAAATTATTGAGAAATCTGGGCGGAACTTTGCTACCTGCTTCTCTTAATAGTAAGTAGCAAATTTCAGTGATAACTGGGTAAGTAGTAATGATTGGCTCATTGATCGTTTCCAGGGCAGCAATTGCTAGAGAATGATATCGATCCTTTGTACTAGCGATAGCGACAAAAAATCCTGTATCAGCAAGAATCATGTTGCGATCCAATTTCGGTACGAATAATGGATTTATAATTACTAGAAAGGTCTGGATTAGCATCTGGTAGTGAGCCGAGAAACCCTGTTTCCTCAAACATTTTAAGCATTTTCTCACCGCGCCGAGGCTGTTCCGTGCTGGCTTCTAGGAGTTTCAATGCCCGATCGATTACTTCGGCAGCACTGGCATAATGACCTGTATGGAGTTGCTGCTGGATACGCTGAATTTGTTCAGGTGTTAAAGAAATAGACATCTTATTTACCTTACCAATTGCATTTGACTAAACAAGGCAAAAAATAAAAAGTAAAAGAAATTTTTAATTCATATTTCTTGCTATTTTTTACAGTAAGTTTATCACCCCCTCAGTTTTTATGTGCAACTCAAAACTATGATAATGAAAAATCTATTCCCAAAGCAATTGAGAAAAAATAAGCAGCAACGCTACAAGCTGCTAATAGTAGCAATGGTTGTGATATTATTGGTTTCTCTGACGTTGGCGGTGATGATTGGGCCAGTGCCTATTCCTCCTTTGAGAGTATGGCAAATAGCTTTATCCCAAGTGTTTCCAAACATTACAGGAGACTGGACGCAAGCACAAGTTCAAATTGTCTGGCTGATCCGCTTTCCACGTGTGCTATTGGCTTTTTTTGTGGGTGCTGGACTATCAGTGGTTGGTGTCATCATGCAAGCACTGGTGCGAAATCCCCTAGCTGACCCGTTTATTCTCGGTATTTCCTCTGGCGCGTCGGTGGGTGCTGTTTTAGTTATCCTATTTGGTATTTTCTCATTTTTTGGTGTGTATGCCCTGTCTGTTGGGGCTTTCCTCGGTGCGCTGTTAGCATTTATTGTTGTTTTCTTTTTAGCACGACAACAAGGACACCTCTCCTCCACCCGCTTAATCTTAGTTGGTGTATCAGTATCGTATCTGTTTGAGGCAGTAACGAGTTTCTTGGCTATCAAAGCTGGAAGTGGTGAAGCTACACGACGAGTATTGTTTTGGTTGTTGGGAGGACTTTCGGGAACAACGTGGACAAACTTAATCCTGCCAGTGCTGACTTTGTTCTTGGGAATCGGGTATTTGTTACTCCAGACGCGATCGCTAAATGCACTCCTCATCGGTGAAGAAACGGCTCGCACTCTGGGAACTGACACCGATCGCTTCCGCAAGCAGTTATTCCTAGTAACCTCACTGTTGACAGGTGTAATAGTTGCTGTCAGTGGTGTTATTGGTTTCGTTGGGCTAATGATTCCTCACAGCGTCCGTTTCCTCGTCGGCTCAGATCATCGCCGCGTGTTACCTGTGAGTCTGCTGCTGGGCGGAATTTTCTTAATTTGGGCAGATGTCTTAGCACGTACCATTGTTGCCCCAGAAGAACTGCCCATTGGTATTATTACGGCACTTTTCGGCGCTCCTTTTTTCATTTGGTTGATGCAAGGTAAAGGAGGTGGGAAATGAAGTTAGAGGTGAAACACCTATCCTGGAGTATTGAAAGAAAGCAAATTTTGCATGACATCAATCTGCAAGTGTCATCGGGTGAGTTTGTCGGGCTGATTGGCCCTAATGGTAGTGGTAAGTCAAGTTTGCTCAGATGTATGTATCGTGTCCTTAAGCCAAATAGTGGATTGATAACTCTCAATGGAAAGAATATCTGGCATTTGAGTACCCGTGAAATGGCACAAGCTACAGCAGTTGTTTTGCAGGAAACATCTACTGAATTTGATTTTACTGTTGCAGAGATGGTATTAATGGGGCGTAATGCCCATCAAGGGTTATTTGACCGCGAGACAGAAAAAGACCACTCCATAGTCTTCGATGCTTTGGTGCAGGTGGGAATGAATGACTTTGCAGAACGTAGTTTCATTTCCCTTTCTGGTGGAGAAAAACAGCGTGTGTTGATTGCACGCGCCATAGCCCAGCAAGCACGGTTTTTGATTCTTGATGAGCCGACTAATCACCTTGATATTCGCTATCAGTTGGAACTTTTGGAACTGGTGAAGGGGTTGGGTGTGACTACTATTGCAGCGTTGCACGATTTGAATTTGGCTGCTAGTTATTGCGATCGCATTTATGTTGTCAATAATGGAACAATTAAAGCAGTAGGAACACCCCAAGATTTACTACAACCTACTTTAATCCGTGAAGTTTTCGGTGTGGGTTCAACAATAGAAACCGACCCAAGTAATGGTAAGTTACACATCAGCTTCTTCTTAGATGAAAAAATAGAGAGCAAGAGGAATTACCCAGATCCTTGAATACTGCTACTTTATCTGTATTTAATAAACTTTTTCATTATCAGACAATTGATATGCTTTTTGAAAGCATGAGACTTGAAAAAAATTATGTGTGTCACCTGTGGTTGTTCTGACGATGCTGAAGTTAAAATCATCAACACTGAAATAAATGAAGTAGCAGTAATTAGCTCCCAAAATGAGCATCATCACCATGCTCATACTTCACATGAAGATACAGCGATCGCCCATTCTCACAATCATGATTCTCATCATATCCACACCCACACTTTACCAGATGGCACTGTAGTTACACATTCTCACAGTCATGATTCCATCTCAGAAGCATCTCAGATTCATGCTCAAGTACACAGTACAACTATATCTTTAGAGCAAGATATATTAGCAAAAAATAATTTAATAGCAGCCCAAAATCGGGGATGGTTTAAGGGTCGCAATATAATTGCTTTAAATCTAATGAGTTCTCCTGGTTCAGGAAAAACAACACTATTAACTCGCACTATTGATGATTTAAAGCATCAGTTGTCTATTAGCGTTATTGAAGGAGATCGAGAAACGATTAATGATGCTAAAAAAATTCAAGATACAGGCTGTAAAATAGTACAAATTAACACAGAAGCTGTCATTTAGATGCAGCAATGGTAGAACAGGGCTTACAACAACTAAATCCACCTTTGAACTCAGTCGTAATGATTGAGAATGTGGGCAATCTTGTTTGTCCCGCTTTATTTGATTTAGGAGAACACCTCAAAGTAGTAACTTTGTCTGTCACTGAGGGAGAAGATAAGCCGATAAAATACCCTCATATATTTCGTGCTAGTGAGATGATGATTCTTACTAAAATTGATTTACTACCTCATGTGCAGTTTGACGTTCAGCGTTGCATAGAATATGCCCAGCAGGTTAATCCTCAAATTCAGGTTTTTCAAGTTTCAGCGTTAACTGGAACTGGGTTAGAGAGTTGGTATCAGTGGTTATTAGAAAGGGTTAGGAATAGTTCACAGGTATAACCCTAAAGTTAGCCCAAATTTAGACATATATACTGCATTTTACACAGTAAAATCTGGTGCTAAAACAGTATACTGCAATATCAAGCAGGAGGATGCATGACTAAATTTAATACGCTCCATCCATGATATTAGCTATCTTGAATGGAGCACATTATCCTGCATACTTGTCTAAATCCGATTCTCACAAAGATGGAGATTTTTGTTGCTCTGCAACATAGAATTATAGAGCAATATTATTTTTTTATGAGAAAAATCCCCAGAACAGTCCTCCAAGAAGCCCATCTTTATTAAGGATTTCAAACAATGCGGTTGCAAAGAAGCCAATCATAGCCAAGCGTCCGTTCCAAATCTCTGCACTTGGTTGAAAGCCCCATCTCCAACGGGTACCAGCGTAATAGTAAGGCTCTTTAATTTCTGGGAGTAAATCCTGACTTCCTTTTGCTTCTTTTATTTCTTGCATGATTCCTTGCCTTTTTGAGAAGAGTGTTTGTGCTTTATTTATCTTGTCTCCAATCTTAAAAAAACTTTACAAAATCCTCGTCTTCCCAATGATACAAAAAGTTATACAAAAAAAATAAAAAATTTATACCAAAAGTTGAACACTTAATTGTGTTATCTAACACAAGAGATAAATACTCTCCTTCATCTTGGCAGCAAAATGAAGGAGAGCAAACCACGCTATAGGTAAAAATATTTCGAGATTACTGTTTGTCTGTCACAGGGGGGTAAATTTCCCCCCTGAAAATTTCTACGCAGTTACTACCTTGGGTTGAGGTTTAGTGAATAACTGGGCTAAATGATGCGGTTGGCGATCGCGCCAGTTCCCCTTATGATATGCATACCCCGCGATTAACGGGAACGCCACAGTCGCCTCAGAAAATACCATCTGTTCAGTAGCTTTATCTACCTTCCCCCAAGAATGAGCCTCTTTAAGGGTAGAACCAGATAAAGCACCATCCCGCTCATCGGCGACGGTAACTTGAATTGTATACTTGTGCATACTCGTCTCAAATCCCAGCATTTCCGCAGCTACCACCGTATCCTGGGCGAAGTTTTTTGGTACACCACCACCAATCATCACCAAGCCAGTGTAATTAGAAGCTAGTTTACACTGGGTCAACTCCCGAAAGTCTCGCACTGAGTCAATCGTCACATGAGATTCTGGGGAATTCCATTGATGATGCACTAAACCAAAGCCAGCCGAACAGTCACTAAAAGCAGGGACAAAAATTGGTACTTGGTGTTGATAAGCGGCTTGCACCACAGATTGACCATAGTTTCCCCGACGTTCCAAATAAGCCCCCATTTCCTGAATAAATTCCCGTGAAGAATAAGGACGTTTCTCTAAACCTTCGGCGATTTCGGCAATAGTCATATCACATACCCGCAGTTGATCCTCATCAATATAGGTGTCATATATGCGGTCTATGCGTTGCTGTCTTAGCACCTCATCATCAGCAAAGGGATCGCCGACATAATGACGATAACCCAACGCTTCAAAGAAATCTTGGTCAACAATGTTAGCTCCGGTAGAAACAATTGCATCTACCATATTATGAGTAATTAAATCGTGGACTATTCCCTTGAGTCCAGCACTAAATAAAGAGCCAGCTAAACACAGAATAATCGTGCATTCTTTATCTTGCAGCATTGCATCGTAAATTTTCGCTGCCCGTCCCAAATTTCGAGCTTGAAAAGCTGTCTTACTCATTGCTTCCACCAAGCCAACAACATCAAAAGCTTTAATGTCAATTGGTTGCACGGTTTCTTGCAAAAGTCCTTCACGATTCATGGTAGATTGTCCTTTTTTTTGAAAATTAAAATCATCCGGTTTGCTCACGCAATTAGAAGGCAAAAACCTATAGTAAAAAACTCCTTTCTTTTGCCTTTTGACTCCTTCAGAGTGACGCTCCTGCGTCGCTAACGCCACTTGCTACCCTGCGGGAACGCCTCCGGCGAACAAGTCGGGAAACCGCAAGGGCGCAGTGGCTCACTTTTTACTTTTGCCTTCTTGTACTAGGCGCTTCGCAGTGGTTATACCAGGACAAACCGGGATTTGATTGCCGTCTTTTATTCAATTTGACGTACAATTCCCAGATACTCATAAATTGGATGAGATGACAGTTCATTTTTGCTATTAATGACTTCTCAAACACTACCAACCACCCCGCATAACTCAATTTGTGCCAAACTAACCAGTGGTTGTCAAAACTCGCTCAATTTTCTCTAATGCCCAGTCTATTTCATCTTGGTAAATAACTAAAGGTGGGGCAAAACGAATGACATTATCTCTAGTTTCTTTAGCTAATAATCCCTCTTTAGCTAAAGCTTTACAAAAACGTCTTGCACCACCAGCTTCGGGGTACAATTCCATGCCAATTAATAAACCTTTGCCGCGTATTTCCTTAATATATGAACTCTTAATTGATTGTAATTTCTCTATAAAATATTCCCCTAGTTTTAAGGCTTTTTCTGGTAATTCTTCTTCTATAAGAACATCCAGTGCTGCAATGCCAATAGCAGCAGCTAAAGGATTTCCGCCAAAGGTACTACCATGATCTCCTGGTTGAAATACACCCATCACTTCGTCAGTAGAAATAAACGCAGAAATGGCATAAAATCCACCAGATAAAGCTTTACCTACAGTTATGCCATCTGGCTTAACATCCTCGTATTGATGAGCAAACATTTTACCTGTTCTTCCCAAGCCAGTTTGGATTTCATCAAAAACCAGTAAGACATGATGATGGCGACAGATTTGTTCAGCTTGCTTTAAAAACCCATGAGGCGGAACAATAATACCTCCCTCACCCTGAATTGGTTCTACCAAAAATGCCGCAGTATTAGGAGTAATCGCTTTTTCTAAAGCCTCAGCATCACCAAAAGGGATAACTTTAAACCCAGTAGTTAAAGGCCCAAATCCATCTTGATATTGTTCTTCTGTAGAAAAGCTGATTAAACTAATAGTACGTCCAGAAAAATTATTACTACAAACAATAATTTCTGCTTGATTTTCTGGTACTCCTTTTACTTTATAAGCCCATTTCCGAATGGCTTTGATAGCCGTTTCCACAGCTTCGGCTCCCGAATTCATGGGTAGCACTTTAGGTAAGCCAGAAATTTGACAAAGCTTTTGATAAAATCTTCCTAATTGGTCATTACGAAAAGCTCTAGAAGTTAGTGTAACTTGTTGAGCTTGTTTTATCATTGCTTGGAGAATTTTGGGATGACAATGACCTTGATTTAATGCTGAATAAGCTGAAAGAAAATCCAGGTATTTTTTACCTTCTATATCCCATACCCACACTCCTTCTCCTTTAGTAATAACTACATCTAAAGGATGGTAATTATCAGCACCATATTGCTGTTCTAGTTCAATATAATCCTGGGTATTCATAGTGTCGAAGCTGGGAATTCCCAGACTTATATTCGCTGCCTGCATCTTTACTCCTGATAGTTTTGAGAGGTTGAAATCAAACTAGAAAACATCTAAAAGATTACCAGTCGAATAAGACACTCAACAGGTATGAGCAGAAGAAAAATCTGGCTTTGTTCTTCGTTTTATAGTTCCCAATTTCAGGGTGCTATTGACATGAAAGCAAAAACTTTACTCTCAAGATTAGTCAGTCAAGTCAAGGACAAGCAATATTATTCAATACTGTGGATTTTTTCTAAATATCTCAACTAGCCAGTAATTATTGACCAGCTATCTGCCCATCTTCCAGACACGCAACTTGTGTAGGACATATGACTGCCTACTTTTAGTGAAGAAAACCAGTTGCCCACTCTGTCTGAATGTAAAATTTTGCTGGCATAACAACCGATAGTGTAAAGTGTAACGTTTTCGGTAGTAAATATGTTTTTGTCGGCAAGATGCAGACAAAAAATTTGACATTTTGATTAAGTGTCTCTAGTTAGTCAAAAAAAGCTGTTTTTTTGACTATCGTGCCATTTAGATTATCATTAAATTCCCAACCTATCAATGCTAGGGAGGGGGATAAGAAAATTGCAGCGCCAAATTAGCACCTGTAGATCGCCCAATTGAAGTTAAATCCAGAGGTTGTACACATAATAAAGTTGAGTAAACACTAAGTTAAGCTAATCGTCATTCATTTTTCTAGACTTGTTCGCTTGCAGTAAGGGCTTCAGCCCTGGTGTTATGCAACTTAAATGCTCATTAGCTTACCTTTGTAATGCAGCGATCGCCTGTGTTGATATGGTTGACATGATAGTTATACTCCTAAATTAATGACATCAGAGTTTCTCAAACGCTTTTGATGGCATTAAGACAGGAAGTTGCAATCAGAGCGGCGATGCCTGCGGCGGGCTGCGCCTACGCACTCCCAAAAAACCCGATTACAGGAGCTATTTCGTTGTATTGTTGCAGCAGTGAAATCAAAGCAGTTGCCGCACCCATACCACCAAAGTACAATCCTGTTCCTAAACCTGCCCACGCGGGAGGAACCATGAAAAGAGCAAAGGGGATTTGACGGTTGACGGTTCACTAAGCAGTTATTTTTAAAGTTAAACGGTATAAGATTGTCGTGAAGCGATCGCTTTTGTGTATGGGAGATTGCTGTGAAATCTAGTACACAGTCAACAGTCAACTGTTAACCACTATATGGCATAACATCGTCGAGTTTGAGTTGTAAGTCGGGAAACAGAGAAGAGGAGATAAAATCTTTTAATCGATATTGTTGCTGGTGATATACACCATTGACTAGTTGACAAATTGTGAATGTAGGTTGTTTGGGATTACCAATAAATTGCAACCCACCCAAACCGCGAAAATCTACAATCCAATATTCTGGTATTTGAAGAAAGGCATATTCTTCAACTTTTCTTGCATAATCATCTTGCCAATTTGTACTTACAACTTCAGCAACTAACTGAATAGTATTGCCATTACAGATAATAGGTTCTTGTTGCCAAAGTGGTTCCTGGCTGAGTTTTGCTTTATCTAAAACAATAACGTCGGGACGGAGTGCTGTGGCTTCAGCAGCAGGTGGTTTAATCAAACAAGTTTTTGGAATCAGCCAATTGAAATTAGAACGAAGAATTTCAGCGTAGATTCTACCAGCAATATTTCCTGAAACTTCTTCATGAGAACCAGTTGGTTCCATGTCACGTAGTTCTCCGTCAATGAGTTCGTAACGTGAGTTGTCCCCATACTCGACTAAAAATTGCTCGAAAGTGAGGAGTTTGGGTAGGCTGTAACGCATAAATATATATTGTGACAGGAAGTGACTTTATTTTAACGAAGCTTTAAACCAACTCTCCTTGGAGGGGTTTTGCTCTAGTGTTTGCTGCAAAGTCCCGCCTGTAAGTGAAGTTCTAGACAGATAAGGAAGCTAACATTTCAGCTATGTTTAGCTGAAGTTGGCATCAGTAGAACATCTTGTGTAAGATATATTTGATACTAGTATTTGTGCGAACGCCAACCAAATCGACACATTACTTTATAAATCATCTGTGAGATCGTTTCTTAGATAGTTATATTAGATAAGTTGATGGCATTCACTGGATAGATCAGCATAAAGATGGGTATAGCGATCGCACTTTATATAGATGAGACATTATAAACTTCTCGTCATTCCGGCAGTTTCAAAATTTTTTGAATATCCCCTAACACTTCAATTACAGCGCTTTAAATATCTTCTGTGCCTCAAAATTTTTCTTAAGTGTCTTATCTGTCCTTGCATCTTGGGTTTATTACTGTCATCTTAAAATTATGATTTATATAGTAATCCTATTTCATCTGTAAAAAATATCTATTATGGCTGTTGACAGTCAATAGGAGCCAGTGCTTTGCGTACTTTACCCCGTTAAAGCAACTGGCGTTCAACAATCAACACTCAACAACCCTTTATGCAATATTTCACTTTCTCATTTAGAATCGCTATAGTAATAATTCAGGAATCAGGAGCAGGAGTCAAAATAGTTGAAAAACCAATGATTTTCAGTAACTTAGCACAATAAAACTAAACTGTGTTCAGAGAAAAAATAAAGCTAAAATTCTTATTTATATTGCCTATTGCCTGATTCCAACGATAATTATTTACGCCGACTTGCTGAGAAAAAACTCCAAATCAACTGAGCTAGATAACTTAATTAATTCATGAACTTAACACTTTCAGAACAGTACGACTTTGTACCGCGCTTCTTTCGTCTGGGGATCGCTAATATTGTTTCCAATCTGATGATACCTCTAGCGGGTTTAATCAGCGTGGCTTTTTTGGGTCATTTGAAAGACATCGATGCCTTGGCGGGGGTTTCCATAGCTAATATTTTATTTGGCCTCGTCTATTTGATACTTGAGTTCTTACGTATGGGCACCACTGGTTTGACGGCTCAAGCTGTGGGAGCAGACGACCAAGAGGCTATACTGCTAGTGGGCTTACGCAATGCCTTAATCGGCTTGGTTTTGGGTATTGCTGTGGTAATTTTGCAGTATCCTTTGCGAGAAATGGGTTTTTCGCTCTTGAGTGGCGATCCCGCTATCAAAGCTGCTGGTATTGAGTATTATAATGCTCGGATTTGGGGAGCGCCTGCTGTTTTACTCAACTTTGTTCTCATCGGTTGGCTGCTGGGACGAGAGGAGAATGCTAAGGTTTTGGTAATTTCAATTATTGCTAACGCAGCCAATATAATTTTAGATTACATATTTATTGTTCAGTGGGGTTGGAATAGTATGGGGGCTGGAGCATCTCAAGCATCTAGCCAATATTTAATGTTGGCGATCGGCATCATCTTAGCTAGTAAAAAACTTCAGTGGCAAGAAGTACGAGCAGTGATACCACAAATGATGGATTTGTCAGCTTTGAAAAGGACTTTATCTCTCAATAGAGATATCATGCTGAGAACTATTACTGAGGTGTCTATCTATACCTTTTTTAGTAATTTTAGTGCCATGATGGGTACGATATTCTTTACCCAAAATGCTTTGTTGGGGCAGATAATACAACTCAATGTTTTCTTAACTAATGGAATAGGATTTGCCACAGAAACATTAAGCGGAAACTTTAAAGGCAGTGAGTCAAAAGAGAAATTTATCCCTTTACTAAGAGTTTCAATTACAATTAGCTTGTTTATCGGACTCACTATAGCTACAATTTGTGTTTTCTTTCCCCAACAAGTCTTTGGAATATTAACCAACCACACTGAAATTACCGACACTATTAGTATCTATGTTTGGGTCTTAGTTTTCTTTCTTGCATTCAATTCAGTTTCCTCAATGCTGGAAGGATATTTCTTAGGTTTAGCGGAAGCCAAAATCGTTCGTAATGTCAGCTTTATCTCTGCTATTTTTGGATTTATTCCATCAGCTCTAGTAGGTTGTTATTTACAAAACAAGCATATTTTGTTGCTCTCGCTCGTCTTATTGATGTTTACCAAAATGGTCGCTCTGCTAGTCTATTTACCAAAATCTTTGAATTTTGATGCTGATGTTGATTCGGTTTCTCTGACAGCCGTTGAAAATTAAATGTACTATCAGAATTCAGAAGGCTTTAATATCAAATATTGATTGCTTTTGTTAGAAATTAGGGTAGCACAGCTAGCTGTGCTACCCTATTTATATAATTGGCAAGCAGTGGAAGAAAATAACGAAATTATATAAGTAGATAGACATAATGAAATGTAAAAGACAAAAGTTTAAAAGCCGATAAAAACTGGCTTTTCCCTTCTGCCTCCAGCAAAGCTGCCTTCTACTTAGCTCTACTAAATCATTCGTGATAAAAATCTATTGCCTGCCTCCACGACGAGTTTCACAATTCAGATAGAATTGCTATAGTAAGCTTGGTTTTATAATTTTTAGATGAAAATATTAAAAAATAAAGATCATTTTTCTAACTTTATTTCTTTATCATATACTGATTAAAGTTTATTCAATCTACCTGAGATGAGAGAAGCACCAGGGGCTGACATAATTATTATCAACAGTCAGCAGCAAGTTTTACTTGTACTTCGAGATAATAAAAGCTCTATTCCTTTTCCTAACACTTGGGCGCTATTGGGAGGATATATAGAAGAAAATGAATCAAAAGAAGCGGCTATTCATAGAGAACTAGTTGAAGAAATGGAACTAGAGTTAGGCGAGATTAAATTCTTTAAGTCTTATTTTTGGCAAGAGTGTGACGAACATA
Source organism: Nostoc sp. ChiSLP01 (assembly GCA_034531195.2). Classification (GTDB taxonomy): domain Bacteria; phylum Cyanobacteriota; class Cyanobacteriia; order Cyanobacteriales; family Nostocaceae; genus Nostoc. The sequence continues at coordinate 56,381 of JAVRBO020000056.1, forward strand.
TTTTTTGGACTCGGTTAGATTTAGATATTTCCCAAATAACGCTGCACGAAGGTCAAAAATTAGCATACTTTAGTCGAGAAGAAATCAAGCAACTGGAATTTGCATCTCACTACGACCAAATTCTAGCTGAGTTTTTTGATTTCTTAGCAATTAATTTAGAATTAAGTATGGGTTAAAGATAATGAAAAGTTCAGTTCAAGAAAATTTAAAAAATACACTGCCAAGAGATATTGCTGACGGATTAGAGCGTGCTTTGGATTATTTACCTGGAGGTAAAACAGCGAAAATAGAAAAACCCGAATCTGAGGGATTATTTAACCATATCTTATTCATTACAATAGCAGGCGATCGCTACGTTTTTCGTGCTAGGCGAGATGTCTCTACTGAAGCTGGCGATGCGTATATGCAGTTTATGTATGAGGCTACTGGTTTTATTCAAAATGGCGGTTCGTTTAAACTTAGAAATATTGCTGATGAAGTTGATTTTCTCAAGCGAGCGTTAGCTGCTGGCTTACCAGTTCCAAAATTAATCCATGCAGCTGAAGATTGGATGTTGATTGAATATGTTACAGGTAAAACTTTATATGAATTTCTCGAAGCTGGAGAAGTAAAATTTCTGCCGAAGATTGTCCAGGAAATGAATTTAGCTCACAGACGCGGAATCATTTATGCAGACCGTTGGGGCGGTAATGAAATGATTGACGCCGAAGGAAACGTGCGGATGATTGATTTTGATATTGAATGGTTTTATCAAGGAGGTAATGATGGCACCCTTGAAGCATTAGAAATGGCATGGACTATTTTTAATGCCATGAGAGTGACAAGCAGGCGAGATGATTTGTTAAAAATTGTCGAAACCGAAGTTTTACCATCATTAAAAGTATGGGGCTACGATCTCTGCAAGATGAAAAACTTTATTCAAGGTTTATGCAACTTTTATCTCGATCCCAATAAGCCAAGTAATACTTGGTCTTTCCCAACAAGTTTGTATGTTGCAATGCCTGAACCAGCCAATCGTTTAGTTGCGATGTTTGCTGAATAAGACGCGATAAATCGCCGTATCTACAAAAATAAATCAGGGATTTATTGGGTTTTTGAATCTAGTAGAGACGTTGCAATGCAACGTCTCTACATCTGATTTATGAAAATATCAATTGGTGTAATTCAAACTAGTTTTATTTGAAGTTAATCTCTTTCATGACTTTCACGTTATAGTAACGAGAATCTGTGAGAGAATTAGGAATTTGATTAGCTTTAAATGCTGACGTTAAATCCTCGATCGCATTTTGGACTGTATGTGAAGGTACAAATCCCAGTTCTTGTTTAATTTTCTCTGAGGAAATATGGTATGAACGCGTATCATTTGTGGGTGTAGTCACAATCTCTACATCTCCTACTACTTCACGAGTCATCTCTGCAATTTGCGTTACTGTATAATTTTCATACCCAACATTGAAAATTTTGCCGTCGATCGCTTCATCTGGCCATTGCAGAGAGTTGAGATAAAACTGAACCATATCTTCAATATGAACACTGGGGCGCTTATTCTCACCACCAAAAACTGTAATTTTACCGTTATTGATAGCTTGATTAGTAAAAATATTGACTATTAAATCTAGTCGCTGGCGAGGAGAATAACCGCATACTGTTGCAGGACGCACTATTAAAGTAACAAATCCTGGTTCTCGTTTACTCAGTAATACTTCTTCACATAAAGCCTTGTAACGAGAATAGTCTGTTAAAGGCTGTAATGGTAAGTCTTCTGTGACATTTTCTGTTTCTTTGATGCCGTAGACACTGGAGGAAGAAGCATAGATAAATCGCTTGACTCCCGAATCTTTTGCCACATCTACCAAGTCAAAAAAGGCATCATAATTAATCGAACGCCCTAAATCTGGATCTAATTCAAAACTGGGATCGTTGGAAATGCAAGCTAAATGAATGACTGCATCGCATCCCGGCATAATTTTTTCTAGCAGTTGGCGATCGCGGATATCGCCTTGAATCTCTTCTAAGTTAAGATTATCTTTAACAGCAGCTAGTACATCTTTGCCATAAAGATACAGGTCTAGCACTTTGACGCCATATCCAGCTTGTAAAAGTTTAGGAACTAAAACAGCGCCCACATAACCAGCACCGCCGGTTACCAAAACTTGTTTTATTGAACTCATAACAATGCTCCTTGATAGTATTTTAAAGAAGAATTCAGAATTAATACAAAATTCCGTAAGTAAATGAAGTACACATCTGATTCCTGACTTCTGAATTCTGACTCCTGAATTCTGTTTTCCTAAAATGTGCAAATTGTTTTAGCAAATTTGAGTAAGCGTCCTTTCTCTACAGGCTTTTCGTTGCCCAAAATATTTGCCGCGATCGCCCCTGCTAAATTTCCTAAAAACGATCCTAACCGCACAGGTAAATCTAATTTGGCGCTCATACTAGCTAGGGCAAAAAAGGCATCTCCCGCACCTGTGGTGTCTTTGACTTGTTGTGTCATGGCTGGGGTAACTTCCATCTCTCCATTAGCTTGAATTGCCAAAGAACCCGCAGCACCCAAAGTTAACCAACCTTGTTGCGCTCCTAGATGATATTGCAAACGTTTCAATAACTCATCTCGATTTCCGTGGCGGTTAGAAAAGGCGAGACGAATTTCTTGCTCGTCTATACAAAAACTATCGGCTCGTTGATATTTACTAATCAAGTTGTAACCGTAATTAGCACTGTTTGTTTGACAATTCAAAGCGAGAAATGGTGCTTGGTTTTGAATTAATTCAATGGCAGATGCATCAATCAGTCCATGACCGTAATCTGCCAAAATTACTAAATCGCAATTTTTTAGCAACTTCTCCCAAGAATCCAACAGTTTTTGGCGTTCTTCGGGTATTAATCCCTCTTCATTCATAGAGTTAATCGCAAATAGTTGCGTATAACCCTTTGTTGCTCCTTGTTGTTCGATATAACGGCGCTTGGTGACAGTGGAATAATTTTCTGCACACTGCAAGTTCAGATGCAGCGAACCATTCATATGATTGGCAATTAAGCGATGCACATCTGGTTCGCTACCGATGGCGCTAGCTAGAGTGACAGACTTGGCGAAACTCGACAGATGGCGAGCGATGGCAAAGACTCCTCCCAAATGCTGTTCTTTTTTCACAAAGCGAGTCGAAGGCGCTCTACCTTTGGAAGTTAAACCTTGAACAGTACAGTGAACAAATTCATCAATAATGATATCGCCAAGTACTAAAACATTGAGATGCTGCATTGCATCTACCGCATCTTTAATCTGTTCAAAACTATACTGCTGACTAAAATCGCTGGCGTAATGTTTTAATTCTGAAGGGAGAACATCAAGATAATTATTAATTAACCGCGTTGAGCTAAAAGTAATTTCTTGGGTATAGCGAATGTCACCGCCATAAGCTCTAACTTGGGCAATTTCTTTGTCAATATTGTGGGTTACATCTTTTTCAGTCTGTGCATATTCGTCTCCCTTACAATAAATATGGGGACGTACTTTTTCAATTACTTCTAAAGCTGTTACCGCTGGGGTTAAAATCACGTAATCAACACAAGCTAAAGCGGCTATTGAACTTACACGCAATTCATCAGAAAATATTGGTCTTCCAGGGCCTCTATTAATGTAAGGAGTCGCAGTTAAAGAAACTACTAACAAATCTCCCATTGCTTTAGCTGCTTGCAGGTGAGCAATGTGTCCGGGGTGCAGCAAATCAAATACACCATTGCAGAGAACGATTTTTTGCCCCTGTTGTCGGGAAATAGCAAACACCTCTGCACAGGTTTCAAAGTCAAGGCTTTTTTCAGTACCGATTGCTAGTTTCATGGAATCCTAAATTTTGCGGCAATTACATTCAGCTAATTTGTGTCGAAATTACACAAGTTTAAGATGCTTGAATTTCATGAAAATTTAGATAGTTATTTGCATCTCTACTAGGTAAAGCACCTTTAACTAAGCCATCTATAATGCAGTGACAGATACATAAATGCATGATTTCTGCAAAACCATAAGACATAGTTGGAACATAAAAATTTAGATGTCCCATTTGACGCAAAGGATTATTCGGTTGGAAGGCTGAAAGTGTAATTACATGACAGTCCATTTTTATTGCTTGACGAACACCTGCAAGGATGTTTTCTGATTGTCCAGAACTACTAATTGCAAATAAAATATCCCCAGATTGAGCAAATGTAGAAATTGGTTTGCTGAAAACTTGTTCGTAGCCAAAGTCATTACTAATGCAGGTAACTAAAGCACTGTCGTTAAAAGCGATCGCTGGAATATTACCATTACGCCAGAAGTCAATGGCTTGATGGCTAGCTACAGTTGCACTCCCTCCATTTCCAATGAAAATAACTTTTCGCTGCTGTTGATGTTGCTGATTTATTAAATCAGCAGCTAGGTTAATTCCGTGAGAATTTGAAAAAGATTTCCCTTGGTAATCTGTTACCTGAAATTTTTCTCCCAGATTAGCTAGTTGGCTAAAGTAATCAGTAGAAAAGGAGTATAGTTGCTGCTGTACTGAAGGCATTGTTTTACCTAGAATTACTTTTCTGAGCAATACTTTTTTATTTTATATAAATAAAAAAGATTTTCTTATAGTTAGTTTATTTTTAATAAAAATTAAACTAATTTTTCCCAAGTAAATAATAAAATTAAAATTGTACCCAATTTAGAATTTACATAAATATTTAAGATTTCAAATTGATAGCAAGCTATTGAAATCTCAATAGCTTATTTGACAGCAAATTTCTATTTGTTAAGCTAGGCAAATTAAGTTTGATAGCCAGGGCTAAAGCCTGTTTCACACGCTGAATGCTGTATCAATTTCATATATATTAAGCCCATATCAATTTCAAAAAAGCATAAGACAAAAATATTTCCCAAAACTTTATAGCTCGCATCTACCAAAAGATTTATTGCAATCATTAGTTTTTTTGATAATGCTGTCTGAGTTTGGCAGTGTTTCCGTGACTGCAAAAATTGACTTCTATATTAATGCAGCAACTGAGTTAGGGACTCTGTGATGCTTGGTTAAAAGAGGGTTAAAAATTAGTGCTTTAATACTATCTTATGTTTGCTTTCAAAATGCAATACCAAATTCGGACAGTTAAGCGGACAGTTAAGACAGTTAAGACAGTTAAACCAGCCAAAAACGGGCATTACATTGAAATTAACAATAAAGTTAATGCGATACAAAGTTTGTTTTTAAATGTAAACAACTTGTAATAAAAATTGCGTTTGACAGATGTTTGTAAACAGGTATAATGATGACTCGGAGCATAAAAATAAGTTAAAAACTGAATTAGTTTGCAGTTTTATCCGCTAGGCTTTTAAGTTAGATAAAAATTTTTCGCCCCTGTTTGCTGATTAAATTTGAAAATTGTTACTAAATTTAAAGATTGATGTAAATAAAATCGGCAACGTCTTCATTCAGGAGTAATAGTGGCTAAATTTTTATTTGTCACCGACTTAGATCACACCTTAGTCGGTGACGATGTAGCTTTAAAAAAATTAAATCAATGGTTACACGAGCAACGTCAAAGCTACGGTACAGTTATTGCCTATAGTACAGGGCGATCGCTACCTCTTTATCAACAATTAATTGCCCAAAAAGAACTCTTAGAACCCGATGTATTAATGCTAGCGGTTGGTACAGAAATATACTATCCAGGTAGCAGTAACCCCGATAATGAATGGCAAACTAAAATCTCCCAAGCTTGGAATCGACAAATAATAGTAGAGGTAGCAAAACGGTTTCCTTGCCTTGTTCTCCAACCTTCCACAGAACAGACTGCCTTCAAAGTTACCTATTATACCTGCCTAGATGGATTATCTGTTACAGTTCCCCATTTAAAGGCAATTCTCCAGAATCAAGGCTTGGCAGTGCAAATGGTAGATTCTTATGATGGCGGATTTTTAGACATATTGCCTGCGTTCGCTAATAAAGCTTCAGCGGCTATTTTTGTGCAACAACGTTTGGGCTTTACCGATGAAGAAACTGTGATTTGTGGAGATTCAGGCAACGATTTGTCCATGTTTCAAAATATGCTTTGTCCCGCCATTATCGTTGGTAATGCTCGGTTAGAAATATTAAACTGGCATGAAAATTCTCCACCAGGAAAACGCTATTTGGCAAAAAGTAATTTTGCTGCTGGAATTTTAGAAGGATTAGAGTATTTCGGATTTTATAAAGGATGATTATGAAAACTATTGTTTATCAATCTTATCACGGAGATGAAACACCAGCTTGGCTAAAAAAGTGTATGCAAACAGTCAAAGATTGGGCTGAATTGAAGGGCTTTGACTACCAAAGAGAAAACAATTTTTTCGATTATGTTCCAGATTGGTATATAGAGAAAGCCCAAGGAAAAATTAACGTCATTGCAGACCTCGCTAGGCTAGAAATAGCTAGAAAATTTCTTGAACAAGGATACGAAAAAACTATTTGGATGGATGCTGATATTGTAGTTTTCGATCCTGAAAAATTAACGATTGACACTACAGAAAACTATTTACTATGCCGTGAAGTCTGGTTAGATACAGCAGATAATATCAACTTAGGAGAAGGGCCTTTATTCTGTATCAGCAAAGTCACTAACTCATTGGTCTATTTTGAGCAAAATAATAGTTTCTTGGATTTTTATATATATGCCTGTAAATCAATCATGAAAAATCAAACAGGCAGGTTGTCTAGACTAGCTGTTAGCACAAAATTTTTAACTAATCTTGATGAAATTATGGAATTACCTGTTTTCCCAAACATGGGGCTTTTTAGCCCTATTCTCATGCATGGACTTATAGAAGAAGACAAATCAATTATTCAGTTGTATGTAGAATCATTAAAATCACCTGTTTATGCTGCTAATTTATGTTTCTCTTTTAGAAATAAATCTCATAAAGGAATAATGGTGACAGATGAATTCTTTGAGCAAGTAATTGATAAATTGATACGTACAAAGGGAGAAACAATTAATCGCTACTTCTCTCCAGCACTCATAGATTATAGATAATGGCTATACATAACATACCGTAATGATAGCAATATGCTTTTATTTTTCTGTTGTTGAAGAAGAAAAGATAGAAATAAATAATTACTTAGAAATCAATTTTTTTACCAAACAGTTATGACACCCACTCGCAAAATAGCCGTAATTGGAAGTAATTCGTTTTCTGGTAGTGATTTTATTGATTTGCTATTGGAAGATGACAAAAATGAAGTAATCGGCATTAGCCGTTCTCCTGAAAAAAGTAAACTTTTCCTTCCTTATTTACAACATAACAACCCTCGATTTGAGTTTCATCAACTGGACTTAAACCGGGATATGGCGAAGAGTCTCCGGGTACTTGATGATTTTGCACCTGAATACATTGTCAATTTTGCCGCACAGAGTGAAGTCGGCCCTAGCTGGGTCAATCCCGACCATTGGTACCAAACCAATACAGTGTCGTTGGCTCAATTAATTAATCACTTAAAAGACCAAAAATATTTACGTCGCTACGTTCATATATCTTCTCCAGAAGTATATGGAACTTGCCAAGGTATTGTCACTGAATCTGCTCCTTTAAATCCTTCTACACCATATGCAGCCTCTAAAGCAGCCGCCGATTTACTGCTTTTCACCTATTATAAAAACTTCCAATTTCCAATAGTTCTGGTTCGCTCTACCAATGTGTATGGAGCTTACCAACAACTATTTAAAATCATTCCTCGTTCGGTGATTTATCTGAAATTGGGTAAGACGATTCAACTGCATGGTGGTGGATATGCCAAAAAATCTTACATTCATATCCGCGATATTTCCAGAGGGGAACTCCTCATAATGGAACAAGGAAAAATTGGAGAGATTTATCATCTTTCACCCGATGGAGGTTACGCTGTGCGAGATGTAGTTGAAAACATTTGTGAAGTGATGAATTGCTCTTTTACAGACTCTACTGTGAGCGTAGCAGAACGGTTAGGTCAAGATGCTGCGTATGTAATTGATTCCACTAAAGCCAGAACTGAATTAGGCTGGTTTCCCCAAGTATTTCTAAATGAAGGTATTACTGGAGTTGTCAATTGGGTGAATACTTATTGGGATGAAATTCAGCAACAGCCACTAGAATATATTCATCAACCGTAAAAGAAACTGTGGATTAGGTTTTCAATAGAAAAATCAAAGTTTCAGCTTTATTCAAAGTTAGAATGTTTTCCCAGTCCCCAGTACCCAATCCTAAAGCTGGAAATATTTCAACCACAATCATCAAGAAATCTATGCGGATTAATACACCTGATTGGGTAAAACACGCCGTTTTCTACCAAATATTTCCTGACCGTTTTGCTCGGAGTGTTCCAGCACAACAAAGTTGGTTACTGAATGTACCCTTGGAAGATTGGAATGCTCCGCCTACATTTAACGGTTATAAAGGAGGAAATCTTTGGGGAATAATTGAAAAACTAGATTATTTACAAGATTTAGGGATTAATGCAATTTATCTCAATCCCATTTTTACATCTGCGAGTAATCATCGTTATCATACTCTTGATTACTATCAAGTCGATCCCTTATTAGGTGGTGAAGAAGCATTTACAAATCTCCTAAAAGAAGTTCACCGCCGTAATATTAAACTTGTCTTAGATGGAACTTTTAATCATGCTAGCAGGGGCTTTTATTTTTTCAATGATATTTTAGAAAATGGTCAAAATTCTCCTTGGTTTGATTGGTTCAAAATTGAAGGTTGGCCTATCTCACCCTATGATGAATCTCTCCCTGCTAATTATGCTTCGTGGTGTGGCTTTCGCGCTTTACCAGAGTTAAACACCAATAATTCAGGAGTGCGCGAATATATTATGCGCGTAGGCGAATATTGGATTCAACTTGGTGCAGATGGCTGGCGTTTAGATTCAGCAGATTACATTAAAACATCTGGATTTTGGCAAGAGTTTCGCGACCGAGTAAAAGCAGTTAACCGCGAAGCATATATTGTTGGAGAAATTCCAATGGAGGCGACTGAGTGGTTAGATGGGACACAATTTGATGGCGTGTCAAGTCTGCCTTTTCTTAACGCTACCACAGCTTTTATTGTGGGCGATCGCCAAGTCAAAGGTCATTTAGAATTCTATGCACCACCACCACCTTCTGATGCTGCTGAATATGGGGAAAAAATTAATCAATTGCTACAACGTTATCCTTGGGAAATTCAGTTAACTCAACTCAACGGCATCAACAATCACGATACAGCCAGATTAATTGATGTTGCCGGTGGCGATCGCCCCAGTTTATATTTATCAACATTACTATTATTGACTTTCCCCGGCGCACCTTATATATATTACGGCGATGAAGTCGGTTTGACTGGTGGTTATGACCCTGATTGTCGCAAAGGTTTCCCCGACAAACAAGAGTGGGATCGAGATATTCTAGAGTTTCATCGGCAATTAATTAAACTGCGTCTTTCTCATACAGCATTAAGAATTGGGGAATATCAAACTTTATATGCCCAAGGACAAGTTTACATTTTTGCGCGGATATTAGAAACAGAAGTTTTAGTAATTGCTGTTAATGCTGGTAATGAAACAGCGAACCTTAGTATTCAGCCTTCATTATCATCGCAACCTTATCAAGTATTATTCACCTATGGTTCTGGCGAAGCAAATTGGAGTGGCGAAACAACACAAACAAGTCTCAATTTTATACTTGCACCGCGCAGTGGATTAATTTTGGGCTAATTTTAATATGAACTATAATCACTCATTACTGTTAGCAACTGACCTAGATGGCACTTTTTTAGGTGGCTCTGAACAAGAGCGATCGCAATTTTATCAATATATTCACGAACAGCGCGATCGCATTCTTTTAGTATATGTAACCGGCAGAGAACTTGACCGAGTTAGCGAACTATATAAAAATCCAAACATTCCCCAACCCGACTACATTATTGCTGATGTCGGTACTACAATCGTACATGGCGAAACCTTCGAGCCTATTTCTATTTTGCAAGATTGGATAGCACAAACTTGGGGAAATGCTAACGAAAAAGTCAAAGCTTTATTAGCCAATGAACCCGGATTAAAATTACAGTCTGTTAATCCCGACTATCGTGTATCCTACTACTATGAACCTGAATCATTGCAACCTCAAACCATCCAAAAAGTAATTGATGCTGGATTTGATACCATCCTTTCCCATGACATGAGATTAGACTACTATTATTTTGATGTCATGCCAAAAGGAGTTTCTAAAGGCCCAACCCTCCTAAGATTTTTGGCAGAAATGAGTTTTAATCCTGATGATACAGTTACTTGTGGAGATACTCTCAATGATTTTTCATTATTTGAAACAGGATTAAAGGGTATTGCTGTAGGAAATTCCGAACCCAGATTAGTTGAGAAAATTCAAACAATGGAGAACGTTTACTACAGTCCCTATCATGGGGTGATGGGTATTTGGGATGGTCTTAAGGTCTATGGCAAAGATTAAAAATAATTAAATAATTTCTGGGATTTTTCGGAATGTTACAATCGTCTCCTAATGTCAAGGAAGTATCTAGTACTATACGTGGCTATATGCCCGTATTGAATGGATATCGTGGCATAGCGATTTTGTTAGTTTTTCTGCGTCATTGTGTTTCCGAACCTGCTGCCGAACACGCTGACTTTATAGGAATTGTTTACAAAAAACTGATGAACTTTGGTTCGTGTGGGGTCGATGCTTTTTTTGTACTGTCGGGGTTTTTGATTACAGGAATCCTCCTTGATAGCCGTGAAAACCCGAATTATTTCAAAAATTTTTATGCTAGACGAATGCTCAGAATATTTCCCGCTTACTATGTTTTCTTGAGCATTTTTTTAGGAATAATACATCCATTGATTCGGAGTTATGAATATCCAAATCATATAGATAGTAACCAAATTTGGTTTTGGTTTTACTTAGAAAACTGGTACTTTATCTTTCAAGGAGACTTTTTGGTTGGGCCAATCAACCATCTTTGGAGTTTAGCTATTGAGGAACAATTTTATCTTATCTGTCCAGCAGTGATTTATTTTTTGCCTTTGAGACTGTTAAGCTGGTTTTTTGGAACAATTATTTTGTCTGGAATCATTTTTCGCAGTTGGTTGTTATTGACCCATCCTTTAACTGATAATCTTTTTGTTAGTATCTACATTAATTCTGTGTGTCGTGTGGATACCCTAGCGATCGGTTCTTTGATAGCCTTGTGGATGCGTTCAGATAGAATACTTCCTCGACTATTATCGATTTTACCAATACTTTTAGTTGTAAGTGGCATTAGTTTGGGGATTATAGCAATCATTCAAGGAGGATTTGATAGATTAAATCCAATGATTGTCTCAATCGGGTTTTCTATAATAGCTATCTTCTTTGGTTCGCTATTAATTTTGGCAGTGGCGCAATCAGAAAATAGCCTTTTAGTCAGATGTCTAAGTTGGTCACCGCTACAAAGATTAGGTACTATTAGCTACGGCTTTTACATTTATCATTTTCCCATATTGTGGATGTTGTGTGACAAAATTTATGAATACGTTGGTCACTCATTTATCCTGGGACATTTAGCGAGTTTTTTATTTTGTGGAGCATTGACATTAATTATTTCACTTGTGAGTTGGTATTGTGTAGAGCAGCCGATTCTGAAGTTGAAGTTTTATTTTCCCTCAAACCGGGAAGATAAGTTGATTGCTGGTGTTGCTGATTGAGAATTTTAAGTTTTACGCTTCAGGTGCAGAGTTTAACTTTTGAATTCAAAAATCAAAAATCTAAAATAGTTTAAAGGACGAAAATAAATGACTGTAACAAAACTCCGTTTTCCTATTGATATAGATGCTTACAAACAGTTAAAATTAGACACGACTAATTCAACTTTGACGAATCAACAACGAGAAACGTTGAAAGCTAATATTCAACTTTGTCGAGATACTATTGTTTTCTTTACAGCCATAGCAGCAGCAAAAGGTGTAGGCGGTCATACAGGAGGAGCTTATGATACAGTTCCCGAAGTGATGATTTTGGATGCTTTATTTCGGGGATCGGCAGATAAATTTGTGCCGATTTTCTTCGATGAAGCAGGACACAGAGTCGCCACACAATATTTAATGGCAACTTTACATGGCGATCTTGATGTGGAAGAATTGCTGCATTATCGCGAACCCTATTCTAAACTGCTTGCTCATCCAGAACGGGGACGCACTCCTGGGGTGAAATTTAGTGCCGGTAGATTAGGACACATGTGGCCTTATGTGAATGGAGTTGCGATCGCCAATCCTCAAAAAGTAGTATTCTGTTTGGGATCTGATGGTTCGCAACAAGAAGGAAATGACGCCGAAGCCGCACGTTTAGCCGTCGCCAAGAATCTCAATGTCAAATTAATTATTGACGATAACAATTCCACTTGTAGCGGCTATCCTTCAGATTATTTACCAGGCTACGATGTCAGTCAAACCTTAGCCGGACACGGACTAACTGTACTCGCAGGACAAGGCGAAGATTTGGATGATTTGTATAGTCGTCTGTGTCAAGCAGCCACCACAAACGGCCCGGTAGCCGTGGTGAATAAACGTCCCATGTGTCCTGGTATTGCTGGGGTAGAAGGTACGCCATTCGGTCATGATGCATTATCGCCTGATTTGGCGATCGCATATCTGGAAACTCGCGGTCACACTCAAGCGGCTAATTATCTCAAAGGAATTGTTCCACTCAAAGCAAGCTACACCTTCACGGGTTCTAGTAGCAAAACTCGCCATATCTTCGACGCTACCGTCGTTTCAATTCTCAGTCAAATGACTCCAGCCGAACGCCAAGAAAAGGTAATGTGCATCGATAGCGATTTAGGAGAATCTTGCGGGATTAACAAAATTAGTCAAGCCTATCCAGAAATTTTCTATCACGGCGGTATCATGGAACGCGGAAACTTCGCGGCGGCGGCGGGGTTTGGTATGGAAAAGGGAAAACAAGGCATTTTCAGCACCTACAGCGCCTTTTTAGAAATGTGCATTTCCGAAATCACAATGGCGCGGCTGAATAAATCCAACGTTCTGTGCCAATTTTCCCACAGTGGCATAGATGAATTAGCAGACAACACCTGCCATTTTGGTCTGAATAACATGTTTGCAGACAACGGGTTAGAGGATGGCTACGAAACCCGTCTGTATTATCCAGCCGATGGCGGACAAATGAAAGCCTGTGTCGAAACTATATTCCATCAACCTGGTTTAAGATTTCTCTTTTCCAGTCGTTCCCCAGTTCCCGATATTTTGGATACTGATGGTAAACCTTTGTTTGGAGAAGGCTATACCTTTGTTCCTGGAAAAGATGATGTAATTCGTGAAGGAACAGCCGGGTACATTGTCAGTTTTGGTGAAGTGCTTTATCGTGCCTTGAATGTAGTAGAAAATCTCAAGCAACAGGGAATTGATGTCGGGTTAATTAATAAGTCAACCTTAAATATGGTTGATGAAGAAATCATAGCAAAGATTGGTTCCACGCCTTTTGTTTTAGTTGTGGAATCCTTGAATCGGCGCACAGGTTTAGGAATTCGTTTTGGTTCCTGGTTATTAGAGAGAGGTTTGTCTCCTAAGTATGCGTATATCGGTACTCATCAAGAAGGATGTAGTGGAGTATGGGAACAATTACCCAATCAAGGTATTGATGCTATTGGGATTATGAACAAAGTCAAGAAACTGCTTGCTTAGATATTGAGTATAGCAATCCTATTTAATTTGTGAACTTATTACATTAGGCACGTTGACCGATGGCTTTCATCAGTCAAAAATTAGTCAAATGATCGAAGTAGTTTTTCTTGACCGCGACGGTGTTATCAATGTTGATTACGGCTATGTTTTTAAACGCGACCAATTTGAATTTCTCGATGGTCTGTTTACCGTCTGTCGTCTACTGCACGAGTTAAGTTATGAATTGATTGTAATTACTAATCAGTCAGGCATTGCTCGTGGTTATTATTCTGAAGAAGATTTTTTAGACCTCACTGTATGGATGTGTGAGGAATTTAAAAAACAAGGTGTACCATTACTTGATGTATTTTATTGCCCGCATCATCCCAAAGCTGCTATATCTAATTACCGTCAAAACTGCCGATGTCGGAAACCATCCCCAGGAATGATTGAGCAAGCTTGTGAAAAATATCCAATAGACCTGCAAAAATCAATCTTGATTGGTGATAAAATATCTGATATGGAAGCTGCTAAAGCGGCGGCGATCGGTAAATTTTATTTACTTAGTCAAGAAATTGTTGAACAACAATTAATAGTCTCGGCTCGGCTGGATAATTTACTCCAACTCAGCTATTTCATTTAAAAATAATTTATGCACCCACGTCTATAAGATAAATATAGTAGGGTGCGTTACGGCGCAGCCTAACGCACCGCTAATTCTTCTACAGAAGGTGCGTTATTGAATTTGATGTAAACCTATTTATTAAACATTCATAGAATTTCCATCAATTCCTACTAAAAAATAGCAAGATTACTTCGTTGCTGCGATTTCAACTGAGAAGGTTATAGTCAAATGAATAAAGCTTGGCGCTATTTACAAGAATTTTTAATATTTAAATTAATTTATCCTATTTTATTAAAATATATTAACGAGCATCTGATCGCACCAACTGACGAAATGGAGAAAGATAAAAAGGAGAATAACGTTCCCAAATTAGAACCAGAATATCAACAATTACCCATTCTTCGCTTTATTTATTCAATTTTATTGAATTATCTTCATAAAAATTTAATTCCCAGAGCAGAGTTGCTCGAACAATCTGAAAAGCAGAATCATCTTTATCAATTAAAGTATGAAGAAGTTATTCAGATAGAACCAGCTATTAGTTATCAAGAAATTCCGGCTGCATTTAGAGACAAAGAAGGGAAGTTTGAATTTACTAATCCTTTTGCTGCGGTTGTAAAAAATGTAGAATTATTTGGAATTCATGCTATTGGATTTACCCAAGAAAAAAAAATTATCTTAGAAACAGTTTTAGATAGAGTAGATGTTTTAGAACATACTGCCATTTCCACACTGAGACAAGGTTTTAATTCTCAATATCTTACACCAGTAGGAAATTTAGAGCATATTGATTTAGCTTGTTCGCTAGTTAATTATTGGAGTCCTTTATATGCTCATTGGATATATGAGGCATTAACTCGATTAGAAGTCCTTGAATATTATTCTCAAAAAACAGGCAAAAAACCAAAATTAATTATCAATAAAAATCCTCCACCTTGGGAAACTCGTTCTCTCGAATTGATGGGTTATCGTCCAGAAGATTATATCGAATGGAATGGAGCTAGAGCGAAAATTAACGAATTAGTTATTTGCTCTAAACGACGGGAAGGAGGACGTATTTCCATCAAAGCTTGTCACTGGGTAAGAGAACGTATTTTGAGCAATGTCGATACTTATGCAAATCCAAACCTTTTTTTGAGTCCCAAGATTTTTATTTCCCGGAGAAAAGCCAATGCTCGGCGCATTCTGAATGAAGAAGAAGTAATAAATACTTTAGCTAAAATGGGTTTTGTTCCTTATGTTCTTGAAGATTTAGATTTTGCAGATCAAGTGAGATTATTTGCTCAAGCTGAATTTATTATTGCTCCTCATGGGGGTGGAGTCACAAATATTATTTTCTCCAAAAAGTTAAGTTTAATTGAGCTTTTTGGTCAGAAAATTAGCCATTTTTATTACACAGTGGCTCAAGGGTTAGGATTTGATTATACTTGTATGTTTTGTGAATCAAAAAATGAAGATATAATTATCAATTGTGAGGCTTTAAACAAAATTATTTATAGAATGAGCAAAGTGTAATAATCTTAAATTTTAAACTTGCAGTACGCAGTGGATTAATTTTAGTTAAATAAAAATATAACAACCTAAACAAATAGTTTATTGTTAAAGTAAATTTATGATTCAGAGCAGGTATTTGAAAAATATATCAGTTTTATTAAAACCATTAGTTATATTTTCTTTAAGTTTAATATTTATGTTTTTTTTAATTTTATCTACTGGATTATTAAATACAGTTTTTCCCTATTCGGATACACCTCAAAACCATGATGAAACTAGTTTAAAATGGAAATATTTCACTGAACATAAAGATGATTATGATATTCTTTTCATAGGTGGAAGCGTTACACATTTTGGAGTTATTCCAAAATTATTTGATGAATTTATGCTAAAAGAAGGTAGCAATATAAAATCTTTTAATTTTGGTATTCAAGGCGCAAACGCATCACAAGTTGATTTTTACTTACAAAAGATTCTGGCTATAAAGCCAGCAAATTTAAAGTGGATATTAATAGACTGTCCGTTTGATTTGTACATAGTTGAATTTCCTAGATCTCTTACAGATATTTACTGGCATACTCCTCAAAAAACAATAGAAAGTTTTCAATTAACTCTTGAAACTCATGAAAGCTGGAAAACCAAAGCTAAAAAAATATATGTTAATTTTCAAAGCTTTGTTTACCGATGGCTTGGTATCGGTAGGGTTTCTAATTGGTGGAATGAAAAAATATTAGGCTTAAGTTTAACCAAAACAGACTCATTAGGTTCATTATCAGCAACATCTGAGGATAGACTCATCGAAGAGTCTGGATATTATGCAATAGATTGGAGAGAAGATTTTGAGAATTGGAAGAAAAGATTTTTTAACATTGAAAAATCTAATAAATATCAAAAAGACTTACAAGAAGAGTTAGCAAAAATACAAAATTTTAGCAAAAAAAATATGTTAATAGCAGATAAAAATTTTCATTCTCAGGGAATAAAAATTGTTAAAAATATTGTTTCACGAATTGAACATAAAAATGAATATGGTTCACAAAAAATTGAGCCTATATTTGTTATTCCTCCAACTTTAGAGATTAATTACAATAATTCTGCTATGATACAAGCATATAATTTAGGATATATTTCTACCTTATTTGCTTTTAATAAACCCAATATTTTTGCTAATTTATTTCAACTTGATAGAAGAGTCGATGCTGCACATCTAAATCACCAAGGAGCTAAGGAATACACGTTGTATCTAGCAAAAGAATTTTCTCAGCATCTTCAAAACCCAACAAAATTTTAATATTTATATTTATATATGGTATTTACAGAATTTCGTTTTCTCTTTTTTTTCGTTATCGTTTTCTGCATATATTGGATTTTGCAGAAATGCAATCATCGTAAATTTTGGTTACTACTTTGTAGTTTTATTTTTTATAGTGCTTGGGATTGGCGTTTTCTTTTCCTATTATTGTTCTCGACAGTGATTGACTACTTTGTCGGTTTGATGATGTCTAGACCACAGGCTGATTCTTCAATAACAGAACAAGAAATTCAAAAAAGTAAAGCACTACAGTACGGAGAAACGAAGAACAAATGGATAAATGTATTTTCTGGGAATACACTGCTGAGTGAACCGCTAAATCGGCAGCAACGTCTAGGATGGTTGATACTCAGCTTAGTTGCAAATCTAGGTTTATTAGGATTTTTTAAATATTATAATTTTTTTGCTGATTCTGCCTCACACTTATTAAATTTTTTAGGTTTACCTATTAGTATTAAATCTCTTCAAATCATTTTGCCAGTAGGGATTAGTTTTTACACTTTTCAAACTTTAAGCTATTCGATTGATGCATATCTTGGTAAACTAAAACCTATTAGAAGTTTTTGGGATTTTGCTTTATTTGTAACTTTCTTCCCTCAACTGGTTGCAGGCCCTATTGTCCGTGCATCTACTTTTTTGCCTCAACTACTAACCCCAAAAAATCTAAACGATGTTGATGTTCGAGGGTTTTTAACACTATTTTTAGTGGGATATTTTAAAAAAGCTTGTATTTCGGATAATCTTTCTCCTCTAGTAGATCTATATTTTACAAACCCAGAAAGCTATACCGCCTTAAGCTGTTGGATTGCTGTTATCTCTTTTGCAGTACAAATATACTGCGACTTTTCTGGGTATTCAGATATGGCGATCGCCTGTGCAGGTTTACTGGGATACAAGCTACCTCTGAACTTCAATTTTCCCTACTTTTCCAGTAGTGTCACTGATTTGTGGCAACGTTGGCATATTACTCTCTACAGTTGGCTTCGAGATTATGTTTATTTTCCTTTGACGATCGCGCTAAGAAAAAGTCAACGAATAGAACTGGTTGCCTACGGAAATCTTTTTATTACGATGCTTCTATCAGGACTCTGGCATGGAGCAGCTTGGCATTTTGTCGTTTGGGGAGGATTGAATGGAATTGCTTTAATTGTTCACAAACAATGGTCATTTTGGGTTGCTCCCTACAAGTGGTTACTACCTCTAAGAAACATGATAGGTATCCCCCTCACTTTTTACTGGTTTTGTGCCTCTTCAATCTTGTTTCGGAGTAACGATTTAGCGACTGCTATGCAAGTGGGGAAATCCTTTATATTCTTAAATTCTCCTGGTTTTCAAAACTTAAACATTCAAATTGCATGGATTTTTGTACCTTTAATCATAATGCACTGGGCAGCCTATAAACTTGAGGGAATTGATTGGTGGCGGAAAATTCCCAACTGGAGTTTTGCGGCTTTATTTGGAGTGTTAGTTTCAGTAATACTTCGGTTTGTAGCAATGACTCCTCAACCCTTTGTCTACTTTCAGTTTTAGTTGAGGGGTAACACATCTAAATTTTCTGTTTGTCTCACTTACTACTATCAGCTATTTGAAATGAAGTTTCCCAACTTTTGAAATTGTCGTTTTGTAATTCAGTTAAAATACTATGGAAATTGAGCAAAAGAATAACAGCATATACGATCGAGAACCGAGCAGCGTAGATTGTGAAGTCAGTCTCAATGAATATTTATTGAAAAAAATTATATCTCCCAAAGCCTACGTTACAACTCCTGCGGAATATTGCACTAATTTTAAGATTAACAAAGGAGAACTGTTGCTTGAGCTTTTTTATGCTAATAACCCAGGAAATATTCAAACTTGGGTTGAAGTATCTGGAGGAGCTAATGCTGATTTTGATTGGCATGGATTACAGGAAGATTGGTTAATATTATTGCAAGGCTCACATAGTGTTGAAGTTATTGAGCTACCAAACATCGATTTAAAATCGGTATACGAAGATGTGATATATTTAAAATCAAAAAAAAAGCCTATTACGCTTGCTAGTCTTCGAGTTACTAACTATCGAAGTTACGAAGAACTTAAAGAAGCTGGGCTAACTAGAGTAATTGAATTATCGTCTTCACCAGAATTAAGTGTTAATAATATTCCGATTGTGGTTATTCCTCAGGGAGTGTTTCACTCTGCCATAACATCTAATCGCTGCTTAATGCTGAATTTAGGAAAAAAATTTGGTATATCTAGTAATTACAGAGAGTATAGTAAGTTAGAATATCAAACATACGCAAGATAAATATCGTGAGATAAATAAAAAATCACGAGATAGCTTTTGTTAGTAATTAATTATAAACCACGTATATAATAAATAATTTTTAGGAAAGTAAACATGGCGTATTTACTCCAACATTTATTAGACATAAATGCAAGAAATTATTCAGATAAAGAAGCTGTAATTTATAAAAATCAGAGTATAACTTATCAACAGCTAGATAAAGTTTCTAATCAGTTAGCTCGTGTTCTTAATGATGCTGGAATAGGCAAAGGCGATCGCGTTGGTATTTGTCTAAACAAATCCATCGAAGCAGTAATAACTATTTACGGCATACTGAAAGCTGGCGCTGCCTATGTTCCTATAGATCCATTTGCTCCAGTCAAGCGCCTGAGATTCTTGATTGAAGATTGCGAGCTAAAAGCTCTGGTGACTACTAGCCCAAAGCTTACCAAACTCTATGAAGACGTGATAGATAATAATTTTTCTCAATATCTACAATGCGTCATTCTCGAAGATTTAGGTACGCCAGAAAGTGAAAGTGAGCTTTTCCCAACAAATATAGTTACATGGCAAGAGGTATTGCGATCGCCTGACTCTCCCTTATCCCCAACTGCTCTGATTGACCAAGATTTAGCTACTATCATGTACACTTCAGGTTCAACTGGCAAACCAAAAGGGGTAATGATTAGCCATCGAGCTTTACTGACTTCTGTTAACTGCTTTTATCGAGGTTTTGATGTCCAGCCTACCGATCGGATATCCGGTCTGTTTCCTATCTATTTTATCGGCTCAATTTTTGATATTTTTTTGCCGATTAAGGCAGGAGCAACTTTAATTTTAGTTCCCTCAGAACTCTCCGTTCTGCCAATAGAATTAAGCAAGTTTACAGAAAATCAGCGAATTACAATCTGGTCTTCAGTATCATCTTTACTAACTCAACTTGTACTCCGGGGAAATTTAGACGAGTATAAATTTCCAGATTTAAGAATAATTATCTTTGGTGGCGAAATATTTCCTCAAAAATATCTTCATAATCTGATGAAGGCGATTCCCCAGGCTAAGTATTATCAGCTCTACGGCTCTACAGAAGCATTCCCTCGTACCTTTTATTTACTTGGGGATATTACTCCAGAAATGAAAAAAATTCCTATAGGGAAAGCATTCCCTAATATTGATTTATTTGTGCTTAATGAAGAAAATCAAATTATTAATCCTGGAGAAAGTGGCGAACTTTGTATGCGAGGGTCATCACTCATGAAAGGATACTGGAAAATGCCTGAAAAAACCAAAGAGGTTCTAGTTCCTTATGTACTTAATCCACACCTGGGTGAAGAAATTGTGTTCCGTACAGGCGATATAGTGAAACAAGATGCAGATGGCAATTATATTTATGTAGATCGTGGTGACTACCAAATTAAAAGTCGGGGATACCGTATTGAATTGGCAGAAATCGAGACTACGCTTTACAGCCATCCAGATATTGAAGAAGCAGTAGTTATTGCCATTTCTGAAGAACAAATCAGCAATCGTATCGAGGCTATAGTTGTGGTCAAAGAAGAGAGTAATTTGAAACAACACGATTTGCAATATTTTTGTGCAGAGCGTCTTCCCAAATACATGATTCCTGAGAAGATTGACTTTCGCCATACCTCTTTGCCTAAAACAGTCACAGGCAAAATTAACAGGAATTTACTACGCACAGAAGCCATTGAGAAAAATTTAAAAGTATACTGAGCTTTCTTTTAGCATTTCATACAAACCGCGATACGAATAATAAAAAGTACCGCGCTTTAACTAAAATATATTAGCTTATTTGAATAAATTAAAAATACTTGAAAAAGATTTAAACCAGGAGTTGAATTATTATGCCGACAAACAACTACACCGAAGCACAGATAGAACAAATAATTAAAGAGCATATTGTTCAAAATTTTATGTACAATAGATCGGATATAAGTCTCTCAAATGAAATGCTTTTAATTGAAGCAGGAATTATTGACTCAATAAGCCTTTTCAAGCTAGCTAGCTTTCTGGAAGAAAAGTTTGGTTTTACGTTAAATTCCAAAGAATTATTATTAGAAAATTTTGAATCTGTTAATGCTATTAAGCATTTGGTTATTAAAAAAATAGTAAATTGATTTTGGCTGATACTTATTAATTTTGAGCGGTCTGTAGGAATCTGATTTGATTCATGAAATTCTTTAGGCGGGCAGAAAATAGTGAGTGTGAAGTAGGGAATCAACTTGTTACAGCAATAGGTCGTTTTTTCACCAAATAAAATATAGACTTTCAAAAGAGTGCTAGCGATCGCTGTGAATCGCTAAACAATTTTTTTTACATCAAGAGTCAGCTAAAGTAGACAATAAAGAATTAAATAAGATTGTTTATAAAATGAAAAAATTAGAATTTAATGAGATAAATTTCCATGAACAATCGACTAAATTCTCCTAAACGTTGCTTAGTAACTGGTGCTGCTGGCTTTATTGGTTCTCACTTATGCGATCGCCTACTCAAATTAGGTCATAGCGTCGTGGGATTGGATAATCTAATTACAGGCAGAACGACAAATTTAAAAGTAGCAGAAACCTATCCTGAATTTACATTTATTGAGCAAGATGTAGCCAAGATTTATCCAGAGACTTTAACAAATCTTGATTGGGTATTTCATTTAGCAGGATTAGCCGATTTAGTTCCCTCAATCCAAAATCCAGGGCAATATTATCATTCCAATCTGCATAGTACCTTTGTCCTTTTAGAAGCTTGTCGTCATGCTCAAATTGAGAAATTTATCTATACAGCTTCCTCCACCTGCTATGGTATTCCCGACCAATATCCCACACCAGAAACCTATCCCTGTCATCCCAAACATCCCTATGGTTTGACGAAATATTTAGGGGAACAACTAGTAATGCACTGGGCGCAAGTTTATCAACTTCCAGCCCTTTCTTTACGACTGTTTAATGTGTATGGGCCGCGATCGCGTACAACTGGGGCTTATGGTGCAGTATTTGGCGTATTTCTAGCTCAGAAACTCGCCAGAAAACCTTTTACTGTGGTGGGAGATGGAACGCAAACAAGAGATTTTACCTTCGTTAGTGATGTAGTAGAAGCCTTTATCAAAGCAGCCGAATCAGATATTACAGGGGAAATAATTAACGTTGGTTCGGGTAAATCTGAAAGCGTTTTGACACTCGTGAAATTATTACAGGGGCCAATTACTCATATCCCCAAACGTCCAGGGGAACCAGATTGTACTTGGGCAGATATTACCAAAGCTACAACTCTTTTAAAATGGCAACCTCAAGTGACTTTGAGCCAAGGAGTCAGCGAAATGTTAGCTAATATTGAACTTTGGCGAGATGCTCCCGTTTGGACAACAGAAACGATTCAGCAAGAGACAAAATTGTGGTTTGAGCATCTAGGAAAATCATAAAAATGACAAACTCATCTATCAGACTTTACCAACAAGCAATCCAAGTGCAAACCACTGGTAAATCTCTGTGTCAGATTACACCTAAAGTCCAAGCGATCGTTACAGAATCGGGAATTCAAGCAGGGCTTTGTACGCTTTTTATCCGTCATACCTCAGCTAGTTTACTCATTCAAGAAAATGATGCCAAGCCCGATGTAGAAACCTTTTTTGCCCAACTAGTACCAGAAACAGGTAAATATCTCCTCGCTGGAGAAGGTTTAGACGACATGCCCGCCCATATTCGATCTGCCCTCACCCATACCTCCGAACAAATTCCTGTTGCCCAAGGCCTTTTGCAACTCGGTCGTTTACAAGATATCTATATCTGGGAACATCGTCAGTCTGGTTACACCCGTGAAGTCCTTATCAACATTTTGGGATATTAAAGTGCAGCAATTAACGATTAACCAAATTCCCTTCGTCAACCTCAAAAGTCAACACACTGCTTTGAAGTCTGAATTGTTAGTAGCAATTGGCGAAGTTCTTGATGACGGCAACTTTATTTTAGGCGAGCAAGTTGCAGAGTTTGAGCGTCAGTTTGCTCAATTGTGCGGCGTTCGTTATGCAGTTGGCGTTAATTCTGGGACAGATGCCTTAATTTTCGCACTCAAAGCCCTTGGTATTGGCTCTGGCGATGAAGTCATCACTGCGCCGAATTCCTTCGTGGCTTCAGCTAGCTGTATTCGCGTGCTTGGGGCAAAACCTGTATTCGTCGATGTCGGCGATGATTACAACATTGATGTGAGTCAAATTGCAGCTGCGATTACTCCCAAAACGAAGGCGATTATCCCAGTCCATCTTACAGGGCGACCTTGCGACATGGAACCAATTTTAGCCATTGCCAAAGAAAAAGGAATCGCCGTAGTCGAAGATGCAGCCCAAGCAGTACTCGCTGAATATCAAAATCAATCAGTGGGTTCTTTTGGCATAGTAGGCTGTTTTAGTTTACATCCCTTAAAAATTTTAAATGCTTGTGGGGATGGAGGAGTGCTAGTTACAAACGATCCCCAACTGTACGAACAGTTCAAAATCATGCGGAATATTGGCTTGCGTACCCGCGACGACTGTGTTTTGTGGTCGCACAATTCCCGTTTAGATACCCTACAAGCAGCAATTCTTTTAGTCAAATTGCGCTACGTCCAAGAATGGACACAGCAGCGTCGGCAAAATGCTCGTTACTACCAAACTCAACTTGCTGGCATTCCTCAGATCGAGATACCCCTAGAGCGAGAGTGGGAAAAAAGCGTATATAGCAACTTTATCATTCAAGCAGAACGCCGCGATGAACTGCGCCAATTTTTAAGCGATCGCGGTATCGGTACCGCAATTCATTATCCAGTACCAATTCACTTATCCACAGTAGGTAAAGAATTAGGCTATCCAGAAGGCAGTTTCCCTGTTACAGAAATGCAAGCACGCCGAATCCTCAGCTTACCTATTTATCAAGGATTAACCGTTGAGGAACTCCATCGAGTTTGTGAAAACATTAAATTATTCTATCGATATTCGTAACACGTACACAGGTGTTGCAGGATCGATTAATGTCTGTCTCCTCTGTGCTTCTGCGGTTTGTAAAAAACTTCCATGAGAAACGAACCGCAAAGAACGCAAAGGACGCAAAGAAACAAAGAAATGAGAAATCAAAAAAATTTGGCGTAGTCTCATAAAGAAATGGTATTACGTTGGAAAGCAAAGAAACCAGATACAAAAGCCATTTCACAATCTAAAATTCAAAATCTAAAATCCAAAATCCAAATATGTCCAATAACATTACTCCACCAAATATTGCCTGTGCAGCTTGGGGCTGGAGAGAAGTGGAAATACCAGAATATTTTCACTGGATAAGCAACCAAGGCATTCGCTCAGTAGAAGTTAACGCTCACCCCCAAGCACCCAAACATCTTTTAAATGATGGTGACGATGAATCAGTCTCTAAAATAGCTACTTGGGCACAAGAAGCAGGAGTAGATATTATTTGTATAGCTGGGCGAAATAATTTTACAATTCCAGAAGAAGCTGTTTTAGAAAAAGAGATTCAAAGAGTAGAACATTTCCTTGACATAGCCCAACAACTAGGAGCAAAATTTGTCCGATTATTGTCTGGCGATCACAGAAACGATCATATTCTTGCTGATGTTTTTCCTCGGCTCCACTATGCCTTTAATCGCATTGGGGATTATGCCGAAAAACGAGGTATTAAAATAACTATTGAAAATCACGGCGGCCCCACTGCAACAGGACAAAGAGTTGCCAGAATTATGGAAGGCATCAAAAGTCCTGCGGTTGGTGTAAACTACGATCCCGCTAACTTTTTGAATCAAGGAACCGATCCTTTGATGGCATTACGTTATATCCTTCCTTGGGTAAACTACAGCCATTGGAAAGATGTGCGATGGGCTAATGGTGGCCCTCAATTTTGCGCTTTTGGAGAAGGAGAAATTGTTTGGCAGCCAATTATCCAAGAATTATTAAATGCAAATTACCAGGGATATTGGGTAGTTGAATATGAAGAACCATCAGATGTGGAACATGGAACCAAAGAAAGTATAAATAATTTGTGTCAAATGTTAGGAATGTAAGAAATTATAATTCAGAATTCAGAATTCAGAATTATAAATAGTGTAAAACTACAGATGAATTTGACACAACCTCAACTCCCAACTCCCAACTCCTAACTCCTAACTCCTAACTCCTAACTATTTTTCATCAAAGGTTAGTAATTAAATGTCATTTTCTCTAGATGGACATGTTGCCTTAGTCACAGGAAGTTCTGCTGGTTTGGGAAAAGCGATCGCCCTGAAATTGGGACAAGCCGGTGCTAAGGTAGCAATCAACTACAACAACAACGAATCGCGGGCGAAACAGGCTTTGGCTGAACTAGAACAGCAAGGTTGCCAAGGAATTTTAGTGCGTGGGGATGTTACCCAAGAAGCAGACGTGGCAGATATTTATGAAGCGATCGCCACACAACTTGGTGCTGTAGATATTTTGGTATTGAATGCCACAGGAAACCAGCCTCAGATACCCTTTGAGGAGTATAGCTGGCAAGATTTCCAGACAATGCTTGACTTTTTTGTCAAGAGTCCCTATTTACTGACTCGTATTTGCTTACCCGTGATGAAGGAGAAACGATGGGGACGAATTATCAATATCAGTAGTGACGTTTGTTTTCGCGGGGTGAATAACTTTAGTGCTTACGTCACTGCTAAAAGTGGACAACTGGGATTCACACGCAGCATGGCAACGGAACTTGCACCCTTTGGAATCACAGTCAACGCCGTTGCTCCGGGGTGGATTCCTGTAGAACGCCATGAAAGTGTCCCTCAAGACAAAAAAGATGCTTACCAAGTAAGAATTCCTATGCAGCAATGGGGTACTCCACAGGATATTTCTGAAGCAGTGCTTTATTTTGCTAGTCAAGAATCCAAGTTTGTCACAGGACAATATTTGTGTATCAATGGTGGCTTTACGCTTATGTAAATATACTTATTTTAATTGGGCTACCTCCTTCCACCATAAGATTATCTATACTCTTACTTTGCGTCCTTTGCGTCCTTTGCGGTAGCCTGCGGCAAGCCGCTGCGCGTCTACGTAAAAAAAATAGATATTGCTGATTTAAAAGTCTCCCGCAAAGCCCCAAAGGCGCAAAGAATAAGATACCTGAAAACATATGTAAAATTTGTTTATGGTATGCCTAAAGATACAAGCTTTTAGCAGTAGTTTATGTGATTCTCAATTGGGAAAAGTAGTTATTTTTTAATCACAGATTATGCCGCAATATTTTGGACAGCTGCACACAAGCGAGCCAGCTTGGTCAATTCTGGGAGCAGTAGAATCAATACAAAAAGACGATCGCCATATCTTATTAAAATGCGGCATTCCCTATCTGAAGATTAGCATTCTAGCACCTAACTTAATTCGGGTACGGATGACCCCGACTGGCGAATTTTTACCCAGGCGATCGTGGGCGGTGGCACAGGCGGATGAAGAATGGTCTAAGGTGCCCTTTGAGGTACGAGAAAAAGCAGAGACTATAGAAATTACAACCGAGCAATTATCTATTGTCGTCTCCCGCAATCCTTGTCGTATCCAGTGCTTCGACTCAGCAGGACAGCCTTTTGCTGAGGATGCAGACATGGGGATGGGGTGGCGCACTGGTGCGATTGCTGGGTGGAAACGGATAGAAACCGACGAACATTTCTATGGTTTTGGCGAACCCACTGGCTTGTTAGATCAGCGATCGAAAGTGAGAACTAATTGGACAACTGATGCGATCGATTTTGGAATCTTGACAGACAGTATGTATCACGCGATTCCGTTTTTTATCGCCTTGCGTCCCGGTTTAGGCTACGGACTTTTTTTCAATACTACTTTTTGGAGCCGATTCGATCTAGGTGCCCAGCAGCCTGGAGTTTGGCGGATGGAAACTCAAGGAAGCGAACTAGATTACTACATCATTTATGGGCCGGAACCGGCAAAAATTATCCAGACCTACACCCAGCTAACCGGACGGATGCCCTTACCACCCCGATGGTCGTTAGGTTACCACCAGTGTCGCTGGAGTTATGAATCACAAGATATAGTACAGAAAGTGGCACGGGAATTTCGTCAGCGGCAAATTCCCTGTGATGTTATCCATTTAGATATTGATTATATGAACGGCTACCGGGTTTTTACCTGGAGTCCCAAGCGATTTGCAAATCCTAAAGAATTAATCCAAAATCTCAAGGAAAATGGCTTTAAAGTAGCGACAATTGTTGAACCTGGGGTCAAGTACGATCCAGAAGCAGATTACAAAGTTTTCGATGAGGGATTCAAGAACGATTATTTTGTCCGTAAAACCAATGGCCAACTATTTCACGGCTATGTTTGGCCTGACAAAGCTGTATTTCCTGATTACATACGCAAAGAAGTCCGAGATTGGTGGGGAAGTTTGCTAAACAGCCTAACTGATATTGGTATTGCCGGTATCTGGAATGACATGAATGAACCCACGCTAGACGATCGCCCATTCGGTGACCCTGGTCGTAAAATTGACTTTCCCCTCGATGCAGCACAGGGTTCGGGTGATGAGAAAACTAACCATGCTGAAACCCATAACGTGTATGGGTTAATGATGGCGCAGGCATCTTATGAGGCAGTTGTCAAATCCCGTCCCACAGAACGCACATTTTTCTTGACACGTTCCGGATTTGCAGGCATTCAGCGTTGGTCAGCAGTATGGACGGGAGACAATCAATCTCTGTGGGAATACTTAGAAATGTCCATACCAATGCTCTGTAACCTGGGCTTGTCTGGCATTGCCTTTGTGGGTACAGATATTGGAGGCTTTGCGGGGAATGCGACACCGGAACTATTTACCCGTTGGATGCAGCTAGGAATGCTTTACCCCTTCATGCGGGGACATTCAGCATTGACTACAGTACGGCATGAACCTTGGGCATTTGGCGATCGCGTTGAAAAAATTTGCCGTGAGTACATTGAACTCCGCTACCGGCTACTACCGTACATCTACACCCTCTTCTGGGAAGCTGCAACCACAGGCGCACCAATTCTGCGTCCCCTACTCTATCATTTTCCCAACGATCCGCAGACTTTCAGCCTCGCAGACCAAGTAATGCTTGGTTCATCATTACTAGCAGCACCAATTTATCGTCCCGGCGTTCAATATCGTGCTGTATATTTGCCTGAAGGTCACTGGTATGACTGGTGGAGTGGTGAGGTTTTCACAGGGCCAACCCACATCTTGGCACACGCACCACTTGAGCAAATGCCATTATACGTCCGTGCTGGTTCCATTATTCCTACGATCCCAGTCATGCAATATGTAGATGAACGTCCCATAGACCAGATGAGGCTAAGGATTTGGAAAGGCACAGGTGAGTTTACTCTTTATGAAGATGACGGTCACAGTTTTGAGTACAAAACAGGAGCCTTTTGCACAACAACTTACCGCGTTAATTCACAAGAACAAAGAACCATTGTTGAGATTGAAGCTAGAAAAGGTGAGTTTTCACCTGCAAAGCGCGAAATCATTGTGGAATTAGTCGGCGTTGGCGAACAAAGCTTTATTGATGATGGCGCTGCACATCAGTTAGAGTTCTCTACTTAGCTCAACCAAATAATTATTAATTTTTGGAAAAAGAATGTGACAGTTGGGTAGGGTAGGGGCTTTAGCATTGTTCATACGTGTCAACTTAACGTGAAACCCTTGTCAAAACTCGATTTTGGATTTACTCATTTTCCATGAAGATCTGCGTTACCCCACCCCGGTTTTGCTGACGCAAAACTTCCCCTCCCCAAAGCATCGGGGAGGGGATTAAGAGGTGGGGTAAAACGCATGTGGGATAAACGTTTGGGCTTAAGTTGACACCAATGCCTTACTGTGACCCGTGACTTATTGAATGAGTGTTTTTAATACAGATAATATCCCTTTAGTGTACTCATTCTTTTCTATTCGGGAATGTAATTTTTTAGCTTCGCTTGTGGCATTTCCTACTAAATAACCATGTTCAACTGCTTGAAGCATTTCAATATCATTGCCACTTTCACCAAAAGCTATAGAGTTTTTATAATTAATATTGGTCTGTTTTAGAAGAAAATTAACTATATCTTTTTTACCTGTTCCTGAAGGTGTAAAATCCACATCATAGGAATTTTCGGGGTCTCCACATAAGGGATTGCATTGGCTAATATTCACTGAAATGCCAGCCTTTTTAGCTATATTTTTTATCTGCAATATTGCCTGTGAATCAATTTCGTTGTTTTGTTGATGGTAATAGTAATTTTTTAAGAAACGAGAATCTTCTATTTCAGGTTGAGGTGTCAAATGAATATCATCGAATTTTAGGATACTCACTAAATTGTTAACTAATTTTTCTGAAAACCCAGTTTCTTTGAGATTATTTTCCCATTGTTTATCTTTTTCACCGTATTGTTTTTGATTGAAGTAAGTTAGCTCAGTACCTAAACTAGTGGCAATAAAATGAGGTAATACTTTTAAACCATATTTGTTTATTTTCAAGAATACTGAAGTTAAACTGCTGCCAGTAACCCAACCTAAAATAATTTTTTTTTCGTAGCTTTGGTTTAATAAATAGTCTTCTAGTTCATTGCGATCGCTTTTATGGCACTCTTCATTTTTGTGAGCTAAATAAGTTTCGTCAAAATCTGTAAAAACAACGTATTTTGGTTGTGGAACATAAGGTAATACCTTAGTATGATATTCGTGAAATTTCATATTATTTTTAGTGTCGTATGTTTGAATGCCAAGTAGAGCTTCTTTCTCTCATAGAAGAGGATGGAGAAATAATTTATTTTTTGGTCGGACGATACAATTTTGACCCAGGCTTACAAATTGGTGAAGAAGTTTCGATTAATTGTGAGGTAGGAGGTGAAGTATTTTACCTTAAAACCAGGGTTGTAGAACGCAAAAAAGAAATTTATCCCAAGGGATCTCATTCACGAAAAGCAGATGAAAGTCTCTTTTTGCTAAGAATTTTTGTTGAAGCAGAAGATAGGGAAAAACTGCTGGCTATTCAAGAATTTTTAGAGCGTATATGCGAATTTACAACCAAAGGTGAATAGGTATTTTTTTCTTAAGGAGTGGGGTAAAGGGCAAGGGGGAAAGGGCAAAGGGCAAAGGGGAAAGGAAAGATCCCTCCTTTTCCCTTTTCCCTTTTCCCTACCCAAAGGGTTTTGCCCAATTTTTAAGCTATGGTCACATCTGGGGATAAGTAAACATTTTGAATGGCGTGAAATAGTTTGACGCCTTCTTCAAAGGGACGCTGGAATGTTTTGCGTCCAGAAATTAATCCGGAACCACCGGCGCGTTTGTTAATGACGGCGGTACGAACTGCTTCGGCGAAGTCATTTTTGCCCGTTGCGCCACCAGAATTAATTAGCCCTACGCGTCCAGAGTAGCAATTGAGTAGTTGATAGCGAGTCAAATCAATTGGGTGGTCGCTGGTCAATTCTGTGTAAACTCGTTCGTCGGTTTTGCCGTAACTCTTACCAGTAGCTTTGGCAACTGCTCCATAGCCGTTGTTGCATTCGGGTAACTTTTGTTTAATGATGTCGGCTTCAATGGTGACACCCAAATGATTTGCTTGTCCGGTGAGGTCGGCTGCAAGGTGATAATCTTTATCTTGTTTAAAAGCGTTGTTCCGCAAATAGCACCAGAGAATAGTCGCCATCCCTAATTCATGGGCGCGTTTAAAAGCTTTGCTGATTTCTTGAATTTGCCTGGTGGACTGGTCTGAGCCGAAGTAAATTGTTGCACCAACGGCCGCCGCGCCTAAATTCCAAGCTTGTTCGACATCAGCAAACAACACCTGGTCAAATTGATTGGGGAAGGTCAGCAATTCGTTGTGATTCATTTTGACAATAAAGGGGATTTTATGGGCATATTTTCGTGATACGATACCCAATACTCCCAAAGTGGTCGCAACAGCGTTACATTCTGCGGCGATCGCTAACTTCACAATATTTTCGGGATCGAAGTAAATCGGATTCGGCGCAAAGGACGCAGCGGCGGAATGTTCGATGCCTTGGTCTACCGGCAGAATAGATAGGTAGCCTGTGTTTGCCAAACGACCAGTAGAATAAAGTAACTGAAGATTACGCAATACTTGAGGATTGCGATCGCTATTAATCCAAATTCGATCTACAAAATCCGGCCCCGGCAAATGCAATAAATCCTTAGAAACCTTTGCTTTGTAGGTAAGCAGGTCTTCTGCCTCTTTACCTAGCAATGACTCGATAGAATTAGCCTCTATGAGCGTTGTAGTCATAGCGTTTTCCTCAAAACTTGAGCAAATGACCTTGCTTTTAAGATAGCATTTTAGTCAGAATTCAGAATTCAGTACTCAGAATTCTGAATAGTTAAAGGATCGGAATAATATTTGATAAATAAATATAGCGATTGTACTATAGTAATTTTCTTGAAATTGTGAAAAATATTAGTAATGCCTGTTAACGGTCACCAGTCAACAGTTATCAGTCAAATGCTAATTATCCTAATAATCATAAATAAAATCAATCAGCCATGAGTAAATTTCAAATCAATATCGACTTCAGCAATATAGATTTAGCTGCCTTGGAAACAGAAGAAGATTTTCAAAGAGAGGCAAAAATATTATTACCAAAGGTACTGGTAAAACTAGGTGAAAATGTCGGCGAAAAGACGTGGGAAGAATTACAGCAAAAACTCAAAGGCTCTGGAGGTATCAAATCTTCTCAAAGCGAAAAACGTCGGTTTATTCAAGAAACAGGAAGAACTTATCAACGAAATGCCAGCAACAGGGAAAGGCAAGAGTTACAAGTATATATAGTAGAGCAATTACGCCAGCACAAGCAGCAAACTCATCTTTGATTGGTCAAAGTATCGGCACTAAAAGATGTGGGAAAATGGGGAAGAAATCTTTCCTCCTCTTTTCCATCTCCTCTGATTCCTTTGCGCCATTTCGTACAGACAAAAGTCAATTGCGTCTGTATCTACAATATCAAGTTCGGATGATTAGTTATCATTGCATTGCTCGCGTTACCGCGTTACCCCTCCCCAACCCTCCCCAAGGCATCGGGGAGGGTGCGCGGCAGCGCGGGTGGGGTGTTTCGAGATTTATAAGTGATTAAGCGAACTTGATATAATCCTCAAGATGCCATTAGTTTCTACCTTCAGTAGATGCGCCGATCGCATTTTTCATTAGTTAATAACCTAATAGACCATTATTAATGGCATTCTATAAGATGTGTGTATTTCCATACCGAGTGTAATACTACATTGTAGTAAAGAAGAATGGACAAGAAGTCTGTATCTCTAAAGGAACTAAGGTTACTCGTTGTCGATGATGACCCTGATACGAG
Source organism: Nostoc sp. ChiSLP01 (assembly GCA_034531195.2). GTDB lineage: Bacteria > Cyanobacteriota > Cyanobacteriia > Cyanobacteriales > Nostocaceae > Nostoc. Next base: position 89,096 of record JAVRBO020000056.1, read on the forward strand.
AAAGATACTTGATACTTTGTTTAAACTAGAGGGATCGGAAGTTATGGCAGTTGCTTCAGCTCCGGAGGCTTTGGAAGCAATGTTATATTTCAAACCAAACATTTTGATCTGCGATATCTGTTTGCCAGGTGAAGATGGCTATTCACTGCTAGAGAAAATTAGAATGCTGAACAAACAACAAACCCAACCAGAAATTCCAGCGATCGCTCTGACAGCATTCGTTCATGAAGAAGACCGCACCTATGCATTATTAGCAGGTTTTCAGAAGTATGTATACAAGCCGATTGACTTGAAGGAATTAGTTTTTTTAGTTAGTAATTTAATTGAACCAAAGAGTAATTATAACTAATAAGTACGACATAAATAATTGTATAGACTTATACCAGTTCTGTATGAAGATGCATTTAATTTTTTAACGAACCGCCAAGAACGCCAAGGTAAGAGTTTGAGAGAGTTTTTGCGTAAGTCCTAAAAAATACTTTTTCTTCCCCTGCCTCCCGTGCCTCCCCTGCCTCCCGTGCCTCCCGTGCCTCCCCTGCCCCCCTGCCTCCCCTGCTCAAGAACTGCTCTTTCAAGTCAGGAGTGGTAATATGATGTCCGCTTGATTACTTATTAAACCCGAAGAACCCCACCCCTTAATCCCCTCCCCGCAAGCGGGGAGGGGAGACGAAGCGCAGCTTTGACGGGGTGGGGTGCAATGACTGTGGGAATCATAACTAATCATCCGAACTTGATATAATTCGCCCAGTCAAAGAAGCAACTGCAAATATTAATCTATTTGGCTCAAGGGGTTTAGCTAGATACATTTGGAAGCCTGCACTCAAAGCTTCTGTAAGTTCGCCATCTCTAGCATGGGCGGTCATTGCTAGGGCTGGAATTTGCCCTCCTAACTCAACACTCAGTGCCCTTACCTGGCGAATCAGTGTATAACCGTCTTCCTCTGGCATACTGATGTCAGACAAAAGTAAGTCATAGCCACCGAGATTTGTCGTCAGCCTTGATAATGCTTCTTTTGCAGATGCAACCGCCGTTACTTCAGCTCCACAAACCTCAAGCAGTGTTGTAAATAACTCGCGTATCGATTGTTCGTCATCTACCACAAGTACGCGCAAACCATCCAGTGACGGCATGTTATCGCGTGACATTGCTAACTGCTGTGTTGAAATAGTTAGCTCCCCAGCATTCGACGCAGAACTTTCTTCGGGGTTACTTTGCAGCGGCAATTTGACGATAAACGTTGCCCCTTGTCCCTCACCTGGGCTTTGAGCTTCCACTGTACCGCCGTGAAGTTCTACCAGATGACGCACAATGGAAAGCCCTAGTCCCAGTCCCCGATTTGTGCGAGTTCTGCTGGTATCTGCTTGAGTGAAGCGATCGAAAATATATGGTAGAAAGTCAGCTTTGATACCCTGACCTGTGTCGCTGATTTGGATTTGAGCTTGTTCGTCAATGTATTGTAGTAAAACTTCAATTCTGCCGTTGTTGGGGGTGAATTTAATAGCGTTAGAAAGTAAATTCCAAATTACTTGTTGTAAGCGAACGGCATCACCTAAAATTTTTCTGGTGGAAGGTTCGAGGCGAGATTCGATTTGAATATTTTTCAATTCTGCTGATAAATGCACTAGATTTAGGGCTGACTCAATTACTATGCCAAGTTCGATGAGTTCGAGGTTTAGACGTAGCTTGCCTGAGGTGATGCGTGAGATATCTAAAAGATCCTCAATTAGCTTGGCTTGAATCTTGGTGCTGTGTTCGATCGCTTCCAACCCCTGATTAATAGTATCTGCATCCAACTGATGTGTACGCAGCAGTTGTGCCCACCCCAGCATGGCATTTAGTGGGTTTCGCAGTTCGTGGGAAACTATAGATAAAAACTCATCCTTGGCGCGATTGGCTGTCTCAGCGGCAGTCCTGGCTAATTGTTCTTGAGTCAACAAATAGGCGCGTTCTACTTCCCACTGCTTGCGTTGGGTGATGTCCTCAATCATCAAGAGAATCATCTGTCGCTCGTCTATTTGAGGCATTTTTCGAGCATTAAACCGGATGGTTTTTTGCACGTTCTCGAAGTTATACTCAGCCTCAACGTCTTGAAACGGAATGTCAGTGGTAAGAATACTTTCTAGGAGCGATCGCAATGGTTCGATATCCCACTCTCCGTTACCGATCTCAAAGATTAAGCGATTTTCTGTTTCTGCTGGTAGAACATTGAACATCTCGTAGAAAGCTAGGTTGGCGCTAACTACCTGTAATTCTGTATTCAGTACTACCAGGGATTCCCGCACGGTATCTACAATTGCTTTGGCATAATCGTGAGATCTTTTGAGCTGCGACGCTGTGCGTTTTAAAGCGTCAATGTCAAGCAACACTACCACAGCACCATCAATTTTATTGTCTATTGTTCGATAAGGTCGAATTCTCAGGTCATAAAAATGACCTTCTTGGTCTTGGACTTCTTGAGCTTTCAAGTTGAGGGTGGCAATCACCTCTAAGATTTGTTCTTCTAAATCTGTGATGCTGAGACTGTGCTTAATATCACCCAGGGGTCGCCCTACATCCGTGGTAATGAGATTGAAAATTTTCTGCACTGACGGTGTAAAACGCCGAATCCGTAAATCGCCACCTAACATCAGGATCGGAATATTAATACTACTGAGCAGATTTAGTAAATCATTACTGACTTGAGTTGATTCGATATTCCGCCGTTGCAGTTCGTCGTTAATGGTGTTCAGTTCTTCATTCGTTGCCTGAATTTCTTCTTTGGCAGTTTCCAGTTCTTCGTTGGTACTTTGCAACTCTTCGTTACTTGAGAGGATCTCTTCGTTGGCGGCTCTGAGGTCTTGATTAGTGGCTTGCTGTTCCTCAATAATCGATTGCAGATACTCTCTGGTGGTTGCCAGCTCTTGTTTGAGTTGGGTTGTTTGTTGCTCTTGAACCTTTGAGTGCCTAGATTTGACGCGGCCGTCACCAGTTGCTTCTGGTGCAGCAGGTGGTGAAGAGGATATGTCATCAAACAGAATTAAAAAGTAGGTTTCTGCTGCTACGGAACGTTTGAAGGGAATTACATCAAACTTAACTTGCCTAACTCCATCGCCTTCTCTAAGTTGTAAACCTTCCTTGGTAACAGACTGTTGCTGCTTTTTTGCCTGGTGAATGGCGGTGCGTAACTCTAGCCGCAAATCTCCTTTGGCCATCTTCAGCAAATTAAAGCTTGGTCTTCCGGGTGCAGGTTGTAGATAGGAACTAGTCTGTCCTCTAAATTGCACAATTTCTAAATCGCTGTTGATAATTACACCGACTGGAGAGTATCGATTCAACACAATACTATCGGCTTGTTTTTGGATTTCTAAATCGTTTAATCCATCGTTGCTGAGTGTGGATTGAGAGCGGATAGTTTCTATGGGATGAGGGTTAGGAATCAGATCGATACTCGGTCGAGCAAATCCAATTTTGCAAGAATAAATCTTGTACTTTCTGTCTATTAAACCAAACAAGTCTGTAAACTCACCAACTGTTTCTGAAGTACCTAACATCAAATAGCCCGTTGGCATCAGACCATAGTGAAAAGTTGGTAAGAGTTTCTTTTGGGCTGAACTTCCCAAATAAATCAACACATTTCGACAAGTAATCAAATCCAACCGTGAAAAAGGAGGATCGCCCATCAGGTTTTGTTTGGCGAAGACACACAATTCACGCACTACCTTGCTAATTTGGTAACCGTTTTCTACTTGGACAAAGAAGCGTTGTAGACGTTCTGGAGAGATATCTGCTACTTGGCTGGGTTTGTAAATGCCGTTACGTGCTTTTTCGATCGCTACTTCATTAATGTCTGTAGCAAAAATCTGAATGGGCAAATTGATTCTTTGAGTTGTTAAATATTCCAGTAAGCAAATGGCAATGGAATAAGCTTCTTCACCTGTCGAACATCCCGCTACCCAGATTCGCACGGGGGAATCTGACGTTCGTTCCTTGATAATAATCGGAAATATCTTGGTTTTTAAAGCGTCAAAAGCTTCGCTATCCCGGAAAAAGCAGGTGACGGTGATTAGCACGTCGTAATACAAAGCATTCACTTCTTCAGGACGATCCTGGAGATACTTGACATAATCCTCTAGGTTTTCCAGCTTGTGCAAAACCATCCGGCGCAAGATCCGCCGCTTTAAAGTAGTTTCCTTGTATTGGTTAAAGTCAACTCCTGAAAAACTTTGCAGCAGACTAAAGATTGTAGAGAGCGCATCTGTGTTTTCTGCTGGCAATACCTCGGTAGGGTTAATTGGGGTAGAAGTAGCGATATAGGGATGATGACTAATTTTTACGAGTTCTTCGGCGATCGCTTGTGGGGTTAAGATAAAGTCTACATTCCCAGAGGCGATGGCGGAGTTCGGCATACTATTGACTCGTGCTGTGTCTTGGCATTGGGCAAAGGTAATGCCGCCAGCCGCTTTAATGACTTCCAATCCCCTGGCGCCATCTGCATCGCCTCCTGATAGTACCACTGCGATCGCTTTACTTCCTCGCTCCTCTGCCAAGGAAACAAAGAAAGCATCCACTGACATAAAATGGCCGCGCATATTGCCCCGTGGCGACAGTTTCAACACCCCCTCAGCAATAGTCATCTTGGCATTGGGTGGAATCACGTACACATGATTTGGTTCCACTACCATGGCATCCTGCACCTCATATACAGGCATCTGAGTTGTTTTGGAGAGAATTTCACTCAACAAGCTTTTGCGATCGGGGCTTAAATGTTGAATCAGCACAAACGCCATACCTGTATCGGTTGGCAAATGCTTGAGCAATGCTGTAAACGCGTCTAATCCGCCCGCAGACGCCCCCATTCCCACAATCGGAAATAATTCTTTCTGATTTTCTGGTTTTTCTTCGTTATTGCCACTTTTGTCTGTAGTGGAATTAGATTCAGACTTTTTGGAAGACTGCCTAGATGTCATTTTGTATACTAAATAATGATTTGAGGAGCTTCCTTTTTAATTAATTAAAAAGAAATTATTTATATATTTCTATTCTGACTTCTTTAGATATGAGTTTAACTTAATAGGGCTAATATTATACCCATAGTAGTAAACATCTTTTATTCCAAAAGTAAGATTTGCGTATCAATTATAGTAGTCTGCTTTGATTTTTGAAATTATACTTTGTGAAAATCGAGCGGCTTCAGATCCCCGACTTCTTTGAAAAGTCGGGGATCTTGTTGTTCGCGAATGATTGCTATATCAAATACTCATGAATCTAGTTCAGAGGTGGATGAATCCAGTTCAAATACTCATGAATCCAGTTCACAGGTGGATTCATCCAGTTCAAAT
>JAVRBO020000057.1:0-367888 GCA_034531195.2 Nostoc sp. ChiSLP01
CAAACCCTTTTGCTATTGATGAGAGCAAGAGGGTTTTTGTTTATGCTGTATTTAGAAATTAGAAATATGATTTTAATTGTCAAAATTGGAATAAGGCGATCTCTGACTTATTAGAAAAGTTGGAAATCTTGTTTTATCACAAATGATTCAGCACTTTTGAATTATCCGAAGAACCAATTTTAATCAGATATCTAAAATTTGCACGTTTCTACTCTGCGTTCAAAAATTCTAAATATCCATTGCTGAGTTCTTTAACCGCTAACTCATAAAATTGTTTACCGTGTTCTGGCCTTGCTAAAGCCGGATTCGATCCCATACGTCCATCGGGATAATGCACTCGAAAGTCAGCTGCACTATAAATCTTGTGTCCGCTTGCAACTTCTGGTGAAAGGTATGCTTGCTTAATCGCTTCTGGATAAACGTACTGAGTGAGGGCTACTTCACTTGGAGTTGCATGAGAACCTTCTCGACCGCCATATAATTCTTTAGCTAGTTTATATACTGAACTGCACATAAACCAGTTAGCTACTTGACATTGTACTTGTTGGGCATTGTCTACGTGCAAGTCTTCTAAATGAGCGTAAGTTTCGGAAAAAGCGGCTTTGAGGGTGGCGATGTTACCCCCGTGTCCGTTGATAAAGTAAAACTTGCTAAAACCAGCTTTGGCGAGACTAGTTACATAGTCTCGCACTACTTGAATCAAAGTGCTGGGACGCATACTGATTGTTCCAGGAAAAGCAGTATGGTGCAGTGCCATGCCTACATTAATTGTAGGGGCAACGATCGCTCCAGTTGTATCGCCCACACCACGAGCGATCGCTTCTGCACAAATAGCATCAGTACCAATTAACCCAGTTGGCCCGTGTTGTTCTGTGGAACCAATCGGAAAAATAATACCCTTTGATTGCTGTAAATAAGCTTCAACTTCTTGCCAAGTACTTAAATGTAGTAACATTTTTGCTGATTTTTCTCTGAGAAGGTCTCTTGTGTTATTCAACTTCTATTAATACAATTATGAACTTTATATGGTTTTAGCGATCGCATAGACGCGTATCCTTCGGGAAGCAAGCTACGCGTAGTGTCTCGTTCGCTCTTAACGTCTGTTAGAGAAGAGAAGCGGCTTGTCGTAGACATCGCTACGATTTAGATCTATCAGAATTACAAGCGACAGATCCCCAGTTTCTTAAAGAAGCCGGGGATCTTACAGCAGATTTTTTTTTGTTGAGGTAGACAAGCTAAATTTTGCCGCCAGGTATAAAGCCTCTTTTACTCCTAAATAGTAAGTTTTAACTTCTGCTGTATTTTTCACTCATTAGGATTGAATTATAAAATATTGTTTTTTTGATTGTTTTTTTGGATCGTCAATAAAACAAAGGGGATCAATCCCTAATCTCGATTAATCAAAGTAATAATGTTTTTTTACGTTACTTTTAATTTCCCAAACGCAAGACATACCAGCAGGAAAAATTACCAAATCGCCTTCGCCCATTTGCACTGGCTGTCCACCATCAGGAGTAACAATCACATCACCTTCCAAAAAGTAACAAGTTTCTTGAGAATCATAAGTCCAAGGGAATTTTGAAACTTCCTTTTTCCAAATTGCCCATTTGGACACACCCAATTGTTCGAGATGTTGTTGGCTGGGTTGATGCTCAACTTTAATTTCCATAGTGGGTTTTCTATAGTTTTATTTAGCAGTAGGATTGGATATCCTCTCCACATTGATCTACTAAATAACACAACGCCCGAAAACGCAAGCTGACAAGTTCGTCATAAAGTGGATTGAGTTTGCACATAGGAGGAATGTGAGCTATTGTGCGACCAAAAAGCATAATGTCACGCTCAAATGGACACTGGGCAGGAATAAGTTTAGCAATAAATTTAGCAAATTTGCGATTCTGAATATCGATTGCGTCCAGCCATCGACGTAATGGTTGTAGTAAATCTAATTTACGCCGACCAAATTCTTTTTTAGTACCTGCTAGATTTTTTTCTTGTATGGGGCTAATAAATGCAGGTAGAAAAATCCGCCGATTATTTGTTTCAAGCATAGTTTTAAGCAAGGTTTTCCTTGTTATTGATGAACTATCTGCCAATTTGGAATATTACAATGTAAGTTATTTAGGCAATTTGCATTCTGCTTATAAATTTAAGTAAAATCGGCAGATTGCAAATAATTTACATGCATCTTTGGGGGGAAATCGTTTGATTAATTGTTATTTAAACCCACCAAATGTTCGAGAACTGTCCCGTTAAATACAAAATAACAAAGAAAATATAAAAATTGCATTTCTTTAACTTATTGATTTCTAATCTGAAAGATTGCAATTCTATATACAAAATATAAAAGCCTGGTTATAAAACTGCCTAGTACCTAGAGGTTGACTTTACGAAGAAAAAAGGCTTTTCGCTGTCACCCCATATACACTTCGCTAGGATTAGCCCCTACTATCTAGAGATATTAGGGTGCTGAATATTTGGTAATCTGTCCGATATAGCACACAAGATAACCTAGATATTATCTAATAAGTAGTGGCAAACGCTTTGATAAGTTCAAACTAATATTAGAACTGCCATATCACAATACAGCACACTTGACGAAATTAAAACCGAAATCGCGAATTGGAGTAATGGTATTTCAAACCAAAATCGAAAAATTATGTATCGGCTTTAACTCCAAAATTGAGTTAGCAATTATCAACTAACTAAGCGTGTCTTTCACACGCTCCTTCTTCACGCCACAATTGATATAACCGCGTGGCCGGCATGGTCATATATAAGATATCCCCTAGACTGAGGTTGGTTTCTAGCAAATCCCAGCCGTGCAGGGTTTGGTGATTCGTCTCTACGTATAAAGGTACACAGTCAGTAGACATCGCTACATCTTTCACCCACTGCCCGCAAAAGGCGTGGGAAGATGTAATAACTGTGGCAAAAGCTACCCAAAGACTATCTACTGTGATGCCATTACCAAGGATTCTTCCCCCTAGTGCAGCTGCGGCAAAAGCTGGGGCTGCCAATTCAGCGGGGCTGAGTACTGCCTCGAAGTCAAATAGCTGTTGCGCTATGCCAGCAAAATCGGGATCGGCATAATGGACAATTACCGGAATATTTGGTGCCAAGCTTTTGGCTTTGAGGGCTATTTCTAAATTAGTGGCATCGTTATTGGTTACGGCCAGCACTGCGGCGGCGGTATGTATATTGCTGGACTTGAGTATGGTGCGGAAGCTAGCATCACCTTGTATTACGGGAATGCCTAGCCCTCTAGTGGTGTTGACAAATCTGTTATTAGAATCGGTTTCGATCGCTACGACTTCATGTCCGCTGGTATGGAGTTGTTCGACGATTTTGACGCCAATACCGCTTAAACCACAGACAATATAGTGATAGCGCTGGGGTATTCTTGCTGCGTCCCAAAATTGCTTAAAGCGGCTTCCCAGGACAAAATCGGTGAGCATTGCGTACCAGATACCAATCACCACTGCGCCAACCAGCATCATGATAACGGTAAATAATTTGATACTCTTAGGAGCATTTTCTACTACTTTGTCATTACCGCCTGCTCCGGTAATCATGCCTACAGAAAAATATAGAGCATCGATTACAGACAATTTCAATTCAGCAGATGTATAGGTGAGTGTGGCAAGTAGAATCACTGCAAGTAAGACAACAGCACCCACGACTACCGATCGCCCATGTTGCTGAAACTGTCTCAAATTAGTTATTACTTTCAGCAATTTTCTAATTAGCGATCGCCTCGGAGGACGAGTGCGGGGCTGCGTGCCCACAATTAAGCGATCCCCGACTTCTAACTTTTGTCCGGAGATGACAGCAGATACCAAATCCATTTCACCTTCTACAGGTAGATAATAAATTAGCATCCGCGATCGGTCTTCCCACAATTCACTCAGCTTTCGACCTTTCCACAAATGATTTTCATCAATGTATTCTTCGTGAATCGGCCAAGTTTGCTGAAATAATTTGATTTGGCCAATTGCTCGACTTCCCATTGCTGCAAAGGTGAATACCGGCGCTGCCAAACCCACAACACTCATGCTCAAATGGTCTGGCAAAGTTTGATCTAAACGCTCGCCCAAATTTGTATTATAAAAGCGGTTGATGATGCGAATCTGGGGATTCAGCACTCGTGCTTGCATCATAACTGACAAATTTAGTTCATCTTTAGATCCAGCAATTACTAAAGTGTGCGCTTGCTCAATTCCTGCTGCTTTGAGGGTAGCTGCTGCTTGTAAATCGCCAACAATCACATCAGATGCAGTTTCGCCTGGGATAGGTTGGTAATGAATGCCAACAACAAATGCTCCCTGCTGTCTGAGCAAACGAAAGATTTTATATCCAGTACGTCCTAAGCCACAAACAATAATTCGAGGTTTCATGAAACGGCAGCATCTTTTACAGGCGGGGCTGCATTTCTAATTAATTATCCAAATTATTGCCCGCTTTCCTTGGTTTATCTGTAACTGGCAACACGATTACTTGAATTGAAAGAGTTAAGCTGATGTGCCTTTAAATTGCATAACTCAACTTGTTAGAAAGACGCGGAAACGCGGGGACACGGAGATGCAATTTGAATAAGGCTACCGCGTACACACAAGTCTTTTAAAGTTGTTGTGTAAGACACAGAAGCTTAATTTTTGCTTTTCGATGTAACAAAGGTGCAAGCCAATACAACAAAGGTGCAAGGCGATGCAACAAAGGTGCAAGCCAATACAACAAAGGTGCAAGGTGATGCAACAAAGGTGCAAGTCAAGAGGCTTGTGGGAACACCTTAGCTTAAAAGGGGAGAAAACTTCTTCAAGTTCCCCTTTTTAAGGGGGATTTAGGGCGATCTTCAAGTATTTGATACATTACTAAAGCACTTTTAAAACATCCTCTTAGATAAACTGCTGTTAAATGGCACATTTATAAACTGATAAAAGTCAATGTGATTTAGATACCTGAAATTTTAAATATTCGCCTTATGAAAAAGTTAGTACGATTAACAGATTTTGGTAGTGTTTTATGCCCCTTAATTCTAGCAGGAACGCTAGCCACTACAGCACAAGCACAGGCGCAGTCAGAGCCAGGGCCTATTTCTGCACCTAATGTCACACTGAACGTACAACGTAGCGGCGGTACGTGTCCTCAAACAATTGGGCTGTGGTGGTTTACCTTACCTTATGAAGGTGGTGCCGAACATACGGTAGTCGCAGATACTAGAGAATTTGCAGATTCGACTAAATTAGTTTCATCTAATAACCAGTTTGCCGAATTTGTTTCACCTTTACGCAGTGATTATGCATCGTGTGTAGGTAAAACTCGCACCCAGGAATATACTTTCTACAATGTAGAGTTTAAGAATAAAAAAGCTTATTTCCGTGTAGATTTGCGAAAGATTAATGCACCAGGACGGTTAATCACCTACAAAACTGTAGCGGCTTCTCGTCCTTATGTCAGATGGGCGATCGCTGACTAATTCATCCAATATTTCAGCCCAATAGCTGATTGACAAATACTATAATATACCAATCAAATTTGATGGCGTGAAGAAATAACATATATTTTAAGGCAATAGGTAATCAATCTTTGGCTATTATCTATTGCCTCCCTTTAGGAGTAAGTTAAAAATCAAATATTATTTGTCAATAATGCTTCTTTAGATACTCATCCCTCAATGGCAAAATTTATTAAAATTAAAGAAACAAGAACATATTGATAAATTAATAAGTTTAGTTCATGACTGCAATCCAGTTCCAAACTTTACCTGACACACAGCAACAAAAAGCCACTGTACCCCACTTGGGGCTGGTTTGTATTACCTTTGATAAACAAGTGCGCTTTCGGACAATGACGCGCACGCGCTACTTAAAACTGACTCTTGAGGAACGTGAAACTGCCTTAAAAGAGTTATATCAGCATAATTTACAGCGTTTACATGACGCTCTATCCTTTTGCCAGAACAATCAGATTCAGCTGTATCGGATGTCCTGTGCTTTATTTCCTCTGTGCGATATGGAAGACGAAATCGGTGCGAATATATTAGAGGAAATGAGCGATGCACTAGCAAAAATTGGCGAACGTGCAAAAGCATTAAACATCAGAATGGTACTGCATCCAGATCAATATGTAGTGCTGAGTTCTGATTCACCAGAAGTAGTAAAAACAAGTATCAAAATTCTGGAACGACACGCCCGCAACCTTGACTTATTAGGCTTACCTCAATCGCCTTGGTCATTGATGAATATTCATGGTGGTAAATCTCAACGCACCGAACAACTTGTAAAAGTAATCTCAGAATTACCACCAGCCATTAAAAATCGGTTGACTTTAGAGAATGATGAATATGCCTATAGTGCTAGTGAAATTTTAGCAGTTTGCCAGCAAGCAGGAATACCAATGGTATTCGATGCTCATCACCATATTTGTCACGAAAATTTAGATAGCTACGACCATCCAAGTGTCACATCTATGTTATATGCAGCAAGGGAAACTTGGGCGAATCCAGATTGGCAATTAGTTCATATTTCCAATGGCGAACAAGCTTTCAACGATCGCAAACACAGCGATTTAATTACAGCTATGCCCAGTGTTTACCATGAAGTACCTTGGATAGAAGTCGAAGCTAAACGAAAAGAAGAAGCGATCGCTCATTTGCGTTCTTGGTGGTTGATGGAGTCATGAGTCAGGAGTCAGAATTCAGAATTCAGAATGGGCTACGCCCCGCTACGCTAAGACGAGTCAGAATTTAGAATTGAGATGCAATCAGTTCGGAGTAGGACTCAATAGTGTATGTTGTTAACTACTGAATCAAAAATTTAGCGTGCTGTTTGACCATTTCCTCAACAGCCAATGCAACTCTTAACTCCTGACTCCTGAATTCTGAGTTCTGAATTCCTTTTTGATAAAATATGGCGATCGCAATCGATTTTGGTACTAGCAACACAGTCATTGCTCGTTGGAACCCCGTAACCCAGCAGCCAGAAACCCTGAATCTACCCGGTTTATCAATTAAACAAAGTCTCAATCCGCCGCTGATACCCAGTTTGGTTTATGTTGAAGATGCAGCACAAGATAAAATTTTAGTCGGTCAACAAGTACGCGATCGCGGTCTTGACCTCAAAGGCGAAACTAGATTTTTCCGTAGCTTCAAACGGGCTATTGGCTCAAATATTCAAGGTTTCTTACCTGAGTTAGATGGTCAAATTGTCACCTTTGAGCAAGTAGGGCAATGGTTTCTCACCCAAGTAATTGAGGAACTAGCACCCCTAGAAGGTGGTTTAGATTCTCTAGTATTAACCGTACCCGTAGATAGTTTTGAAGCCTATCGTCATTGGTTAGGGAAAGTTTGCCAATCGCTAAAAGTCGAACAAGTGCGAATGCTGGATGAACCCACAGCCGCCGCCTTGGGTTATGGCTTGGCAGATCGAGAAATGCTTTTGGTAATTGACTTTGGCGGCGGGACTTTGGATTTGTCCCTTGTCCGGTTGGATCGAGGCATCCAAGCAACCACAAAACCCGTAGGATTTCTGCTCAAATGGGGTAATAAATCCTTAGCTGAAGATTCAAAACAAAAAATCAAAACAGCCCGTGTCTTGGCGAAAGCTGGGCAGAATTTGGGCGGTACTGATATTGATAATTGGTTAGTAGATTACTTTGCCAAAACTCAAGGATTGGCGGTCAGTCCTTTGACAACAAGATTGGCAGAACGGGTAAAAATTCAGCTATCAACCCAAAATCAAGCCAGTGAAGTTTATTTTGATGATGAAACATTTGAAAGTTACGAACTAGAATTAAACCGCGATACTTTTGAAAATATCCTCAAAGAACACGCCTTTTTTGATTTATTAGATGAATCGATGACGAGACTGTTGCAACAAGCAAGACGCCAAGGAATAGAAATTGCAGATATTAATGCAGTGTTATTAGTTGGTGGAACTGTACAATTGCCAGCAGTGCAGACATGGATCGAACAATATTTTGAGCCAGAAAAAATTCGTTGCGAACGTCCTTTTGAAGCGATCGCTCAAGGTGCGTTACAAATCGCCCAAGGTATTGAAATCAAAGACTTTCTCTACCATAGCTATGGCATTCGCTACTGGGATCGCCGCAATCAACGCCACCATTGGCATCCGATAATTAAAGCTGGACAGCCATATCCCATGAGTCAGCCAGTGGAATTAGTGTTAGGCGCTTCTGTAGAGAATCAGCCGAGCATCGAATTAATTATGGGAGAATTGGGGGCAGACACAGGTAATACCGAAGTTTATTTTGATGGCGATCGCTTGATTACTCGTCGTCTTGAAACTAGCGAAACCACTGTCAAACCCCTCAACGATAAAGATGGTGCAAGAACAATTGCTCAACTAAGACCAAGCGGATATCCTGGGAGCGATCGGATTAAAATTTTCTTTCAAGTTGATGATAAACGCTTTTTGCGAATTACCGTTGAAGACTTGTTAACGAATGACATGCTTTTAGAAAATCAACTCGTGGCACAGTTGAGTTAGGGAATTACCAATAAATAAATTATCAATTTTGTAGGGTGGACATCTTGTCCGCCCTTATTTATGGGCGGACAAGATGTCCACCCCACAAGAAAAGTTGGATGTTTTTTTGTTTAAAAATTATTATTTTTGAAAATGATAACTGGGAGTTTAACCAAAATGACAAAGCCTGATTTTACCCAAATGACTCGAAAAGAATTAAAACAATATATTTTTTCTCATTCCACAGATAATGAAGCCATTCGGGAATTATTTATTAATCGAAGAAACCCTAATACCCAAACTTTTCCCTATCCTTATGATATGCCTTATGAAGAAGTGGAAGCGATTTTTAAATCTAAATTGAATCTAGAGTAATATCTGAAGTGTGAGAGTTGCGATCGCCGAAGTCATGACTAATTTTGTAGCGAATGTATTTAAAATCAAGCGTTAGTGTAGCTTAAGGCATCATGCCAAACAACGGTAGAGTTCAGCATTTTTTTTCAGTACGTAATTTGCTGCTTCAGTAAACTCAATTTTTGGAGAACTCAACCAGTCTTCTATACTCGCACTCACTAAAACTTCAAGAGGAATGCCATCTAATCTTGCTAAATCTTGTAGTTTTTGTAATTGGCTATCTGTAATATTAATGGTGATAGAAACCATAACTGTCAATCTCCCCCTTCTTTGACTTGAGTGTAACACTCAGAATTTTGCAAGTGTTATTGTGCGATCGCATTCGCATCTAGAGTAAATCATCCTCAGATAGCTGAGCTATTTTCATCAGAGTTTTCAAAGTTCCAACTTTCAAATCTTGATTGCGATGAACAGGAATTGACAAAATTTGTTCTTGTTCAGGGTTTTCATAAATATAATGACTGCCAGTAATTCTTCGCAAAACCCAACCTTTTTGCTCTACAATCTTGCAAAGTTGCTTGCCAGAAATTGATTTCATACAGCAATTTCGACAACTCGATCTGTTGACTCAATTGCATTACGACTGTTGGCAACTTCAAGCCAACCTTCAATAGCATCCTTTAAATTAGCCATCACCTCTTCCATCGTCTCACCTTCAGTAACACAACCGGGAAGTGCGGGAACTTCTGCCCAATAGCCGCCTTCTTCTGCTAAGTGAATAATTGCTCTAATTTTCATACACTTGTTGAAGTAGTTTTTGAGAATATGCTAACAACTATACTTGTTTGCTTTAATTGTGGCTGATTAAAAACACGAGCATTCGCTTGACAATTAGAGCAAACTTTTAGTAATCTTAGCAACTAGCACTGAACAAAATCTCGAGTCTTAAGCAAGCCTCTGATTCAGCGCTCTTGTTAATTACAGCGGGTTTAGAACAGTTTCCTGACCGAAAGAAGCATCCTCATACGATTTTCGGTAAGCCCAAAGCTGTTCTTGACACATTTACCAAGGATTTGGATGAAAGCAGCGGCGTGTTTAAGCGACTTGTACCTCATATACATGAAATTCTGGTTCTAACAGATCGGATACAGGAATTAGCAGCTCCAAAATTTCCTGGCAAGCTCAAAGTCAGGAACACAAAGAAAAATAATCGCGTTCGTTCGCGCAATAATAAAGAGCGACAAGCTCACTTTGCTGGTGGGGTAATTAATGGGCATTTGCACCTTGGGTGGCTCTACCCTATGGTAGCAGCGTTCAGAGCAAATATTTCTCGTGAGGCTTGGCAGCAAGGCAAGCTAGAATGGCTAGTCGAACTGAAGAACTACTAAAAGTTACGATCGACGAGATGGCTGGAATCGTGCTTAAAGAAAATGAAGACAACAAGGGTAAACCTGCTGAAGTAGGCCGTAAAGAAGCAGCCTATCGTGGTTGCTATAGCGTCATAGTTATGGAGTTAACTCAACGGGGTATCCTGACCTCATAAGTTGATGGGGCTAGATTGATATTGGTCTTAAACTTTAATATGTCCGACGCTCTAAGATCGGACTTTTTTTTGAGATATAAGGAAAAATTTGACGATGAAGGTATCATAGCTATCGCTCACAATAGCAGAAGTATTAAAGTTTGAGTGGAAGCAACTTTTGAGTTGTCGCTACAACTGAGAGAGCAACTTGTCATACTCGGCGTGCGAACCAAGCCAAAACCAAATTATGGTATCTCCATCTAACTGTCCAACCGCTCGGTAGCTTTTGCTAATCCGTGCTGAATAAATTGGTAGTTCTGGATGTACTTTTTTGAAGCGCAAGCTTGGATGGCTTGGATCTTGTTTGAAAAGGCGGTATGCCTCACGCGTTTGCTCTTGAACTTGCTCAGGTAAATTGGCAAACTCTTGACGAAACTGAGCAGTTATACGTGACTTCACAACGTATCTGGATCTAAATCTTGGGTTTTACCAGCGCGGTATTCAGCCATTGCCTCGGCTGCAAGTTTGGCAAGTATATCTGGAGAACGGGCAAAAGCTTCATCCCAACGGCGTTCATCTTCTAGTTCTGCCAAAATTATTGCTGCGATCGCATCTTGTTCAGTGGCAGGTAAGGTTTTTAGTTTAGCGATCGCTTGTTCAAGTAACTCAGTCATAGCTATTAATCGTTAGAAAAGTCTTACTATCAATTATCTTTAGTTTGCACTCTGTTGAGGTTGTTTGCGATCGCTCTCCATAGCAGAAGTAGTAGAGTTAAAGCAAAGACGTTGAGGTTGAACTAACCTAATGCCTATACCTGAAACTAACCCAAAGATAACAATGTCTTCACCAAGCCTCTACGAAACTGATTTTTACGCTTGGACGCAGGAACAAGCAACTTTACTTCGCAATGAGCAGTGGAGTCAAATCGATGTGCAAAATCTGATTGAGGAGATTCAATCTTTGGGTAAACAGCAACGTCAAGAACTCCGAAACCGTTTGAGTGTGTTGATTGGACATTTACTAAAATGGGAGTACCAGCCAAGAGGCCGTAGCCGTAGCTGGTTAGCAACGCTTCGTATTCAACGCTTAGATATTGCTGAACTGCTTGAAGATAATCCCAGCCTCAAGCCCTACCTTGAAGAAGCACTTGGCAAAGCCTACCTTAAAGCTCTTGAATTAGCTGTTGGAGAAACAGATTTGCCCAAGCGTACTTTTCCGGTAGAGTGTCCCTACAAGTTTTCAGAAATTGTGGACTATGACTTCTACCCTGGCGAACCAAGCAATTTAGTAGATGAATCAGAGTAGTAATTTGATGCTTTTAGTTATTTGGAACCTTTGTAGAGACGTAGCAATGCTACGTCTCTACATTGATTTTCACTCCTATGTCTTTTGATTGAAATCGTCAAACAACAGCCGCCTCTGGAATTGCACCTTGCATTTTTGCGAAAGCATCAATCAAACTTTGTAATTGTTGGTCGGCTTTGAAAACTCCTAAACCGCGTACTGTGACTTTCCCAGGAGAATAGACAAAGCGGGTTTTGAGATTGTCTGGTAAGTTCGCCGCTAACAAATTCCAAGCTGGTTCTTCCATTGGTGTTTCTAAAACGACGTGCTGCTTGTTTTCTGGTTTAATGCGGCTAAATCCGAGTTTTTTCGCTAACTGTTTGAGTTCCATAACTCGCAACAGTTGATTGGCTGGGACTGGCAAGATACCATAGCGATCGCTCCATTCAGCTGCAATCTGCTTTAATTCTCCTTTTGATTTCGCTGTAGCTACCGCCCGGTAAGCACTCATCTTTTGATCCAAATCGGTAATATAATCTGCGGGAATAAATGCTGTCAGGTTGAGGTCAATTTGCGTATCGTCAACTTGAGGAATTTCTTGGCCGCGAATTTCTCGAATTGCTTCTTCGAGCATTTCCATGTATAAATCAAAACCAATGGCATCCATTTGGCCGGATTGTTCTGCACCCAGCAAGTTACCGACTCCGCGAATTTCCATATCGCGCATCGCTAATTGATACCCAGAACCGAGTTGAGTAAATTCTTGAATTGCTCGTAACCGTTGCCGCGCTGCATCAGATAGCGTCCTTTGTTTGGGATAAAAAAGCCAAGCATGAGCTTGAATACCTGCACGACCGACACGACCGCGTAATTGATACAATTGTGCCAAGCCAAAGCGATGAGCGTCTTCAATTAAGATGGTGTTGACTCGCGGAATATCTAAGCCAGATTCGATAATTGTGGTGCAAACGAGGATATCTGCTTCACCGTTGCTGAAGGTGAGCATGGTTGATTCTAACTCGCTTTCATCCATTTGCCCGTGAGCGATCGCAAATCTACCCCCCGGTATCATTTCTCGCAAGTTGGCGG
Organism: Nostoc sp. ChiSLP01; assembly: GCA_034531195.2. Lineage (GTDB taxonomy): Bacteria > Cyanobacteriota > Cyanobacteriia > Cyanobacteriales > Nostocaceae > Nostoc. The sequence continues at coordinate 12,736 of JAVRBO020000057.1, forward strand.
TTGTCTCTTCAATGCCTTCTACACGTGGAACTACATAAAATACTTGTCCACCTCGGTCTAATTCTTGACGTATAGCACTACGCACGCTTTCCGGATTCAGCGGTGCAAGGTGAGTTTTAATCGGGCGTCGAGTTGGAGGTGGTGTAGTAATTAAACTCATTTCCCGAATTCCCGACAAAGACATATACAGGGTACGGGGAATGGGAGTAGCAGAGAGAGTCAGCACATCAACTTGAGTTTTCAAGCTTTTAATTTTCTCTTTTTGGTTCACTCCAAAGCGCTGTTCTTCATCCACCACCAACAGTCCTAAATCTTTGAATGATACGCCTTTGCCTAAAAGTTGGTGTGTGCCAACAACTACATCAAGTTCGCCCGTTGCCAATCGTTTTTGAATCTCGCGGCGTTCTTCAGCGGAACGAAAGCGGTTGAGTAAGCCGACATTCACCGGATACGGAGCAAAACGTTCTTTGAGTGTATGGTAGTGCTGCTGAGTTAAAATAGTTGTAGGCGCAAGGAGTGCCACTTGTTTACCGGCGGTGACTGCTTTAAAAACAGCACGAATCGCCACTTCCGTTTTTCCAAAACCGACATCGCCGCAAACTAAGCGATCCATTGGCCGATCGCTTTCCATGTCGCGTTTGACATCTTGTACGGCTTTTAGCTGATCTGTTGTGGGTTGGTAAGGGAAAGAATCTTCCATTTCCTCTTGCCAAGGCATATCGCTGGGGAAACTATAACCTTGTTGTTGCGATCGCGCTGCATATAATTTCAGCAAGTCCACCGCCAATTTCTTAATTGCTTTGCGGACTCTATTCTTGGTATTATCCCAAGCTTTACCAGTCATCTTGTTGAGTTCTGGTGCCCTATCTCCTGCGGCACGGAACCGAGATAACGCGCCTAATTGATCTGCTGCGACTCTCAACAAACCATCGGCATATTGCACCACCAAATAATCGCGAGTTTCGTCATTAATCGTTAAGCTTTCCAGCTTGACAAATTTGCCAACGCCATGATTTCTGTGAACTACATAATCCCCCGGACGCAGCTTATTCGGGTCAACTTGTTTAGAAGTTGCTTTGTGGCGTTTGCGGATAAAACCGGGAGTTGCTAAGGAGTGCTGACCGTAAAATTCTCGGTCTGTGACGACTACTAAGCGATATGTAGGCAGAATAAAACCTTCTAATTCCGCCAATCCAGAATATTTGAGTGCGACTGGAGTGTGGTTGATTTGTAGCTTTTCAATCGCTTGGTAGTCGCGGGGATTGGGGATAAATTGAGCCGGACAATCGTGTTCTTGCAACAGCGACACAGAACGCGAAGGTTGAGCAGAAATCAGCCAAATCGAGAAATTGCGATCGCGTTCGTGGCGGATAGTTTCAGCTAATTTAGCAAACTGATGTGGCGTAACCGGAACGCTTCTACTGGCAAGATTAATGCCATCATTTTCCTCTGACAGTTCCGATAAATATAATGTTTGAAACCTCGCAACATCAACCAAACAATCATCAAACGACCGATGAATTTTTGGTAGTCCACTGATGAGCGACCATTGTTCTTCGGCATTTTCTACCCAGCGATCGCTATGAGCGTGACACTGTTCTGGCTCATCAATGGCAATCAAGGTGTTTTCTGTTAAATAGTCTAGCAGGGATGCTGGTTGCTCGAACGCTAAACCCAAAAAACGACGGCTACCTTCAATTAGTCCTGAGTTCCCAGTGCCCAGTCCTGAGTCAGTATTTAACTCAGAACTCATAACTCCTAACTCATCACTATTTTTCAGTGGCGTCATGATGATAGGAGCAAAGCTAGTTGGCGTGAGAATTAACTGCTCAACTTTATCGAGGGCAGAACGTTGAGTTGCTGGGTCAAATTCCCGTATTTGTTCGATTTCATCGCCAAACCATTCCAGCCTCACTGGTAACTCTGAAGAAACCGGAAACACATCAACAATATCGCCACGCCGACTCCACTGCCCTTCAGTTTCCACCAGAGGTACTCGTTCGTAACCCAAAAGAGTTACTTTCTCACTAAAAGCATTGAGATCTATCTCCATCCCCCGCTTTAGCGTCAAGCAAAATTCTTGAAAAGCCTCCGGCGGTGGCAAATGTGGTTGCAGTGCCCCTTGAGTGGCCACAACCGCTATATTTGTCCTTTGGTTTGTTTCTAATGACGAATGACTAATGACTAATGACTCTTGACTTTTGACCAAATCCGCCAAAACCTGCATTTGCCCCCAACTCATTTCAGTTTCCGGGTCAAAAGGTTCGTAAGGAGAAGCTTCAGAAGTAGGGTAAAAATGTACTGTTTGCCATCCCATTGCCTCTAGTTGTGCGTAAACGCGTCCGGCTTCTTCCAGAGTGGCGCATACCACGAACAAATTTCTGCCTTGAGTTTGCGCCAATGCTGAAGCTACCAAACCCTTCGGCAGACGGGGAATGCCATTTAAGCGCAATTCTTGTTGGCGATTTAACTTAGAAATAAATTCAGTAGTGAGTGGCGATCGCCCTAAGGCACGCACAATAGAAGAAAATGACATAAGTTCTACTAGCAATCGAAATCTTGGCGCTTGTTGAAAATCTTGAGGCAGGTTATGTCCACCATTTTAAAAGTGTTAACAGCCCTCTAATTCATTCTCAGGAAGAATAATGTACAACGACATCATAAAATCAACAACTCATAACTATTACTTTGTGTACAGTCAAACCATTTATCGAAGCACCTTTAATACTAGATACTAAGGATTGAGCTACGTTCGCTCTGATAAGCGGCAATTTTAAACATGTCCTCCATCACTTTTGAAATTTTAATCATCTTGGTGCTAATTATTGCCAACGGCGTGTTTTCCATGTCTGAGATGGCAATTGTCTCGGCGCGGAAAGTTAGGCTACAGCAGCTTGCCAATCAAGGGGATGCTAAGGCAAGGGTAGCACTCAAACTCGCGGAGTCTCCAAATAATTTCCTGTCAACTATTCAAGTAGGTATTTCTCTAATCGGTATTCTGACTGGTGCTTTTGGAGGAGCAACAATCGCTAATCGGCTGGCAGTCTATGTGCGGCTTGTTCCTGTATTGGCACCTTATAGCGAACCCGTATCTTTCGGAATCGTGGTGTTGATTATTACCTATTTGTCACTGATTATCGGCGAATTAGTGCCGAAGCGTTTGGCATTAAATAACCCAGAAGGCATTGCAGCATTTGTAGCTATTCCCATGCGTGCCTTATCGGCGATCGCTTCTCCTATGGTACATCTTTTAAGTGCTTCGACAGATATGGTACTGCGATTGTTAGGGGTTACCCAATCAACCGAACCGCAAGTCACTGAAGAAGAAATTAAAATCTTAATCGAGCAAGGTACGGAAGCGGGAACCTTTGAAGAAGCCGAACAGGATATGGTAGAACGAGTTTTTCGTTTAGGCGATCGCCCTGTAAGCTATTTAATGACACCCCGTCCTGATATCGTCTGGCTAGACTTAGATGACACCGCTGAAGAAAATCGCCAGAAAATGGTTGAAAGTGCCTACTCTCGGTATCCAGTTTGTCAAGGGGGACTTGATAATGTCCTGGGTGTAATCCCAGTTACCGACTTATTAGCTAGGAGTTTTCGAGGCGAACAGCTAGACTTAACAGTAGGATTGCGGCAACCCGTCTTTGTACCAGAAAGCACTCGCGGTTTAAAAGTTTTAGAATTATTTAAGCAAACCGTCACTCACATGGCACTGGTAGTTGATGAATACGGCGTCATTCAAGGATTAGTCACTCTCAACGACATCATGAGCGAAATCGTCGGCGATGTTCCTTCAACAGATGGACAAGATCAGCCACAAGCCGTGCAACGGGAAGATGGTTCTTGGCTTCTGGATGGAATGTTACCTGTAGAAGAGTTTTTGGAACTTTTCGAGATGGAAGAATGGGAATCTGAGGAACGTGGCAGTTACCAAACCTTAGGCGGTTTTGTCATCACTCATTTAGGTCGTATTCCCACCGCAGCAGATCATTTTGAATGGGAAGGTATGCGAATTGAAGTCATGGATATGGATGGTAACCGCGTTGATAAGGTGCTAGTTGTACCAAGCGCCAATCAAATTAAAAATATCACATCTGATTAAATATCGACTCTATGACTATACGGCTTACCTAGAAAGGCAGAAGGCAGGAGGCAGGAGGCAGAAGGAATGTTTCCTGCCCTCTGCCCATGACTGAAAGGAGTAAGGGTATAAAGCCCCTCCCAAATCTTCGATTTGGGAGCCTCCAATTGGGAGGGGTCACAATCCCCTTCCAATTGATCCCTTCTGACTTGAAAGAACAGGGGGAGCAGGGGAGGCAGGGGAAGCAGGGGGAGAAAGATACTTTCATGCTTGGTGGTGAAACTTGTTTCATTGGGACTGCCCTGTGCCTCCTGACTTATTGAATGCAATTACTTCTAATGCCGGAACGGGTTTCAGTAATGCCAGTGATTTTGCGATCGCATCTTTAAGGGCACTCAGCAGTGCTGTCATTGCCTACGATGCCACCGGACAGTTGTTCTACAATGCCATTCCCTCTTACTGTTGAGACAATCGTTTTACTTCTTCCCCTGCCAATAATTGATGTGCTTTTTGGAGAATTCGCGGGATTTTATCTGCGTGGGGACTGGTGGCGAGACATTGGCGCAAGTCTAATTCGTTTAATCGATCGCTCTTATTTCCAGGAAACCAATGACTAGCATTACCAAGCAGGTTATAACGCATTTTGCCATAGTCTACCAAATCGTAGGCGATCGCTAAATTCCACAACCACAAAATCACCCGAATATTTATCTCTCCAGGGGTTTTGTCAAAGGTGGGTAAATTATTTTGCCAGGTTTTTACCCAATCTTCTCCCAAAGTGGCGATCGCTTCTGCTTCTAAACGTGCCAAAATTGGTGGCAGAATTTCTGATGCTCTATCTATTAATTCTAAAGTCTTCAGATGTTCGTCAAAATCTTCTGGTTTTGCTGCTCCCAAACTCAAGGTATGCACTTCTGGGTGACTCAAACAAAACAGATCGTTAAATACTATTGGGCTTAAAGGAGCGCAAAGATTAACTAATTTTTGCGGTGGTTGATACAACAAACCTCCTTTATCAGATGGGCTAATAATAAATACTCCCATATCGTGACGTTTTGCTGCTTCAATTGCCGCCCAATTCCACTGATTAATGTAGTACCAGTGCAGGTTTACATAATCAAACTGATTTGTATTAATAGCCTGCACAATTACATCAGTCGGGCCATGTGTGGAAAAGCCAACAAATCTGACTTTCCCCTCTGCTTGCAACTGACGTACCACATCCAAACAGCCACCAGGACGAATGCTGTAGTCCAACAACTCAGGAGTATTAATGCCGTGCAACCCTAAAAGCTCAACATAATCTAGCTGGAGATATTTTAATGATTTATCAAAATTTTCCCGGAATTCTTTTGCATCTTCCTTTGGGCCGACTTTAGTTTGAACAATCAACTTTTCGCGGGGTAGTTTGGGTAATATTCTTCCCAATTGCATTTCGGAAGTGCCATAACCACGCGCAGTTTCAATGTGATTAATACCAACTGCAAGAGCTTTTTTAATGGTCGCTTCCAAGTTTGCTTGGTTCTTAGCAGGAATTTCCCATTCAGGAACATCTTCCCATTTGAATTGATATCTCATACCGCCGCAGGAAAACACCGGCATCTGTAATTCTGTGCGTCCAAATCTTCTGTATAGCATTAGTGGATCGTGGATTATTTAACAACTTACAGACAGCAGAATTCAAGAGTCAGGAGCGAGAATTCAGAATGAGTTTTTTCTGACTAGCCGATGTAGCTTGCCTTCCTGTAGGAGTTTAAATTGGTTTACAGCAATTAGCAGTTGAATAGACCACAGTAGGGGCTTTAGCATTGTTGTGCCCTTACGATAATTTAGTATTCAAGCATGTATTCCATCCAAATGAAAAGCGCTGTAAGTCCTCCACCAAATTCAAAATTTGGTAGTCTTCAATCAGCGCAAAGTCAGAGCGGAGGTTTCCGATCATCTGAACTTTGTAAGAGGGTGGCGGGTCAAAATTACCTGCTGATTGCATTCTGAATTCTCGATTCTGACTTGTGACTTCTGATTTAATGCCACAATAATTACCTCTGTTTAACCTGTGACATCAGCAAGATTTATCGCATTATGAGATTTGCAAGGTCTTTTGGTTATTAGACTGCGACTTGTTCCAGTTCCACAAACAATTATGACATCCTAGTTCATACTATCAAGGATTTTTCGATTATTTTTGTCAATTTTGATGTCAGAGGGACTGCGGATTGGGAACTAGTATTTTTACTCTTCAGTTTCAAAATACAAGGTAGAAGCTAAGACAGTAAAGGCTTGTATTGTTACATCGCCCTACAATCGCATTGCATCGCCCTACAATCCTATTGCATCGTCCTGCAAACATTAAATTTATTTTCTAGTAGCGTGTCAAGTCTCATTGGTGTCAACTTAACGTAAAGTCCTTGCCAAAACTCGATTTTGGATTTACTCACTTTCCATGAAGATCCGCGTTACCCCACCCCAGCTTTACTGACGCAAAACTTCCCCTCCCCTTGGAAAGGCTACCGTTACACACAAGCCCCTTGACAAGGGCAGGGTTAGGGTGGGGTAATTCGAGGACTGATAGTGATTCGATAACTTGTGTCTACACCGTAGCCTTGGAAAGGGAAGGGGTTTAATAGATTACCGAAATCATAACTAATTACCCGAAGGTGATATCAAATAGGAATGCGATCGCAAATATTAGATTTGTTGCCTAAGTATAGTAAAGCTGTCCTACTTGCGAATCCACGATAGCATTAAATGGGAATGAAGTTGCCGTTAAATGCCATCGCCCTGCGTCCGTGACCCGAACGATATTCTTTGGGTTCTCTTGGAGTGCTTGCTTCTTCGTATAAAGCCCATATTCATTATCAGTAAGTTTAATTCTCACTTGGCGGCCAACACCACAACCAATGTCTAATAATTTTTACAGATCAATATACTAGTGTTATTTTTTACTTATAATTTATTGTAGATTGCACGCTGTTATGTAAACATTATTTCTTCATAATTTCAGTATGAATTGAGGGAAATTATTTCACAAGTAAATTTATTAGCTTGGTTTTATATGAATTATCGGCATCTAATTTGTCATTTACGCAAAAAACATGATAAGCTTTCTTAAGAAAAGATAAAATTCAATTTACTAAACGACTACTGAATTGGAGGAAATAGTCGAGTAAGTTTACTGATAAGTATTTGGTAAACAAATGAATAGCGATCGCACAGTAGTACATTTAGTGGTATCGGACTAAGACAACAGACATACGTGAAATAGCTTTAAAATGCAAAAGGCAATAGAGAAAAATTAATTGCCTTCTGGCTCATGTCCTGTATCTGTTGCCCCTTCCCCATTCCCTTCTACCCAAATTGAGAATTCACACCAAAGACTGCTTCTATTCTGAATTCACCAATTCTTTTGTTGACAAATTGTTAACTATTAACCGCTTTTTAGACGTTATAAATTACGAAGTTATACTTTCCGCTACAACTTAGTAACAATGTAACAGTCTAATTATGTGGATAACCCGACCGTGGGAAAATCAAGATACCGAAACCAGAAATTAGAGAGGAAAACCCTGTAATATGCATCTGAGCGAAATAACCCATCCCAATCAGTTGCACGGTTTATCCGTTAGACAACTGCAACAAATTGCCCGTCAAATTCGAGATAAGCATCTTCAGACCGTAGCAGTTAATGGTGGACATTTGGGGCCAGGGTTGGGTGTCGTAGAATTAACACTAGGGCTTTATCAAACACTGGATTTAGATCGGGATAAAGTCGTTTGGGATGTAGGACACCAAGCTTATCCCCATAAACTACTTACAGGACGTTACGATTCCTTCCACAGCCTTAGACAAAAGGGCGGAGTTGCAGGTTATCTCAAGCGTTGTGAAAACAAATTCGATCATTTTGGTGCGGGACACGCTTCCACCAGCATCTCAGCAGCACTGGGCATGGCTTTAGCGCGAGATTTAAAAGGCGAAAAATTTAAAGCTGTGGCTGTCATTGGCGACGGCGCACTTACAGGAGGTATGGCTTTAGAAGCCATTAATCATGCCGGACACTTGCCGAAAACCAATTTACTGGTTGTTCTCAATGACAACGAAATGTCCATATCTCCTAATGTGGGTGCGATTCCTCGCTATCTGAACAAAATGCGCCTCAGTCCACCAGTGCAGTTCATTAAAGATAATTTTGAGGAACAGTTTAAGCAAATTCCCTTCGTAGGTGAATCTTTGTCTCCCGAACTCGGACGCATCAAGGAAGGTATGAAGCGGTTGGCTGTTCCTAAGGTAGGTGCAGTATTTGAAGAACTCGGCTTTACCTACATCGGCCCAGTTGACGGACATAATTTAGAAGAATTGATTGCCACATTCCAACAAGCGCATCAAATACCAGGCCCGGTTTTAGTACATGTGGCAACAGTCAAGGGCAAAGGCTATGAAATCGCAGAACAAGACCAAGTAGGCTACCACGCCCAAAGCCCTTTCAATTTAGTAACTGGCAAAGCTATTCCCTCCAGCAAACCCAAACCACCAGCTTATGCCAAAGTTTTTTCTCACACTTTAGTAAAACTTGCCGAACAAAACCCAAAAATCGTTGGCATCACTGCGGCGATGGCAACGGGAACAGGCTTAGATAAACTTCAAGCAAAACTGCCCAATCAATATATAGATGTCGGCATTGCCGAACAACACGCCGTCACCTTAGCAGCCGGTTTGGCAACCGAAGGAATGCGCCCCATTGCCGCTATTTATTCTACCTTCTTGCAACGCGCCTACGACCAGATCGTTCACGATGTCTGCATCCAAAACTTACCAGTGTTCTTCTGCTTAGACAGGGCAGGAATTGTTGGTGCTGATGGCCCCACTCACCAAGGTATGTATGACATTGCTTATCTGCGTTGCATTCCTAACATGGTATTGATGGCACCCAAAGACGAAGCAGAACTCCAACGGATGATGGTAACTGGGGTTAGCCATACTAGCGGCCCCATCGCTATGCGTTACCCACGTGGCAATGGCTACGGCGTGCCGTTGATGGAAGAAGGCTGGGAACCTTTGGAAATTGGCAAAAGCGAGATTCTGCGTACAGGGGATGACGTGTTAATTGTCGGCTATGGCACAATGGTTTATCCAGGAATGCAAGCTGCGGAAATTTTGAGCGAACATGGCATTGAAGCAACTGTAATTAATGCGCGTTTTGCTAAACCTTTGGATACCGAGTTGATTTTGCCTTTAGCTAAGAAAATCGGACGCGTTATTACCTTAGAAGAAGGCTGCGTCATGGGTGGTTTTGGTAGTGCGATCGCCGAAGCTTTATTAGACGCAGATATCCTCGTTCCTGTGAAGCGTTTTGGCGTACCAGATGTATTAGTAGACCATGCCGAACCCAATGAATCTAAAACAGAATTAGGTTTGACTAGTCATCAAATAGCACAGAGAGTTTTGCAAGCTTTCTTTAAACAACAAGTATCTGCTGTTGTTTAGCTAATTATTTGTAGAAATAAATCGCCCACACTTGAATCACAAGTGTGGGCGATAATTTTATTAGACGTTGGGAAAAGTTATGAAACTATTTACAATTGGTGACAGTATTTCTCAAGGCTTTATGTCTTTGGCAGCAGCCCGGACAGACCTTTGCTTTTCAACTTTGATAGCTAAATCAATGGAACTACAAGTTGGTGCTGAATATCTTTATCCTGAATGGCCAATGGGGGGACTACCAGCCAATATTGAGAATATTTTACGGCGTTTGGAGAAAAAATATGGCTCAGATATCAACGGCTTTGATTGGGTCACCATATTGCCAACTCTTGAGAAAGTACTAGATGAAGCTGAAGATTACTACGAACGCCAAGGAGGTAGTGCTAAACAGCCTTATCCAGGAAAAACTGAATTCTTCCACAATGTAGCAATTCAAGGCTTTGATGTTGCTGATTCTTGGATGATTACACCCAATATTTGTAAATATCAAATTGAAATTAGTAACGAAAAAGGAGAAGGCAAACCTGATTTTTTAGGTCTGCCTAATGCTGCGTTCTACCGAACAGCACTTAAAGTTCTCAACCCATCTTTAAACCCTATTTATGACAACTATAGTCAACTGGATTGGTTGAAGCATCATACAACTAAAACTCAAGGAGTTGAGAATTTAATTCTCTGGTTAGGATCGAACAATGCCCTTGGAACTGTCATCAGTTTACAAATTAATCAAACTCCCAATGACTCAAATAAAACTCTCACAAATCCAAGTCAAAAACCCGAATCATTCCGTGAGGTAAGAGAACAATGGAACCTGTGGCATCCCAAAGATTTTGAGGTTGAATATCAAGAATTGCTCGATCGCGTTGATACCATCATGCAGGGTAACAACAATCCTGATTGGAATGTCTTCATTGGAACAGTACCACTGATAACTATCGTACCCTTAGCAAAAGGCGTAGGCCCAACTACTGAAATTAACATCCCTGGAGATGATAGACCTTCAATTTACTACAAATACTATACTTATTTTCCTTTTGAAGAGGATACAGTTAGAAAAACTGGAACTTTATATCTAACGCTACAAGATGCACTGTACATTGATGACTGTATTCGCAAATACAATCAAATAATCAGAGAACTCGTGAAGAGTAAGAACAGTAACTATCAGCGATCGCGGTATCACATTGTTGAACTTGCTAATGCTTTACAAGAAATTGCCTTCAAGCGAAATGCTGGAGAAGTGCAGTATGATTTTCCCAAATACTTCGATTTTGTCTATCCCCAAGTGAACACAAAATACTACCATGCAGACACAGCTGGGCGACTTCGACAAGGTGGACTATTTAGTTTAGATGGCATTCATCCATCTGCCATTGGTCAAGGTCTGATTGCTTATGAATTTCTTAAAGTAATGGCGCAAGTTGGAGTTGTTAATAGTACCGAACTAGATTGGAAATCAATCTTTTTTAGCGATAAACTTTATTCACAACCCATTACTTTAATGCATGAGTTTTACGATAATAAAGAATTTGCTGAAACCATCATCAAGCTGTTCGGAAGAAATCCCCTTGCTAGAAACATACCTATGCCTAGAAGACTTGGTTAAACTAACAAGCTTAATTTTAGTAACTGGCGTGTCAAGATTAAATTGTTGCAAAAAAATTTAACCTTGACACACCATTAGGCTTTAGTCGTAATGCACCATACTTAATATTTACTTTATATAACAGTCCTAAATCATTCGTGAACAACAAGATCCCAGACTTCTCAAAGAAGTCGGGGATCTGAAGCTCCTCGATTTTCACAAATCAAATAGGATTGCTATAAATAGTCTCTCATGCGATCGCCAAAGCTTTGTTAGATGTAAATCTCCTGGTCATGAGTAGTAGTAATTTCAGTCTGATTGCCTAGTAGCACTTTACCAAATTTCAAATTTCAGATGATTATGGGCTTCCAAATACAAAATATCCAAATATTTATTGTAGGATAACTTCTATAAGTCCACCCCACAACATTGGATAATTTATTTTTTGGAAGTCCCTTAACTACCTTCACCGATCGCAATAAAATTAAAAGCAGATTTTTATTCTGTAACTGCCAGCCAGTTGCGGTCTAGCTTGGCAATCAAAATTTTAAATGTAATGAAGTTTTGCTAAAATTAGAGGATGTTCATAAATTAAAATCAAACTGTAATTGTTCGACAAAAAATGGCTTTGATTTCAATCTGTAAAAGTTTATTATTCTCTCAGGAAATTTAAAAAATATTGCCTTTTTTATGACAGGTTCTACAAACCAGGTTTATCCAGTCATTTGGCACAACGACTCAGTGTCACTAATTGACCAAACTCGTCTACCCAACGAATATACATTCGTGGAAATTCACAGCAGTGAAGATATGGCGCGGGCGATTAAAACGATGATTGTGCGGGGTGCGCCTGCAATTGGTGTGGCTGCGGCATACGGAATGTATCTTGGGGCCAGGGAAATTCAGACAGGCGATCGCCAGGAATTTTTGCAACACTTAGATAAAGTTGCCGAGTTATTGCGTTCTACTCGTCCCACAGCAGTAAACTTATTTTGGGCAATTAGCCGGATGCTCAAAACTGCTTACGAAACGCTGGGAACAGTAGAAGAAATCAAACAAATTCTCTTGGAAACTGCCCAAGCAATCAACACTGAAGATTTGCAAACTTGTAAAGCGATCGGTGACAATGGCTTAACAGTTTTGCCTAGTACCCCAGAAAAGCTGACATTGCTTACCCACTGTAACGCCGGGGCATTAGCTACCGCAGGTTATGGTACAGCTTTGGGTGTTGTACGTTCTGCTTGGAGACAAGGACGTTTAGGGCGTTTGTTTGCCGACGAAACCCGTCCGCGTTTGCAAGGTGCAAAACTTACTACTTGGGAATGCGTGCAAGAAGGTATTCCGGTAACATTAATTACTGATAACATGGCAGCCCATTGCATGAAACAGGGTTTGATTCATGCTGTAGTTGTGGGTGCCGATCGCATTGCTGCTAACGGTGACACTGCGAATAAAATTGGTACATATAGCGTAGCGATCGCAGCCAAAGCACATAATATACCCTTCTTTGTGGCTGCACCTCTTTCCACCGTCGATTTTGAACTAGCCGATGGCAGCAAAATTCCCATCGAAGAACGCGATCCCACAGAAATTTATCAAGTCGGCGATACAATGCTCACACCTGCGGAGGTAGATTTTTACAACCCAGCATTTGATGTCACCCCGGCTGAATTGATTACAGCCATCATTACAGAAAATGGAGCGATCGCACCTAGCGAATTGGCAAAATCACAGGTAGAGCAGGTAGTTTGAGGAGGCAGGAGGCAATACTTGTCGGTTAAGGGGAAAGAAAAAACCTTTAACCTTTACCCTTTAACCCTTTCCCCAAACCCAATGCCGAGTTAAAAATCGTTAACCGAGCAGTATTGAGGCAGGAGGCAGGGGGCAGGGGGCAGGAGGAAAACTGCCCTCTGGAGTTTCCTACCGCGACCATAGGGAGCAAGGGTTTAAGCCCCCCACTGAACGAGAGTTCAGTGGTTCTAAATCAGTAGGGGATTCGACTCCTACTGATTTACTCCTTCTGCCTTCTGCCCCCTGCCTCCTGCCTCCTTCAATGAAAGGATACATCCATGACTCAAGAGCAATGGACTGCGGTAGACCGTTACCTCACCGACCTATTTGTGCCCCCCGACGCTGTGCTGGATGCGGCACTGGAAGCCAGTGCTGCGGCTGGTCTACCGCCGCACAATGTTTCACCGAATCAGGGTAAGCTACTGCTGCTGTTAGCACAACTCCAAGGGGCACGCACCATCCTAGAAATTGGGACTCTGGGGGGTTACAGTACAATTTGGTTGGCGCGGGGATTACCTAGCGATGGTTACTTAATTACGCTGGAAGCCGATCCTAAACATGCCGAAGTCGCCCAGAGCAACATTGCACGCGCCGATCTGAGCGATGTAGTGGAAGTGCGGGTTGGGCAGGCGCTCTCTACGTTACCACAACTTGCCGCCGAGGGGCGCGGCCCATTTGACCTGATTTTCATCGATGCCGACAAGCCAAACAACCCTGATTACTTAGCTTGGGCGCTGAAACTTTCTCGTCGAGGTAGCCTGATTATTGCTGATAATGTCGTCCGTAACGGAGCAGTAATCGATACAGCTAGTAGCGATGCCAGCGTCCAAGGAGTGCGTCGCTTCAACGAACTGCTGGCATCTGAGCCGCGTGTGAGTACCACCGCACTCCAGACAGTAGGTAGCAAAGGATACGATGGTTTTGCGATCGCCTTGGTCGTAGCTGACTAGTAATGCAAATACTAAGAGAATCGAAAGTGGCGAGATGAGAACATGGCTTCGCTAAGGTAAAAGGGTAAACGTTAAAGGTAAAACAAAGATCTTTCCTTTCCCCCTTCCCCTTTGCCCTTTGCCCCTTCACCTTTGCCCAATGCCCCATACCCCATGCCCCAGTACTTTTGATTTTGCCAAAATGGCGAGACTAATTAGCACAGCGATCGCTACATTAGAAGATATATAAATAAAAATATAAATAGAAATCATTGTTGATTTTTATTCATCCGCAGTTCAAAGAAAAACATGAGTGCAAGTACCATTCTTTTTGACAACCCTTTACTCCAAGGCACTGGCTTACCTCCATTTGCAGAGATTAAACCAGAACGAGTAGTACCAGCCTTTAACCAATTGCTGGCAGAACTCGATCGGGAGCTTACGGCTTTAGAGGCTAATGTAGAGCCGACTTGGCAAGGTTTAGTAGAACCTTTAGAAAAGCTGACTGAACGGCTTACCTGGAGTTGGGGGGCAGTAAATCATTTAATGGGTGTTAAAAATAGCCCTGAACTGCGGGAAGCTCATGAAACCATACAGCCACAGGTAATACAATTTATTAACAAGCTCGGTCAAAGCCAACCCATCTACAACGCATTTAAAGTACTCCGTAGTAGCGATAATTGGGAAACTCTAGAACTAGCCCAACAGCGGATTGTAGAAGCCGCCATTCGAGATGCAGAACTTTCTGGTGTTGGCTTAGAAGGAGAAGCCAGAGAGCGTTTCAATGTCATTCAGATGGAATTAGCAGAACTTTCTACGAAATTCTCTAACCACGTACTGGATGCTACTAAAAGTTTTAGTTTAACCCTGACAACAAAAGCTGAGATTGACGGTTTACCCCCAAGCTTAGTCAGTTTAGCAGCCCAAGCTGCCCGTGAGGCTGGTGAAATTAACGCCACACCAGAAAATGGCCCTTGGCGTATTACTTTGGACTTCCCCAGCTACGGCCCTTTCATGCAGCACAGCACCCGCCGAGATTTACGCGAAAAGCTTTACAAAGCTTATATCACCCGCGCTTCTAGTGGCGATTTAGATAATAATCCTTTAATTGAGCGAACTTTGGAATTACGGCAAGAACTCGCAGATTTACTTGGCTTTGGAAGTTATGCCGAGTTGAGTCTTGCCAGTAAAATGGCTCCTAACGTTCAAGCAGTGGAAGCATTATTAGAAGAACTACGTCAAGCCAGTTATGATGCTGCTGTCAAAGACTTAAAAGAACTCCAAGCTTTTGCTGCATCACATGGAAAAGAATATCAAGAATTAAAACACTGGGATATTAGCTTTTGGGCAGAACGCCAACGAGAAGCAAAATTTGCCTTTACAGCCGAAGAATTACGTCCTTACTTTCCCCTTCCCCAAGTGCTGGATGGCTTATTTGGACTTGTGAAGCGATTATTTGGCGTCACTGTCACCCCTGCCGATGGTCAAGCCCCAGTATGGCATGAGGATGTCCGTTATTTTCAAATTGCTGATGAAACTGGTTCTCCCATAGCTTACTTCTACTTAGACCCCTATAGCCGTCCCGCAGAAAAACGTGGTGGTGCTTGGATGGATGTGTGCATCAATCGTGCCAAAATCACAGAAAATGGTGTAACCAGCATCCGCTTACCCGTGAGTTACTTAATATGTAACCAAACTCCGCCAATAGATGGCAAACCTAGTTTGATGACTTTTTATGAAGTAGAGACTTTGTTTCACGAGTTTGGTCATGGATTACACCACATGCTCACCAAAATTGATTATGCGGGAGCCGCAGGCATCAATAATGTGGAATGGGATGCAGTGGAACTACCTAGTCAGTTTATGGAAAACTGGTGCTATGAGCGACTGACTTTATTCGGTATGGCGAAGCATTACAAAACAGGGGAAGCTCTACCAGAACATTATTATCAAAAACTCCTGGCAGCGCGTAATTATATGAGTGGTACCGCCATGTTACGGCAGCTTCACTTTAGCACCGTTGATTTAGAACTACACTACCGCTATCGCTCTCATGGTAATGAAACCCCCGCAGATGTACGCCATCGCATAGCTAAGACTACTACCGTTTTACCACCACTTCCAGAAGATTCGATGCTGTGTGCTTTTGGACACATATTTGAGGGCGGTTACGCAGCGGGTTACTACAGCTACAAGTGGGCTGAAGTACTAAGTGCCGATGCTTTTGCCGCTTTTGAAGAAGCTGGGCTAGAAAATGAAGAAGCGATAAAAGCTACAGGACGCCGTTATCGAGATACCGTGCTAGCACTTGGTGGTGGAAAACATCCAATGCAGGTGTTTAAAACTTTCCGCGGTCGCGAACCAAGTACGAGCGCTCTACTCAGGCATAATGGTTTAGTCAGCGCTAAGTAGGGAGATGGGGAGCAGGGGAGAAAGGGCAAAGGGCAAGGGGCAAGCGGGAAAAGAAAGATCCCTCATGTACCCTTTTCCCTTTTCCCTTTTCCCTACCCGAAGGGTTTTGCCCAATGCCCCATGCCCAAAAGCCTAAGGTTTGTCTAATAAAAGAGGTTCTTTGGCAACATCATCTAAGCGGATACTGGCTAGTAAATTTTGCCACTGTGCCTGAAGTGCGGTATCTTGGGAGTTTTTCTGACGCAGCTGAGCCAGTATCGCTAGTGCTTCGTGCCATATCCCTTTTTGGGCATAGATTGTATAGCGCTGTAAAGGATCTGCGTTTTCTAGTTCTTTAAGTGTTGATTGACCGAGGTCAACTCGTTTTATTACCCCTTCAACGTAAGTCCAGGGGGCATTTTTTTGTTTATCGCAGTTGACGCTGAAAAACCAACGATATTGTTTGTTTAATTCTAAAGCGGGAGCAGTGCTAGGTAGAGAAACGCTTATAACTCCCGGCTTATCTATCAAAGCGATCGCTTTTTTGTAAACTGGGTTAGAGTCCGCATCTTGCACCACAAATTCCACTGCATAAGCCACATCTTTGGTATATGGCATATAAAAAAACCAACTTGGACGTTCTAACGTCGTTTGCGACCAGACATTAACCACATCATCAGCTTCCTCAGTAAAGGGCACTAAAGCCGTGAGGTCAGGTTTAGCAGCTGGGCATGTTGTTCCGTTTCCCCGCGTAGCCCCACCCCGGACGCGTCCTCCAGGAGGGGGGCCGGGTGGGACTGGGGGTTGTTCAAAGGGTGGAGTTTGAGCAACAATGATTTTAGAATTAGAGCGATCGCCAATTCCCCTACCAACACTCGAAGTCTCGCTAGCTAATAAACTGGTGCAGCTCAAAGCTAATACTAAAAATAGTTTTATTGGTTGTAAATTACATTTCATAAAAACATAACCTCATAGAATTTTAGATTTTGAATAGGGCATTGGGCAAAACCCTTCGGGTAGGGAAAAGGGAAAAGGGAAAAGGCTACATGAGGGATTTTTCCTTTCTCGCTTGCCCCTTGCCCTTTCCCCTTTGCCCCTTGTCTCTCCATCCCCCATCCCCCATTCTCTAAGTATTTGCACTAGGAATTATTGTTTTAAAATTATAAATTGACATTAAGCCAAGGGTGGCTAGTAAGGACAAAGCTGAGGGTACAAAAGGTATCCAAGCACCCCAAATTAATAGACCAAAACAAGCTGCATACAAAAAACTACAGGTAACACCCACTGTTAGTCCCAACCAAGGTAAGGAAAGCTTTCGCCAAGCTATAACTCCTCCCACCACAGACCAGCCCCAAATCCAAGCTATTTCCAGCCACAGCGACCAAACCCGCAGCAATGGACGCCCATTTTCGACAGCACTAAGAATTTGGCTGACCATGTGTGCTTGTACCAAGACTCCTGGCATTTGCTCGTCTAGAGGAACTCCGTAGGGTGTCGGCCAGGTATCTGGAGAATCTCCTCTTGAGATGACACCAATCATAACAATCCGGTTTTTCACTGCATTGGGATTAACTGGACTAGATAAAAATTCTGTTAGTGTCACCTGTTCGGCAACTTCTTTTGGAGAACGGTAGTTGAGTAAGATTTGACCGCCATTGGCATTAATATTTTGATACCCACCACTACGAGACTTAAGATTTGGAAAAACAGTCTTACCCAACTGCAAATTTCCATCGGGGGTGAATTTGACTCGAATTCCTGAAGGTCGTAGATACAGCGAAGCCAGTTGCAAACTGAATGAATAGGAAGTAGAACACAATGATGTCGGCTCTTGATTCATGAATAAAAGATGGCGACGGATAACTCCATCACGGTCATGAATAAAATCACTAAAGCCGATATTTGTTTTTGGGATTTCTGGCGGCGGCTCAATACCTCTGATATTGGCTGTGCCATCGGTTCCTTTACATACGCCAATCAAGTTTGGAGTTTTTTGGAGACGAGTAATTAAATCTGGCTGTTTGGCTTTGAAATCACGGTAGATATCTAAGCCGATCGCTCTAGGTTGATATTTATTGAGTTTTTCTAAAAGTTTGTTGAGAGATTTTTCGGAAATGGAAGCTCCAATTAAAGACTCACCATTTTTTCTTTGAGTTGCCAAATCATCATCATCGATGGTGATTACCAACAGTCGGGAATCAATTGCTTCTGGTGGACGCGATCGCATCATCTGGTCAAAGGCTGAAATCTCTATACCTTCTAAGACTCCCACCAACCTCGCCCCAACAACAAAGGCTGTAACTGCCAAACTGGATAACAAAGTGATGCTAAATCTGCGTTTAATCGACGGAGATAAATTCGGCATCTCTTCAATTTCTCTAGACCTTAATTCATCCCAAGTGGGAGGCGTCTGGGCTGGATTTTGACAAATCATCGGTAGCCAAGTCGCACAGGGAAATCGATCTTCAAGTCCTTGTAAGCGTTCCCGCGCTTGGCGCACTGATTGATACAAAGACTCTCCACTAGCAAAGCCTTGGAGAAAATACTTTAAAAACTCTTGAGCAACCAGGTCTGGAACCGGTTCGCGCATGACAATTATTTGAGGAATTTGCAAATCAGCCAATTCTCGCGCCAATCCCAACCCATCGCAGGAATTGAATATAGCTAGTTGCAAACCATTTTCAATGGCTTTCCTCAAAGCATACTTTAACTCGCCAATGGTGAGACTATCAGTTTTATTCAGGTAAATTCGTCCGCTTTCTCCATTTCCTTGACTAGAACTATGTCCAGCAAAGAAGAGAATATCCCAGTTTTTTCCCCACAGATGCTCAGTTAATTCTTTGCGTTGTGGTTCCACGATAAAACTGACTTCAGCGTTGCTACACTGTTGCAATAAAACTCGATCTGCCTGGGTGTCAATTCCTTGACTATTGCCAACAATTGCCAAAATTTTGACTAAAGGATTGGGAGTGCGTTGCTTGTGGACGCGATCGTAAGTTGGTGAAGAAAGGGCGATTTCAGCCTTGGGATAGCGTTCCAATAAGTCCCACAAATGCCAAGGTAATAGCTGTAATTGACTATTTTCTGTTTGTAAAATTACCCGCACTTCTTCTGTAGAAGACAATCTTTCTAACCATTTCTCTCTTACAGAGCGAAATTCCTCTGCTTTGAGCCAGGTATTAAAACGTGCCCGCAAAATATGAGAAGTGTTTTCGCAGTCTTGAATCATCGATACATTCGTCACCTGCACTTGTTCAGCATGGAGGCGATAACGATTGCCTATTTGCCGATAACTAGACTGCCAATGACTATAGTAGAGCGGCATTTCGGGAAATGGAGGTAATTTACCCGTGACTTCTGTTGTAGCACGCTGGTGTTCTTCACCAATTTGGAGGGTGACAGCAAACCCTTGCTCAAAACTACCCTCTCCGAACTTCAGAACTACTAACTTACCCATGACCGTCCGTATCCCTCTTTCTGTGCAAACTCACAAACCTCTGATATCTGGTGAAAAGCTTCACCAAGCGCCTACAGAACTTTTTTGAAAGTCCCAAAAAGGTGATTTGAATTTTTAATTAATCAATAGACTACTTAATAAATTATCGACAAAGAGGGAAGATAGCTAGATGTTTTAAATCCGGAAATGTTCGGTAATACTAATACCATTCAATGCTACCCTAACGCTAAATTCTTCTCTGGGTTCGCCGCGAAACTGTAATTGAATGTAATTATCTGATTTTCTGGATTGAGCATCTAAAAAGACTGCTCCCGAACTATCTAGAACGGTAAGATGAACTCCTGGTGGTAAGTAAATTTGACTGCCAGTTGCGTGCAACTGAAGGTGGATACTGGTTTCTCGACCCTCTAAAGGGGCAATTTCCACAATCAACATCACGGGGTGATTGAGAATTTGGATACCCAAATCAATCAGTTTTGCACGTTTAGTAATAGATTCTGGTGAATTTGAAGTATTTAGTTGTAGAGTTTCAGCACTGCGAAAAGCATAACCCGGTCTAAGTTCTGGCAGATTCCACAAAGATTCAACAGTTTGCCAGCCCGTCTCAAATATACCAGTAAACCACTGACTTAAATTCACTAGTGGGGCAAGTGGAGATTCCCGTAGTTGCGCCATATGGTCGATAAATGCTTCCAATGGTTGCAGTCGTCTCAAAGGTAGTATTTCAGTTGCCACACTAGGCACAAAACCGAGTAGCTTGGCTTCTTGGAGCGATTCATCAAATTGAACCACTAAATAACCCACTCGTTCTTCCCAGGTTTCAGGAGGAATGGAACATATCTGCTGGTGTTGATAAACGGGACGACACTCCAGACGACCAACTGATGGCACTTCTAAGTCAGCGACATCCCCGCACAGGCGCATGATGGGGTTCCAGCTGTCACTAGCTGGGAGATTAGTGGGAATATCCATCATTTGCAAATAGTCATTTACCACCCACACAGCTAGAGTATTGAGCCGGACTTGCTCTGCTTTTTGAGAATTTGGCTGCTCATGAGCAAATTGCTGGGCAGTTATGCGAGCTATTTGGGGAATTGGCAATGTTAATGTGAAATCGTCTAGCTGATAGGTGGAGTTATTCATAAGTCAATTGGTAACGATCAACGCTGTTATGTACATATCGCCAGGATTCACTAAATTTATGCCACAAAATAGAGAATCATTCTTAAAAAAGAGAATTGGCCATAGGAGGAAGACAAGGGGAAAGGGTAAAGGGTAAAGGGGAAAGATTCAATTTATTCCTTTTGCCTTTTCCATTTAACCTTTTCCCCTGCTCCCCCTGCCTCCCATGCCCCATGCCCAATGCCCTATACCCGATCGCTATTTTGAGTTGCAGCGTCTTACTCTAGAATTTCAGTTTAAAATAACTGAGTCAATATTTAAACTCAGGATAATTTCAGTATCTAAGTTGATAAACAGTAAAACTTGTGATAGTGAAAACATCAGGCATATGGCTGCAAAAATTCCGGTGACAGTAATTACAGGCTTTTTAGGTAGTGGAAAAACTAGCCTAATTCGCCACCTGCTACAAAACAACCAAGGACGCCGCATTGCGGTTTTGGTCAATGAATTTGGCGAACTTGGTATTGATGGCGAATTGTTGAAATCTTGTCAAATTTGCCCTGAGGATGGCGAAGGCGACAGCAATATTTTTGAATTAACCAACGGCTGCTTATGCTGTACCGTCCAGGAAGAGTTTTACCCGACGATGCAAGAGTTGATTAAGCGGCGAGATAGTATTGATTGTATTTTGATTGAAACTTCTGGTTTGGCGTTACCAAAACCACTAGTGAAAGCTTTTCGCTGGCAGGAAATTCGCAATGCAGCCACGGTGGATGCCGTGATTACTGTGGTTGATTGTGCGGCTGTAGCAGCAGGGACATTTGCCAGCGATCCCCAGGCGATCGCAGCCCAACGACAAGCTGATGATAGTATAGAACACGAAACACCTTTACAAGAACTGTTTGAAGACCAACTTGCTTGTGCAGACTTAGTGGTGTTGAATAAAACTGACTTGGTAGACGCTGACACGAAAGCCAGAGTCGAGGAATTGATTAAACAAGAGTTGCCCAGAGTCGTGAAGATTGTGGAGAGCAATCGCTCTCAACTTGATGCATCTATATTATTAGGATTCCAGGCCGCAGTGGAAGACGACCTAGATTCTCGCCCCAGTCATCACGACACCGAAGAAGACCACGACCACGATGAAGAAATTACCTCTGCCAATTTAATTTTGGATCGTGCCTTTGATCCAGAAAAGCTGCAACAGCACTTGCAAGCATTGGCACAGGAACAAGAAATTTATCGAATCAAAGGCTTTGTGGCAGTACCAAACAAACCCATGCGCTTAGTAATGCAAGGTGTGGGAACCAGATTTGATAAATTTTACGATCGCCCCTGGCAACCAGAGGAACCCAGACAAACCCGCTTAGTTTTCATCGGTCGTGATTTAAAATCCTCAGAAATCGAATCCCAACTTGTAGCTTTATAAATTAATTGGGCAAACAGGGTATTGGGAGAGGGAAAGGGGTAAGGGGAAAAGGGGAAAGATTAAATTTATTCCTTTTCCCTTTAACCTTTAACCTTTTCCCCTGCCTCAAGAACCTCCCATCTCCCCATCTGCCCAATCCCCAATGCCCCATGCCCCAAGCCCCAGTCCCCACGTTAGAAAACTATGACGATTTCTCAAATATTTAATATTGCGAATCTTTTCGTTTTACCTTTTTGGGCTTTGATGATTCTATTGCCGAATTGGAAAGTAACACAGCGAATCATGGCATCATATCTACCTTTTGTGCTGTTAGCTGGAGTATATTTGTATTTGTTCATCAACAGCGTTACGGCAGAAAACGCCCAAGATTTCTCGAATTTGGAATTAGCTAATGTTGCCCGACTTTTTGCAGATGAAAAAGTTGCAGCAACGGGTTGGGTTCATTATTTAGTGATGGATTTATTTGTTGGTCGTTGGATATACTTAGAAGGTCAAAAAACAGGTATTTGGACAATTCATTCCCTTGCTTTGTGTTTCTTTGCCGGCCCTCTGGGATTACTATCTCACATTTCCACTGACTGGATATCTAAGAAATTTTTCCCTAAGTTTCAGCAAAATGAAGCGGTGACGGTAGCAGAACAACAAGTATCATCAACTAACAGTTAGTAAGATATTACGCTTTTAAATTGCACATTAAGTGATGCTGTTGACTGTTAAAGTTTAAAAGTCAACAGCTAACACCAAAAAATGTTCAAGTTAAATGCAGGAGAGTTTAGTAGTTTAGCACAGCTAGCTATGTTACCTCAATAGAAGATTAAAAATATAGCAAATAGCTGATACCGATTAAATATTGTTCATTAAGACAAATTTTTTCTTTCATTTTAGGACTTACGCATTGACAATAAATACCAAATATCGATGCTTAAAAAAGCACATTTTTCCTAGGGAACACTGCTGTGCCCCTACACCGAGGGTCGATTTGCAAGCGAATAATCATTAATAAAAGCCTGAAACGACCTATGTATGTAGTTCACACCATGATTAATTTGTACAGTGCGTAAGTCCTACATTTAATATCTGGAAAATTTTTAATTCATTTAGAAATACAATACTTTATCTATTTTAATTTATATTATATACCCTAAGAAATAAAGTCAGTTACTCCATTAGAAAGAAGTTATAGTAGTTACTACTTTCTAAAGTAAACCCAGGGAGAGTGAAATAAATCTCCAACAATATTAGTTCAATTTGTGTCTGCTTTTAATTCAAAAAGACACTATTTTTCAATAAAAATCCTCTAATTGCCAATTGAGAATGCTTAGACATTAGGGATTTAACTATTACCTGATTCTAGAAATCGATATCTACAATTTTGAGCGGGTTTTGAAGTTATTAGGACTTACGCACCCTCTAGGAATCCTTGGCGTTCTTGGCGTCTTCTCTACGAGACGCTGCGCGAAGGCGGTTCGATAAATTAAGCTTTTTGGTGATTTTTGCCTAAGTCCTGATTATATTTCGCAAAAATACAAGCGATCGATAAAGGATTCGCTGCAATACTTTTGATTTTAATTTAGGAATACCACTATGGCCATGCAGGAGCAACTACACCAATGGCATGAGTTAGCACAACAGTTGCGTGTAGATAGCATTCGCGCTACAACTGTTGCTGGTTCAGGTCACCCTACGTCGTCTATGTCACCAGCCGATCTGATGGCGGTTTTACTCTCTAAATATCTGCGCTACGATTTTGAGAATCCAGATAACCCCAATAACGATCGCTTCATTCTCTCTAAAGGACACGCTGCACCGTTGCTATATGCGATGTATAAAGCTGCGGGGGTAATTACTGATGAGGAGTTAATGTCACTGCGGCAATTGGGCAGCCGCTTAGAAGGCCATCCGACACCTGTTTTACCTTGGGTTGATGTGGCGACTGGCTCGTTGGGACAAGGATTGCCAATTGGTGTAGGGTTGGCTTTAGCAGGTAAATATTTAGACCAGTTGCCATACCATATTTGGGTGTTGCTGGGTGATAGCGAAACATCTGAGGGGTCTGTCTGGGAGGCTTTCGATCGCGCTTCACACTACAGTTTAGACAATCTCATCGCTATTATCGATGTCAATCGTCTAGGCCAGCGGGGTCAGACTGAATTAGGTTGGAACATACAAGCTTATAGTGCGCGTGCTAAAGCTTTTGGTTGGCAAGCGATCGAAATTGATGGTCACAATTTGGAGGAGATTGACCAAGCTTTTAGCGCGGCTTTGGGTGTCAACGATCGCCCCACTGTAATTGTTGCTCAGACAAAGAAAGGCAAAGGTGTAGCCTCGTTGGAAGATTTAGGTGGTTGGCACGGTAAAGCACTCAAACCCGATGCCGAAAAAGAAGCGATCGCCGAATTAGGTGGCGAACGCCACATCAGAATTCAAGTCAACAAACCCGAAGAACAAGGCGAACCAGTTGTTACAGGTAACCCTCAACCGCTGCAACTTCCTACCTATAACAAAGGTGCAAAGGTGGCAACACGTAGAGCATACGGAGACGCTTTAGTAGCATTGGGATCTGCTCAACCAAATGTAGTCGTTCTTGATGCTGAAGTCAGTAATTCCACTTATGCTGAAGATTTCGCTGAAGCTTATCCTGAGCGCTATTTTGAGATGTACATTGCCGAACAACAAATGATTGCAGCGGCGGTGGGTTTGCAGGTGCGAAAATACAAACCTTTTGCATCGAGTTTCGCTGCTTTCTTGAGTCGGGGTTACGATTTTGTGAGGATGGCGGCTGTTTCCCGCGCCAACATTAAATTAGTGGGTTCCCATGCTGGGGTATCTATTGGTCAGGATGGCCCTTCACAAATGGCACTGGAGGATCTAGCAGCATTCCGGGCAGTATGGAGTAGTACTGTACTGTATCCCAGCGATGCTAATCAGACTGCTAAACTAGTGGCGCAAATGAGCGATCGCAATGGCATTGTCTACCTGCGTACCACCAGAGAAAGCACACCTGTAATTTATGAATCTGATGAAGATTTTCCCATTGGCGGTAGTAAAGTAGTCCGTAGTTCAGAGAGCGATCGAGCCGTTATAATTGCCGC
Organism: Nostoc sp. ChiSLP01; assembly: GCA_034531195.2. Lineage (GTDB taxonomy): Bacteria > Cyanobacteriota > Cyanobacteriia > Cyanobacteriales > Nostocaceae > Nostoc. The sequence goes on from JAVRBO020000057.1 coordinate 38,094, forward strand.
TGGGATTACTTTACACGAGGCTTTGAAGGCTTATGACCGTCTGAAAAACGAGGGTATTACGGTGCGCGTCATTGATGCCTACTCAGTCAAACCCATTGATGCCAAGACACTTCATCAAGCTGCACGCGATACTCAGGGTAATTTAGTCGTTGTTGAAGACCATTGGTTAGAAGGCGGATTAGGTGCAGCCGTGCTAGATGTTTTTGCGGGTACTAATAGTAATCCTAGCTACGATGAAACCCCAGTGCGGCTAATTAAGTTGGCAGTTAGTGAGATGCCAGGTTCCGGCACTCCAGAAGAACTGCTTCATGCTGCCAAAATTGATGCCGATGCTATTGTTGAAGCGGTGAAATCGCAAGTTAAACAGTCAGTAGGAGTAACTTTGCACTCGCAATGACCGAGAAAGGCAGAGGGAAGATTTTTTAACCTTGTGCCTTTAAAGAGTTAAAATACTGAAAAGCGATGGGTGACCTGAGATTCGAACTCAGAACCAGCGGATTAAGAGTCCGATGCTCTACCGTTGAGCTAGTCACCCACACAGATAACGATCATAGCAAAGTTATCAGAAATTTGCCAGTGGAACAGCCGAAAAAACGAGTTAAACGGGAAATTTGACGGTAAAGGTGGTTTGACGTGCTGCACTTTCTACACAAATTGAACCGCCTAAATGTCTGACCATTTTCTGCACTAATGCCAATTCCAATCCGGTGCCGCTATGTTTCCAAGGATCGTGTTTGTCAAGGTGATAAAAAGGCTCAAAAATTCGTGACAGTTCGTTGCCGGTAAGTTCGATTCCAGAACTGGCAATTTGAAGCTCTATTGCGTCGCCTGCTAGTTCAGCCGAAACTGCGATCGATTCACCTGCTGGGGTGTATTTACAGGCATGGTTGAGCAGTTCGGTGACAATCCGTTCTAGGTCTGTGATATCAGTTTCTAAAAGTGGGAGCGTGCGATCGATATTTAGGTTTAACTGCTGGCGCTGGCAGTTGGTAACATCTCGAAAAGTTTCAATGATGGGGTGAAGCCAGCTTTGTAAGTCAATGGGAATCAAAGTTGGGGGATTTGGTTCGGCTTCTAAAGATGTGAGTGTGAGTAGGTCGTTAATTAACTTGCTCTCTCGCCCACATTCGTTATGCAATATCTGTAAAAGCTGGGGAACGATTTCTATATCTAATATTTGTTCCGGTGCAAGCACACTTTCGAGAGTTTGAGCTGCGAGGCTGATGCTGGTTATTGGTGTCCGCAGTTCTTGGGATAGTGTTCTGAGAAATTCATTTTTTAGTCGTTCGCGTTTTTCTAATTCTTTTACTTGGGAGAGGGTTTTTTGGTAAAGTTGCCCTTGGCGAATAGCGATCGCACATTCATTTGCTATCTGCTGCACTAGCCCAACTTCAAATTCATCAAAGGCCTCTTGTGTTGGTCTTGTCAACCAAATGTTTCCCAAAATTCCTTGAGTATCGAAAATCGGACAAGCCATCTGAGCAACAACTAACAATTTTGGTTGCCATCCAGGTACAATTTCTAAAAATTGCAAAGGTTGTTTTTGCAAAAGTGGTTGATAAACTTCGGGACGGTCTGTTATTTGTTTGGTCAATCCCAAGCACTTGGGTAAATTAGTAGTGTACTCGTAAGTAATATGTACCTGGGTTTGACAGGAGCTATAAAGTTCGATTTGGCAACGGTCAAGGTTGAGTAAGTATACTAATTCCTGGGTAACTGTCTGCAATACCTGAGTTTCATCGACACTATCGCGGATTTGCTCCGTCATCTGTCGTACTAAGGCTTGAAAGTTTCGTACTTGTTGCAACTGATTGATGTGTTTTTGTTTGTGCAACTCGATTTTGACTTTGAAATCGTTGAGTTGCTGATGAAGTTCTGACTGTTGGATAGCAATACCGATTTGAGTTGCCAGCTGTTTGAGCAAGTTAGTTTCAATTTCTTGCCATTGACGCGGCTGATGGCAATGTTGAGCAATTAATAGTCCCCATACATCTTGCTTCAAAAAAATTGGCACGACTAGATTTGCTCTTACGTGCAAAGATGCGAGGAAATCTATATGGCAAGGGTGTAATCCCGCTGTATGAATATCTTCAATAACTTGAATGTAACCCTGGCTATAGTATTGTTGATTTTCACTACCAAAGCAGGGAGCGGCAATGTTTTTTCCTAACAGCGGCTCGCTATTAGTCACAGTTGATTCGGCAATCACGACTCCGCTACTATCGCCACCAAAGCGATATATTAGCACGCGATCGCTCTTTAAAAATTGCCGCAATTCTTGTGTTGTCTGATGGAGAATTGTCTCTAATTCTACAGATTGGTGAATCCTAGAGGCGATGGCTTCTATGAGTTGCTCCCGTTGTGCCTGGAGTTCAACTGCTTGTTCTGTTTCTTTTATAGAAGTGATATTACTGCTAGTACCAATTAATCGATAAATCCTGGAATTAGCATCCCGTAATGGAGTCAGAGTCGTACTCCACCAAGTTGGAACGCCTTGGAATTGCAAACATTGTTTGTAAGAAATAGTTTTGCCAAATAATACGCAGTCCGTGTAACGCTGACGCACCCTCGCAGCATCAATGGGCGAGAGAATATCCTCTGGTTTTTTCCCCCGCAGAGCGTCTGAAGTTATGCCTATCCAACGCTCATGAGTCGGATTGAGTGCTACATATCGAAAATCTCCGTCTTCTAACACATCAACTACAAATATTGATGCCTGCACAGAATCATACATACTCAGTAGAAACTGCTCGCTGCTACTCTTTTTATCTACTTCTGTGCCGAAGAGAACCTGAGGAGGTGGTAATTGTGTCAGTTTTATAGTTGATTCTGTCGGATTTATATTCATGCGAGAGTCCCTGTCTGGTATTACTGACTCTTCTCGGCGCTCTCTTGTTATTGTGGTTGTAGTAGATGCAGTTGGGCGCCTCAGGCAAAGTGTTGTCAGCCGTTGCTCGTGGAATGGATCTTTCTCTACTTCGCGATCGGAAATTTGGGAAAGCTAATAGGAGTCAGCTTAACAAATCCTGCTTTTTCAAGGCGAAAATGCATTGGCAGGTGAGAAAAAATATGCTGATTTTGAACAGTTTTCTCAGAATTGTTGCATATACTTAGGTGCAATCATCAAGTTTTATCAATTAAATTAATAATTCTTAATATTAAGCATTGGGGTCAACTTAACGTGAAACCTTTTTCAAGACGTGATTTACTCACTCCCTATCACAACCCGCGTTACCCCACCCCGGTTTTGTCTAGAGCCAAAACCTCCCCTCCCCAAAGCATCGGGGAGGGGTTGGGGGTGGGGTAAAACGTATGTCGGATAAGCGTTTGAGCTTAAGTTGACACCAATGCCCCATGCCTAATTCACGATCGCAATTTATGAGCGTTGATTCCAGTCAGCATCCCAACCAGCAGCCAAGTAATAGCTAATCCGATGACTTCCCCTAAGAATAAGTGAGTTAAGCGGCGTAAAACAATCCCAACAGCAGAACCGCAAGGAATGGCAATTGCCCAACTTGCCGAAGAGACAAATATCCATCGCCATGCCACAGAGGCAGGCTGGGAAATTGCCAACCATTGTGTTAAACCAATTCCTAAGCCGCCGAGTCCTCCATAAATTGCCCCATAAAGAATTCTCAAAGGCAGAAACTGAGTGCTAAATATAAACCAACCCAAGCCACCAATACCAATGGCAGTGATGATACTCCAACCCAAAATACTTGACAAAATCCACCTGATACAAACTATAGGTTGCTTGAGAAGAAAACCTTGAAAAAGTGCGATCGCAAATCCGCCGATGGCAGCTTCCGCTACTCCAATATCAGGCTTTTCACCAATTTCAATTAACAACAAACTCAACAAAAAACCGCTAAAAGTAGCTAAAGTCCAGAGAAAAGTAAATCTAGATTTAATATTTTTAGGTACTAATGGCATGAAAATGAGTGGGGAGACAAATCAATTAAAAATTAAAAATTAAAAATTAAAAATTCACGCATTAAAGAACTTCTGCCTCCTGCCTCCTGCCTTCTGCCTCCTCTTTTCCAATGCCCCAATCCTTTTGTTTTAATTAAACATGTCAAGAAAAGCTTTGCGTCGCTGTTGTGGTGATTCGGGTACGATGTAACCCCACAGACTCTCCCAGTAAAAAAAGGAGATCCCGTCAAAATTGCGATCGCGTACTGCTTGCACCTGTGCTTTAATTTGGGGTATTTTTACTGGATTATGCACCGTTCCAGATAATATACCAATTCCAACTGGAATTAAAGTTTGAGCCAATTTCACAGATGGTTGTTCGAGTTGAGCGATAAAAGAGTTTTTGTCACTTCGATATACCTGCAAAATTAACTCATCAACTAAGCCTTTTTTTACCCAATTTTCCCAGTCTTGCAAATAGTATTTATAGGCAAAAGCTTGGTAGTTGGGAGACAAAGATATTTTAGCTTTCGGCTTCGCTGCCTTGACAGCTTGATAGATTTCTGCCATGAAATCAGTAATTTTGTCTGCTCGCCAACGCATCCATTCTGTGTTGAAAGGATCGTTTGGAGGATTTTTGCCTTGATGTTCTTGTTGATAAAGTTCGATAGTGAAGGGATCGTAACCAAACTGTACAGGCATCCCAAAGTGATCGTCAAGCTGGATACCATCAACATCGTAATTTTTGACTACTTCCACAATTAGCCCTTGGATAAATTCCTGCACTTGTGGGTGTAAAGGATTGAGCCAAGCTTGCTTATTTACTAAACCATTGTCAATTTCTTCTGGTGGAGTATCTTGAATAGAATTTATACCTTGTTGCCCAATTGTCAACCAGTCAGGATAACGCCTTGCTAATTCTGAATAATGCGGCGTCATAAATCCATATTCAAACCAGGGAATGACTCTCAAATCTTTATTTTTGGCAAGTTTGGCTATCTTTGTTAAAACATCTTGGCCGCCATGCATAAACTTGAGTAAAGGTTGAGTATCTGAGCCTGTGGTCATTTTAGCTACAGCACTCTGATAAAAAGTATGACCTCGGTTCCAAACTACAGGATAAATTGTATTAAAGTTGAGAGCTGATAATTGATTGAGAGCGCGATTAATACCCCAAGGTACAAATAGTACACCGCTAGCAACATTAGTTAGCCAAACACCGCGAATTTCTGTACTTAAAGGACTTGTTTTTTGAGAATAAACTAGACCTGAAGAGTGTGAAAAAAATGTTATGGAAATTACTAATCCCAAACACAAAAAGTAAGAAAAAAAACGGCGTGCAACCTGATTCATTTGTCAGCGTTATCGAAGTGCGATCGCAATATTATATATAACTACGAAATTAAATTCTAATTCTCCGGAATATGTGAATAAATGATGATTAAATTCTCTAAAAACTACAATCAGGTAAAGTTAAATTTACTACAAAAAAAGGAGTCAATGTTGCGATCGCCAGCATTGACTCCCATCCTCTACACATTTTATTTTTTTGTCAGTTGCTTACCTCTTGATGGGCACTCTGAGCATGAGGGCACCCACCCAGTCTGATGTGGGGCCGGGCGCGTAATTGATATGGCACGCACACTCCGCCCTGAAGTTGCTCAGGGGAACCGAGCGTCGATAGTACCATTGCTCGTCTACGCGCTGGACGGAGGTGTATGTCTGCCCTGTTAGCGCCAGGTTGTTTGCCTGACGCTCGAAGCTGTCTTGGAGGCGATCGTTTTCTCGGAGCGGCCCAAAGGTGCCCACTAACCGCATATCCTTATTCTTATCGTTAAATATCAGCGAGATGGAGCGCTTGCCTTGCTCTACGTTATCCGGTGTAGTCTCGTCGAACTCCTGAGTCAGTGCAGCGAACAACGTGGCAAGCATGAGATCGCTCGTCTGTTGGGCAAACTCAATTTTCTGAGTTGGGGGTTGAATGTCAAAACCACGGGCAATTGTTGTTAGACTACAGCCGATGACAATTACCAGCACAAAAATCCCATAGTTGACTAGCTTTCTCAGATGCATCCTCTCATCCTTTCATTTTGTATGGTTTATAACTCAGCAATTTGCCATTACGGATAGAAGCTTTACCGAGCTTTGATGAAAAAGCTTGCCTATCGCATCGATCCATTCACAATGATGTTGTGTAATAAATTAACTATGCCAAATTACTTACGTATAATCCTACTCGTGCATCCGGGAAAATACAAGCTTTTTTCATACTTTTTGATACCTTTACAAACAAAATGCGTGGGATGGCATCGCCATCCCACGCTATACTTTTTTGTGACCTTTTACATTACGTGAAAACTCTGAACTTTATAAACTCTTTATCTCGTCCATCCCTGTTTTCTTAAAATCTTTCTACGCCTTCAAATTGCTTGATAGACGATGCATTTGCGGCTTCCCCACAAGTTCGTGGTGTAGGGAATATCTTTTCAGGATTTGCTAAACCTTGAGGATTAAAAACTTGCCTTATCCATTGCATAGTTTCTAAATCAACTTGGGTAAACATTTGCGGCATATAGCACTTTTTCTCTTCACCAATACCATGTTCGCCAGAAATACTACCACCGACTTGGACACAAAGTTTGAGAATTTTTCCTCCCATTTCTTCCACTTTTTCTAATGCTCCAGGCACAGAATTATCATAAAGAATTAATGGATGAAGATTGCCATCGCCAGCGTGAAATACATTCGCAACTCGATAACCATATTGTTGACTTAACATCTCAATTTCATGCAGCACATAAGGCAACTGAGTCCGGGGAATTACACCGTCTTGCACATAATAATCTGGGCTTAAATGTCCAGCCGCAGCAAAAGCAGCTTTACGTCCTTTCCATAACTTCAACCTTGTTTCTGCATCACTAGCAGAAGTCACATTACGCGCACCATTCTTTTTACAAATTTCTATAACTCGTTGCTTATTGCCTGCGACTTCAACTTCTAAACCGTCAATTTCTATCAGCAAAATAGCAGTCGCATCGCGGGGATAACAATTAGTTGCTACAACATCTTCAACCGCGTTGATACTAAAGTTATCCATCATTTCCATCCCACCGGGAATAATTCCCGCACTGATGATGTCAGAAACAGTAGCTCCAGCAGCTTCAATACTAGTAAAATCTGCTAACAGGACACAAATTGATTCTGCACTTTTGAGAATTCGCAAAGTAATTTCTGTGGCAATTCCTAAAGTGCCTTCAGAACCAACAAAAACACCAGTTAGATCGTAACCAGGCATTTCTGGAATTTGTCCACCTAAATCAACAATTTCCCCTAACGGCGTGACAATTTTTAATCCTAAAACGTGGTTAGTAGTTACGCCATATTTAAGGCAATGCACGCCACCAGAATTTTCGGCAATATTTCCGCCAATAGAGCAAATAATTTGACTCGAAGGATCGGGAGCGTAGTAAAAACCAGCACCGCTAACGGCTTGTGTTACCCAACTATTAATGACGCCTGGTTGCACAACTGTACGTTGATTTTCCAAATCAATGCTGAGGATTTGCCGCATTAAAGAAGTGACAATTAAAACTGAGTCTTCCAATGGCAAAGCGCCTCCAGATAGACCGGTGCCAGAACCGCGTGCGATGAAGGGAATAGAATATTGGTTGCATATTTTCACAACTGCGGCAACTTGTTCTGTAGTTCTAGGTAGCACCACCACAGCTGGACGTTGACGATAGCCAGTTAAACCATCGCATTCATAGGTAATAAGTTCTTCACGGCGTTGCACCACACCATTTTTACCAAGTACAGCCTCAAATGCTTTGATGATGGGTTTCCAGTTCCGTTGTTTTTTATCTTGGGTAAGCATAAATTTTTACAGTTAAAGGTAGATGTTTAAGCCTGGTTGATATGGGTGTAATTACCATTGTTGCAAGAATAGCAGTTCGTGAGGAGCAAGAAGCGATCGCATTCATCTTCAACTAACATCAAGTTCTGTAAGCCAATGGTGTCCAGGGTGACACACCGTTATTGCCTGCTTGAGCCAAACTTGACGTTCTTCATCCAGTAACCTGCATACACTGTGAAAATCATCTTCATCCTTAAGCCTGGGATTCTTGGCTTTGTATAAGAGTACAACTTCTGGAGCCAGGAACGGTATATCAATCTCAGAACATAACCGAATTCTTGATAATGGACGAGCAATATCAAGATTCCTCCGAAATCTCCATTCGCTTTCTGAAGACTCATCCAAAAGAATTTCTAGTTTTGAGAAGAAGCTATTTTGAGTATGAGCATGAATTTCATGTATCGGTAACTCTAGCCATTCATGTTCATTCCAAGGATTCATTTTTCCATTCACAACCTTAGTAAATTCCCAGCCAAATAAATATTTTCGTAGACTGTTTTGATCTTTCCTAAATATTGCGATTTCTATATCTTTATGTAACCTCGTTATATCTCCTATAAAAAGGTCTATCGCCCATCCACCTGCTACAAACCAGGGTTTTTTGAAATTATTTAGTAGCCTAGAAAGCTTGATAATTTCTGAAAAACATTCCATTGATGACTAATCCTCAGAAATTTTCACTATAAAATATAGAGCCAATGCACCCTTTCATCTCAAATCAATTAATCTATAAATAACGCTCTTAAATAGTGGATGAAGTCATGGTTGAGCAACTTCTAATCAATGATGATGATTTTTATGTACCAGATGCCAACCTGCTAGTAACCGAAGATGATACACCTGTGGACAATTTTGCATCTGCCAAACAACAACGTCTTTTAGTGAGTTCTCTTTACAGTTCTCTACAACAGACTTTTTTAGCTGAAGCTAATGTAGGCATTTACTATACAGACCTTCAGCCTCCCATTGTACCCGATGTCTTTCTAAGCTTAGATGTGCAAGTGCCTGAAAATTGGTGGGAAAAACAAAATCGTTGTTATATGGTTTGGCGTTTTGGTAAACCACCAGAAGTTGTCCTCGAAATTGTCTCTAATAAAGAAGGTGATGAACTAGGCAAAAAGCTCAAAACTTATGAACACATGCGGGCTAGTTACTACATCGTATATGACCCAAATCAGCAATTAGCAGAAAAAATATTGCATGTTTATGAACTTAGGGGAACACGCTACTTTGAAACTTCAGAAACTTGGTTAGAACAAGTTGGTTTAGGTATAACTCTATGGCAAGGTGAATTTGAAAGTAGACAAGATACTTGGTTACGCTGGTGCTACCAAGATGGAACTGTTTTACCAACTGGAGATGAACGTGCCGAAAAGGAACGACAACGTGCTGAACAGGAACGACAACGTGCTGAACAAGCAGAACAACGCAGCAAATTACTAGCAGATAGGCTACGGGCTATGGGCATAGATCCTGACACTCTTTAAGACACTCGCTGTAAAGACGCAAAAAAACTTTGCGTCTTTGCATAAGCAAAAAAATCTTACTAACTTGTGCAATTGATAAACTTATTTATTCGCTGCCAAACTTTTTCTAATAAATCAAAATCGTCTGCATTAAACCACTCAATTTGTGGATACGCTCTAAACCAAGTACGTTGTCGCTTGGCAAATTGTCTTGTATGCAAAACCGTTAATTCTTTCGCTTCATGTAAAGAAATATCGCTAGCTAAATATTGCTTGATTTCTTGATAGCCCAAAGTATTCAATAATGGCAAATCAGCACCATATTTTTGACATAAATATTTCACTTCACCAGCCAAACCATTTGCTATCATTTGTTCAGTACGCTGTTGAATACGACTACCCAACTTTTCAACATTGCAATCTAACCCAATTTGCAAAATCGGATAATTTGGTGGATTTTCTCCTTGCTGTTCGGAAATCGGATATCCAGTTACATAATATACTTCTAATGCTCGTAAAGTTCGCACGAAATCATTAGCATGAATTTTTTGTGCAGCAACAGGATCGACTTGTTGTAACATTGCATAGAGTTGATTTTGACTGAGAGATTCAAGTTGCGACCGCAATTCATTTTGCGGTGCCACACGAGGAATTTTCATTCCTTGGACAATAGAACGTATGTATAAACCAGTACCGCCAACCAGGAACAGTGGCAAGCTAGATGTAAAAGAATTGATTAAGGCTTGCGCTTTTTGTTGATAGTCTGCTACTGTCATCGTGTCTGTTGGGTCGCAGATATCTATTAAATAGTGCGGCACTAATTGTTGTTCGGCCATACTTGGCTTCGCCGTTCCAATATCAAACTCCTGATAAACTTGGCGAGAGTCAGCACTGAGAATCACAGAACCCAAGCGCATTGCCAAAGCCAAAGCCAACCCTGACTTCCCTGTTGCCGTCGCCCCACAAATTACAATTAATTTTGTCATTAGTCATTTGTCATTAGTCATTGGTTATTGGGCATTGGGCAAGCAGGAAGTGTGGGAGGTGTGGGAGGATGGGGAAGAAATTTTTCACCCTCACTCCCCACACTCCCCCATCCCCCCTCTTCCTCCACACTCCCCGTGCCCCTCCGCCCCTCCGCCCTCTTGACAGACCTCCAACCCCTGTATAAACTTCTCTTGAAAATGCCCTAGAGACGCCAGCAAGGCTTTTGTGTTACAATTTTGGAGTGTTTTTACTTTTATTTGCCTTTCGGCGAGTTAAACCCCACGCATCAGGAGAATTTACATGACGAGCAGTTACAGTGCCGATCAGATTCAAGTTCTGGAAGGTCTGGAAGCCGTCCGCAAACGACCAGGAATGTACATCGGTACTACAGGGCCGCGAGGACTCCACCATTTAGTTTACGAGGTGGTAGACAATTCAATTGATGAGGCTTTGGCGGGTTACTGCACCCATATAGAGGTGGATATCAACGCTGATGGTTCTGTAACTGTAACAGATGATGGTCGCGGTATTCCTACAGATACTCACTCACGCACGGGAAAATCAGCTTTAGAAACTGTGTTAACCGTACTCCACGCTGGGGGTAAGTTTGGCGGTGGCGGTTACAAAGTTTCTGGAGGATTGCACGGAGTTGGTGTTTCTGTTGTCAATGCCTTGTCTGAGGTTGTAGAAGTTACAGTTTGGCGCGACAAAAAGGTTCATACCCAACGCTTTGAACGGGGTGCGCCAGTTACCGATTTGCAAGTCAAGCCTTACAAAGAAGCTAGAACTGGAACTTCTGTCACCTTTAAGCCAGATATTCAAATTTTTACCACTGGTATTGAGTTTGATTACATTACTTTATCAGGTCGCCTACGAGAATTAGCTTATCTAAACGCTGGTGTCAAAATTACCTTTAGCGACCACCGCCTAGAATTACTCAAAAGCGATACACCCAAGGTAGAATCCTACGAATACAAGGGTGGGATTAAAGAATATATCGCTTACATGAACCGTGAAAAGCAGCCACTACATGAAGAAATTATCTATGTCCAGGGGGAACGGAATAACGTTCAAGTGGAAGTTTCTTTACAGTGGTGTACTGATGCTTATACGGATAACGTGTTAGGTTTTGCTAACAATATTCGCACGGTTGATGGAGGTACGCACTTAGAAGGGTTGAAAGCAGTTCTGACTCGGACGTTAAATGCGATCGCCCGCAAGCGAAATAAAATTAAAGAAAATGAACCTAACCTCAGTGGCGAACACGTCCGTGAAGGTTTAACAGCGGTAATTTCTGTTAAAGTCCCCGACCCAGAATTTGAAGGACAAACCAAAACCAAACTCGGTAACACTGAAGTCCGGGGAATTGTTGATTCTTTGGTGGGAGAAGTCCTTACCGAGTACCTAGAATTTCACCCCGGTATTGCTGATGCGATTTTAGATAAAGCCATCCAAGCTTTCAAAGCTGCTGAAGCCGCGCGTCACGCACGGGAGTTAGTCAGACGCAAATCGGTACTGGAATCTTCGCCATTACCTGGAAAATTGGCAGATTGTAGTTCTCGCGATCCTGGCGAATCAGAGATTTTCATCGTGGAAGGCGACTCAGCGGGTGGAAGTGCCAAACAAGGACGCGATCGCCGCACTCAAGCTATCTTGCCTCTACGTGGTAAAATTCTCAACATTGAAAAAACCGACGACGCCAAAATTTATAAAAATAACGAAGTTCAAGCGTTAATTACAGCACTCGGTTTAGGCGTTAAAGGCGAAGAATTCGACGCCTCCCAACTGCGCTATCACCGCATAGTGATTATGACCGACGCCGACGTAGATGGAGCGCACATCCGGACTTTGTTGTTAACTTTCTTCTATCGCTATCAGCGATCGCTCATCGAACAAGGCTTTATTTATATCGCTTGTCCGCCATTATATAAGGTAGAACGCGGGCGCAATCATGAATATTGCTATAGCGATCGCGACAAAGACCAAGTAATCGCCAAATTCCCAGCCAACGCCAACTACACCATCCAACGCTTCAAAGGTTTGGGTGAAATGATGCCACAGCAACTCTGGGATACGACAATGAACCCAGAAACTCGCAAACTCAAACAAGTCGAAATCGAAGACGCCGCCGAAGCCGATCGCATTTTCACTATTTTAATGGGCGATCGTGTCGCACCTCGAAGAGAATTCATTGAAACCTATGGTTCTAAACTCAACTTCACCGATCTAGATATTTAATTCAATTTTTTCTCGCGACTCTGATAATTTATGACGCTGGTAATGGGTAATGGATAAAAAATCTATTACCCATTATTTTTTGATTACTGCACGCTCAAACCCCTGTGATATTTAGTTTTATTAATTTTGAATTTTGAATTTTGAATTGGTATTACCTCTTTTGGGAGATGGCAAACTAAAAAATTCCTCAATATCTTGCTTTGATATTTTTTGTAACTACAAACTATACCGTTAGATAAGTGACTATAGTCCATCAATTCATTAATTATTGTCAATAATTATCTATTCAACTGGATTTTAGACAAAATTATGAAAGCGACTAAAGGCATAGTAAAAAAAATATTTTTTAATATTGTTGGCATAAGTAGCTTGGTTGCTCTGTCTGCTTGCGCTCAACCTGTCACTGAAACTCCCACAACAACTATCCCCCCGGTTACTCAAACCCCCATAACAATTCCTCCTCCCGTCAGGCAAACTCCCGCTCCCAGCCAAAATTTAGCAGAACTGGCAAAGTCAGCAGCAGCGCAGGGACAGTTGCAAACTCTCATAAAAGCAGTAGGAGCCGCTGGCATAAACGAACAATTGACTACACCAGGGCCTTACACGGTTTTTGCACCTACTGACGCCGCTTTCTCTGCTTTACCTAAAGCTACTTTAGATAAACTTTTACAGCCTGCTAACAAGCAACAATTAGTCAGGCTTTTGGCTTACCACGTTATACCCGGCCGAATTACCTCTCAAGAGTTGACATCTGGACAAGTAAAAACTGTGGAGGGTACTCCCGTTAAAATCACAGTCGATCCCAGCACCAAAACTATAACCGTCAACAACGCTAAAGTGACTCAACCCGATATCCCAGCTAGCAATGGCATCGTTCACATAGTTGACCGAGTAATTTTGCCACCCAATTTTCCAACAAGCCTAAATGCCACCCCAACACCACGTTAGTTCAAGAAAGCTAATACATCTACATTGCTCAAACCCCACTTAACCTTTATGAGGACAAGGGGAAAAAGAAAAACCTCTTGTCTTGAGGGTTTGGGAGCTAATAAATTTAAACCAGCAAAAACTATAATTCATTAATACATATACTACAAAAAAATATCAATTTTTCAGCTAACAACTCATCATATAATTTGAGTTAATGTAAAGATTTAAAAAAATCAATGTTAAAGTCTCAGTAGCCATACCAATATTGTTGGAAATGACTCAATTCATGCTTTTTGCCCTGACTCGCTGATTAATTTTGCCCACCAGCAAGAAACACATTTGTTATGCTTGAATAACATAACTAAATATCATCTATCAAACAACAATTAATAAGTATCTTGAGGATTTCTCATAATCAAATGACAAAATGACAAGACTTTACTGAAGTAAAAGTATTTAAGATTACAAATACTTTACTTAAAAAGCTTTTCAACCAAGTCATCAGGCAAATCTTTGAGTTCTCTTTGCTCAACGCAATGCCTACTGGGAGCAAACATCATCTTGCGGAAAACTTGTTAATATCTTCATGTACCACCCTGAAAATAGCTATTGCATCGTATGTATTCAATGTACTTGTGCTTTAGGTAAACTTATATCAACGATCTTTCAGGGCAAATCATTTTTGAATTGATTAAAATATCGTTGTATACAATAAGAAAAGTTTGTCAAGTTTCATAGGGCTGAAATCGCCACAGTGCGCTAACGTGTGAATAAGACCAAATTAGTTAAACCTAAAGCGATCTGCTATCAGGTCGATTCTGCAACAACCTCAACTCCTTAGTTAAGGTAACTATCGCGCAGAAGGTTAACTGGTTTCAGGTAAGCACCACCACTGTTGTTGTATTTACTCATAGGAAAAACCCACTTCGATCCAAGGACTCAATGATTTATGAAGGAAATGTAAAATAGGTAGGTTAAGACTTTTCGCCTGAGTTAACATAACAATGCACTCTTTCTCAGTAATTAATGTTGTGTAAAATACATGGAATTGAACAAAACAAAGTGTACTTAACTTTTAAACGTAATCAAAGAACCACTGCAATTCCGAAAAGTCTAGAAAATATTTAAGGGTGTAATTCCCGTGTTTAATGTCTTTTTGGTAAATGTGGCTAACACTTGTTTAATAAATTCACGATCGATACACAAAATAGAGTGCAATTTCTGTGAAACAGGCTACAATCGGAAGAGTCTTAATACGAAAATCTGCCAAAAGTCTGAATTAGTTTGTATCGAGTGGCAAGTTTTTGGTAAAGGTGAGTCTTTTTTTAAGACCAGTCACTTAAAAAATATGTGCGATCGCAACACATATGACATTTACTTTCATTGAGCAAGTCACCTTTTATTAGTGACTTAAACTAAAGTAAAAAGCCCTCTAAAAAAGGTGCAAAATTACCGAAAATATCTCTGGTAAATCTGCCAAAAAGCTTATTTTCGGTTGTCAACAAGCTCGTTTTAAAGAGCATTAAACACATCTTGAGTAATTGATTCTGCAAGGAGCATGAGGAACGCGGCATGAACCAGGCTAACAACGTACTCGAAAGCATATATCAGCCTGACCTAGAAATAATGAATCAGCCTGAGCTCGAGTTAGAAGAACTCTTAATAGATGATGAAGAGGACTTCCCGATCGTAGATGAAGGTGACGATGAGTTTTTAGAGCCTCAGTCTGATGAGGACGACGCAAAGTCTGGAAAAGCCGCTAAATCGCGTCGTCGGACACAAAGCAAGAAAAAGCACTATACAGAAGATTCGATTCGGCTTTACTTGCAAGAGATTGGTAGAATTCGCCTATTACGGGCAGATGAAGAAATTGAATTAGCCCGTAAAATTGCTGATTTGCTCGAATTAGAAAGGGTAAGGGAAAGACTTTCAGAACAGTTAGATCGCGATCCTCGCGATAGTGAATGGGCAGAAGCCGTGCAACTGCCACTACCAGCTTTTCGTTATCGCCTGCATGTTGGACGCAGGGCGAAAGATAAGATGGTGCAATCTAACTTGCGTCTTGTAGTTTCAATTGCTAAGAAATACATGAATCGCGGTTTGTCATTCCAAGACTTAATTCAAGAAGGCAGTCTTGGTTTGATTCGTGCCGCTGAAAAGTTTGACCACGAAAAGGGTTATAAGTTTTCTACCTACGCTACATGGTGGATTCGTCAAGCAATTACCCGCGCGATCGCCGATCAATCCCGCACAATTCGCCTTCCAGTCCACCTTTACGAAACCATTTCTCGAATTAAGAAAACCACTAAATTATTATCTCAAGAAATGGGGCGCAAACCCACGGAAGAAGAAATCGCCACTCGTATGGAAATGACCATTGAGAAGTTGCGGTTTATTGCTAAATCAGCTCAGTTACCCATTTCATTAGAAACGCCCATTGGGAAAGAAGAAGACTCTCGGTTAGGCGATTTTATTGAGTCCGATGGCGAAACACCAGAAGATCAAGTTTCCAAAAATCTGCTGCGCGAAGACCTAGAAAAAGTTCTCGACAGTCTCAGCCCTCGCGAACGCGATGTTCTCAGACTGCGGTACGGCTTGGATGATGGCCGGATGAAGACACTTGAAGAAATTGGGCAGATTTTCAACGTCACTCGCGAACGCATTCGTCAAATTGAAGCGAAGGCACTCCGCAAGTTACGTCACCCAAATCGCAACAGCGTTCTCAAGGAATATATTCGGTAATCAAGAGCCATTTATCAATAGTCATTAGTGAATAAACTCACAAATGGCTAATGACAAACAAATAAAAAACCTGGTAGTGGGTAATCGCTCCAGGTTTTTTTATTTATGGGTCATCTTAGATATTAAAACTTATACCAATTTGAAAAATGAATTAGCAGAACCCTTTCTGGAAAAGAAATTCTCAATCCAAAATGGTATTAAAGGATGCCCCAAAAGTGTAAGAAACCTTGGCCAGAAAAAACTTCAACTAGTACTGCCGCTAAAAAGCCAATCATTGCTAAACGGCCGTTCCAAATTTCTGCTTGTGGAGTAAAGCCCCAACGCCAAGCATTACGATCTTCAACTACAGGAGTAGTAACTTTTGTTGTGGTTGCATTTGTCATGGTTGACACTCCAAATTAAATTTTTAAGCTTTATTGCCTTACGTAAACTAATATAACAAATATTTTAATAAAAACAACGATTATTATATTTTTGTTGCGATGTCTTGACATTCAATGTAATTGTGAATCAACAAGAATTGAAACATCTATCTTTCGATACAACTATTGAAGACTTTTACAGAGCATAGAAAATTATTGAGAAGTTTTATCAATTATTTTAGCATTTAACCATTTAGGGATGGCTATAACCTTTGAAAAACAAGAATTTAAATTTCAAATAATATGTATTAACTACAATTTAATTAGTATTTATTAGCATTAATTAACAAATCTAGAGTACGGTTCATAGGTTGAAAGTACCTTGTTTAGCAATCTTGTGGTTGAAGAATTAAATGATTAAGAGTGCTTGTTATCTACACACTTACTAAAATTATTAATTTAGCTTTGTCACCGAGATAGTTAAGTTAGAGTTATTAAAAATAAAAATAATTTATAACTGAAAGTAATTTGAATTTAATAAATTAATATTTAGACTGTTTGTGAGTAGATTGAAAAACTTATGAACAAACAACAAATTAATGACTTTGACAAAATTGTCCTTACTGGTTTCATGGTTAGTCTAGCTAGACAGTTCACAGATATTCCTTATGCTAAAGAGTTGGCACAATTAATAGAAAAGCAAGGGTTGGTAAAACTACCTCAACCACAAAATCTAGACAAAAGTGTTTTGCTTACCGCGCGTGTGGAAGCTCGTTATAAAGCTATCAATAAGGTTATAGCTGAATATCAAATAACACAAGTTCTAGAACTAGCATCTGGTTTGTTACCGCGTGGACTTGTGATGTCTAGCAATCCGAATATTACTTTTATTGAAAGTGACTTGCCTGAGATGATTGGTTGCAAAGAGCAACTAATTCAACAACTAATGGGGGAACGTCCTAACCTGCATTTTATAGAAATTGATGCTACTAGGCGTCCTAGCGAGTTTTCCAAGAGTACTCCTTTACTCAAAGCCGGACAACCAGTGATAATTTTGTGTGAAGGATTGCTGACACATCTAACTTTGGCAGAAAAACAACTTGTGTGTGCCAATATTCGCGACATGCTTGACTCTTATGGTGGTGTTTGGATTACTCCTGATTTCATTGATACAGGTAGTTTAGTGCGATCGCAACAAGATGACTCAGGTTTACAAAAGCTATTACAAACAGGCACTAACCTCACAGGCAGGTCTTTAGTAAATAATAATTTTGCCACACTCGATCTAGCACGGCAGTTTGTTTACGAACAAGGTTTTCGTGTAACAGAACATAGTATGTTGAACGTCATAGACGAGTTAAGCTGCTTAGAAATTTTGGGCATCGAGAAAGAAGTGGTAAGGAAAATGCTTGCTACTCAATCTGTCTTCGCGCTCACTGTTGATGTTGCTTGATTTTTACTTAGTGCCAAACAATTTCCATTTCTTTTGTAGTTGAGATAAAGCCAAGCTTTTCGTAGAGACTTTTGCCATCCTTGGTAGTGTGGAACCAGATGCGTTTTGCCTCAGTCTCTTTGACAAAGCTAATAGTTTCCTTTAAAAGTGCTGTAGCAATTCCCTGGCTTCGCCATTGTGGAATTGTATAAACGTTCATGATATAAGCTTCTAAGCACGACAAATTGTCGTCATAGGGAGGTCGTGTAAAAAGTACCAAGCCGCTAGTAACCACAATTTGATTTTCCACCTCAGCAACCCAAACCAAAAACTCACCTTGCGGCATTTTATCTGCCAAATAGTTTCTAGTCGCTGCTCGGATCGCTGCTGTTTCCGTATTATCTTTAATATCGCCAGCCTCATGCAGGAGTTCAAGGCGCAGTCGAACTAGCGCCTCTAAATCTCCTAAGTTGGCTCGCCGCAGGTTTAACATCGTTTTTACTATGAGCGGACTTCGACGACGGTGATAACTTTTTCATCCCGGTTGAGTTGGATGATGCTTTCGCCTTTGACATCTCTGCTTAAGATAGGTACTTTTTCTACAGATAGCCGCAATACCCGATCTTTGTTTGTCACTAGAGCTACTTCACTAGAAGCGATCGCCTTTACCATAGCAGCCAAATTATCAGTTTTGCTGGTAAATTTCAGCGCTTGCGTGCCTAAATCTCCTCGATTAGCCGCTCTTAATTGACTCGCAATCATCCGCTTAGCATACCCTTCTTGAGTCACTAACAATAGCTGGTCATCTTTGCTGACATTGACACAACCAACCATTTGCTGATTTCTCAACAATCGAAATGCTTGTAAACCCATCGCTGTGCGACCCATGATTGGTAGTTGTTCGTCATTAACCGCAAATCGCAATACACGCCCGCCAGAACTAGCTAAAATTAAATGCTCCCCTGGAATTGTGAACTGAGTAAATGACAATCGATCGTCGTCTTTGAGCTTGAGAATTGTAATTCCGCGACGAGTCAAATTATTGAATTCTTCCAAAGACAAACGCTTAATTCGTCCCTGTTTTGTCAGCAGAACCATTTGGCTAGTTTCAGGATTTTCCGGTAGTAAAAAGCGGCTAACTACATCTTCTTGAGCGCCTTGAGCAGTATTGCTGAGCATGGTAATCAGTGGCGTTCCCCGTGGAGAACGTCCAGTGGTTTGGGGAATTTCTCCCACCTTCACAGGGTAGACTTTGCCACCACTGGTTAGTATTAGTAAATCTTTATGTGTATCAGTTAATACGCTTTGGATAATAAAATCATTTTCGTGCAGACCATTTTCAACTTTCGACTTTTTCCCTGATACCTGAATGCGGCGGACATACCCTCGTTGAGTAAACTCTAAAATCGCTTCCTGGGCGGGTTCGGAAGGTTTGAGGCTTTCTTCATCCTCCTCTGCCCCTTTGCTTCTTTGCCCGTCTGTCCCTCTGCCTTTTTGTTCCTGGGCTACTGTGTTCTTTTGTTCCTCTATTATTTTTGTGCGTCGGGCATCGCTGTATTTGCGTTTGAGCGATCGCAAATCTTTTTTCAGCGCCTTGAGTAATTCGTGGCGATCGTTGAGTAATCTTTGTAATAAATCAATTTGTTGGCTGAGTTCTTCAAATTCGCGCTGTAAGTTTTGCTGCTCTAAACTGGTGAGGCGGCGCAACGGCATAGCTAGAATTGCATCTCCTTGTACCTCACTCAAATCGAGTCGGCTGCAAAGGTTGATTTTTGCGGTACTACCATCAGTCGCTTGGCGCAAAATTTCAATTACTTCATCCAAATGAGACAAAGCTTTGAGCAAACCTTCCACCAAATGCGATCGACTTTGGGCTTTCTCCAACTCATAACTGTAGCGACGGTTGAGAGTTTGTTCTCTAAAACTCAAAAACTCTTGTAAAAGTTGTCGCAAACTTAACTGGCGGGGTTGTCCATCGACTATTGCCAAGAGAATTGCCCCAAAGTTACTTTGTAAAGCAGTTTGGTGATATAAATTTTGCAGAATTTCTTGGGGATTTGTGTCGCGTTTGAGTTCGATTACTACACGCATACCTTCGCGATCGCTTTCATCCCGCAGATCCGAAATTCCCTGCAAGCGGCCTTGATTTACTAAGTCCGCGACCTTCTCAATCCAGCCAGCTTTATTTACTTGATACGGCAATTCCGTGACAATAATTGCCGTTCGTCGTTTGCTTCCCCTCGTCGCTGGAATTTCCTCCAACGTCGCCAGTCCCCGCAGCACAATTCCACCTTTACCTGTGGTGTAAGCCTCACTTATTCCCACTTGACCAACTATTTCCCCACCAGTGGGAAAATCCGGCCCTGGAATTAGCTCGAATAACTTTTCATCTGACAAATCTGGGGTGTCGATTAAAGCAATCAACCCATCGACTACTTCCCCCAAATTGTGCGGCGGAATATTCGTTGCCATCCCTACTGCAATCCCAGAACAGCCATTGAGCAGTAGAAATGGTAATTGAGCAGGTAAAACCGTCGGTTCTTGCTGGGAATTATCGAAGTTACCGACAAATTCCACCGTTTCTTCGCCAATTTCTGCCAGCATTCCCTCATGGCTAATAGGTGCAAGGCGGGTTTCAGTGTAGCGCATCGCCGCCGGGGGGTCATTATCAACGCTGCCAAAATTACCGTGTCCTGCCAGTAAAGGATAGCGGCTAGAAAATTCCTGCACCAGCCTAACTAAAGCATCGTAAACCGCTTGATCCCCGTGGGGGTGGTATTTACCCAGGACATCACCCACTACACGGGCACATTTACGGTAAGGTCTATCTGGTATCAAACCGAGTTCGTGCATTGCGTAAAGAATGCGGCGATGCACTGGTTTTAAGCCATCACGCACGTCTGGTAGCGCTCGCCCGACAATCACGCTCATGGCATATTCTAAGTAAGACCGTTGCATCTCGGTGTGCAGGGCTGTTGTAATTACCTGTCCCGTTGAGAGAAGGTTTAACTGTTTTGCCATGAGTTTTTTCCCTGAAATTTAACTACACAAAAACCGATGAAACTCAATACTCCAGCTACCACAGCATAACGGATGAAATGGGATTCCTGACAAAATCTTGATAGTCACATCAGAAAAAGCAGTAGTATCATCCTTGATGACCAGCCTTTTGATTGACTATTAAAAAGAAGGCAGACGAATATAATCTACATACATTTAGTAGCCAGGATATTTACCATGATTGCATTTCTTAATTTGAAATTTTGGGCAAAGTCTGAACAAGTTTGGGTGATGGCTGTGCCAATCACAAAGACAAACAGACGCTAGTTAAATCTTTTGGAAACGCCAAAGCCAAACAAGCCAGGATACTCATACAATAAAGTGGCTCAAATTTACCACAGGAATTTTGAATTTTCCCAAAATTTTGTAACTGGCTGAGTTTTGAACTTCTCCTCTGGTCGCCGCTAGATTTAGCAATATCCCAAAGGGTATGTTTAGCACTCAAAACTGTCCAATACCGATTTTTTAATCCCCTCACCTCCATAACTAAAATTCTCATGAAAACCGTTTTAATTGTCGAAGACGATCTGATTAATGCTCGTGTTTTTTCCAAGATTTTGTCCAAGCGCGGCGGCTTGGGTGTAAAACACACAGAAAATGTAGAAGAAGTAATAAAAATTGCCCAATCAGGAGAAGCAGACTTGATTTTGATGGACGTTTCTCTCTCAAGAAGTGTTTATCAAGGCAAGTCAGTTGATGGCATCAAGATTACACAAATGTTGAAATCAGACCCAAAAACAGCAAACTTACCCGTGATTCTAGTGACAGCGCACGCTATGGAAGGCGATCGCGAGAACTTTCTCAAGCAAAGCGGTGCTGATGGCTACATTTCTAAACCAGTTGTTGACCATCAACAGTTTGTTGACCAAATCATCACGCTTCTACCCACAGACAACGACTGAAAAATCGCGACTGATTTCCAGAATACTCGCCCAATAATCTTTTTCACCGACTAGTTCCTATGTTTAATTAAGTATATATGTACTATAAGCGGGTACTTTTCGGCAAGTAGGTAATAGGAGTTGGGGATGGGGATGGGGCAAGCAGAAAGTGTGGGAGGTGTGGGAGGATGGTGAAAAAATCTTTCCCCCCTCTCTCCCCACACTCCCCACACTCCCCCATCCCCCTCCCCCCTCCCCACTTCTATTGCGTAGGCCGTTGTTGGGGGACTGATGAGCTTCCCCCTTGTTGTAGAGCTGCTTGAATACGAGGTAATTCTAGGAATTTTTTCGTATCAGATAGTAAGCGATCGCCCCAGAGATTTTCTTTGAGAAAATTCAAACTACCATAGCGCGGATCGATGCGGAGTGCGGCTTCTCCGAGGCTGAGTCCTTGTTGGCGATCGCCTTTAGTATAGAGTGCCACTCCCAAAGCTAGTAAAGGTTCTGCGGCTTGTTTATCAATGTTTACAGCCGATTGCCATTGCTTAATCGCTCCTGAAATATCGCCTTGTTCGTAGTTGATTAAGCCTATATTGTTGATCGCCGGCCAGAATTTTTTATCATAAGTCACAGCTTGATTGTACTGAGTGATGGCATCTGGGAACCGACGCAACTGATAGTAAGCATTACCCAAATTAAACAAGCCTTCTGGGTCATTAGGTTTTAACTTCAAACCGTCTTGATAATTAACAACAGCCTCCTGGTACTTTTGCTGTTGAAAATTAGCCGATCCTATAGCAAACACAATATCAGCATTTTTGGGATTGAGAGATTGAGCTTTTTTTAACGTGGCGATCGCTCCGTCAAACTCTTTAGTTTGTAACTGCAATCCACCTAAGAGCAACCATACTTTATCATTGTTGGGAGCCAGTTGAGCAGCCAGCCGCGCTCGTGGCAAAGCTAAGTCAACCTGTTGAAACTGAGCTAGTTGAGCCGCCTCTTGCGCCAGAGTCAACCCCTGCTTTTCTAACTTTGCTGCATCTAGTTGCAGTGTATGGGGTACTAATGCCTGCCCGTTAGCGGCTTTTGGAACACTCCACAAACTACAGACAACCACAAGAAAAATCAAATAAAAATGTTTAGGCACACTACCGCCTCTAAGCCACTAATCAAAGAATCTTTCAGCTAGCTTAAACGATCTCCGCTAATGACGGCAGTAAAATCTTGTATTAGTCATTGGGCATCGGGCATTGGGCAAGCAGGAGGTGTGGGAGGAGAGGGAGGTGTGGGAGGAGAGGCATAAATTCTTTATCTCCCCACACCCCCCACACCCCCCACACTCCCCACACTTCCCACACCTCCTCTCCCTACTCCCCATTACAAAAACTGATGACTTTGGTCATACACCAGGGTGGAATTACTTGTGACTTTAGTCCTACATTAGTTTAGACGTTTTGAACGATAATTATTATGTATGAATTTATACGAGGAGGTAAAAATTATACATTTTACAGCGGATTTAAATTTAAGGAGTCAATATTATGTTGAAACAAAACTGTGCGTCTATAGTCTTAGCGGCGGCGGCGATCGCTTTTCCTACTCTCTTGAGTGTGCCTGCAAATGCTCAAACTGAAGTTTACGCGATCGGTGAGAGGGATCGAGATTGGAATCGCGATCGCAGATCCGATCCTGTAGAAGTCAGAACAATTCAAAACCAGGACAACTGGAACCGCGACGGTAGACGCAATCCTAGAGAAGTCAGAAATCGCTCAAACTGGGACAACTGGAACCGCGATGGTAGACGCAATCCTAGAGAAGTCAGAAATCGCTCAAACTGGGACAATTGGAACCGCGACAACCAACCTTATACCAGAGTAGTCAGACTTGGTAATGGTGACATTAGATATCCTAATGGACAAATTATTCCTGCTAGGAGCATAGTTAGACTACGCGATCGAGGTTACTTTAGACTTCCCAACGGCGATATTCTGCTTCCCAGTGAGGAAATTGTTCCTGCTGGAAGATTAGTTAGAGTGCGTGATGGTTATTTCAGACTTCCTGATGGACTGATACTGCAAATTAACCTTTAAAACACTAAAAACTCAAAATAATTGTCAGTATGGAGCTACCAGGCTATAGTTTTAGCCGTGAAGAACAGCTCGGTAGCCGTTCCTTCTAGACTTAAATAAATATGCAATTTAATACACAAGACTCTGTAGATTCACCAATTTTGGTTCCAGAGGTAAAGAAAAAAAAGGGCAATAAAAATTGGCTCTCTTGGTTACTCGTACTTGCTCTGTTCGGTGGCATTGGCTATGCAGTTTATTACCAAGTAACCGTCGTTCCGCGTCAAGAAGCTAGACGCCGCGTCCTAACAAGGCCTGTACAAAGGCAGAATTTAGTAATCAAAGTATCAGCAAACGGAGAGGTGAAGCCCGAACGGTCAATCAACCTCAGCCCTAAAAATTCAGGCGTACTCAAAACACTACTGGTGAAGGAAGGAGATACCGTCAGACAAGGGCAAATTTTGGCTTACATGGATGATTCCAACTTGCGCGGGCAGCTCACTTCTGCTCAAGGGCAATTGGCACAAGCCCAAGCGAATCTGCAAAAAGCACAGGCAGGCAATCGCCCCCAAGATATTGCTCAAGCACAGGCACAACTCGACGAAGCCGTAGCGAATCTGCAAAAGGTACAAGCAGGCAATCGCTCTCAAGATATTGCCCAAGCACAGGCACGTTTACAAAGCGCTCAAGCAAGCTTGAGCAGAGCAGAAGATGATTTTCGCCGCAATCAACAACTTTACAATGCACGGGCTATTTCTCTTCAAAGTCTAAATCAAACCCGTGCTGACAGGGATAGTGCCCAAGCTGCTGTTAATGAAGCACAGCAAGCACTGGCTCTGCAAAAAGCTGGTTCGCGTCCAGAGGACATCGAACAAGCACGCGCTGTGGTCAATCAAAGACAACAAGCTTTGGCACTCCTCAAAGCCGGAACCCGCCAAGAAGATATAGAGGCAGCCCGCGCCCAGGTAACATCTGCTCGTGGTTCGCTGCAAAACATCCAAGCCGAAATCAATGACACGATCATTCGCGCTCCTTTTGATGGCGTGGTGACGAAAAAGTATGCCGACCCAGGCGCTTTCGTAACTCCTACAACTGCCAGTAGTGAGATATCTTCTGCTACTTCTTCTTCAATCTTGTCTCTGGCTTCCACGAATGAAGTTGTTGCCAATTTAGCCGAAACCAATATTTCTAAAATTAGCATTGGTCAAAAAGTTACCATTCAAGCGGATGCCTACCCAGGAAAAATCTTTGAAGGGAAAGTCAGGCAAATTGCTGCCCAATCTGTAGTGGAACAAAACGTTACCAGTTTTGAAGTTAGAGTGTCATTTTCAGACCCTGAAAGAGTACTACGGTCTGGGATGAATGTAGAAGCAGATTTTCAAGTTGGTGAAGTGAAAAATGTCTTGGTTGTGCCCACAGCCTCGGTGGTGCGTCAAGAAAATGCTACAGGTGTGTTTGTACCAGGAAACAATGGCAGACCCGTCTTTACTCCCATTGAAACGGGTGTGACTGCCAATAACTTTACTGAAGTTAAGTCTGGATTAACAGGAAATGAAAGGGTACTGCTGAGTTTCCCACCAGGAGCGCGTCCCCAATCAACACCACGAGGAGGAGTTTTTCCAGGCCTCGGAGGAGGCGGTGGTGGCGGTGGCGGTGGAAGAGGAGGTCGTTCAGGCGGCGGTTCTCCTTAAAGTTAGTTTGAAATACAACCTTATGTTTAAGATATTTAAGGGTTTTTACAAAGCTAAGAATACCCGTACAGTGCCGCTGTCGGAAATATTGTCAATGGCGGTAGAAACGCTGTGGAGTAATAAATTACGCACAGGATTAACTATGTTGGGCGTAGTTATTGGCATTTCCTCAGTGATTGCGATTACTTCTGTTGGTCAAGGAGTGCAAAAGGGAGTCGAACAACAGATCCAAGCATTGGGTACAGATGTGCTGCAAATCTTGGCTGGTGCAGCCAGAAGTGGGAATGTTCGTCAAGGGATAGGTTCTAGTAGCACCTTGACTTGGGAAGATGCCAAAGCGATCGCAAAAGAAGCGCCATCAGTTCAACTTGTTTCCGCCTACCTCCAGCGAACTGCTCAAGTTGTTTATTCAGGACAAAACACCTCAACAACAATTTATGGTACAGATTTAAACTATCCAGAAGTCAGAAATACTCACCCTCAGCAGGGGAGATATTTTACTGAAGAAGAACTAAATAGCGCCGTCCAAGTTGCCGTTCTTGGCCCGACAGTGCAACGCACGCTCTTTGGACAAAATGGTAATATTATTGGCCAGAGAATTCGGATTCAGGGAGAAGCCTACGAAGTCATTGGGGTGATGGAACCTAAAGGTTCTCAAGGGCCGATGGATCGAGATGACCAAATTTTCATTCCTTTAACTAGTATGTCGGCAAGACTAGTTGGGAATAATGCTTTGGTCGGCGTTTCTGTAACTGGAATTTTAGTCAAATCCGCCAATCAAGAAGATTTAGAAGCGGCTCAGTTTCAAGTCACCAATTTATTACGTTTGCGGCATAATATTTATCCGCCCCAAGCTGATGATTTTCGACTGACTAACCAAGCTGATATTGTCAGTACCTTCACGAATGTTGTGGGTTTATTTACAGTCATGGTAGTGGCGATCGCCGGAATTTCTTTAGTAGTTGGAGGCATTGGCATTGCCAACATTATGTTAGTTTCCGTAGTCGAACGCACGCGAGAAATCGGCATTCGTAAAGCCGTAGGTGCTACCAATTCAGCAATCCTCAATCAATTTTTAGCGGAAGCGATCGTCATTTCCATTGTTGGCGGATGCATTGGTATGGTAGGTGGTATCGTCATTGCTTATGCAGCTGCAAATGTTTTTAAGTTTCCATTCGTAATTTCTTTATTATCAATAATTGCTGGATTTGGGCTTTCGATAACCGTTGGCTTAATTGCTGGAGTTGTTCCCGCACGCAACGCTTCAAAATTAGATCCAATTACTGCTTTACGTAGTGACTAAATAATTAAAACTTGAAATTTAAAAACTCTAACTATTTATTAAGCCGAAATCAATATGCCAACCATGATATGGATGGAATCCATTACTAAGACCTACCATTTGGGAGAAATCAATGTTCCCATACTTAAAGGTATTCAACTCTCTATTGAAGAAGGGGAATACGTCTCGATTATGGGTGCATCAGGTTCGGGTAAATCCACCCTCATGAATATTTTGGGATGTCTGGATCGACCCACAACTGGAGACTATATTTTTGAGGGCAGAAACCTCACAACTTTTGATGATGATGAATTAGCTTATATTCGCAATCAAAGGATAGGTTTTGTTTTCCAACAATTTAATTTATTAGCGCGGGCAACAGCATTGGAAAATGTCATGTTGCCAATGGTTTATGCTAACTTACCCAAAACAAAACGCCGCGAAAGAGCATTAGAAGCTTTGGAAAAGGTAGGACTAGGAGGACGTATTTCTAACCGTCCTAGTCAACTCTCTGGTGGACAACAACAACGGGTAGCTATTGCTCGTGCTTTAGTCAACCGGCCTGCATTAGTTTTGGCAGACGAACCAACAGGCGCTTTAGATACTGAGACTTCTTATGAAGTGATGAATTTATTGACAGAACTTAATCAGCAAGGCATCACAATTGTAATTGTCACTCATGAACCAGATATCGCTGCTCAAACTAAAAGAATTATCCGAGTTCAAGATGGTTTGATTGTGGGTTAGGAAATGGGGCATTGGGAAGAAGGGGGCAGGTGTGGGAGGTGTGGGAGGTGTGGGAGGTGTGGGAGGATGAGGAAGAAATTTTTCCCCCCTCTCTCCCCACACTCCCCACACTTCCTTGTCTCCTCTGCTGTATGCTCCCTGCTCCCTTACCTTCCCACTTCCCACTCCTCACTTTCCATTTCCCATTCCCATTACAAATATGAATTTGATTTTTTGGTGTGTAAATTCTACCTGGGTTATTTTGGCGTTCGGTATTTTTTTTCCAACTTTCGCAAGTGCAACGACTCCCCCAAAAACCCAAAATTCCTCAAGTTCTTCACAGGTTCCTGATTACCTCAATCCCAATCCCAATCCTTTGCAATTTCCTACTAAGCCGGAGGAAGTAAGGGTTCAGCAAACTGTACCAATCAGTTTGACACAAGCTTTAGAATTAGCTCGACGCAATAATCGAGATTTACAAATAGCCATTTTAGAACTAGAACGCAGTCGTTCAGCACTGCGGGAATCTCAAGCAGCTTTATTTCCTACTCTTGGACTCAACGGAAATTTGACTAACAATGGTAACGGTTTTAGGAGCAGTTCATCTCAAGCCAGTACTTCTTTTAATGGTTCAGCACAACTGAATTATGATTTGTATACCTCTGGTAACCGACAAGCTACTATCCGAGCAGCTGAGGAACAGTTACGGCTAGATGAATTGAATGTTGAAAGTACGTCTTTGGAAATTCAGCTGAATGTTACGACTGAATATTATGATTTGCAACAGGCAGACGAACAAGTACGAATTAATCAGTCTGCTGTGAATAATGCCGAGGCGAGTTTGCGGGATACTCAAGCTAGGGAAAACGCTGGAGTGGGTACGGGGTTTGATGTCCTGCAAGCTCAGGTAAATTTAGCAAATGCTCAACAAGAACTGACTAATGCTATTTCCCAACAGCAAATTGCCCGTCGCCAACTTGCAACGGTGTTAAGTTTAGCCCAATCATTTAATATCACAGCCTCAGATCCCGTACAAATAGCAGGGCTTTGGCAGCCAACCCTGGAAGAAACTATTATCCAAGCTTTTCAAAATCGTCCAGAATTGCAACAACAATTAGCACAACGTAATATTTACGAGCAACAGCGACGACAAGCACTTTCACAACTGGGGCCGCAACTGAGTTTAGCAGGTAGCTACAACCTACTAGATCGGTATAATGATGGTGTCAGCATTACTGATGGCTATTCAGTGGGGCTGCAAGCAAATTTAAATTTGTTCGATGGCGGAGCAGCAAAAGCACGTGCGGATCAATCGAAAGCTAATATAGCGATCGCAGAGAATCAATTTGCTAGCCAACGCGACCAAATCCGCTTTGATGTAGAACAATACTATTCCCAATTACAATCCAATTTGAATAATGTGCAGACTTCTAGCGTGGCTTTAAATCAAGCTACCCAGGCTTTGGATTTAGCTAGGTTGAGATTCCAAGCTGGTGTAGGAACTCAAACAGAGGTAATTGCTGCGGAAAACGACCTGACAAGAGCGCAGGGAAATCGAGTTACAGCTATCTTGGATTACAATCGCGCTCTAGCTAATTTACAAAGATCCGTCACTTCCAGGGTTTCGCGCTAAGGAACTTCCAAAAAATAAATTAACGTGAGTTCGACAGATTCCAAACAACCCCTCTCCAAACCTCTCTCCGCTTCGGGAGAGGCTTAAAAAGCCTAATTTTTTGTCCTCAACTGAGCATATAAAACCCCCTCTCCGTCTCGGAAAGGGGTTGGGGAGAGGTTCATCGAACTCACGTCACGTTAAACTAAGTTCATAAGTACTGAGGATACATCACGATCCTAAATTTTTGGTGTGTTATGAACTTTAGTCGATAACCCACCGCACAAAACCGCCTTCTATTTAATTGGTGTTAATAGTTTTGATGAAGCTGTATCCCCATGTTTATTTGATAATCATTATTATTTTTCTTGCGTCTTGTCAATCAACAGAAATTCCGCCAGAATCAAAACCGAACACTGCTCAAACAAGCACATCTCAAAAGATAGTGACTCTCGATAAAAATTTTCAGATTGCAATGGGTCAAACTATCTATGTTCCTGTCTATTCTCATATTTATCATCACAATCGACAGGAGATTTTTGAGTTAGCAGTTACCCTGAGTGTTCGGAATACAGATTTGAATAATTCGATGGTCGTGACTTCTGTGCGTTACTATAACTCAGAAGGTAAATTAGTAAAGCAATATTTAGAGCGCCCGATTCAACTTGATGCCCTCGCTTCTACAGATTTTTTTATTAATAGAAATGACACTAGTGGAGGTTTAGGAGCAAACTTTATTGTTGAATGGGTAGCGCAAACACAAATATCTGAACCTATAGTAGAAGCAGTGATGATTGGTACTGATTTTCAGCAAGGAATTTCTTTTACTAGTAGTGGTAGAGTTATTAAAAGCCAAAATAACGATAAGCGATCGCTCTCAAAATAACGGAAAATATAGTATTTGGCGATCCCTCGAATGCCTTTACCATCTATGCCATACCATTCTGATTCTTCTAAAATAACGTACTCTTGCGCCCACTGGTTAAATATGGCTACCAATTCTCTATAAATTTATTACTAAAACTCTTAGATATTTTTCTACATCAAAGGTTTATTTGTATAGATTACAGAGAATTGATTCGGGTATGTGATAAATTTTCTAAGTACAACTTAGCGGTATATAAGGATAAGGAGGTGAAAAGTAGTCTACACCGACTAAATAGCTTCCATCGTCGTCATTTTTCTTATAAAAAGGAAAGTCTCCACCTTCATCTTGAGCCTGAGACCATTTCGCAATATTCTCAGGAGATAGATTAATCTCGGAAGGTATGGGAGGATAAGGAATAATAGCTTCATAAGCAATAGAAGACTTTCCTGGGTCTACTTTTAGCTCTTTGATATCACCTTTAAACTTATCCCAATTAATTTCTAAGCCATATTTAATAACTATTTCACCAGTACTGAGAATTGGCTGAGAAATTTGATGGTAGTATGTTTTTTCACCTTGCTTGATTTCATAATATGCCTGCCCTGCCATCAAGAGGCTCAAAGTAATCCCCTGCCAAGCTTTACTACTAGGTAAAATCAAAAACCTTGCTTTTTCACTAGATTGTTCGCTATTTAGTGGATAATAAATGTCAAGGTTATTTGGTAGTAAGCGATCGGGTGAAGATTGTTGGTCGAAAAAGAAAATTTCTCTGGCTATGAGACCATCTAAAATATCAGAGTCAATCTCATCCCATTTACCACGAGCAAAGTCATACCACACATCAGTTGCTTTCGCTTCTAAGTAGCAATGCCAGGTTTTAGCAATTAGTTGGGATATTTTGCGGGTATGCAGTAAAGTTCGGATTGGATCGTAAAAATTATTGCTTTCAATTGAGTGATTTTTGGAAGACTCATCTGAAAATAAAGCATTCAGAAAACCTTTAGGAAAAACTACTCCGGGAGAAGGGAGATAAGAAGCTATAGTTTGATTCTTAATATCCTCCAAATCTGGTATATAACCTTTGAGATTTTGTTGTGTTTTTTCGTCAAGTAAATATTTTTTAAATTGTCCTCTTTTTTGAGCTAGGATTGTTGTTTCTATGTATTGTCCTTCAGTTCTATTTTGCCGAGGAGCGACTAAGAGAATCTGGTAATAAGTATCATCGTCATACCACTGTCCTGGTTTTAATGGATCTGTAACGGTGAAGTTTTTTGGCATAATGATATGTTCTTTTATTTAGAGTTAACATTGGGAGCTATTCAAGCCAAACTGTAAAAATTGCGAGGATTATCCCAAACAATTTTTTGTACTATCTCTTGAGATAATTGTGTCTCAAGCTCTAGAACTGTTTTCACAATGTTCGGCTGATGATCCATATGGGGGTAATCAGAACCGAAGATTAAGTTATCAGCACCAATGTATTCGATAATTTGAGGTAAGTAAGGCTCATTAGATGCGATCGCAATAAAGCACTGACGCTGAAAATACTCTGAAGGCTTTATTTTGACATTATCTTTAACCTCCCAATATAAGTTTTCATACTCTTCATCTACTCGCCAAAGCCAGTAAGGTAACCAACCACAACCAGACTCTAAAAAACCCACTTTTAAGCGGGGATGACGCTCTAAAACACCCCCTTCAATGAGGGCTAAAAGTGCCATCATTTGTTCCATCGGATGAGAGCAGGCGTGGAGAGCAAAACGAGTATTAAACCGCTCTGCTCCTGTAGTTGCTAACCGACTATGAGTTCCTTCATGAATTCCCACTGCTATGTTCATTTCTTCGCATTCTGTCCAAAATGCTTCATAAGCAGGGTGACTCAATATTCTTCCTTTAACTGGGTTGGGGCGTAATAACACAGCCTTCCAGCCAAACTCAGCTATGCGATGTAATTCTCTCACCATCTCTTCGGGTGCATGAAAATTAATCGCTCCTACTCCTTTTAACTTATCTGGAGCATAACTACAAAATTCTTCATATAACCAGGTGTTGTAAGCACGAGTAAAAGCTCCCGCTACTTCCGGTGCCATATCGTCAATTGCCCAAAGCCATAACCCGTATGTTGGATAAATGAATGCAATATCAATCCCCATCTGTACCATTGCTTGGATATGAGATTCAGCATCGTAACCCCTGAAATAAGCATTGGGGTGAGCCTCCATCATTTGCTGATTTCCTTGGTAGCGAACTTGCTGCGAAATATTTTCAACAATTTCTTTTCCTTGAATTTTCATATCTGCGGAAGGAGCAAAGTGCTTAAATTTTGGTTCCAAATATTTAGCCCACAAAGATGGAGGCTCAATAACGTGGGAATCAGCATCAATAATTTGATATCCATTAAGCATATAAAAACCTATTAGCTCAACGAATTTTAGATTTTGGATTAAATAATTTAAGATTATCAACCTAGCATAATATTTAACGCTTAGTTGCAAATATAAAATTTTATGTTGAATAAAATCAAAAGTTTTTTAATCAGAACCAATACTTAAAAAAATATAAATAGCTACGCCAAAAAGCATGATTTTAATCTAGGATGGAAAACCCCAAATATTTGAGTATGACACTCACATCCACATGGGAAAAGGATTAAGTTGATTTTCTGTTAATGGCTGTTTCAACCATCCCATTTTCACAGGAACGTCATACAATCTTCCCGAACCTAAACGCTTCCACATGTGGCGCATTCCTGGAATTATCACTTTAGCCACTCTCAGTCCAACATCAGGACGAGTCTGATCTAAAACGAGCATTTCTAGACGATTTTTTTCAACAATTTGTTGACAAAGTTTGATATCTTCTAGCAAATCATCACTGGCGAGTTGGGGATAATCTGTATAGATTTTGGCAGGTTTTTCTCCATCGGGGATTAGGTAAGGTTGATTGGCTAAAGTTGCGATTTTCCACCAATCTATTGCTAGGCGATCGCCAGATATAGGATATTGAGTACTACCATCATCTTTTGCAGATAAAAGATTAGGCAAAATTTGATTAACTTCAGTCAAAGCTCGACTCAGAGCAATTTTCGCATCAAAATGAGTTCCATAACCTAATATAATATCTTCTACTTCTCGATTAATTCTGCGAGTAATCGCAGCAAAAGTAGGAATATTAAAATCGCTGGTTATATCCAACACCCATAGTTCTCGTCCGATACTTTGGTAATACTGTTTAAGGGTGAGAAAATACGGTTCATTAAAACTGTCTAAATCCACATGGGATTTTTGCAAACGGTTATACCACCACAAAGCCACACAATCCCGTTCCACTAATTCCATAAACCCTTGAAGAATAGCTTCTTCAAGGGTATTACCAGCTGCACATCCATTGGAATCTGCCCAACAATCAGGTTCCTCAGATAAAGGATACCCATAATAACAATAAGCGGTTGGTAAATATTTGAATTCTTCGTGAGTTAATGACCAAACTGGCGTCCAGTCAATTTCTTTTTCTATATCAAAAGGTTTTGGAACTTTTTGAAACCAGCCTTGACATTCAACATTCCATTGTTCTCGATTTTCATATTGTTGTTGGCTGAAGTTCATACAAACATTAGGATGAATCGCTTTCTCTTGCAGTTGTTGAAAACTGGCTTTTTTTCTGATTTCATTACCTTGAAATACCCCAGAATGTCGCTCAATAGCTTCACAAAAACCACTTGCTTGAGCTTGGATATCAGTTCTACCTTTTCCGGAACTTCTACCTCCAATATTTTGACGTAGGCTAGTTATATCGTCAAAAACACTCAAAAAGTGATGCTTGGCGACATAAGTATGGGTTAATGAATTTCCTGGTATTTTATTTAATTCTCGAACAATACCCGTAATCGGATTAATTAGATGTTGATATTTTCTTAGGGTTTCTTCTGGCGGACAAGAACGGTGTCCTCCATCTGCAATAAATGTTTTTTTGCGGTGTTCTAAAACAACGGGTAAGGGTTTGCTTATCAACCCATTAGTCATTTCTCCACAGGTAGGACATTGAGGACGCTTAACGAAGACACAATCTTGGGTTTTTAAAGTGAGAGTATCATAGGTAACTATAGTTTCTACTAAACGTTTATTTTCTCCTTGAATAATCGATTTAAATACTTCTGTAGCTGCTATTCCTAAAGCAGTTTGTACTGTAGATGCTAAAAATACTGAAGGAGAAAATAAGGGAGTAGAAATGTTTTTATGTCTTTGAATAAATGCTTGAATCGGTCTATTATCTCGCAAGCGACGTGCTAGACATTCCCAACAAGCAGTTTTTTTACCATTAAATATAGGCCCTATCCACAGCATTGTTCCCAAGGGGTTGACTAACATCCAAGGAGATTGGGATTTTAAAGCTTCTTGATTGAATTTATCTAAATTTGGGTGGAGATAGTCATCAGTTAAAACTATTGTGAAATCTCCTTCGTCAGCTATTTGAATTTCCAGGGATTTCAGAATGGCAATAAAATCATCAGCGTGAAGCGAACCAAAGGTTTTAACTACTACTTTAGTCGAGCGCAATTTTTGATGAGCTTTGCTAGGACTGATATTCAGATGATTGCAGAAGATAGCGAATTGCGCTCGCACTTCATCATCTTGTTCTACAATATAGCCCTGTCTTTCCATTTGAAATAGAGCAGACTGGGCTTTAATACTAATATCAAGAACATTTTGAAAAAAGGAGTTACCATCTGAAAATAATTTTTTATCTGGCAGTAGTTCTAATTGAATGAGTTCGATGATTTCGTCAACATGACGATGCCCATCAATTAAAGATGTTAATAAATAATACATGCGGTCGCTCAATAAAACCGTATCTCTCTCGGATAATAAAAATACTTTATCTGGCGGTATTTTTTCAATAACGTAACAATCCTTGAAAATAGGTTTGTTGAGCATTTTTTTAGCTTTTTATTTTAATTAATCGAATAAATAAAACTTGGAAATTTTTCCAAAAATTACAACAGCAAAAATTACTTGAACTACTAGTTAGTAAATACTACCTGTCTTTTTTCATCAACAGAGATTGATTGAAAGTATTGTCGATATAGTTGAGAACTAGGTATTGCTTTATTATTATCTAACTTAATCAGCCCCATACTATTTAACTTGTAAGCAGTAATCGGTTCTAATGGTATAGGTTCGCTAGAATTGATCGTATTATACAGAGCGATCGCTAATTCTGGTTGCTCTTGCAATACTGTCAAATGTCGCTGCAAAAAATGAGCATAAATTCCACTGGAAGTGGAAGCAGTTTCTAGTAATTGTGCTAAAGATATTTTCTGAGAACTTAAATAATATAATGCAATATGTATTAGCGCTGGATGCCCCCCAACTATTGTCATTAATTGCTTTGCTTCCTCACCATCAGACCACTCCAAACCATAACGTTGAGCTAATTCCCGCACCTGGTCTAAATTAAAATCTGGTAACTGAATTGGCAACCCAATATTGAAAGGCGACTGCTGAAGTTGTAAAGGAACATATATTTCCGTTGAATGCACCACAACTAAGCGTAGCTTTTGCCAGATTTTACATCTTTTGGCTTCTTCAAACCACGAACGCAACAGAGGAAAAAAATCTTTTGCTACTTCCTGATGCTCAAAAATATAGTTGACTTCATCTAATACTAAAACTAAAGAAGTATTAATTTGATTTAGTACATAATTTCGCAAATAAAAAGTAGAACTCAGTTTACTACCAAAATCTTTATTCCAATATTCATCTAGTTTTTGCTCCATCTGAAGCTGTTGGGTAATATTGGCACATAGCCACCGCAAAAATAGATTAGCATCGCTGAGAATTGTCCGATCGACTTGTTCGAGGCTTAAGCTAACTGTACGGTAGCCTATGCGTTCTGCGTAATCTAAAATCCTCAGCGTTAATGAAGTTTTACCCATTTCCCTTGGAGCTTTAATCCGTACTAATGCTCCTATTTTTGTAATCTCTGCATAGACTGATTTCTGAATATTAGGATGTTCTATATAAAACGGAGAGTTAAGAGGAACTGAACCACTCGGATAACAAGGAAGTGCATCTTCCCTCAGATCCAATTCTAGAGAGTTTAATTTAATTGAGTTTGTTGTAGGTGCAGTTTGTTCTGTTATGTAAGATTCCAGTATGACTCGACAATTTTTTTTGTTAACGCGTCTGCCGAAAAGTAAAGAAACTTTGCGGTACAATCGTGGAGCAACAACATTAGTAATATAGCCGCAGCTATATCTTTGTTCTTGAGCTATTTCTTCATAGGTTTTGTTCTCACATACACCCTGTAAAACTAAAATTTCTGTGGAATGGAGAGGGTCTTCTTGAATTTCCACTAGCTTGCGGTTAAGAATATCAAGGATAAAATCTATTGCCATAAAAGTTCAAACATAACTGCTAGGTGTTGACGCTCATCAAAGATCGAAGAAACAATTTTTTTAATTTAGAAGTACCTGAAGAAAGGCGATCGCTCAAAATTATATATTGTCAAATCATAAATCAGAGCAAGTGATTTTGGTCATTGACAAGATGCAACCCAATATTGCATTTCAGCTACCCACCACCCGCTATAAATGAAACATTTTCTTTTTTGACTCTCCATTAAAAGTGTTTTTTGACAGCAGATGCACTCATAACTCACCATCCGTTAGTAATCAAACAAACACCTTCTTTGTTCGCACCTCATTCGCTACTGAGAGGGTTTCTTAAAGGTTAAGCAAAAGTATATGAAATCTATATGAGATTTATAGGTTCCATTTTTGCAGACAAACAACTACATTGAAATATAGTTAATCCCTGGTTGGGAAAGTAACTTTTACTGTACTCAACACTTCTTCACAGAGACTCACCACAGTTTCAGTGAGTGCGGTCAATATTGAACATAATTCTCGTTGAGATTACATAATATCAGGTTAATTAACCTATGAAAAATAGTTTTAAAAGCCTCCAACAGTTACATGAGGCCAGCTTCAATATGCCCAATGGCTTGATAAGTTGTAACTTCAATGCCGAAAATCAAGCCTACAAATGGCTTATTCCATCCCAAAAAGAGTTGAACTTTGATGAAACAGTGATATCTGAGTGAGAAGCGGCGATGGCTTCGCCCGCCGCAGGCATCGCAACCCAAAATATTGTCGATGAAATTAATTATAAAGTAACCGCTATATGTATAGAAACCTTACCACACTCTCGGTATTCTCCCAATCCTCTGCGGTAAAGATGAATGCTTGCCTACTCTTAGATGAAAAACCAATCAGACAAGATCCCGAACTCAGGTTAAGTAAGTACATGCAGCAGTATCCCCAAGGATGGAAAAAACGCCTGGAATTAGCTAAGTTGTTTTATGCGATGGGACAATGGGAGCAAGCTATTGACGAATATCGCCAAATAATTGAGCAACAGCCCCAATTGCTTGACGCGCGGCTACAACTGGCAAAAATCTTGCACCTCATAGGACGACAGACAGAGGCAATAGAGGTTTATGAGAATGCTCTGCCTTTGTCTGGTAATGAAGCAAATCGGCAGCATATATGTGGATTAATTGAAGCTTGCAAAGGTGACAATCAAAAAGCAATTAAAGCTCTTAAATCTGCTGCTTGTTTAGAACCTGACAAAGTAGTTCACTGGCTTGCTTTGGGACAGGTGCATATGGAAATAGAGAATACTGTTGCAGCTTTGCAAGCCTTTGATACAGTCTTGTCACTCAACCCAGATGATATTGTTGCTTTGATTCTCAGCTATGATGCCTTGATAGCAATGGGGAATTTTCAGGCAGCTAGGGAAAAATTGAGCAAAGTTGTAAAATTAGCTCCCGACGATTTCCAAGTACTTCAACGGCAGTTAGATGAGCGTTGCCGGATGAGATTGGTATTAGGCGAACAAGGCAAGCAGACAAAAAATGCGATCGGATCTGCTCTGCAACAAGCGCCAAATGCAGCTGAATTCCATAAATCCCTAGCATACTATCACATTTTCCGAGGAGATTGGGCGCAAGGGGTAGCAATTTTAGCACAATTTACTGAGAAATACCCCAATAATACTACTGGTTGGTATTATTATGGGCGGTGTTTATCCGACACAGGAGAAAACGAAAAAGCGGCCGAGGCAATTTTGAAAGCTTATCATTTGTATCCTAATGATTGTGAAATCTATCGAGCATTGTGCGATATTTTGCCTGCTGCGGGAAAATTAAATGAACTGTATCCCTTGACACAAGAGATGCTTCACCGTTTTCCCAAACGCTGGAGTGCTTGGGCTACGGCGGGGCGAACGCTGGTAGAAAGCTTCAAAGAAATTGAGTGGGGATGTAGTGTCTCTGCTCGTTCGACGCAACTTCAACCCCAATTACCTGATGCTTGGTTTTGTCATGGACGGGTTTTGGCATTGGCCGGAAAACATAGAGAAGCGGTAGAGACGTTAGTGCAAGGATGGCAATTCTTAGCAGAAAAAGGAGATTATCTCCAATCTTTACCTGGGCTAGTTTGGCTTGGGGAGAGTTATCGAGCTTTAGGAAATAATGCCGCGAGTCGGCGGTATTGGCAAGAAGCTTGCCTGCAAGCTGAAAAATTGATGGAATTTGACCCAGCCGTAGCTTATTACTGGCAAGGGAGAGCCTTAGAACAATTAGGGGATGAGTTAGGAGCTGTCGAAGCTTATGGAAACGCCATGAGTCAGCAATTGCTTTACCCTGCTCATGGGGAGGTTAAAGGCGCTCTGAAATGGTTGCAAACTATGTTAAGAAATGGTTTTCGTGCTTGAGGCTCGTTTGATAGATTGACTCGAATTTAACAAAAAAAGTTTCTAAATCAAAAATTTCAGAAATTGATTTTGGTAATGCTCTTACATACAGAATCAACAAATAACGCCAAAGGATTTGAAGATTTAAGGTAGTTAAATTGGCTTGATAAACAGTGATATTATTCCGAAAAAAGTACAAATAATGAATTTGAGTCGGTTGTTTGTAATTGACAAATTAATAGGAGCCTATCATGCCACAAAAGGGCGATGAACTGACAAAATATCAGGTACAACAAATAGAGAATCTAGCAGACTATACGGTAAATCCTGATGATATTGTTATAGAAAAAAATTGGCATCATGGCCCTGACGGAGGCGGACTGTTTGAGGGTTGGGCATTAAAAAATGGTTATCCGGGTGGCTTTCCTATTTACGCTGGCATAAAAATTAAAAATAGGAAATACCATGTTTACTGGCTTCCTAATACCAAAAATATGCGGATAGCAGGTTTAGGAGAAAATCGCGTTAATAATTAAATAGAAAAAATAAAAAAGGCTTGTGATTTGAGACATTTAGGTTTTTTCTTTTATGTTGTTATCTCAAGTCAGCCAAGAGCTTTTTCAACTACTCACAATTCAAAGAATTGTTTCTAAGACAATACGCAAGCTGAGTTGAAATTAAAAAAATGGCGATCGCTTCTTTTGAATTATAGTCAAGCGATCGCACAACACATACAATCAATTTCTGCAATTCGATAAGATAGGCATATAGCAATCCTAAATACCATCGTTATGGTAAAAACACCTCCACAACATCAAACAATTCCCTTGTTAGAAAATGGCGACAAACTCACCCGTTATGAATTTGAGCGGCGGTATAACGCCATGCCTAACTTGAAAAAAGCCGAATTAATTGAGGGAATTGTCTATATCATGCCTGCTGCTTTGCGTTTTAGAAGTCACGGTCAACCGCACGGTTGGATTCTGACATGGCTAGGTACTTATGAAGTCGCTACACCGGGTGTAGCTTTGGGAGTTGAACCCACAGTGCGCCTAGACTTAGATAACGAGCCTCAACCAGATGCCGTTCTCCTCATCAACCCAGAAGCGGGCGGCCAAGCAAAACTCAGTGAAGACGATTATATTGAAGGCGCACCAGAGTTAATTGTCGAAATTGCCGCAAGTAGCGTTGCCATCGACCTCCATGCCAAAAAACAAGCCTATCGCCGCAATGGAGTCAAAGAATATATCGTCTGGCAAGTACTAGATGAGAAATTGAGTTGGTTTTATTTAGAACAAGGTGAGTATCTAGAGTTAGCTGCTGATAGTAGTGGAATCCTGCGAAGTCGGGTTTTTCCAGGGTTGTGGTTAGCGGTTGCACAGTTGTTAGCTGGGAATATGCAGCCCGTATTAACTGTTTTACAAGCAGGGTTACAATCTCCCGAACACGCAGCCTTTGTAGAGAAATTAGCAGATTTGGGCTGAAGCGATCGCCTTTGCTCCATGATTTGGCATACAAGGCTACCAAAGCCTCTAACTTTAAGGTAGCTGACTGCACAGCACTATACGCCATATTATTTATAGTAACTTTAGCTTAAACTTTTTCAACATAAGCACACAACACTAGTTATAATTTCCTATAAGTTGAAAAAACTCTTAAGATTTAGCGTGATTATTACGCTTCTCTCACACCTACTAGCTGACAACCACATTAGGAGGACTATCTATGGCGCTTGTACCACTGCGGCTGCTGTTGGATCACGCGGCTGAAAACGGTTACGGCATCCCAGCTTTCAACGTTAACAATTTGGAGCAGATTCAGGCGATCCTGAAGGCTGCTGTAGAGACAGATAGCCCCGTAATTTTACAAGCTTCTCGTGGCGCTCGTGCTTATGCTGGAGAAAACTTCCTGCGCCACCTGATTTTAGCAGCGGTAGAAACCTATCCTCAGATTCCCATTGTCATGCACCAAGATCATGGCAATGCTCCTGCTACCTGCTATTCAGCAATTAAGAACAACTTCACCAGCGTAATGATGGATGGTTCTTTGGAAGCTGATGCTAAAACTCCCGCTAGCTTCGAGTACAACGTCAGTGTTACCCGCGAAGTCGTAAATGTAGCTCATGCTTTGGGCGTCAGCGTTGAAGGTGAACTCGGTTGTTTGGGTTCTCTAGAAACTGGTGCTGGTGAAGCTGAAGATGGTCACGGTTTTGAGGGAACACTCGACCACTCCCAACTACTGACTGACCCCGACCAAGCAGTTGATTTCGTAGAGCAAACCCAAGTAGATGCTTTGGCAGTCGCCATTGGCACTAGCCACGGTGCTTACAAGTTTACCCGCAAGCCGACTGGCGAAATTTTAGCCATCAGCCGCATTGAAGAAATTCACCGCCGTCTACCTAACACCCACTTGGTAATGCACGGTTCCTCCTCTGTACCAGAAGATTTACTGGCGCTGATTAACCAATATGGTGGTGCAATTCCTGAAACCTACGGTGTACCTGTAGAAGAAATCCAAAAAGGCATCAAGAGCGGTGTGCGTAAGGTAAATATTGACACCGATAACCGTCTAGCGATTACCGCTGCGGTACGTGAAGCTTTGGCAAAAAATCCCAAGGAATTTGACCCCCGTCACTTCCTCAAGCCTTCTATTACATATATGCAGAAGGTTTGTGCTGAACGCTATCAGCAGTTCGGTACAGCTGGCAACGCAAGCAAGATTAAGCAAATTTCTTTGGAAGATTTTGCTGCTAAGTATGCTAAAGGTGAACTCAACGTTGTTACCAAATCAGCTGCCAAAGTTTAATCAATAAAAGGGACTGGGAATTGGTGACTAGAGACTGGGTAAAATAACCGTTTACTAGAATTTTCCTAATTCTCAATTTCTTCATTCATACAAATAGGGGCAAAAGTATTCCTATGCTCCTAAAAAAATGAGAATTTTAATATTCAGATAAATAAACTGGGTGAACTCAATGTTACCCAGTTTTTTTGTTTTATTCATCAGAATTGGGCATCGGGAATGGGGCATGGGGAAAAAGGGGAAGGCATTGATTTTTAATTATTCTCCTCTGCTCCCCTGCCCCCCTGCCCCTCATCCCCAGTCCCTAAAATACCCGATGCTGTAAAGAGGGCATTTGACGGCGGACTTGTTCGAGTCTAGTGGGTTTGATTTCTGCGATCGCAATTCCTGGTTTTTCTCCAGCATCTGCTAAAATTACTCCCCAAGGGTCGATAATCACCGCGTGTCCGTGGGTTAGACGGCGGGCGTAGTTATTGCCTGTTTGGGCAGGAGCAATGACGTAAGCAGTATTTTCTATGGCTCTTGCTTGTAATAATACTTGCCAATGGTCTTTGCCTGTAAAGGCGGTAAAGGCAGCCGGAACAAATAACACATCGGCCCCCTTATCTGCTAAATGGCGATACAGTTCTGGAAAGCGCACATCATAACAAATAGAAAGCCCTAAATTACCGAGTTTTTCTGAAAAATGGACGGGGGGTAGTTGTGTACCAGCTACAACAGTATTAGATTCACGATAGGTGTTACCGTCAGGGACATCAACATCAAATAAGTGTACTTTGTAGTAGCGGGAAAGTTCTTGACCGCTAGGATCGATGAGTAGGGTAGTATTATAAACTTTGCCTGTATTATCTACTGGAAGTGGAAAGCTGCCGCCCAAAATGGTAATTTGAAAGCGTTGAGCCATTTTTTTGAGAAATTTTTCACTTTCAATAGCAATGACATCCCCTTGGGCAAGTCTGTCTTTTTCTTCTCCCATAAAAGAAAAGTTTTCTGGCAAACCTACCAATTCAGCACCTTGACGCACGGCAAGATCTATTAATTCTTCTGCCTGTGCCAAATTTTTTTGGAGATCGGGCACACTGGTTAATTGAATAGCGGCGGCTAAATAAGACTTCATAGATTCAACAACGAATAGTTGATTTATGGGAAATAGATTATCAAAATATATCGCTACTTCAGCATCTGTGAAACTCAATTAGAAATCCATCACTTGTTGCTTTTCTTGAACAAACTTATTATTCCCATTGTTTATTTTAATCTTCCTCTAGGTTCTAGCAAACCGAGCAAGATTGCGATTATGTTGTGAGCAAACCCTTCCTAAAGCTAGCATCTCGTGGATATCTCTATTTTGATTCAGACATTTGTCGCTGTGTTTGTCTTAGCAGATGCTGTGGGCAATATACCGATTGTTTTAGTTTTGACTAAGGGCATGATGCCAGAAGAAAGAAACAAGGTGATAGATAAAGCAATTATCGTCGCGATCGCAGTTCTTTTGCTGTTTGCCTTTGGTGGACAATTAATTTTGAATTATCTCGAAATCAGTATTGGATCTTTGCGAGTAGCAGGAGGATTATTGTTACTGCTAATTGCTTTGCAAATGCTCCAGGGAGAAT
Source organism: Nostoc sp. ChiSLP01 (assembly GCA_034531195.2). Lineage (GTDB taxonomy): Bacteria > Cyanobacteriota > Cyanobacteriia > Cyanobacteriales > Nostocaceae > Nostoc. The sequence continues at coordinate 81,433 of JAVRBO020000057.1, forward strand.
TAGATAGGCCAATTATTGAGGAAGGACGCGATGTGGCAATTACTCCACTAGCTTTACCTCTGCTAGCAGGGCCGGGGACTTTGACGACGGTAATGTTGTTGATGTCGAAATCACACAGTCCCCATCTGAGTATCGCCGTTGGTATCTTAGCTGCGATGTTTGTTACTTGGTTGATTTTGCGTTTGGCAAATTTGATTGACCAATGGATTGGTGCAGAAGGTGGAGTGATTGTGACTCAGCTTTTGGGTTTTGTGTTAGCAGCGCTAGCGGTGGAAATTGGTAGTACAGGGATTAAGGAGTTGTTTCTGGGCTAGAAAACTCCTACAAATATTAAAACATTCTTAAATTACGTACAAATGTAAATAAGTTTGAAAGACAGGGAATTTAAGCCTTTCAAACTTGTTTGCAAAAATTAACTTAAAGTGACAACAGTATATATAACTCAAGAGGATTTTGTTGCCAATTGAGTTTCAAAGATACTTTTCCAGAGTGCTAGATAATGTAGTTTTGGGCACGGCGCCGACTACCATATCCACTTTTTGGCCACCCTTAAAAATCATTAATGTGGGAATACTGCGGATGCCGTACTGACTGGCAACATTAGGATTTTCATCTGTGTTGACCTTTACGACTTTTATTTGACCTTTGTACTGTTCGGAGATTTCATCGACAACAGGAGCTACCATACGGCATGGTCCGCACCAGGGTGCCCAAAAGTCAACTAAAACGGGTACTTCGCTGTCGAGTACTTCTTGCTTAAAAGTAGAATCCGTAACTTGTGCGGCTGCTGACATGCCTAAAACCTTCGCCAAATATATCTGAGCTTCGTGAAAATTCTACCATAGCAAAAACATCTGCTTCGGAGTAAAGGATGTACATTTGCAAAGAAGCTTTAGAATTTATTCATAAACATAAGGAACCGCCCGAACAGTAGTCCGGGCGGAGTGTGGTGTGAGGAGTGAACGGAAACATGCGTCTCCGCTTTTTCTATTGTAGGCGACATATAGAATTTTTCCAGGAATTGTTTAGGGGCCTGGAAAAATTTTTTGAAGAATTGGGAATTGGGAATTGGGCATTGAGCATTGGTTATTAATTCTTATCCCTTATCTCCCTATGCCCCATTCGCTAATTCTATTTCCCCATTCCTAATTGCTGAGCTTTTTGGTAGACTTTGCCTTCGGTTAATAGGGAAGGAGCAATTACAACTTCTACTTGTTGCATTTCTTTAATATTTTTCGCTCCTAAGGTGCCCATACTGGTCTTTAAGGCACCTAAAAGATTGTGAGTACCATCATCTAGTCCTGCTGGCCCAATGAGTATTTGCTCTAGGCTGCCAGTGGTGGCAACGCGAATGCGGGTGCCACGGGGCAGGACTGGGCTGGGAGTTGCCATGCCCCAATGATAACCCCGTCCTGGGGCTTCGGCGGCTCTGGCAAAGGGGGAACCAATCATCACACCATCAGCACCACAAGCAATGCATTTACAAATGTCGCCACCAGTGATTAAACCACCATCAGCGATGACGGGGATATAATTACCAGTTTCCTTGAAATAATCATCTCGTGCCGCAGCACAATCAGCGATCGCAGTTGCTTGTGGCACACCCACACCCAACACCCCACGAGATGTACAAGCAGCACCAGGGCCAATTCCCACTAGTACCCCAGCTGCCCCAGCTTTTAACAAATTCAAAGTGACTTCGTAAGTTACACAATTCCCCAACACCACGGGAATAGGCATTGAACGACAAAATTCTGCTAAATCAAGTGGCACTAAAGACTCTGGTGACAAATGTGCTGTAGAAACCACCGTAGCCTGCACAAAAAATAAATCTGCCCCGGCTTTTGCCACTGCCTCACCATATTTGCTGGCTCCTGCTGGAGTCGCACTCACCGCTGCAATGCCACCTTGTTGTTTAATTTCCTGAATACGTTTTTCTATTAATTCCGGTTTTATTGGTTCGGCATAGAGTTCTTGCATGAGGGCAACGAATTCATCTTTCCCCACGGAAGCAATGCGATCTAATATTGGGTCTGGGTCAGCATAGCGAGTTTGAATCCCCTCTAAGTTGAGGACACCTAATGCTCCTAACTGCGACAAACGTACAGCCATGCGAACATCTACTACGCCATCCATTGCACTAGCAATTATCGGGATTTCCCGCTCAATATTGCCAATACGCCATCTAGTATCTGCCAAACTGGGGTCTAGTGTTCTGTTACCGGGGACTAGAGCAATTTCATCTATTCCGTAAGCTCTGCGAGCTGTTTTTCCCCGCCCAAGTTGAATTTCCACGCTTTAACTTTTCTCAAATCTGTTTAAGCTAGGGTATCAAATTGTGGGGAAAGTTGGGGCGTTTTTTTCTCGAACTATATTAGGTTGGTTATTGGTCATTAGTCATTAGTCATTAGTCATTGCCCAATATTTACTGTTTAGTTTTAGCTGCATCGACACCAGTGTAACCAGTTACTAACCAAAGTATGGCTCTAGCACCATCTCGAACAGATTTTTCAATAGATTCAGGAGGAGTTTCTGAAGGAACTGGCACTGGTTTTAAATAAATACCCCGACTACCTAAAATAATTTCGCCGATGACGCAAGCCCGACGCATGTGAAAGTCAGAAGTAACCAAATAAACACTCTTGATCCCACGAGCTTGCAAATCATCTACCAAAGTTGTAAAATTAGTAACTGTATCAACTGCTTCATAGTCCAAGTGTAAGCGTTTAGGATCGACACCAGCTTTAGTAAATACCCGTTGTGTATACTTTGCTGGACTACCCCCTGTAATCCAAATTGGTATATTTGGATGCTTACGGACAAATTCTGCGGTAAACTTCTCTCGCTCTAAACGTCTCGTCGAACCACCTAACACTATAACGGCTTGCGGCTGTACAAATAGGTTTTGTACTTCTTTGTATCCCCACCACATGACTAGCGGTAGGAAAAAAGCCATAAATTTCCAAGATTTACCTGTAAAGAGTAGCTTATTCAAGGCTCGATAACTTAATTTACTGAGTCGAAAATTTTCTGTAGCTAAAAAACAAAAATAGTAGAGTAGCAACCTCCCCAAATAACCCGCCCAAACTTGAATTTAGGCAATTTTGGTGTTGCAACGCGCTTAGATGCGCTTTGCTTAGAGATATTCCTCTAATTGATGGATTATCCTAACCTGTATCTGCCGATCCATCAAAGGGTTTCAACCACTTTATATATCAGGCAACAGCAATAGGCAAAGAAGTCTTCGGGTGTAGGGATTTTAGGAGCAGTTTATGTCCTAAACTATGCTTCGATTCTTGAAGGAGTGGGAGCATCCTAATTTTATTAAAGTACGCAAAATAACGTCACCCAGTACAGACTGATGCTAATTAAAATTAGCAATGGCGAAATCGTCCATTAGCTGCATTTGGATGGCGTAGTTGAAGAACTATTTAATGTGGTAGTGCTTGCCTGGGGTGGGAAAATCCCAAGGGCAATAGAGTTGAGTTAAGACTAAAAACGAAAGCTGGGGTAGGTTTGGTTGAGGAAGGATGAAACCCAACATTAACGAGATGTTGTTGGGTAACGCTTAGGCAATGACCAATTTAGACATTTACTGGCTGTTTATTAGTCTCTGATGTGTAATAAGTGTTGCGATCGCTAATTTCTAACTGCGTGACTGATTCTTGACCTGTAATTAATCTAGCTCCACGATTACGGGTGAAGTAGTTCCATGCCCACTGAATCATCACTACTAATTTATTGTCAAATTCAATTAAGAAATAAATGTGAATTAATAGCCAAAATACCCATGCAAAGAAGCCTTTGAGCTTGAGAAAACCTAAATCCACCACAGCTGAATTTTGCCCAATCATCGCTAAACTACCGCGATCGACATAAGCAAAGGCTGGCAAGGTTTTACCTGCTAGCCGTTTTTGAATTAGTTGGGCAACATATTCTCCTTGTTGCTTGGCTACAGGTGCAACACCGGGTAGCGGTTTCCCATTTTGGTGAGAAAAATTTGCCAAGTCGCCAATTACAAAAATATTCGGATATCCTTTAATACTCAAATCAGGTTCGACGATAACACGTCCAGCGCGATCGCATTCGGCACCTGTGCGTTCTGTTAGCACTTTTCCCATTGCCGAAGCTTTCACACCTGCTGCCCATAATACCGTTTTTGAGGCAATCTGTTTGACTTCATCCCCTTGTTTGAGGGTGACAATATCATTTTCTATATTGGTTACTAATGTTTTTGTTTGTACAACCACTCCCAACCGCGTCAGAGATGCTTCCGCTTCTTGTGATAACTCTGGTGCAAACGGTGGCAAAATTCGATCCAGTCCTTCTAAGAGCAAAATCTGGGCTTCTGAGGTGTCGATGTTGCGGAAATCTTCTTTGAGAGTTTGATTTGCCACTTCTGCGATCGCTCCCGCTAATTCTACACCAGTAGGGCCACCACCAACAATCACAAAAGTTAACCAGGCACGGCGTTTTTCTGGGTCGGTTTCTTTTTCCGCTGCTTCAAATGCCAGAAAAATCCGCCGACGCATTTCTATAGCATCTTCTACAGTTTTCAAGCCAGGGGCAAATTCTTCCCAGTTGTCTTTGCCAAAATAGGAATGCTTCGCACCCGTGGCAACAATCAATGTATCGTAAGGTATTGCTTCGTTGCCGACAATTACTTTTTGTGCTTCTGGATCGATATTATTCACCTCTCCCAAAAGTACTTTTGTATTTTTGCTTTTACTGAGTACAGAACGCAAAGGCGACGAAATATCAGCGGGAGATAAAGCGCCTGTAGCGACTTGGTAAAGGAGGGGTTGAAATAGATGAAAGTTACGTTTATCGATTAAAGTAACATTTACTGCTGTCTTAGCGAGTGTTTTTGCTGCATAAAGTCCACCAAAACCACCGCCAACAATGACGACTTGATGAATTGGGTTCTTGTCAAGTGAGTTTACCATAAGAAATATTGCTCTGCGCGACAATTGCTGTAACTATTCTTAACAAATTTGTATCTAACTTGTCATCATAAATTTTGTATTGTTTTTTACATTTATCAAAGTATTAGTCAATCAAACTCCAGATGGATTGATAGAGACTGGGAAATGGCAAAGAAATATTTTGTTAGGAAAGTAACTTTTATCTGCTAAAAATACTGAAAATATTGCTTGTGTAGACTTATCAGTGCTTGATAAGGCATTTATGCAAGTGTGAACTACCCACACTGACCTGACGGTACAGTGTGGGCTTCCAACTTCACAGAAGATTGCCGCATCTTGGGCTTGCGTCCTCGAATTGGTCTTACATCCTCTCCATTGGCGTCAGCCTCCCCCGTCCCAGAGGAGGACAGTCCTTCGACTGTGCTACTTCGACTCTGCTCAGTACGAGTCAGGGCAAGCATTCTGACACCTTCGGCTCTAATATTCATCGCTGCATTACCATCTCTATCGTGATGAGTTCTGCAACTTGGGCAAGTCCAAACCCTTACATCTAGCAGTAACTCCGATATTTGATAATGACAATTAGAGCAAAGCTTAGAACTAGGGAACCATCTATTTATTTCTACCAATTTCCCGCCACTACGTTCTAATTTATAGTTTAGGAAGTTGACAAAGGTTCCCCATCCTGTATCAGATATAGCATGAGCTAGTTTGTGGTTACGAACCATGCCCTTGACGTTTAGGTTTTCCACTACTACAACGTGGTTATTATTAACTATCTTTCTAGATAATTTGTGTAAGTAGTCTTGACGGACATTACTAACTTGTTCGTATACCTTAGCGACAATCTTGTTAGCCTTTTTACGACGATTACTACCTTTGTTTTTCCGTGCAGCGATACGTTGTTTTACAGCTAATTTTTTCTCATATTTAGATAGGTGTCTTGGGTTCGGATATTTGGATACTTTCTCACCATCATAGGTAATTGCAAAATCTTTGATTCCCAAATCAATTCCAACAACTTTACCTTGATTCTTAGACGCAGGATAATCGCCTTCGTATTCCATCAAAACAGAAGCGTAGTATTTACCCGATGGGTCTTTACTGACAGTAACGGTTTTGATTACTCCATCAAGAGGGCGATGAATTTTTGCTTTGACGAGTCCTAATTTACCAGGGAACTTTAAGCAATCATCAAAGAGTTTTACCTTTTGGGGGTACTGGATTGATTGTCGGTGATGTTTTGATTTGAATCTTGGGTATTTTGCCCTACCGTCAAAAAAGTTTTGATAGGCACGACTAAGATTGAGGCTCACGGACTGTAAAACCTGTGAATAACACTTCTTTAGCCATTCTGTTTCTTTCGCCTTTTTGAGTGATGGCAATAAACAATTGAGTCCAGATTGAGACAAGCCCAAGCCAGTAGCTTTATAGGTTTCAATACATTGATTCAACCCATAGTTCCACCACCAACGCGCACATCCAAAATGTTGAGCTAATACTTGAATCTGCTCATCGGTGGGGTACAACCTGACTTTTACCGCTTGTCTTCTTATCTCGATTACTCCAAATATCAACTTCTTACTATTATATAAATATTGCAGTAACACAATTGAGCAAATATTTGGCGACTCCTCATATATCTCCTCTCTCGCCTTACTGCATTGGTCGGAGATACAATCGTCGCCGCCCGCCTTATATCCCACCACTGATTCGGAGTACCGAATGAGCGTGGGGGACTTTCGGCTATTTGGTTAAAAATGAAGGCACTGGGGACTGGAGAAAAGCTTTCTAAATACCCAATACCCAATCCCTAATCCCCAGTATTTAGCTACTCAATTTGAGGTACAATCAAAAGCCTGCCAATTTAATGATGCTTGCTGACAGGAGATGCTTCTATGGCCCGGATGTATTATGACGAAGATGCCAATTTAGACCTTTTGAGCGGAAAAACTATTGCTATCATCGGCTATGGTTCCCAAGGTCATGCCCACGCTCTCAACTTAAAAGATAGTGGTTTGAATGTAATTGTGGGACTATATCCGGGCAGTAAGTCAGTGGCGAAAGCCGAAGCAGCTGGTTTAACTGTGAAAAATGTTGCCGATGCGGCTAATGCTGCTGACTTCATTATGATTTTGTTACCTGATGAAGTCCAAAAAACGATTTATAAAAACGAGATTGAACCGAATTTAGAAGAAGGGAATGTGTTAGCCTTTGCCCACGGTTTCAATATTCATTTCGGACAAGTTGTACCACCAGCGAATGTAGATGTGGTGATGGTGGCACCAAAAGGGCCGGGGCATTTGGTACGGCGGACTTATGAAAGTGGGGAAGGCGTACCAGCGCTGTTTGCAGTTTATCAAGATGCTAGCGGTCAGGCACGCGATCGCGCAATGGCATACGCTAAAGGTATCGGTGGTTCTCGTGCGGGTATTCTGGAAACAACTTTCCGCGAAGAAACTGAAACTGATTTATTTGGCGAACAAGCAGTATTGTGCGGTGGTTTGAGTGCTTTAATTAAAGCCGGATTTGAAACTTTGGTAGAAGCTGGTTATCAACCAGAATTGGCTTATTTTGAATGTCTCCATGAAGTCAAGTTGATTGTTGACTTGGTTGTGGAAGGCGGCTTAGCGAAAATGCGCGATAGCATTTCTAACACAGCTGAATACGGCGATTATACCCGCGGGCCGCGGATTGTCACCGAACAAACCAAAGCTGAAATGCAGAAGATTCTGGCCGAAATTCAATCAGGGCAATTTGCACGAGAATTTGTGTTGGAAAACCAATCTGGTAAACCAGGATTTACTGCCTTGCGTCGCAAAGAAGCCGAACACAAAATTGAGGAAGTTGGTAAAGATTTACGCGCCATGTTTAGTTGGTTGAAAAAAGCTTAAAGAAAACAATGCGGTTACACTAACCTACAATTATCCTTATAGCTATTTTCAGCCCAATAGGCCACGCTCTAGGGGCGCACAGCTGTGCGCCCCTACAATATTTATATGGTTCAAATAAATGAAAATTGCTGTAGCTGAACCGTATTAGGAGATAACTTTGTTTTTAAGCCAATATTTCCTAGAAATTGTCCTCCGCACTGGAGAACACTTAATATTAGTTGTAATTGCAATGCTGGTGGCTGTTTCTATCGGCATTCCTTTAGGCATATTCATCACTCGCCAACCGAAACTCGCCCAACCTATTATCGGTTTAACTAACGCTATTCAAACCACTCCCAGTTTAGCTATCTTTGGCTTTTTGATTTCGGTACCATTTCTTGGAGGAATTGGCAAAGTTCCTGCGATTGTCGCCTTGATTCTTTATGCTTTGCTCCCAATAATTCGCAATACTTATATCGGTATTAATAGCGTTGAACCGGCAATTAGAGAGGCGGGACGAGGGATGGGAATGACAGATCGGCAATTGTTATTTCAAGTAGAAATTCCCCTAGCTTTAGGGGTGATTTTGGCAGGAGTTAGGGTAGCAACTGTTATTTCTGTGGGAATTGCTACCATTGCGGCAGCTATTGGCGGCGGAGGTTTGGGGGTGTTTCTTTTTCGGGGGATTTCTACTCTTAATAATCAGCTGATTTTAGCTGGGGCAATACCCGCCGCTTTGATTGCGTTAGGTGCTGATTTTACCTTGGGATGGTTAGAAAAAAACCTGACACAGCAAAGTGAAAAAAGTATAAAAATTAATCGTAAAACAGGCGGTTATTTCGGTATATTAATGTTACTAATTGCCGGATTAATTGCCTTTACCTATTGGCTAACACCACCAACAATTATTATTGGCTCCAAAAATTTTACCGAACAATTTATTTTAGGAGAATTACTAGCTCAACAAATTGAATCCCATACTAAATTAAGGGTTGATAGACGCTTAAATTTAGGTGGAACTTTTATTTGCCATGAAGCGTTGAAAGCAGGTCAAATTGCTGGCTATATAGAATACACAGGAACGAGTTTAACATCTGTTTTGAAACAGAAACCTATTAGCGATCGCCAAATAGTCTATCAAAAAGTTAAACAAGACTACAGCCAAAAATTTAAATTAGAAGTTATGGAGCCTTTGGGGTTTAACAATACCTTCGCTATGATTATTCGCAGTGAAGATGCTAAACGGTGGCAGATTAAAACCCTTTCCGAAGCTGCTAAATATACACCTCAAATGCAAGCAGGATTTGGTTATGAATTTTTGGGAAGACAAGATGGCTATCCAGGGTTAGCTAAAACTTATGGCTTAAAATTTGCTAAACCTCCCCAACAAATGGAGTTAGGATTGATATATCAAGCTATCAAAGAAAAGAAAGTAGATTTGATAGCAGGTAATTCTACAGATGGCTTGATTGCTGTTTTGAACTTAGTCATTTTAGAAGATGATAAAAAATACTTTCCACCTTATGAAGCTGTGCCAATATTCAATCAAGCAATTCTAGAAAAATATCCTGAGTTACGAGAAGCTATCAATCAATTAGCTGGGCTAATTTCCACTGAAGAAATGCAAAAAATGAATTACCTGGTTGATAATCAATCTCGTCCTGTTGAAGAAGTTGTCCGCGAATGGCTGAAGTCTAAGAAACTGCTTGATTAAATTTTTGTATTAAAATTACCACCACATTGTTCCAGGACTACCTTTAAATGGGCCGACAATATCACTAGTAATCCATCCTGCATAAAAATCACCAGGTTGAGGTGTTGCTAGTTCATCATTAACATAGCAAGCATCCATTAAACTAGGCATAAAAGCATAGTATTTTTCAAGGGAAACAAAATCAGGGGTGGGGTCAATATATCGCCAAGCAGCAGATTTTAGATACTTATCGCCCACGCTGACATCATAATATTGATATCTCCCTTTCCATTCACACAAGCCTTTTTTCGGCGTTTCAATCAAATGTTCTAGTTTAATATCTTCAGCGGGAAAATAATAGACTGGAGGATGGCTGGTTTCTAAAACTCTTTTACCTTTATTGGTTTGTGCCAAAACAATCCCATTACAAATTATCCGCAGGTGTTTATTAGTGTCTTCTAAACGAGCTGGACGCGGATAATCCCAAACTGATTCTTGACCGGGTTGTGGTGGTATTGGATTTGGTCTCATAGTTAATAATTTCCTGTTTTAAGGTAGTTTGGATTGGATGAATCCAAACTGTATCCTTCAGCCTGTTAATCTTTAATATCTCGAACAATCCTAAAACCTGCGTGTTGATAAAAATTGGGACGAAACCAGTTGCGATAATGTTTTAAAGCTTCTGTACCGTTAGTTATCCAACATCCTCCCAACATCATATAATGTTTGGTGTCAAAAAAGATAGCAGAATTATCTTCGTAGAGATAATGAGGTTTATATCCGGAAAAAGGATTTAAATTATCGCTCAACCATTCCCAAACATTGCCTCGTAAATCGAACAATCCAGAGTGACTTTTGGCTGTTTCTAACGTTCCAACTGGACTTGGGGAACCAAATTTTAAATTGAGATTGTAATTGTCTATATCTTCTGATAAATTATTGCCGTAAGTTGCTAAATGATATTCTGGCTCACTCATTAAGCGAGTATCTTCACCTTGCCAACGGCAATAAGCCATTGCTTCATAGTGATTGACTTCCACTGGCCAATCTAAAGGTAATTCCATTTCATCAAACATAGCTCGATATTTATAACTACCATTTTCAGGTAGCCAAAATTTGGGATGTTTGATGTTATTTTGGTTTTTCCAATTCCAAGATTCCTTATCCCAATATTCTGGATTTTCGTAGCCATTAGCCTTGATAAAATAAATAAACTCGGCGTTAGTAATTAGATATTTACTGGCGAAAAAAGATTGAACTTCAACAGTGCGATCGCCATAATCAATATCCCATCCATAAGTCGGATCGTCAAAGGCTTTACCAAGTTTTACCACCCCGCCAGGAACTTCTATCATTTCATTGTGAGGGGTGTAACCATTAAAAGCAGCATATTTCCAATTTGAAGGACGTTTTACTTTATCAATTGGTAGTTGGCGAATTAACATCGAAGAAGTTTCAATGTGAATACGCTGGTGTTCAATTGCCATCATTAACGCCCAAAGGGGACAACCGGGATGAATTGGCAGAGTAATTGGAGTTGTTTTAATTACTTCTGAAATGATGGAAAATGCTTGTTTTCGATATTCCCAAGTTTCGGCAAAAGAAGGCCAATTTAAATGAGCGATCGCTTCATTCAATTCCTCTGGTTTCTCTGGATCGACTCCAATTTCAAATAAAATTTCATACTCTGGATTTAGGCGTTTTTCTAATAACCCAACGCGAATTAATTTATTTATGTAGAAAACAGCCGAATGTCCCAGATAAAAAATTAAAGGATTTCTCAAAGCATCGGGATTGATATAAAATGTATCCTCCCCAACTAGACTTTCCATTAAAACATCTTCTAGTTGCCAAGCATTCTCAAAGTAATCGAGAATAACTTGAGAATTACAACTATCCAGTTTTGGAGGTTTAGTAGATTGTAGACTACTCATGCTGTCAAACAATTTTGGATTTTATATTTTGCGTAGCGTGTCGGAGACAAAAGTTTGATTCAGTGCTTCTGGGAATAATTCGGCTCGTGAAAACGCAATTGTTCGCGTCTTTACATGAGGGTTTTCGGCTGATGTAAACTGTATTGAAATTTACCCTCTTACCTATTCCTTTTTTCTTAAGCTTGACAAAGAATTAACGCGAACCATTCTTGTGGATCTGTCCAAGTCTTCAGTGTCTTAAGTCCGTGTATCTTAAGTTGTTCTTGCATATTTGCTAAATCAAACTTGCGCGAAATTTCGGTAAGAATGCTTTCTCCCTCTATAAAATAAACTTCTAAGTTTAATGCTTCTAAAGATACCTGATGACTCTTTTGGCAATGCAGATACATCTCAATTTGAGCATCAGTTTGGTTATAAATAGCTTGATGAGCGAATAAATTGAGGTCAAAATTGCCTTTAAAACGCCAATTTAAATGAGACAACATATTCAAGTTAAAAGCAGCCGTTATTCCTTGACTATCGTTATAAGCTGGCTCTAAAATTTCCTTGGGCTTTTGTAAATCAATCCCCAAAAGAAAGTAATCCCCTGGTTGTAAAGTCTTAGCAATTTGCCATAAAAAACCCTCGCATTCTTGCGGGTTAAAATTTCCCAGAGAACTGCCTAAGAAAAAAATCATTCGTGATGCTGCAAAAGTTGATTCTAGTTTTGCTAAGGCTTGTTCGTAGGTTCCAATTAAACCCTCAATAAAAAAAGTTGGATATTTTTGTTGCAGCTTTAATACGCTAGATTGAACGATACCACGACTAACATCAATGGGTATATATCTACAATAACTGGCGATTTTTTGGTAAGCATCTAACAAAAATAAAGTTTTTGTAGAACTGCCACTACCTAATTCTACAAGTTCGCAAGCACCTGTTATTTGAGCAATTTCATCAGCATATTGCTGTAAAATCCATGCTTCTGTTCGTGTTGGATAATATTCTGGTAATTCACATATTTGTTCAAATAATTCTGAACCGCGATCGTCGTAGAAATATTTTGGGGGTATACTTTTCGGCATTCGAGTTAATCCTTGAATGACATCTTGTCCCTCGTTAGACAGAGCTTGATAATGCTCATTCAAAATTTTTAGAGATTTTGTTAACATTATGTGAATGTGTTGATTTATTGATTTAATTCTTCAATATTACAGATTTAAAATTTAATAGCAAGCGTGATTTTTAAAGAAATTCATAATTTATTTTTATCTACTAAAAACCAATCGGAATACTGTGGTATTTTTCTCATTTGAATAATTCAGTCATCAGCTAATAGCCTCTTACTTGACTCTGTATTAGAGAAGAATTTCATCCATCGCAAGTATTAATTTTAAGTGAAAGAGCTTATTTCACTAAAATGTTATAAAATAATATCTAAAAAATTTTTTAATCTTTCAAAATCGACTTAGATTTTTCTTTACCGAGAGTGATTAAAGAACGCTAAGTTAGTGGGTGAGAATAAACAGAACTATATTATTAAAGGTAAGTCCTTTTCCAGGCTTTGTTGATGAAATATAGCAAATTACAAATGATAATTTTCAGAAGTTAGCTTTATAGCAAGAGGCAGGAGGCAGGAGGTAAAACCATTACTATTTTTAGCATTCACGCTTGTCATTATGTCCTAACCTATGTGGCTACGGCTTTATTTGTGGCGTTTTACTTACAGTTAAGTTAGTTAAAAAATTGTACCTTGGGTGGCGATCGCCAAACCAAAACTACTTTTTTGTTTCGATATATGGCTAAAGTATGTTGAATTACGAGTAGTATTAAAATACAAAAATTATATTAAGTAGGTAGGCATAATTAAACATTATATAAAATCCTAGTTTATAGCCAGCGATTGTTCGCCCATCGGGATTATCAAGACTTTAGTCCTAACTACAAACTTTAAATTTATTTACGCCTAGCTACTTAGTGTCTGCAATAAATTTTGTCTAATTAATTGAGAGAAGCATACGGCGATGCCTTCACAGTAGGCATCGCGGATTTTAGATTGCTCGAATCTAAAATCCCAAATCGATTTAACGATTTAGCGCCGCAGCTTCCCTTGCTGCTGCTGCTTGATCTGGGTGGATACCCAAGCGTGTAAGATTAATCCGGCCTTTGTTATCAATTTCGCGCACTTTGATAATCACTTCATCGCCTACTGCGACTTCATCCTCAACTTTGCCAACGCGGTAGTCAGCTAGTTGAGAAATGTGAATCATGCCTTCTTTCCCAGGCAGAAATTCCACAAATGCACCTATTGGTATAATCCGAGTTACGCGCCCTACGTAGACATCCCCTTCATGCAGTTTGCGGGTCATGCCTTGAATAATACTACGTGCTTTCTTAGCTTTGCCCTCATCCACAGCGGAAATTGTCACTGTACCATCGTCTTCGATGTCAATTTTTGCACCAGTCTCTTCGGTAATTCCCTTGATAGTCTTGCCTCCAGGGCCAATGACTAGACCAATCATGTCTGAATCAATCTTGATTGTTAACAGACGTGGGGCATAGGGTGAAGTTTCGGTGCGCGGTTCGCTAATGCAGGCGAGCATTTTTTCCAGAATGTGCAATCGGGCTGATTTCGCTTGGTGGATAGCTTGGGCAATAACGTCTAAAGACAGACCGGAGATTTTCATATCCATTTGCAGGGCAGTAATCCCGCTATCCGTCCCAGCAACTTTAAAGTCCATGTCGCCCAAAAAGTCTTCAATGCCTTGAATATCAGTCAAGACACGGACTTCATCTCCTTCTTTTATCAAACCCATTGCCGCGCCACTGACGGGTTTGATAATTGGCACGCCAGCATCCATTAAGGCCAGGGTGGAACCGCATACAGAACCCATTGAGGTGGAACCGTTGGAAGAAAGAACTTCCGATACGACGCGAATCACGTAAGGAAATTGTTCTTTTGTTGGTAGCACAGGCAACAGCGATCGCTCTGCTAAGGCACCGTGACCGATTTCACGTCTTCCTGGCGCACGTAAGGGCTTGGTTTCCCCGACTGAGAAAGGTGGAAAGTTGTAATGGTGGAGGTAACGTTTGGATTGGTCGATTTGCAAATCGTCGTTGAGGTTTTGGGCATCTCCTGGTGTACCCAAGGTACAAGCAGATAATACCTGGGTTAAACCCCGATTAAATAAACCGCTACCGTGGACTCGCTTTGGCAAAAGGTCTATTTGGCAAGAAACGGGACGCACTTCATCGAGCTTACGGCCATCAACGCGGACGTTATCTTCGATGATTTGACGGCGCATGAAGTATTTGGTAATGTCTTTAAATGTGTTACCAAGTGCCTTAGAGTTTGTAGTTGCAGCAACTTTGATTGGGTCTTCCTCTGGCAGTTCGGCGATCGCAGTTTCAATTTTTTCCTTGACGACATCTAAAGCGGCATCACGTTCGGTTTTACCCAAATCAAATTGCGACAGAATTTTTTTAATTTCGTCGTTGGCGCGATCGCGGATATAATTTTCCAGCGTCGCGTCTACTTCTGGTGGTGCTTCTTGCACTAGTTGTAAACCGAGTTCTGCAACTAAATCTTCCTGGGCTTTGATTAAATCCCGCACCGCTTCATAACCAAAGTCAATTGCCTCGATAATATCTCGCTCTGGCAATTGATTGGCTCCCGCCTCGACCATAATCACACCATGCGGTGAACCTGCTACTATCAGATCCAAATCTCCGGCTTCAATTTCTGCATAAGTAGGATTAATGATAAAATCATCTCCCACTAAGCCAACCCGCACCGCTGCCATTGGCCCGTTAAAAGGAATCTGAGCAATGAGGGTAGCAATTGAAGCACCTGTAACTGCAAGCACATCGGGTGGCACTAACTCGTCCATCGACAGTGTTAAAGCCACAATTTGCAGATCGTCGCGTAACCATGAAGGAAACAAAGGACGCAGAGGACGATCTATCAGACGGCTGGTAAGAATTGTTTTTTCTGGTGGGCGACCTTCGCGCCGCATAATTCCGCCGGGAATTCTACCAGCGGCATATAGCCTTTCTTCGTAATCTACTGTGAGGGGAAGAAAATCAATGCCTTCTCTGGCTTGCGATCGCGTAGCCGTCACCAAAACAGCTGTATCCCCTGATTCTATTAAAACCGACCCACCAGCTTGGGGAGCTAGTAGGCCTACTTTCAGTCGAATATCCCGTCCATCGAAGGATATTGACTTATCAACTTCAGCCATTCAGTTTTTTTTCCTTCTCTTTCGCTATTCTCTTTCTGTGGCAATCCTAACATTTATGCACTATGGCTGACTTCTGGTACATACAAAGTTAACTGTTGACAGTTGACGATTAACACTCATCGGTCAACAGTTAAGGACATCGATTGCCATCTTTCAAGGCAAAGTCCGATACAACATTAGTGCATCTACCACTTGCTCATTTTCTAGCTTGGCAGCACGGGGAATCCGCCCAATAATCTCAAATCTCAAAGACTGCCACAGTGTAATTGAGGCTATATTAGTTTCAAAGACTAAATTGAACATTACTGCCTCGTAGCCCAAGTGTGCTGCGATCTTGAGCATCGACTCTCCCATGAACCGCCCTATACCCTGACCCCGCAACCTGTCTTGTACAATAAAACCAGCATTGCAAATATGGCTACACCGACCTGGAAAGTTTGGCTTTAAATAAAATGCTGCCAATATTTCTTTTGGTTTTTGTGTATCATCTACATCTGATGCCCTGACAACAAAGGCATCCTTGCTTAACCAGTAACTGGAAAATTCTGCTTGGGATAGAGGTTGCTTTTGAGGATAAGTTTTACCTTCAACAATTACACTATTTAATAATGCTCTTACAGCCTCCTCTTCTTGAGGATGCATATAATCTATTTCGTATTTTATACCAAGTTTTAAAACTTTAACAATTGGAAAATCCATTATTAATAATGTCTCAATTGAGTGAGAAATGACCAGTATATAATTGTATATATAAATAATTAATAAATATAGCTATGTAGCAAGTAAAATTCTGGCAGTTGAAATTATTTAATTTGACAATAATTTGAGTAGTTAAAAATGGCGATTTTACACGGTAATTGGTTACTAAAAAATCAAAATGGTGGTTTATTTATTTGGGGAGAAACTTGGCGATCGCCGCGAGTAAATTTGGCGTCGAATGAATCTGAAGAAATACCATTACATCCATTGGCAATGACATCTGTTGAGTTAACCGAGTCGTTGCGTTCCCAAAATATGCCGATTGCCAACTTCATCCAGCAACCCCAAGTAGCTACAACTAATCGGACGCGCAAAGCAACTAGTAACACTGAGATTGCTTTACCAACTTACTCCCAAATTATTGCCCTACCAACTTATATACCAGAAAACACTGGTAAAGAAACAGCAGGGATTTTCCCCGTTCATTCTGCTAGTTTCGAGCTAGAAGCAGACTCACCACAATATTTACAACCTTGGCGAGTTGAAGGTTTTTATCTCACCCCCAACCAAGCAGTAAAATTTCTTGCTGCTATCCCCCTAAATGCTACTAAAGGAGAAGATGCCTTTTTGGGCCCAGATTTACGCTTTTGGTCGCAAGTTGCCCGTTGGAGTCTGGATTTAATTTCTCGGTGTAAGTTTTTACCAACTCTTAAACGGCAATCAGATGGTTCTACAGTTGCTAAATGGCAAGTACTCTTAGACAGTGCTTTAGACGGCACCCGCCTAGAAAAATTTTCTACGAAGATGCCGTTGGTTTGTCGCACCTATCAGGAGGGGATGGGGACTGGGGAAGATGGGGGGACAAGGGGACAAGAGAATATTCTTAACTCCTCACTCCTCACTCCTCACTCCTCACTCCTCACTCCCAATGCTCAATACTCGATATCTGTAGACTTTCCTACAAAACCTCAAGAATTGTTACTGGGATTTCTCAATAGTACGATAGATGCCCAAATACGAGAGATGCTGGGTTTCCAATCAGCGATGGAAAGCAAGGCGATTGTGTCTTTACCAGCTGCGGTACGAGAGTGGTTGCCAGCTTTAACTAGTGCATTTGGTAGAGTCAATGCAGATGCCATTGAAGTGGAAAGACTAGAAGCGGCACTTAAGGCTTGGACTATGCCGCTACAATATCAGCTAACTCTGAAAACTCTGTTTCGTACTTGTTTTCAACTGCGTTCTCCAGAGTCTGGCGAAACAGATTGGACATTGGCGTATTTCCTGCAAGCGGCCGACAATCCAGAGTTTTTGGTGGATGCGGCAACAATTTGGCACAATCCAGTTGAACGATTGGTGTATGAAAATCGCACAATTGACCAACCCCAAGAAACATTTTTGCGGGGTTTGGGGCTAGCTTCCCGATTGTATCCAGTCCTTGCACCCAGTTTAGAAACAGAATATCCCCAATCTTTTCCTCTCAACCCCATCCAAGCATACGAGTTTATCAAGTCCGTGGCATGGAGATTTGAAGATAGCGGTTTGGGAGTGATTCTACCTCCTAGTTTGACGAACCGTGAAGGATGGGCGAACCGTTTGGGTTTGAAAATTACTGCCGAAACCCCAAAGACAAAGCAGGGACGTTTGGGGTTGCAAAGTCTATTGAATTTCCAATGGCAATTGGCAATTGGCGGACAGAATATTTCCAAAGCCGAGTTTGATAAACTTGTGGCTTTAAATAGCCCCTTGGTAGAAATTAACGGCGAGTGGGTGGAATTGCGACCCCAAGACATCAAGACAGCCCAAACCTTTTTCGCTTCCCGCAAAGACCAAATGGCGCTGTCTTTGGAAGATGCTTTGCGTTTGAGTACAGGGGATACCCAGGTAATTGAAAAATTACCAGTGGTTAGCTTTGAGGCGTCTGGCGCCTTGCAAGAGTTAATTGGGGCGCTAACCAATAATCAAGCCATTGAACCTTTGCCCGCGCCAGCCAGCTTTCAAGGACAGTTGCGACCTTATCAACAACGTGGTGCTGCTTGGCTGTCCTTCTTGGAACGTTGGGGCTTGGGTGCATGTCTGGCAGACGATATGGGATTGGGTAAAACAATTCAGTTCATCGCTTTTCTTCTGCATCTCAAAGAACAAGATGCACTAGAAAATCCAACGCTGTTAGTTTGTCCAACTTCGGTTTTAGGTAACTGGGAAAGAGAAGTAAAGAAATTTGCGCCAAGTCTGAAAGTTTTGCAATATCACGGTGATAAACGTCCTAAAGGAAAAACATTTGTAGAAGCAGTTAAAAAGCACGATATAGTTATCACTAGTTACTCGTTGATTCATCGGGATATTAAATCGTTAGAAACCGTTAATTGGCAGATAATTGTATTAGATGAAGCCCAAAATGTAAAAAATTCCGAGGCGAAGCAATCAAAAGCAGTGCGGCAATTAGCAGCTACGTTTCGGATTGCGTTGACGGGGACGCCAGTAGAAAATAGGTTGCAAGAATTGTGGTCGATTTTGGATTTTCTCAATCCCGGATATTTGGGCAATCGGCAATTCTTCCAGCGCCGATTTGCCATGCCTATTGAGAAGTATGGAGATACGGCTTCTTTGAGTCAATTACGTTCGTTGGTTCAACCATTTATACTGCGGCGATTAAAAAGCGATCGCGAAATTATTCAAGACTTGCCAGAGAAGCAAGAAATGACAATATTTTGCGGTTTAACTGCCGACCAAGCCGCACTTTATCAACAAGTAGTAGAAGCATCTTTAGCAGAAATTGAATCTGCCCAAGGATTGCAACGTCGCGGGATGATTTTGGCTTTATTAATCAAACTCAAACAAATCTGCAATCACCCAGCACAATATTTGAAACAAACCACATTAGGAAAGCATCATTCAGCCAAACTGCTGCGCCTAGAAGAAATGTTAGAAGAACTTTTAGAAGAAGGCGATGCCTATGGCGCTGCGGGTGCAGAACGCGCTTTAATCTTTACCCAATTTGCTGAGTGGGGTAAGTTACTTAAACCCCATTTGGAGAAACAGCTAGGACGAGAAATATTCTTTTTATATGGCAGCACCAATAAAAAACAACGTGAGGAAATGATAGATCGTTTCCAACACGATCCCCAAGGGCCGCCGATTATGATTCTCTCTCTAAAAGCAGGTGGTGTAGGATTGAATTTAACACGAGCAAATCACGTATTCCATTTTGATAGATGGTGGAATCCAGCCGTAGAAAATCAAGCTACAGACCGAGTATTTCGGATTGGTCAAACCCGCAACGTGCAAGTACATAAATTTGTCTGCACTGGCACTTTAGAAGAGAAAATTCACGACATGATTGAAAGTAAAAAACAACTAGCCGAACAAGTTGTAGGCGCAGGGGAAGAATGGTTGACTGAACTAGATACAGACCAACTTCGTAACTTACTAATCCTCGATCGCAATGCAGTCATTGACGAGGATGAAAGTTAATGCAGACAAGTTAAATTACTTAATTTGAATATTATTCAATAATTCAAAAGGTAAAATCATGACTAATTATACTCTTCAGGCTAGCCGAGAATGGTGGTCGCAGCAATGGCTAGATTTATTAGATTCTTATCGCTTTAAAAAGCGTTTGGAACGTGCTAGAAACTATGCACGCCAAGGAAATGTTTTAAATATTGAGTTTCAAGGTGCAAAAGTATTGGCTAGGGTACAAGGTAGTGAAGTGGAACCTTATCAAGTTTCCCTTTCCCTTGAACCTTTTAGCGATGAACAATGGGGTTATGTCATTGAAACTATGTCCCAAAAAGCAATTTTCGCTGCCAAATTGTTGGCGGGGGAAATGCCGCAAAATATAGCAGAAGTTTTCACAGCTAACGGTCTTTCTTTATTTCCTTTTACCCTTTCTGATGTCCACAGTAAATGCTCTTGCCCTGATAAAGCAAATCCCTGTAAACATATTGGTGCGGTATACTATCAATTAGGCGATCGCTTTAGTGAAGACCCTTTTGTACTCTTTCAATTACGCGGACGCACCAAAGAGCAAATTCTCAGGGATTTACGACAGCTACGTAGTGGCAAGATAGAAACCGTAACCTCAGAAACGCCTGAGGTTCAACAATCAATTTCTTACAACAAATATTCCGTAAAAATAGACTCTTTCTGGCAATACAATGAACCACTAGAGTCATCTTTAGTAGTAATCACACCTTCAGCTAGCGAGACAATATTAGATGTATTAGGAGCAATACCTCTAGCGAAGGAAGAGGAAAATTTAGTAAATTTACCTTCCACTGATGTGGTCATGAAGTATTTGAATACACTTTACACAGATGTCAGCCAGAAAGCTGTTTTAGCAGCAATGAATGTGGGAGGAAGCTGATTAAATTGGAGATTTAAAATTTTGGATTCAACTAAATCAAAATTGAAAACTTAAACAAAGTTTTCAATTGCTTAAATTGAGCGATCGATAAAAAAGAAGATTTACCCGACCTCAAAACTATCTACATTGATGTATTAAATCCAATCTAAAATTTAATACCAATTCAAATAATGTTTGCGACACATCAATTATTCGTAAGGGTACAACATTATTGTGCCCTTACGAATACCAATTCTCTGTGAACTTGCACTTAATGATAATTCTTTCTTCCTTGGCGTCCTTCTCTTCTCTACGAGACGCTAAGAGCGAACGAGACGCTTCGCGTTGGCGGAAGCCTCTCGTAGAGAAGGCATTCTTGGCGGTTTGTTTAATAAATATTAAGTGCATCTTCGTGGAGAATCGTTATCAACTGTCATATTCTTTTTCCAAATTGTTATAAAATCCAAAATCGAAAAATATTTTATTGCCCAAACTCAAGCCTAGCCTGTTCTACCAAATCACCTGTCACAACCTCTTGCTGAGCTTGACGAGCCAATGCCTCAATTCTAGCTTTCGCTTGAGGACGCACAAAAAAGGGAATATTTTGCAATTTTTCCTTAGCTTCCTCTGTCCAGCGCAAAGCATCGATAAAATTTGATTCGCTCATAGTATTAATTACCTTGGTAAACTATATAATTTTGGATTGATAATTTATTTTTAATAAAAGATTTTTTAATCTATTTCCCCTATTCATTTCTGAAATTAGCATTACTAATTCTAATTTTTATTTAAGTACTATACAGCAGATTCCAAGTTAGTGAAGTATACCATCTATAGCAATCCTATTTGATTTGTGAAAATCGATGGGCTTCAGATCCCCGACTTCAGAAGTCAGGGATCTTGTTGTTCGCGAATGATTTAGGACTGCTATAGGTCTGTTAGTTAGAGCGATGTATTCTAATTCTGTTAGCGCAGCGGGACGTAAACCATTCTGACTTCTGAATTCTGCTATTTTCTATTTTTGATAAAAAAAACTCTTGCTTTTACGCAAGAGTCTGTAAATTAATTGATTGTCAGTGATGAAAGAAACTTTCCAACCTAGTCGAGGAAGTCCATCGACATTACTGGTTCATTATCACGGTCGATACCTTTTTCAAAACCACCAGCGGCTGCACGAGCGCGACCGGCGTGCCACAAGTGACCAACTAGGAAGAAGAATCCTAGTACGAAGTGCGAACACGACAACCAAGCGCGAGGAGACACGTAGTTGAAGGAGTTGATTTCGGTAGCCACACCACCTACAGAGTTCAGAGAACCCAGAGGAGCATGGGTCATGTATTCAGCAGCACGACGAGCTTGCCAAGGCTGAATATCGTTCTTGATTTTTTCTAGGTCAAGACCGTTGGGGCCGCGCAGAGGCTCCAACCAAGGGCCGCGGAAATCCCAGAAGCGCATGGTTTCACCACCGAAGATGATTTCACCAGTAGGAGAGCGCATCAAGTATTTACCCAAACCTGTGGGGCCTTGGGCAGAACCAACGTTAGCACCTAAGCGTTGGTCGCGAATTAAGAAGGTTAAAGCTTGAGCTTGAGAAGCTTCAGGGCCAGTAGGGCCAAAGAATTCGCTGGGGTAAACGGTGTTGTTGTACCAAACCATGATGGAGGCAATGAAGCCCATCAAAGAGAGGGCACCCAAGCTGTAGGATAGGTAAGCTTCACCAGACCAAATGAAGGCACGACGCGCCCAACCAAAAGGCTTGGTGAGAATGTGGAAAATACCGCCAGCAATACAGATAAAGGCAACCCAGATATGACCGCCGATAACATCTTCCAAGTTATCGACACTCACAATCCAACCTTCGCCACCGAAAGGAGACTTAATCAGATAACCAAAGATTACCGCTGGATTGAGTGTAGGGTTAGTAATGATCCGAACATCACCACCACCTGGTGCCCAGGTATCGTAGATACCACCAAAGAACATTGCCTTCAGCACCAATAACAAGGCACCGCTTCCCAAAATAATTAGGTGGAAACCGATGATGTTGGTCATCTTGTTTTTGTCTTTCCAGTCGTAACCAAAGAATGAGGAGTATTCTTCTAAGGTTTCTGGGCCGCGAACGGCGTGATAGATACCGCCAAAGCCAAGGACTGCTGAGGAAATTAGGTGCAGTACACCAACAACAAAGTAGGGGAAGGTGTCGATGACTTCACCGCCAGCACCAACACCCCAGCCTAAAGTGGCAAGGTGAGGTAGCAGGATCAACCCCTGCTCATACATGGGCTTTTCAGGAATGAAGTGAGCGACTTCAAACAAAGTCATCGCTCCAGCCCAGAATACAATCAAACCAGAGTGAGCAACGTGAGCGCCCAGTAGTTTGCCAGAAAGGTTGATTAAACGGGCGTTACCAGACCACCAGGCGAAGCCGGTAGATTCTTGGTCGCGTCCAGCGCCGCCTAAAATATTTGGTCTATTAGAGAGCGTTACCACGTGGTAATACCTCCTCAGGGAATACAAATTGTTCGTGGATCTGATCTTGAGGAGCCATCCAAGCGCGGATACCCTCGTTGAGCAAAATGTTTTTGGTATAGAAAGTTTCAAACTCTGGGTCTTCCGCCGCCCGCAACTCTTGGGAAACGAAATCATAAGCCCGCAGGTTGAGTGCCAAACCGACAATACCAACCGCTGCCATCCACAAGCCTGTAACTGGCACAAACAACATAAAGAAGTGCAGCCAGCGCTTGTTAGAGAACGCAATACCAAATATCTGTGACCAGAAACGGTTTGCGGTCACCATTGAATAGGTTTCTTCTGATTGGGTAGGATTGAATGCTCGGAAGGTGTTAGCTCCATCTCCGTCTTCAAACAAGGTGTTTTCCACGGTGGCTCCGTGAATCGCACACAACAGCGCACCACCCAACACACCTGCTACTCCCATCATGTGGAAGGGGTTGAGGGTGAAGTTATGGAAACCTTGGACAAATAAAATGAAACGGAAGATTCCGGCTACACCAAAGCTCGGAGCAAAGAACCAAGATGATTGTCCCAAGGGGTACATCAAAAATACGCTGACGAATACCGCGATGGGAGCTGAAAATGCTAAAGCGTTGTAGGGACGAATTCCTACTAGCCGCGCAATTTCAAATTGCCGCAACATGAAGCCGATTAAACCAAAAGCTCCGTGTAAGGCTACGAATGGCCACAATCCACCCAGTTGGAACCAACGGGTGAGGTCGCCTTGGGCTTCTGGCCCCCACAACAGCAATAGGGAATGTCCTAAACTGTCTGCTGGGGTGGATACTGCCACTGTCAAGAAGTTACAGCCTTCCAAATACGAGGAGGCTAAACCGTGGGTGTACCAAGAGGTGACGAAGGTTGTACCTGTCAGCCAACCGCCTAATGCTAGGTATGCACAGGGAAACAGTAGTAATCCCGACCAACCTACGAATACAAAGCGATCGCGCTTGAGCCAGTCGTCTACTACGTCAAACCACCCTCTTGTACTTGGGGCGCGTCCAACTGCGATGGTCATCGGACTAAAATCCTCTTTTTTTACTAAAATTGCAACGTTTTTGAACCAGCGCCACTTTAAAGCTTTGCTTTCTTAGCGACTACCGTGAGGAATTAACGTTTTTTTGACAATTTCAACAGCCTATAAAGCTACTGAATTTCTGAGAGCTTGCTGTCTAGTGAAGTCAGCATTTCTCAGACCTATGCCATTACACGTACCACTGGCTAGTAACTTAGCTTGTGGTAACTTAATGATTCTTAACTTATCATATTAGTTCGTTTTTGGCCAGACACACGCAAGCGGATCGGGTATTTAACACGAACGTATATTTATATATGAATATCAGAATTTTTACAATTTGACACAACTTTTCTCAGAAATCTAAACAATTGGGGTTGGGAATGGGGCATTGGGAGTTAGGAGTGGGGAGTTAAGAGTTAGGAATTTTCTCCTCCTCATCCTCATACCCAATCCCCAATGCCCAATTCCCGATGCCCTAATCCAGTTGCAATATATCCCGATTCAATGGCAGACTCTTAAAGAGAGTATCTCACAGGCAATGGTAGTTCAATGACGGCATCAACAACGATTAACAAAGGCGATCGCTTGCTGCATCAAAACGTTCTCGGTTCTCGTCGGTTTAGTAACTACTGGTGGGCAACTATCGTTACTTTGGGAGCAACAGGCTTTCTACTGGCTGGCATATCCAGTTACCTAAAAATTAATTTACTCATAGTTACCGATCCAACTCAACTGGTATTCGTCCCTCAAGGATTGGTGATGGGATTATATGGCACCGCTGGCTTGCTACTAGCCACG
Source organism: Nostoc sp. ChiSLP01 (assembly GCA_034531195.2). Classification (GTDB taxonomy): domain Bacteria; phylum Cyanobacteriota; class Cyanobacteriia; order Cyanobacteriales; family Nostocaceae; genus Nostoc. Next base: position 106,452 of record JAVRBO020000057.1, read on the forward strand.
TACTTATGGTTGGTGATTTTATGGGATGTGGGAGGCGGTTACAACGAATTCGATCGCCAAACCGGCACATTTAAAATATTTCGTTGGGGATTTCCTGGCAAAAACCGTCGCATTGAAATTGATGGTCGCATAGAAGATGTACAATCTGTGCGAATAACTGTCAAAGAAGGCATTAATCCCCTTCGTGCCCTCTATCTCCGCGTTAAGAACCGGCGAGATATACCCTTAACAAGGGTTGGACAACCGTTATCTTTAACAGAGTTAGAAACAGAAGGCGCAAAGCTAGCTCGCTTTTTGGAAGTATCGTTAGAAGGGCTTTAGGAAATTGGGGCATGGGGCATAGGAAGAGGATAAGGGGAAAGGGGAAAGATTAAATTTATTGCTTTTCCTTGCCCAATGGCCAATGCCCAATTCCCTTTAAAACGATAAGATACTTAAGTTAAATCAGTAACTAGCAATGCGGTTAAAAATTTCACAATTTTTGCTTTCTGTTGCGATCGCCAGTGCCTTGATGTTGGGAGCATGTTCAACACAGCAAGTCGCTTCTAATACTTCTTCTCCAACATCGACAGCTACCTCAAGCGCAAGTGAGGCAACTACTAAGACAACTACTGAAGCAACGCCTGTATCTCAAAGTACTAATGACGTTTCTGGATTCGCCAATTTACCAAGGCTCGAAGGCAAGGCTACTGTGGTGCTTACAGTTAAAGGCTCACCAATTACTATCGAAGTAGACGGTACTAACGCCCCAATTACAGCTGGTAACTTTGTAGATTTAGTCCAAAGGGGTGTCTACAATGGCTTAGCTTTCCATAGAGTCGAACGCGGAACTCCAGAACAACCCCAGCCGTTTGTAGTTCAAGGCGGCGATCCCCAAAGCAAAGACCCAAATTTTCCCGTAGAGCAATTGGGAACAGGTAGTTATATTGACCCCAAAACTGGAAATGCTCGCTATATACCCTTAGAAATTAAGTCAAAAGGCTCAAATACACCAGTTTACAATCAAACATTTGATGCTACTGCTCAACCGGTTGTATTGCCTCATAAGCAAGGTGCGGTAGCAATGGCGCGCTCGCAACAACCAGACTCTGCTTCTTCACAGTTTTATTTTGCTCTAGCAGATATAGGATTCCTGGATGGTAAATACGCCGTATTTGGCAATGTTACTCAAGGCTTTGATGTAGTTAACAAAATTCAGCAAGGCGATCGCATCGACTCTGCTAAAGTTACCCAAGGTGCTGAAAATTTGAAAATACCAGCGCAGTAAGAGGATGAGGAGCAGAACAGACAAGGAGAATAATTTATCACTCTTGTAGAGACGCGATTAATCGCGTCTCCTAATTCTCAAATTTGTGAAAGTAGTTGTTACTGGTATTGGTCTAGTTTCTGCTTTGGGTGGAAGTTTAGAAGAAAGTTGGCAAAATTTGCTAGCAGGAAAATCTGGAATTAGATTACTTCAACCATTTCCAGAACTTAGACCATTTCCTATAGGTTTGATTGGTCAAAAGCCAACTGATTTAGCAATGCTAACTCAGTTGGTTGTTACTTCTGCTTTGCAAGATGCTGGCTTAGTTTCACCTTTAGCGGATTGTGCTGTAGTTATTGGCTCAAGTCGTTCTCATCAAGCATCTTGGGAAGTCTTGGCGCGGCAGATGTATGAGGACGCAGGCACTGAAAAAGACGCAAAGAATTTCTCTTCATCGCTGCGTCCTTCCATCGCGGCGTCATGTTTAGAAAATTGGCTCGATACATTGCCTCACATGAATGCCATCGCAACTGCGCGACAAATTGGCGCGTCTGGGATAGTTTTGGCGCCAATGGTAGCTTGTGCTACTGGAATTTTATCTATTGCCCAAGCAGCTTTACTTATACAAACTGGGCAATGTCAAAGAGCAATCGCAGGCGCAGTGGAAGCACCAATTACACCTTTGACTTTAGCAGGATTTGGGCAAATGGGTGCTTTGGCAAAAACTGGCGCTTATCCTTTTGATGTGCATCGCGAAGGCTTAGTTTTGGGCGAAGGCGCAGCTGTGTTTGTCTTGGAATCAGCAGAGTTGGCAAAACAGCGTCAAGCAAAAGTTTATGGTGAAATTCTCGGTTTCGGCTTAACCAACGACGCATATCATACTAATTCTCCAGAACCTAAGGGAAAAAGTGCGATCGCTGCTATCAAACAATGTCTAGAACGTAGTTGTTTATTACCACGTGATATTGATTACATTCATGCTCATGGTACAGCTACCCAGCTAAACGACCAAATGGAGAGTATGGTAATCCAGCATTTGTTTCCCCAAAGTGTAGCACTTAGCTCTACCAAGGGAAGCTCAGGTCATACACTTGGAGCATCCGGAGCCTTAGGCGTGGCTTTTTCGCTGATGGCTTTAAAGCATCAAATTTTACCGCCTTGCGTTGGGTTACGGCAACCAGAGTTTGATTTAAACTTAATTACATCAGCATATCTCAGTAATATTAGCTATGCCTTATGTTTGAGTTTTGGCTTTGGCGGACAGAATGCAGCGATCGCTTTAGGAAAACGATTGTCAAATTGAAAAATTTTAATGCACATCACCTTTAATAAAACTGTAACAAAAACTACAAAATTCCTATTTTTCCAAAAAAGAGGATAAGCTAGGCAATATATAAGATCCGGTTCGCGCAAAGGGCGCGATTGGGAGAAAATTTTATGAGTTTAGCATCTGTGTTACCGTTGGAACCTGCTTCTCCAGCGCATATTTGTCCATTCGATCAAGCCTGTAGTTACCTCGAAGCTGCGGCTAAGGAATTAAGGTTAGATCCGGGATTGATAGAAATTCTCAGCCACCCACGCAAAGTGGTAACAGTTTCGATTCCTGTAAAATTAGATAACGGAGAAATACGAGTTTTCGCTGGACATCGGGTGCAGCACTCTGATGTTTTAGGCCCCTACAAAGGTGGAATTCGTTATCATCCGGCTGTGACACTGCGGGAAGTTTCAGCCCTAGCAATGCTAATGACTTGGAAATGTGCCCTATTGGGTATTCCTTACGGTGGCGGTAAGGGTGGTATTGCGATCGATCCAAAACGTTATAGTGTCGGAGAATTAGAACGGATCAGCCGTCGTTATATCAGCGAGTTGATTAAAGATATCGGGCCCTCCGTCGATATTCCTGCACCAGATATGGGTACTTCTGCCCGTGAAATGGCTTGGATGATGGATACTTACTCCGTGAATGTCGGTCATGCTGTACCGGGTGTTGTGACTGGGAAGCCGATTTCTGTTGGTGGTTCCAAGGGACGCGAAATGGCAACCGGACGCGGCGCGATGATTGCTGTACGTGAAGCGCTAGCAGACCAAGGTAAATCTTTGGCAGGAGTGCGAGTAGTCATCCAAGGTTTTGGTAATGTTGGCGGCGCCGCAGCTGATTTACTATATGAAGCGGGAGCGAAAATTATCGCTGTTTCCACGAGTGCTGGAGGACTATTTTCCGAAGATGGTCTTGATATTCCCAAGTTGAAAGTCTACGCTGCGGAAAATCACAAGAATATCGTAGGTTTTCCGGAAGCAGTAGCAATTAGCAATGCAGATTTATTAACTTTGCCTTGCGATGTCTTGATACCAGCAGCTTTGGAAAACCAAATCACTGAAGAAAACGCCAATCAGGTGCAAGCGCAGATTGTTGCGGAAGCGGCTAACGGCCCGGTGACTCTTGAGGCTAGCTTGTCCTTAGAGGCGCGGGGTGTGACAGTGCTACCAGATATTTTGGCTAATGCTGGCGGTGTAGTAGTGAGTTATTTGGAGTGGGTGCAGGGTCTGTCTTACGTATTTTGGGATGAGGAACGCGTCAACCGCGAAATGGAACATTTGATGGTGCAGGCTTACCGCCAAGTGATTGAGCAGTCGAAGAAACGGCAAGTTTCTTTAAGGTTAGCAGCTTATACATTGGGAGTAGGTAGAGTAGCGCAAGCCTTGACTGACAGAGGTCTTTATCCTTAAGGTTTAGGGGTATGCGGCGTTTTTCAATTAAATAGACGATATGAGTAGGGGCACAATATATTGTGCCCCTACAATAACTTTTGATTTGTGTGTGTCAAAGATACTTAAGCTTGATGACTAACCTGAAGGTGTAGCGGCATGAATTAAGTCTGGACTTTCCTCAGCGGGAGGATGCTTAATACTTTGAGATGACGTGGGACGTTGATGGCGTAGTTTACCGCCGTAGGCATCGCGAGTTTCTATCTTTACAGGTTGACCAATTTTTATTGACTCGTAAAGCGCCTGAATGATACTAACATCAATCAATCCTTCAATGCCAGATGGTTCTGGATCTTTATCTTCAAGAATACAATTAGAGAAGTAAGTAAATTCAGCTGCTAATTGATCGCGATCTTCAAAAGTACGCTCTTGAGTCTCACCATTAATTGTTAGGTAATGCTTGATTTCTCCCTGCCAAGGATAGGCGGGTTGTACTCGCAGATCTCCTTTAGTACCTACAATCTGATAAGTTGAAACGCTAGCTGCCCCAAAGCTACAGGTAAACGTTGCCAATCGTTCATTGGGAAAACGTAAGATAACACTAGTCATTTCTTCAACCTCGCTGAAGCGTTGTTCTCCCTTATTAGCAGCTACAGCAAATACTTCGATTGGTTCATCTTGAAATAGATAACGCGCAGCATTAATACAGTAAATGCCAATGTCGTCGAGCGTTCCACCACCTGTTACATTTCGTAGACGAATATTGCCTTCTTGTACTTGTTGAGTAAAAACAGAATTAAAAATTCGTGGTTCGCCAATTTGCTTTGAACGGATAATTTCCACCGCTTGTAAATTTGCTTCTTCCAAATGTAAGCGGTAGGCAATCATCAGTTTCACGCCGTTATCATTGGCAGCTTTAATCATTTCCTCACATTCTTGTTCTGTGATTGCCATTGGCTTTTCACACAACACATGAATTGCCTGATTAGCAGCCCGTACAGCGTATTCACGATGCAAGTGATTGGGCAAGGCAATATAAACTGCATCAACTTCACCACTTGTCAGACAATTCTCATACTCTTCGTATGAATAAGTCAGTTTTATACCGTACTTCTTGCTCAGTTCTTCTCTTTTAGTCGGGTCATCAGAGACTAATGCAACTAATTCTGAGTTTTCTGCGTGGGCAAAGGCAGGTAAAGCAGCATCTTGGGCAAACCAACCTAAACCAACGACGGCATAACGAATTTTACGGTTACCATTTGTAGCAGTCATTTTTGTACCTGTTGACGAACAAATTTTGTGAATTTTAATGGACTAGCTCTCAAAAAAAATCTCGACTAAATAGCAGTCGGAGTGCAAGATGAATCAATGTAAAAACAAAAGATTGAGATTTACTACTGCTTCCAAGTCGAGATTTTTAATTGTCTACAAGACTGATTGTAATGTTGAGTTTTGGATGATTATTCAGTTAAATTATTTGGCTAAAGCAGCTTCAATTTCTGGTTCTAATTGAGCTTTAGTTTTCTGAAATTCCTGACCTAATTCAGTTAGCTCTTGGTCATCCATACACTCGCGCACAGCACCAAAAATTTCACTTTCTTCTTCTTCCACATGGTACTGAACTGCTTCCTTTAATTCACTCATTTTTTCTTTAAACTCAGGAGCAGTAGGTTTCAGAGCCTTAATTTCTTCTAAAATTAAAGAAACTTCTTCATGTTCTTCTTCAGCTTCTTCAACATATTGTTCAGTTTCATCGTATTCTCGCAAAGCTGGGTAGAAGACTAATTCTTCAGTTCGAGCATGTAAATTCAGTGCTTTATATAGTTGGTTGAAGTGTTCCTGTAATTTACTTCCCTTAGCTTTTTCAGCTTGTGCAAAAAGTTGCTCAACTTGACGATGCTCTGTTTCAATTAGTGAGAGAATATCTGTTGCTTTAGTTTTAGCCATTTTTACCCCTCAGTAATAATCGATTTATAGGGCTGAAAATGTAGAGGTCGAACTATGGGTTCTCGTAACATTCTCAATAATTTGATAAATTAAAACCTCATTCTTTTAGTAAGCTTTTGTTTAGACTTAAGGAATATTTATAGCATTGCAGCGTGACTAAAATTCATAACCTCGGCATGAGGGATAATGAGTATGTGGTATTAGCAGCCACAACTACTACTAGGAGCTAAATCAAGTGTATGGTGATACAAATACAACCAACAACTCAGACTTTATACGACCAAGATTATTACCTTTGGCTGAGGACAACAATCAATCAACTTCGCGCTAAACAGTTTTCCGCTGTGGATTTAGATAATTTGTTGGAAGAATTAGAAACTATGGGTAGAAGGGAGAAGCGAGCAATTGAAAGTTTATTAATTAAGCTTCTTGAACATCTACTAAAACTCAAGTGTTGGGATAACGAAAGAGAACGTAATCAAGGACATTGGAAAGGGGAAATCAGGACTTTTCGCAGAGAAATTAAAAAAGCTCTTAAAGATAGCCCTAGCTTGAAACCTTACATTTTAGAAATATTTGATGAATGTTATCAAGATGCAAGGACAGAAGCAAGCGATCGCTCTCAACTCGCCATTGACATATTCCCCTTGATACCCATCGGCTCTTTAGAACAAATTTTAGATGAAAACTGGTTCCCTGAATGATGCCATTCTCTAAGGTAGGTATTGAGAATTATAGTTTAAACATAAGTAATCACCCATTGCTTCTCTACCAAACCCGATTAAAATAAATACGCAACTTGGGTTTCCATAGGAGTTATCCAGCCGTGCAGCCGGACTTAATAGGCTTGGAAGTTAGTAAAGGGGAACTGAGACGCTTGACTGGGTTCGACCCAGAAGACGTTTTTCGACCCTCTGTTTTGCGAGATCGCAAGAAGCGATTAGGGTTTTTGATCAATGAAATGCTGGTGACGCTGGCGCTAACGCCAATTATCGTTGGCTTTGTTTATGCGTTTATTATTTTGCCAACAATTGGGTCTTCAATTAAATTCGGAATTCTTTTACTAATTCTAGTGCCAATCCCGATTTTAGTGGGGCGATCGCTCTGGCGACAGTTGACCTTTCCTGAAGGACTGACAATACTTTTAGATGAAGTTGATAAATATCATGACCTGATTAGCGCCATCGATATCAATGACCAATTGGCAGCATCAGGAAACGTAGAAAGCAATATCCATGACCGAGATCGAGTCACCGCCGCCTTGCAACTGATTCGAGAAGATTTAGTCCGCGCTCTGAAAACGGAACGAATTTTGCGAGATAATAAAAATTTGCTTGCTAGTAATCAAGAGTTATTTGTCAATAATTTAGCTAGTCTCCAAGCTTTACAAGTTAGCAGTCAAGCGGGTGAATACGCTCAACTTTTAAATCAATCATTGCAGATTGCGATCGATGTGCAAGCAGAAATCAGAAAATTGCAGAAAGGTTAACAAAATGTTTCTAAAGCTTGGGGGACTAGAAGTCACGGCTACACAAGACTTTACCTGCCGACCCAGGTTAGAAAACCCTTGATTTTGTATTAGTCCACCTCCGTGGACTAAGCTTTGTGTAGTAGCGACTTCTAGTTGCCCAATACTTTCCCAGAAAACAATCGCCCGTTCATCTAAATGAGCAACAAACCCAAAATAATTGTCCTAGATGACGATCCTACAGGTTCTCAAACAGTCCACAGCTGCTTACTACTAATGCACTGGGATGTAGACACTTTACGCAGTGGGTTGCAGGATGATTCACCAATTTTCTTTGTGTTGACTAACACTAGATCCCTAACCCCAGAGTCAGCTGCATCTGTCACCAAAGAAGTTTGCCAAAATCTGAAAATTGCTTTAAAAGCTGAAGGAATTGACGATTTTTTGATTGTCAGTCGTTCTGATTCTACCTTGCGCGGACATTATCCCATTGAAACAGATGCGATCGCTCAAGAACTCGGCCCTTTTGATGCCCATTTTCTCGTACCTGCATTTTTTGAGGGCGGACGCATCACCCGTGAGAGCGTGCATTATTTAATCATTGACGGGATACCCACCCCAGTCCATGAAACAGAATTTGCCCGCGATTCGGTTTTCAGCTACCATCATAGTTACTTGCCCAAGTACGTCGAAGAAAAAACCCAAGGACAAATTCAGGCCGAAGCAGTAGAACGGTTTCTCCTAACTGATATTCGCGCTGGTAGTCTAGAACGCTTGCTAAAACTGACTAATAATCAGTGTGCTGTGGTCGATGGTGAAACTCAAGCCGACCTCGATCGCTTTGCACTAGATATATTAACAGCAGCAAGTCAAGGTAAACGCTTTTTATTTCGTAGTGCTGCCAGCATTTTAACGGCTTTAGCTGCTTTACCTCCCCAACCCATCGCAGCTGAAAATATGGCACAGTACGTGCGCCAAGGCAAACCAGGTGCGGTGATTGTTGGCTCCCATGTTAAAAAAACTACTCAGCAGTTAGAGGCATTGTTGCAAGTAGAGGGAACTGTGGGAATTGAAGTCGATGTAGCGCGACTGCTTGATAATCAAACAAATCAATCGGCTGTACTCCTGGGGGAAATTCAGGAAAGTACGCGATTAATACATGAGGCTGGTAAAACATCGGTGGTTTATACCAGCCGTCAGGAACTGACTTTTCAGGATGTCAAGACACGATTGGAGTTTGGCGCCAAGGTTTCAGCCTTATTGATGGATATTGTCCGCAGTTTACCATCTGATATCGGATTCTTGATTAGTAAGGGTGGCATTACCTCAAACGATGTCTTGAGTACCGGACTAGCTTTAACTTCAGCCCGCTTACTCGGTCAAATTTTACCTGGTTGTTCAATGGTGCTAACGCCATCCAATCATCCCCAGTTTCCCGATTTGCCCGTGGTGCTGTTTCCTGGTAATGTCGGTGATGCCGATGCTTTGAGAACAACTTTTCAACGGTTGACCAAAACAGCTTTAAGTGCCCAGTCAAGATAATAATCGTTTTGAACCACTTAGGTCTTTTTTGTCTAATAAATAATTAGGCAAAATCGATCGCATACATTATTTTTTGTTGCTCCAACCCCGTTCCCCGTCTCCAGGAATTAACTTATTGTTATCCAACTATTTACTAATTAGAAGAATGATTGCGATATACAAAGCCCCCAAAATCTTATCTAATCGAGCTTTTTTGCCCAGACGCTACCCCTAGCTCGGTTCAACCTAGTACTAAACAATCGTAAATCTCAAATCTAAAGTGTTATAAGAATGTTGTCGAATTTTGCAAACGATCTAATATTGGTAATTATTCGGTGTGTCCCTTGTCTTTTGGCTAGTATTGCATGACTTCTGATTCCGCATTACCCAATCTAAAGTCAAATTCTGCACCTCCTAATGCAGAACCAAACTTTATTCATTCCCAGGTAGAGAAAAGTGCTACTGTTTCCGACTTAGAATCGGATTCTATACTCCCGGATGCCGAGTTAAATTCTGTGCTGCTGTATTTAAAATCAAATACTGAGCTTGCACAAGTAGAGTCAACTCCTGCGAAGCCGGATTTAGAGTTAAATTCCGCAAATATCTTGACTGATTTAAATAGCAGTGACTCACCATTAACAGGACAGCGGGTAAATCAGAATATTCAAGTCCAGCTCAAAAGTGAAGGGGGACGACTGTTATTAATTTTACCGCCGGAATCTCAAGTACCTGCATCCGAAGTCAGTTGGTCTGATATTTGGCAGCAAATTAGACAGCGCCTGAACGCTGGCGATCGCTTCCGCATATCTAACACCCCCGTGCATCTAATGGCACAAGACCGCTTAGTAGATGCCAGACAACTACAAGAACTCGCCGAAGCTTTAAGCGATGTTCAGCTGCGATTAGTATCAGTTTCGACTAGTCGTCGGCAAACTGCGATCGCTGCTGTCACCTCTGGTTACTCAGTAGAGCAACTACAACCCGTAACTTCCCTGAATACAGAGCCAAAAGCTACAGCCATACCCCAGGCAGATGCCCTTTATTTGGAAATGACTGTACGCTCTGGAGTAGAAATACGTCATCCTGGTACAGTAATTATCTTAGGAGATGTCAATCCAGGTGGTATTGTAGTTGCAGATGGAGATATTATCATCTGGGGTCGTCTACGTGGAATCGCTCATGCTGGTGCTGGAGGTAATCTTTCGTGTCTGATTATGGCCTTGCAAATGGAACCAACCCAATTGCGGATCGCAGATGCTGTGGCTAGGGCACCAGAAAAATCGCCGATGCAGTTTTCTCCAGAGGTGGCACATATTACCCCCCAAGGAATTCGCATCGCTAGGGCTACTGATTTTTCCAGAAACCAATCGATCAAGACCGATAAACAACCCTGAATATTTACTTAAAAGATTTAAGGATATCAGGATAAAACATAGCGATTTTCATGTAGATAGAATACACTACTTTAATCCATAGCCCTTTTCCTGTGGCAAAGTGTATTGTACATAACCGAAAAACGCTATAAAAAAGCACTCATAGCTGATTCTCGCCTTAGAGATTCAGACATTTCTTCATACTTGATACGATACTTCATACTTTATACTGCATTTACAGTTTTATATTTCCTGAACCCTCATTGACCGCATTTCTATCATGACTCGCATTATTGTGATTACCTCCGGTAAAGGAGGAGTGGGTAAAACCACCGTTTCAGCAAATCTGGGCATGGCTTTAGCCAAAATGGGCCGTCAAGTTGCCTTGGTTGATGCGGATTTTGGTCTGAGAAATTTAGATTTGCTGCTAGGGCTGGAAAACCGCATCGTCTATACAGCGGTGGAAGTCCTAGCAAGAGAGTGTCGTTTAGAGCAAGCCTTAGTTAAGGATAAGCGGCAACCCAATCTCGTACTTTTGCCAGCAGCCCAAAATCGTTCTAAAGATGCAGTCACACCAGAACAGATGAAGTTATTGGTGAATGCATTAGCGCAAAAGTATCAATATGTAATTATTGATAGCCCCGCGGGCATTGAAAATGGATTTAAAAATGCGATCGGCCCGGCAAAAGAAGCGCTAGTTGTCAGTACGCCAGAAATTTCCTCAGTTCGTGATGCAGACCGAGTAGTTGGATTACTGGAAGCACAAGGGGTTAAGCGTGTTCATTTAATAATTAACCGCATTAGACCCGCAATGGTGCAAGCAAATGATATGATGTCAGTGCAAGATGTTCAGGAACTTCTCGCCATCCCCTTGATCGGGGTAATCCCTGACGACGAGCGTGTTATTGTATCTACCAATCGCGGCGAACCTTTGGTATTAGGGGAAACTCACTCTCTAGCTGGCACAGCCTTTGAGAACATTGCTCGGAGATTGGAAGGGGAAAACGTCGAATTTCTTGATATCGACTCCTCCCAAGACAACTTCTTCGTCCGTCTTAGAAAGTTGTTCTCAACAAAGATTGTTTAACCTAATTTCCCAGTCTCGGCCCCAGACCTATTCGTAATGATTGAACTTCTAGAAAAACTTTTTTCTCGTGGCCCTGATAGCAGTCGAACTCAAGTGAAACGTCGCCTGCAATTGGTGATTGCTCACGATCGCGCTGACATCGACCCCCAAACGTTGGAAAAAATGCGGCAAGAAATCCTAGATGTCGTCTGTCGCTATGTCGAAGTTGAGACAGAAGGCTTAGAGTTCTCTTTAGAAAGCAACCAACGCACCACAGCTTTAATTGCAAATTTGCCCATCCGTCGGGTCAAAGGCGGCATACCTGAATGGGAAAGAGGTGATAAGTAGCCGTAATTTTAATCTTAGTATTTGTAAAATTAAAATCGCGTTATAGTTTGGTGCAAATAAAGTGCGAACGCCTTAGTTTTAAGCATCACGAATTGCTACGAGCTTTAATATTCAACGCTTTCCCTGGTTAAATATAGCAGGCAACAGCCAACAGGCAAACAAAGCTGTTTGTGTCAGGGTTTTACGATCCCGTTATTTCCTAAACTATGCTTCGACTGCTATCAAAAACCATGCCCTTCGAGGGCATGGTTTTTCCACATTCTAAAATGGGCATAGATTTACTCGCCAGATATCAAGACTATTTTAATTCAGAATTATGAATCCTACCCTCCTAATAAATACATGTTAACACTTTATCTGCTGCTACCCGAAATGCTGTTGCTGCGCCAGCACTCATATCTCGCGGCGCACAGATGCGATTTCTCACATAAGCAAGAGTAATGGCGCCAACAGCAGCTAAAGTTGGATCGACAGTTTCTTTTCCACCAATTCTACCCCAAGGTAATGGGACATTATCTCCATTAATTAGATAGTCTGCCAGCAATCTGAGGTGAAAATCAACTGCTTCGGCGATCGCTGAGATATCGCCATTTGCTGCTAAAGCTTGCACCCCAGAGTTTTTCAAAATATCTTTGATTGCAACTTCGCGGTTATCACTCAGCCGTTCAGCGGCTTCTGCCCGATATTGGATTTCCTGGCTAGCTGCTGCATCCAGTGGCAATGGATTTCCCGCTGGCGTTGCACCCCATCTACGACGCAGAAGTAAATTATTTGTGGTGTCATCAGACTTCACCCTGTGATATGCAGGACGCTGATTAAGCGCCTCAAACCAAGTATCGATCCGAGGAAAACGGGGATTTCCTTTGATGTGATAGCCTCGGTATACAGGCAAGTTAGCCGCTAATCTATCTAGATGAGGGCTATACATAATGTCTACCAAACTAAAACTTGAAACAAAGTAGGGGCCAGGATATTTACCCAAGGCTTGCTCAAGCTCATCTAATTTAGCTTCAAATGCTGCCTGGAAACTTGCTAACTCATCAGCATCTGTAGGCGTTTGTCTTAAGAATTTAAAGGCAATCTCTCTAAATCCATTGGTTTCGGCATCTTCAACCCATTGTCTGGCAATCGCGTTTTCCTGTGGATTTTCAGGAAGTAGGGGGGGATTGCTAAATCGTTCTTCTAAAGCCAGGAGAATATCTTTAGATTCGTATACTAATTTACCCTCAATTTTTGCACCAGGGACAAGGGCTGTGGGAACCAGGTCTATATACCATTGGGGCTTATTACTTAAATCGATGAATTCTGTTGTAAAGGGAATTTCCTTTTCTTCTAGGGCAAACCAAACTCGTTCGCAGAAAGGACACCAGGAATTAGTATCTCGATAAAGGAGAACTGGCGCTTCTGCATTTGGGGAAAGTTTATCTAAACCACTGGAGATTGGTGCAGTAGAAGGAGATTGTCCTGGTCTTTTGACCCTACGAGCAGAAGTATTTTTCCTAGCAGTCTCTAAAAGGTCTTCCCAGCTGGATATCGTATTTTGAATAGACATATTTTTTATCTCGCTTTATTAGCAACGCCAGAAAACACAAATAACTGTTGTTCTTTGGGTACAGTCAAATTTTTGCTAAGGTAACGATGAATACCTACCCCCATGTCTCCTGTAGCTGTGAGCTTGAAGTTCAATTCCTCAAATCCCGATGCAGCAAAAGTTTTTCGCACATTGTCAGAGTAGGGAATACCATTAGAATGTCCGCGAGTCCAGATAACAAAAGCACCTTCTTTACTCAGAAAACTCAAGTTATCCAATAAGCGATTCAGTTCGCCTTCCTCAGGCAGATTGCCAAAAACACCACACACAAGCACAATATCTGCTGGAACTGCTCCTACATAGTTAGCAGCGATAGTTGCATCATCGTTGATAAACTCAATTTGCTTGTCTAAACCCAAAGATTCTATAGTTGCTCGTCCACGCTCAACTAAATTTGGATTTATTTCCACAAGTCGCGCATAAACATCCTGCTTACGAGGGTGATTTTTTAGAGTTCCTAGCAAATCTCGTCCATCACCCGCGCAAACACTAACTATATGAATAGGGCCATCAGCGGATGCATTCAAACTATAAGCAATATATTCCTGCACGATTTCTAGACGCTGTTGCAATTTTGGCTCAGTGTTGTAGAGATCGTGCCATTCAAACCAGTCTCTTGGCATAAGGGCGATTCCTATTTAATGCAAATTAGCGTAAAGTACGGTAAGTCGATAGATGATTAGTATTTAATGAATGAACGCAGGCTACCATAGAACTCGATTTAAAATCAATAGGACTTACGCAAAATATCTCTCAAACTCTCATTTCTCCGTGACCTCTGTCTTGAAAAGTTATGTTCGCCGGAAGCCGGCGCTCATACTTTTCGCTGTGCCTCTGTGGTAGCCTGCGGCAAGCCGCTCCGCGTCTACGATTTTCCATTACCTGTGCGTAAGTCCCGATCGAGTCTTGTTAGAGTAGGTGAGGTTTAAGCATCAGATGGCGTTGGTAGATTGGGGATCGCACTACCTTATTGACGGAGAAACTTGCACTCAACGAATATCCCATACGCGATTTGATTCGTAGTCGCTGGAGTCTTAAAGCCTTTGGCGATCGCCGTGTCGTTCGAGATAAAATGTTTGACCAATGTCTGTGTGCGCCATAATCATGTTTAGACGATCTAAAACCGCACACAACGACGAGGATAACAACATGAAAATCTCACCAGTTGTGAATGAAGGATTTTCGCAAATTCCTATCGTTGATATTAGCGCCTTGGTTTCTGGAACAGATGAACGCTACACAGTCGCTTCTCAAATTAAACAAGCATGTTGCGAGTGTGGGTTTTTCTATATTGTTGGACACGGTGTAGACGAGGATTTACAACAACGCTTAGAACTACTTAGCCGACAATTTTTTGCCCAGGATTTAGAAACTAAATTAAAAATCCGCATGGCTTTGGGTGGTAAAGCATGGCGGGGGTATTTCCCAATAGGAAGCGAACTCACATCCGGTAAACCCGATCGCAAGGAAGGTATTTACTTTGGTGCCCAACTGGGAGAAGAACATCCACTGGTGCAAAATGGTACCCCAATGCATGGTTCTAACCTCTTCCCAGCTAATATTCCGCTTTTCTGTGAGACAGTACTTGAATATATGGAGGCAATGACCCAGCTTGGACACACGCTGATGGCTGGTATTGCTCTAAGTTTGGGACTCGAAGAATCTTATTTTGGCGATCGCTACACAACAGATCCACTAATACTGTTTCGTATTTTTAACTACCCTGCCTATTCATCACCGTCAGATTCTGAAGATAAATGGGGAGTTGGCGAACATACTGACTACGGTATCCTAACTATTCTCAAGCAGGATAATTCAGGTGGATTGCAGGTGAAATCAAAATCAGGCTGGGTTGCTGCCTCTCCTATTCCTAATTCCTTTGTGTGCAATATTGGCGATATGCTAGACCGGATGACGGGAGGTTTATATCGTTCTACACCTCATCGGGTTCAGAATTTGTCAGGACGCGATCGCCTTTCGTTCCCGTTCTTCTTCGATCCAAATTTTAATGCTGAGGTGAAGCGGATTGAATTAGACGGGTTATTGATAAATGACGACAAAAAACAACGCTGGGATGGCGCTAGCGTTCACGATTTTCAAGGAACTTATGGTGATTATGTCTTGAATAAGGTATCTAAGGTTTTTCCAGAGTTGCAACGGACGTTGGTATTGACAGCTGACAGTTATAGCAGGGAACAGGGAATAGACAATAGGCAACAGGGTTGAAAGTCTTTTAGCGTCGAGATTTTACCATCAGTTTATCTTTTAAACTGCTATAAACGAAAAAAATTCCCGTTATCAGTTGTGATGACAACGGGAGTCCATCGAATTTTCGATCGCCTATCTATCGATAAGCAACTTGTGGGCCTGCCCAAATTTCTGTAACCTGTTTCCCGAAAGTAATAGGTTGATCGTCATCTGTTGTAGTCACGGTCTTGCCATCATTAGCAACTTTGACCAAAGGCCAGTTTTCCTCACCTAGTTCGCCTGCACGAAATAGGACATGATCGGGTTGGCTTTTACTCCAACCTAACAATACTGCAATCTTCTCATCATCTTGTTCTTGATTAGCGGGAGCCACAGTGTTAGCGTGATTTTTTTGCCGATCCCAAATCACGGCGCTATCTGTAGAATCACCTGTGTTAAATACGCCTTCAAATTTCCGTGCTAAAAAGCGATCGCCTTTTTCCGACCAACTAACAGGAACTAATACCCCAATCTGACCGCTGGAATCAGTTTCTTCTGCTGACACCGCCTTGAAAGCTTTGGCTTTTAATAAGGGATCGCTAACAGGAGTAGTTGAAGCCATCACCCACAATTTCTTAGTTTGCATATCTTGTACAAACAGAACGCTGGTAACACGGCTGTTGTACATTTCAGGTTTTACTTCTAGTTGCACTCGGCTATAAACAGCATATTTTCCATCTGGAGAAATCACCGGTACGCTGCGGTAGTGGCGCACTCCAGAACCACCGTTAGAACTAATAGCTTCTTGAGTAGCTGTAATCCATTTCCAAGGAATAGGATGAGGACTGCCGATGGGATCTATTTGTTCTGCTTGTGACTCATCTACTGGTTCGGTATTAGGTATTTCGGTTGTTATGCTTGGTTGTGGCTCTCTTATAATTGGTGGTACTTGAGTCGCTACCAACGATCTAGTAAAAGATTTTTCTCTAGGTAAATAAATTTTTTCCTCTTTCAAAGATTTGATATTAGCAGCTTTGAGTTTTTGCACTAATTTAATTTGACCAACAGGAACATCTGTTAAGGGTGCAAGTTCAACTTCTGCCAGAGGATCGGGAACATTTAAATTGCTGCTTGAGAGAGAACTATCTGCTTGTGCAAAAGACTCAACTTTATACTCTTTCTCTTCTGGTAATACTTGCGGTTCCTGAATAGTAGCGCTTTGTGTTGGCACAGAATCGAGTTCTTCTGCTGATGAGTTAACTCGTACTGTTAATGTGTCAGCTATCTCAGGTTCCCCAGCTAAAGCTATTTCCTTTGATACAGGCTCAGACTCTTCAGTAATCGAAGTTGGTTTAACTACTTCGGATTTTACTGAAGCCGAGTGACCGGATGCCCCTAACAAAGGTGCGATCAATATCACAACGACAACGTAATTGAGAAATGGTTGGGCGCGGAACCATCCTGACAGCAAAAGGGGTTTAAGCATTTGTAGACTCTCTAGAGGGGCGGTTGCTTATGTGAGGAGCAATACCTATGCAGCAATGGAGCAGGCGATAATTATATGTATAACAAGAAACTAAAAGCTTTTACTAAATAATTTCTTTATTTGCACAAATTTACAAAAAATCTGTATCATTAGGTACATCTTTTCTTTTTACGTTACTGAATATTTTTTTCCGAAAATATGCGAGTATAGTAACTATGTTGATAACTCAGTAGTTACTACAGATCTATAATTATGGTGTAGACAAGATTTAGCCACACCATAAGCGCCAGTGTTTAAGGGGTATCTAGCTTAAATTTTGAGCTAATTTATATAGCAAAGTTAGAGCAGCTAAACTGCACTGTTGAAGTTTATCTTAGCGATCGCTAGCAAAAATCAACTAAGGCAGCTTACACACTATATTCAGTGCAAACCCCGGTAATGGTAAACGTGAGGCGTTACGTGAAAAGCTGGGAAAGCAGACACATAATACATAATACTCAGAAAATATTGCTGCCAGCAACCCTAAGTTAGAATTTGCAACCTAAAGTATAGAAACATTCGGAACGCAATGCTTTTTTACAAAAGCAACTGCGTTGAGTGCTGAAATTTATCAAAATATCAGCACAGCAGCAATAAATACCTGATAGACACTCTAGAAACTCGTAAGCACGCAGCCCGTTGAGCCTAACTAGAGGGCGATGCAGTTGATATGAACTTTTATTGTTGCTAACTTAATATAGTTAAGTTAATCAAACAGTCTATAGTTTCAACAAATACGATAACATCTTACCACCAAACAACCAAACTATAAATATCTAACTTAAAAGTTGTCAGTTATCAGGGGCGCACTTACCATTAACTAGTGACTAGTGACTAATGATTAATGGCTGATGAAAATCGTATTTTTTGGTACTCCCCAGTTTGCTGTCCCAACTTTAGAAAAGTTATTAAATAATTCTAAATTTGAGGTGTTGGCAGTTGTTACCCAACCAGATAAACGTCGAGAACGTGGAAATAAACTGACTCCTTCACCTGTAAAAGCGATCGCCACTGCTCACAATTTACCAGTATGGCAACCAGAGCGAGTAAAGAAAGACACTGAAACTTTGAATTTACTCAAACAATCAGATGCAGATGTGTTTGTTGTTGTTGCCTATGGACAGATTTTGTCCTCAAAAATCCTCAATATGCCAAAATTGGGCTGCATTAATGTCCACGGCTCGATTTTACCGAAATATCGAGGTGCAGCGCCGATTCAATGGTGTTTGTATAATGGTGAAACGGAAACGGGGATCGCCACCATGTTAATGGATGCTGGCATGGATACTGGCGCAGTGCTACAAATAGCTACTACACCCATTGGATTACTCGATAATGCTCAAGATTTAGCTCAAAGGCTGGCTGAAATTGGTGGGGATTTGTTGGTGGAAACTTTGTTGAAGTTGGAAAGTAAAGAAATTCAACCAATACCGCAAAATAATTCAGAAGCTACTTATGCACCTTTGATTCAAAAACAAGATTATGGTTTGGATTGGTCAAAAAGCGCTATCCAATTACACAATCAAATTAGAGGCTTTTATCCTAACTGCACAGCTACCTTTCGTGACAACCCGCTAAAAATTACTGCTTCTGTTCCCCTGAGAACAGAGGGCGATCGCCAGCTAACACCAGAGTTCCAAGAACTATTACATAAATTGCCTGATTTGTCAAATATATCAGATAGACCAGGAGTTGTAGTGAGTATTGTTAAAGGAATTGGGGCGATTGTCCAGACTGGGGAAGGTTTGTTGCTGTTGCGAGAGGTTCAGCTAGCTGGTAAACGTCCCCAGTCCGGATGGGACTTTGTTAATGGTAGTCGGTTAACGGTGGGGGAAGTGTTTGGTGTTGGGAGTTGAGGGGGATGAGTGAAGTGGGGAGATGGGGAGACGCAAGGACGCGGGGACGCGGGGAAAAACTAATGCCCAATGCCCTGTTTGTCCAATGCCCAACTCCTAACTCATCACGCACTCTTAACTTCTAATTTTTCATAAAAGCGGCAAGATTCGCAAGGCCCATCTGGGTTGACTGCACAGCGAATGATTTCTGAGTGAGCATTGTAGCAACAAGTTGCATCACCAATGACCCAACGTCCTTCTACCAAACTTTTCTCTGATGGTCGTTTTGCAGACTGGACGTAAATGGCAATATTATGCAAACGGTAGCGTCCTGCCTTGAGTTGGTAGCGATGACGGCGTTCTAGAACGGCGTAGGTTTTACCTTCAAAATCCAGATAGTTTCCAGGTTGGGGTGTCCAATCAAGTTGCACTCTACCGAGGGACTCACGCGGATGCGTGAGAATCACCTCGGTTTGTAAAGAGTCTGGCTCCATAAGCTTATGTGATTTGATTTACATTATAAGGATGTTATCGCAATAACTTTCTTTAGCTTACCGAATTTAGATTACAATTAATGATTCACGATATAGCAGGAGTCAGAAAAGGGACTCTAGCTATCAGATCGAATGGTGTACTTCACTTTCGTTGAAATTTTCTGTATTTGCAAGAAGTAGGGATGTACAAATATACATCCCTAAAATTTACGGCAACCAAAATTCAGGCAGGATAGATTTGGTAAAATCACGTACTGTTTGGTTGAGCGATCGCGCCACTTGTATGTGTGCTTCATCCGGTTCCACAGGTAAAATCTCAGATGGCTGACCTTCTCCTAAATAAGACACCGCCAAATTCGCCGCCTCTAAACCAGTAACGTAAGCCTTTTCTTGAGACCAGGAACCATGACGGTTAACAATCCAATCTCCACTCATAAACACATTCTCAAAACTAGTCTTAGTTGGTAACATATAACGGTAGCTACCAGGTGCAAAGTGAGTCACTGCCTGAGGTAGGCGAATTACATTGCTATCAATTAGCTTTGCCTTGCGAAATTCTGGTATGCAAGTTCCTAAATAACGCTGAACTATTGCTAAAATCTCCTCGTCGCTCAAATTCAGAAATTGATTTGCGTGATAGAAATCAGCTTCAATTACTGTTCCTGGTTCATTGCGATATTCATCATGTAGGGCATTTAAATCAAAAAATGTCCAACCTGTAGTTGCGTCAAATCCAAAGCAAGCATTGGAAGGACGAGGAATATCAATTTTGCGATCGAACCATAACCGCGTTGCTAAAACATCAATTGCTCCTAAATTACTCAGATTCCGAAATTCTTCACGACTTTGTAAACTCGGACTAGTTGAAACAATTTTCTTCATACCTGTGATGCCGACTGCAAAAATCACAGCATCGGCATCAAAAACTTCATCACCGCAAACCACAGCTTTTGCTCGATGATTGCTATCAACAATTAAGTCTGTTACCCGCCGCTTGGGTAATATCCGCGCACCAGCTTTTTCAATACGTTCCACCCAAGGACGAAATATTTTTTCTCCTACAGTTCCCCGGCACCAAACCACATCAAAATCTGGTTGATGAGCCAAAATAAAATAGTAAAGCATCCCTAAAGTTGCAGCGGCTGAGCATTGTTCGCCAGGAGCAAACAAACCTACCAATAACATTGGTTCAAAAGCGTCGCGGTAAAGTCGTGCAGAAACATTAAAATCTTTGAACAGTTCGCGAGCAGTGACAAAATCATAGCGCCGCCAAGCTGCATCAGAATTATCAAAATCAACAACAGCAGAAAGTAAAGGTAAGGCGCTGAGTCGGTCAATTAATGGCAACCGTTTAAACTGAGTGTAGAGGAAAGTTCCTAGAGGTGCGGGAAGTCGTGGTAAATCTTGAAAAATTGGTGATTCAACTTCCAGTCCAGCAGGCGAATATTGGGAAGAACGAGTCCAAGTAGTAAAAGGATTAATTCCTAATTCATTGATGAGGGAAAAAATATTTCTGTAAGGATACCAGAAACCATGAATGCCGGCTTCTACAGATTTTCCTGCGGGTGTTTGCCAACCTGCCACCAATCCACCGGGATAAGAACCTGCTTCTAGAAGTGTCACATCATAGCCTTGTTTTGCTAAATGGTAGGTTGCTCCTAAACCTGCCCAACCTGCACCAACAACTACTACCCGTTTTTGTTGTGACCCTTCTACCATCATAGCCTCCGATTCTTCCAGTCCAAGAACTTATGATAGCGTAGCTTCTCCGTAGGACTACAGAATTAGAAATGGGGACTGGCAATTGGAGAGGGATATTGTTGTGCGATCGCTGTGTAATTTATCCTATCACCGTCTATTTTGGAAAGTGGGGTTTCTTTATCTATTAGAAAGTTCAGTGGCTTTGCGCTGCCTTTTTCTGGGCTAAACTATGCCTAAGGCTTGATATAAAGCGTAATTCTGAACTTTCTCCAAAAGAAGCGGTTAAGTAAAAATTCCTTGCGGTTAATGCTGAGTTAAGAGTATAACAGAAAACAGATTTAATTATTTATGGGGAATAATCCTAATGACTCAATTAGCAAATGTAAAATTCAGTCTAGATGACTATGAATTACGAGATGGAATTTATTTTCCTAGCGACTACAAAGATTTGAACAGTACTCAACACAAAAAAACCTGGGATAAAATTGGTAAAACATACTATGGTTCCCAAAAAATTGAAGCAGTCGCAGATCGATCGCCCATCAAACAAGATTACACTTTGCTAACTGGTACCCCTGGAGGTACTTGGAATAAATTCCCTTTAAATAAATCTGTTGATTCAGTTCTGGAGATTGGTTGCGGTTATGGTCGCGCACCTTTGCATCTCTCTAAAGCTAAAAATTTGAGATGTGAAAAATATTATGGCATTGATATTTCTGAAACTTTATTACGGCGATTAATTAAAGTTAAACAAGAGTACGATTTTTTCCCAGAAGCTGAGTTTAATATAATTTGCAATTCTGCTGAAACATTACCTTTGGCAGATAATTCTATAGATTTAGTAATTTCTAATTGTGTATTTATGCATATTCCAGATGCACAATTGAGAAATTTATTAGCGGATATATCTCGCGTACTAAAACCGGGTGGAATTTTTGTTTTTAATCATTCCTTTCACAACAGAGCTTGTCCTTCTCATATCATCCATAATTTTGTCAGAAAGTTGAACCCATTTAGCAGAAATCCAGTTTATCTAAAGCAATATTTAGCTGCTGAAATAGAAGAAATGTTGGCAAATGCTGGGATGAAAACTAAGTGTCCAGAGTATATTGTTGAACCAACAGAAGAATATGCAATCTTGCCAGAAACTATTAAAGGAATTCCGTTACCATTTGCGAAAGCTATCAATCAAAGTCTGAGACCGCCAGCTAATTTAAAGGGAACTTTGGCTTATGGTTTTAGTGCCTACAGTACTAAACTCGACTAATTGAAAAACTGTTTGGTGACCGATCTCAATCGTATCTGATGTGTGAAAATTAGCGATCGCCAAGATCCCCGATTTTTTATTAGAAGTCGGGGATCTAACTTTTGATGGATAATTTAGGACTGCTTAGCCACATCCCATAGGGTATGAAAGCAAACCCAACAATAATTAGGCAACAAAGTCTAAAGCAGTAGATACGTTTGTAGTATCTTGAACAACAGCAATTAGATCGCCATTTCTGTAGATGAGGGTATCTAAAGCTGCGCCACCACTGAAATTCGAGTTTTTTTGGAGAGTGTAGCTATTGAGAGTACCGCCAATTCTAATCTTGTCGCCTTCTGACCGCTTGAAGTCTGTGATAATGCCATATCCGCTGCCTAAATAGTCAATGGTGGTAAAAGAACCGTTGTAACCAAGGCTGAATGTATCCGCCCCAGTACCGCCAGTATACCTGTCGATTTCGCCACTACTGCCACCGTAGCCACTGAGGAAATCATTGTTTGCCCCACCAATCATTGTGTCATTTCCCCGTCCCCCGTAGAGCAGATCGTTACCATTGCCACCACTGAGGTAGTCATTACCCGCGGGAGTACCGCTACCATTGGTGATTTCATCACCAAAGAGTACATCACCACCATTCCCACCATAAAGTGAGTCATTACCAGCCCCACCGATGAGGTTGTCAATCCCATCATCACCAAAGATAGAATCGTTTCCGCCCTTGCCTTCTATGTAATCGTTTCCTGCGAAACCATTAAGGTAGTTTGAGTAATCATTTCCTGTAATCTTATTGTTGAGGCTGTTGCCGCCACCATAGAAAGCAGTATTCGCATACAGTAATGTCAAATTTTCTAGGTTAGCCCCTAGAGTGTAGCTGGTATAAGATAAAACTGTATCAGTGCCCTGGTTACTATATTCAGTAATGGTGTCAGCCGTATCTCCTGTCGATGCAGAGATGAGGTAGCTATCATTACCTGTGCCTCCAAGTAAAATATCAGTGCCTGCTCCACCCCATATAAAGTCATCCCCTGCTTCACCGAAAATAACATCATTGCCAGCGTCTCCGTAGAGAACATCTTTGCCTCCACGACCCAGGATAGTGTCCTTGCCGTTGCCACCGTTAACTAAGTCATCTCCCTCTCCAGCATCGATGATGTCGTCTCCGCCTTTGCCATTAATAACATCGTTACCTCCATAGCCAAAAATCGAGATATCAGCAGATTCGGTACCGTTAAGGTTGTCATTACCAGGAGTGCCATAAATAGCCATAAATTAATGTCCTCTTAGATTTTTTTCAGGACTGACATAAGTGTTATATTTTTTAGGCTGTCTAGAATGATACAAAGACTCTACTCTAGACCCCATAACAGAAAATATATTTTTGTCCTGACATATTCTCCAATATGAATATTGTGTGTTTCGGATTTATTCGATTTCCTTAATTGTTTGTCATGTAATTTACCAACTTCTACCAACTTTTTGAAACTAAAGTTGGTAAATTAGGGATTAGTTGAGCTAATTTTTCCCTACGCAACTATGCCATTGGATTTATCGCCGCTTTGGATATCGCTCAAAACTTCATTACTTGCCACATTTATTACTTTCTTTTTGGGCATTGCTGCTGCCTACTGGATGCTGGGATATCGTGGCAAAGCGAAATCTTTGATTGAGGGTATCTTTATTGCTCCTTTAATTTTACCGCCGACAGTTGTTGGTTTTCTGTTGCTGCTGTTTTTTGGCAAAAATGGCCCTGTGGGGAAATTGATGCAGGCTTTTGACTTCACCATTGTCTTTACTTGGTATGGTGCTGCGATCGCCGCTACCGTTGTTTCTTTCCCGTTAATGTATAAAACTGCACTCGGAGCCTTTGAACAAATAGATAGCAATCTGCTGCGAGTAGCCAGAACCCTTGGTGCAACAGAAAGAACAATTTTTTGGCGTATTAGTTTACCCTTAGCACTACCTGGGATTTTAGCTGCCACGACTCTCGCTTTTGCCCGTGCGTTGGGAGAATTCGGCGCGACATTAATGTTAGCCGGTAACATTCCCGGACAAACCCAGACAATACCAATGGCAATTTACTTTGCTGTGGAAGCGGGAGCAATGGAAGAAGCGTGGTTTTGGGCGATCGCTATTATGGTGATTTCTTTATCTGGAATTATTGGGGTTAACTTCTGGCAGGAAGTGAGGGAGAAGAGGAGGGCAGGGGGAGCAGGGGGAGCAGGGGGAGCAGGGGGAGAAATTTTTTATCGGCTGGACTCTAATTTTGAGTTGCGTGGGTTGTTTGTAGACATTGAGAAAATACTTCCTAGCTTTCATTTAAAAGTTGCTTTTACTAGTGATAACAAGCCTTTGGGTTTATTAGGGGGTTCGGGGGCAGGTAAGAGCATGATTTTGCGGTGCATTGCGGGGATAGAAACGCCCACAAGAGGGCGGATAGTTTTAAATGGTAGAGTGTTGTTTGATTCGGAAAAAGGAATTAATGTACCTAGCCGCGATCGCCGCATTGGTTTTTTGGTGCAGAATTATGCGCTGTTCCCGCATATCACTGTGGCGCAAAACATCGCTTTTGGCTTGCCTAAAGGATTGTCGGCAGGGAGTATTAGAGTACAGGTAGAAGAACTATTATTAAATATGCAGTTGCAGGGATTAGGCGATCGTTATCCACACCAACTTTCAGGAGGTCAACAACAACGGGTAGCCTTAGCAAGAGCATTGGCCAGTCAACCAGAAGCATTGCTTTTGGATGAACCTTTTTCTGCACTCGATACCCATCTGCGTAGTCAATTAGAGCAGCAAATGACACAAACGCTTGCTGACTACCAAGGCGTGGCTTTATTTGTCACCCATAATATGGAAGAAGCTTATCGGCTTTGCCCGAATCTGTTGGTATTAGAGCATGGTCGAGCCGTGCATCATGGTAGTAAATACGATATTTTCGAGCATCCCACTACTGTCGGTGTTGCCCAAATCACTGGGTGCAAAAACTTTTCCCGGATTATTCTTCAGTCATCGCAACAGGTAGAAGCGACTGATTGGGGTTGTACTCTCCAAGTCGTGGAAGCAACCAACACTCAACTGTCTCACATCGGCATTCGTGCCCATCAAATTGTCTTAACCAGCGACTCATCGTGTGAAAACACCTTCCCTTGTTGGCTAGCACGGACGAGTGAAACACCCCATCGAATGACATTATTTCTGAAACTACATTCTGCTGCTAATAATTCTCAAGATTATCATTTGCAAGCCGAAGTTTTTAAAGAAAAATGGATAACTATCAAAGACAAACCTTTTCCTTGGTTTGTGTGTTTAGATCCTTTGCGTTTGATTTTGATGGAATAAACGCTTCTTTGCCTATTGCCCGCTATACATTTCAAAAAGTTCTTACTTCAAGCGCCCAGACCCAAAGAGCCTGAGCGCTTGAATATTAGGTTGCAGAGAAACTTCTGCGAAGTCGAAGAGTTATGCGGTCATCATGTGCATAGATCTGCAAGATTCTGCACATTTGCGGCAAGCAGCAGCACATTCCATCATTTTGGCATCATCGCTCATCATTTCACAGGCCATAGCGCAGCGATCGCACATTTCTGCACACAGCATACAAGTGCGTTCCGCGAACTCAGAACCACCCATCATCATGTTCATACACATCATGCACATTTCAGCGCAATCACGCATCATGCTCATCATGCTCATCATGCTTTTATCCATGTGCATACCACCTTTGCTCATGCAGTGAGTCATGGTTTCCATACACATTTTGTGACAGCTCATACAAGCATCCATACAAGCTTGCATTTCTGAAGTCATAGTTTCAGTCATCATCATCATCATAGGAAATACCTCTTGATTTATTGATGCATTAACAACGTCCTTGTTAGGACTACCTATAACACTAGCCCTATCTTTTTTAGCAGTCAATGGGGCTTTTTCTCCAGAATTTATAAACCTACTATCCCGATATAATTACCGGTAATTCAAATTAATTCTCCAGATATTTACTGTTCTTTTTCTGGGGATTCCTACATATTAAGGCTTACATACTCCCATTTGTAAGTAGGGTTTAATCTTATAAACCAATTTTTCGTTGGGGATCGAAAGTAGAGTTACATTTGAATAGAAAATAATGTAATTTTTTTTTACAAATAACTCGAAAAATATTTATTGACTTATATTAAGCTATGATTTGTTAACTTCTATTAACTTGAAGCTAGACATGCTTTCAACTTAGACAACAACAGTATGAAAATCTCTCTATCTCTATCTACACGCTGTAGGGGTTTAGCATCGCTAAACCCTTATGGTTATTCCCCATTCCCCACTCCGTACTCCCTATTTTCAAGAAAGAGCATTTTCTAAATCAGCTTGTAAATCTTGCTGATGCTCAATTCCTACTGAAAGACGAACTAAATTATCTTTTATTCCCCGCTTAAGTCTTTCTGCTTCTGGTAGAGAGCCGTGCGTCATTTTCGTGGGATAACAAAGTAGTGATTCAACTCCTCCCAAACTTTCAGCCAGCAAAAATAACTTGAGCCGAGAAGCAAATCTTTCAACCTCAGCAAAACCACCTTTTAATTCCAAACTAATCATCCCCCCAAAGCCAGACATTTGTTCTTTTGCTAGTTGGTATTGTTCGTGGGTAGGTAAGCCTGGATAATAAATTCGCTCAACTTTAGGATGCTTTTCTAAAAATTTAGCCAAAAATAAAGCGTTTTTTTCATGTTCTCGCATTCTTACAGCTAGAGTTTTAATTCCTCGCAGCACTAACCAACTATCAAAAGGACTGGGAATAGCTCCGATCGCATTTTGATAAAACTTCAGTTCAGTGTATAGTTGCTCATTAGATGTGATAACTGCACCACCAATAATATCGCTATGTCCCCCTAAATATTTAGTAGTGCTGTGAACTACAATATCAGCACCTAAATCTAACGGTCTTTGAAAATAAGGACTAGCAAAGGTATTATCAACTACTAAAATGAGATTGTGTTTGCGGGCAATATTCGTTAAGGCTGCAATATCAATAATTTTTAACAAAGGATTGGTAGGAGTTTCAATCCAAATTAACTTAGTATTTGGTAGAATTGCAGATTCAAAATCAGCAATATTATCAATATCTACATAGGTAGTTGTCACGCCCCAATTTCTGACAACCTTTTCTAACAAACGATAAGTACCACCATATAAGTCATCGCCAGCAACAATATGGTCGCCACTTTTGAGCAGACTTAATACAGTGGTGGTTGCAGCCAAGCCAGAGGCAAATGCTAAACCAAATTTACCATTTTCGATAGAAGCTAAAGCCTCTTCTAAAGCAGTACGCGTAGGGTTTCCTGTACGGGAATATTCATATCCCTTGTGCTGACCTATGGCTTCTTGTTCGTAGGTGGAAGTCAAATAAATAGGGACAATCACTGCACCTGTTTGGGGGTCTGATTGCTGACCTTCATGAATTGCTTTAGTTTCAAATTCCATTATTTTTCCTCGATTATTCTTGGGTTTGGCTAATCCAATATCTAATTAAATCTGCTCTGGTAATTAATCCAATAGGAACATCACCGCGCTTAATAATAATGCCTGTGGTTCCTGATAAAAGCAGCCTATAAGCTTCTGAAACATCAACTTCCTCATCAAGAATTGGCAGTGGTTTACCCATCACTGCTGAAACTTCCTGATTAGAAAAGTTAATACCATCGTGAAGGAATTTCATTAAAGAAGCTTCATTGACACTTCCGACTACATGATTATTATCAATCACCGGTAGCTGAGAAATATTTAACTTTTGCAGATAGTTTGTGGCTTGGCTCAAGGTATCGCGAGGACTAACAGCAACTAGCGAAGGAAAATCTATTTTTTGAGCAAGAATTTCTCCAACTTTAGTACTTCTAACTGTTGTACCTTCCCAAAACCCATTTTCCTGCATCCAGGCATCGGAGTAAATTTTATTAATATAATTTCTTCCTGTATCTGGTAATAGCACTACAATATACTTTGGCTCTGTTAATCTAGCTGCATACTTCAATGCTGCGGCTACCGCTGTACCACACGAACCTCCTACTAATAAACCTTCTTCCCGTGCTAAACGACGAGCCATATTAAATGACTCTTTATCGCTAACTCGAACCATTTCATCTACTATTTGACGATTAAAAGTTTTGGGAATAAAGTCTTCTCCAATTCCTTCAACTTTGTAAGATTTGGGTGTATCACCGGAAAGAATTGAACCTTCGGGATCTGCACCAACAATTACAATATTTGAATTTTGCTCTTTCAGATATTTGGCAACTCCAGAAATTGTACCGCCTGTTCCCATTCCAGCGACAAATACATCAACTTTACCATTACTATCTGACCAAATTTCTGGCCCTGTAGTTAAGTAATGTCCTAAAGGATTATTGGGGTTTTCAAATTGATTTGGTCTATAGGCGTTGGGTATTTCTTTGGCAAGTCTTTCTGCTACACCGTTATAACTTTCTGGTGAGTCAGGGGGTACAGATGTGGGAGTAACAACTACTTCTGCACCATAAGCTTTGAGCAAATTGATTTTATCCTGACTCATTTTATCAGGCATGACGAATATACAGCGATATTTTTTCACTGCTGCAATTAAAGCTAGTCCTACGCCAGTATTACCTGCGGTGGCTTCAATAATAGTACCGCCAGGTTGGAGTTGACCTGTTTTTTCTGCGGCTTCAATCATGGTTAAGGCTATTCTATCTTTGGTACTGCCACCGGGATTAAGATATTCTACTTTGACATAAATAGTTGAGTGAATATCTTCGGTAATCTTGTTAAGTTTGACTAATGGAGTTCTACCAATTGCTTGCAAAATGTTGTCGTAAGTAGTCATATAACAGTTATAAAAAATTTGTAACCCATTGTATTTATTCTCTTTGCGTACTTTGCGTTTTTAGTGGTTCGTCAAAACATTAATTTTGACAATTGAGACATACTTTTTATAATTGCTATTTATTATTAGCAACAAATTAAATATTACAAATTTTTAATAAATTTAGATGTTAAAACGAACCGCAAAGGACACAAAGAGCGCAAAGATCGGATTGGAAAAAGCTGTTAGGATATTGGTTGTAGATTAAGTTGTAGTTTGAGTAATCTGTCGCCCGCTGTTTGCAATGTCTCAGGTGTTTTGCTAAAGCAGAATCTGATTAATGAATGTCCTTTTTCAGGTTGGCTAAAAAAGCTAGAACTTGGAACTACAGCAACACCAATATTTTTAATTAAGTGGTAAGTGAATTCAATATCGGTTTTATAACCGAATTTGGAAATATCTGCAAGAACATAATATGCGCCTTTGGGACGGAAGTAAGGAATGCCTACTCGATCTAGAATTTGTAAAATGTTGTCTCGTTTGTGCTGATAGAGTTTGGCTAATTCTTCATAATAGGATGGTGGCAGTTGCATGGCTGCAACTCCGGCCCGTTGCAATGGTGCAGGAGCGCCTACTGTTAAGAAATCATGGACTTTACGAATGGCTGCTGTCAATTCTGGGTTTGCTAAAATATAACCGACTCGCCATCCGGTAACGCTATAGGTTTTGGATAGGCCGTTAATAGTAACTGTGCGTTCTTCCATTCCGGGAAGGCTCGCTAAAGCAATATGTTGAGCGCCATCATAGAGAATGTGTTCATAGATTTCGTCAGTGAAGGCTAGTACATCCCACTTTTGACAAAGTTCGGCAATTAAAGTGAGTTCTTCACGGGTGAAGACTTTGCCGGTGGGGTTGTGGGGTGTATTAATAATAATGGCTTTGGTATTAGCATTGAAAGCTTGACGCAACTGTGTTTCATCAAATGTCCAATGTGGAGGATGCAGTGTCACATAGCGGGGTGTAGCACCAGCTAGAATCGCATCGGGGCCATAGTTTTCATAATACGGCTCGAATACAATTACTTCGTCACCGGGATCGACTGTGGCCAGCATCACAGCTGCCATTGCTTCTGTGGAACCACAAGTAACTGTGATTTGAGTTTCGGGGTTGATATCTAAGCCGAGATACCAGCGAACTTTGTTGGCGATCGCTTCCCGAAATGGGCGATCGCCCCAAGTGATAGCATATTGGTTAACATCCGCCTCTATTGCTTCATAAGCTGCCTGCTTCAACTCAGCCGGACAAGGAAAATCAGGAAATCCCTGCGCTAAATTCACCGCGCCATATTGCAGTGCCACCCTTGTCATTTCTCGAATCACCGACTCTGTAAATTGGCCTGCCTTCGCTGATATTTTTTGGCGCTGCATCTGACTCACCCCTTTCCCTCTTGTACGACAATTTCTGTAAACCCGAATAAAACCATAATATCGATAGATTTATCGTAGTATACTCAAATTTCCAATTGAAAGGAAGAAGTGGACACTGGGGACTGGGGACTAGTGACTGGGGAAATAGGGAGAATAACTCTTAATTCCTAACTCCTAACTCCTAACTCAGCACTCTCGATACCCAATCCCCAATCTCCAGTCCCCAGTCCCCTATATACTGAATTATTGAGATTAATAGTCAATTATTGAACGTACTAATCCAGAATCATCATGAAATCTTTGCATCGTCCCGATCTCTATAGCTGGTCTAGTTTCAATCCGGCAAGAAATATTGATTTCAATGGGATTGCCTGGATTCGCCCAGATGGCAACATCTTGATTGACCCAGTAGCGTTATCTAACCATGATTGGAATCATTTGCAATCCCTCGGTGGTGTGGGTTGGATTGTGTTGACGAATTCTGAACATGTCAGGGCAAGTAAAGAAATTGCCGATCAAACTTATGCTAAGATAGCCGGCCCTGTGGCAGAAAAAGACACTTTTCCCCTACACTGCGATCGCTGGCTATCTGATGGTGAGGAATTTGTACCCGGACTAAAGGTGATTGAACTCCAAGGTTCTAAAACGCCCGGCGAACTGGCTCTATTATTGGAGGAAACGACTTTGATTACTGGAGATTTAGTAAGGGCACGCAAGGCAGGTAGTTTGACTATATTACCTGATGACAAGCTGCTGAATCGAGAGCAGGCTGTTGCTTCTGTGCAGAGGTTAGCAGAACTTAGCCGAGTGGAAGCTGTGTTAGTGGGGGATGGTTGGCCTGTGTTTCGCGATGGACGCGATCGCTTAAAGGAACTTGTGGCGACGTTGTAAATGGTTGGTAATTACAGCTGGAAAAGTAATTTTGTAGATTTGTCTATCAAATCACAAACTGTTGATATGGACAATACCGTTTAATTTGTAAGAATTTAAAGTCATAGATTCCCGGCTTTTTGTTGAAAAAGCCGGGAATTTTATCTTTTATAAATGATTGATAATTAATATATTTTGGATTAGCAAAGTGGTAAAAATCAGAAAATAAGTAGCTTTATAAAAAGCATTATGACTAAAGTAATGCTTAAATAATGACTTTTTGCCAATGTGTGTTCATAGACCTAATGTTGTTCGGCGGCCAGTTATTCATCAAAAGTTGATTCCTGAGCATTGGGAAAAAACACAACATGGTAGGCGGTGGGTTCCTGCTCACTACGTGAGAATTTAATAAACAGCGATCGGTTTTCTAGATTTTTGAGAAGTTATGATTTTCTACTTCTAAAGGTAGAAGTTTCGTTTGGAATGTATATCAATCCCAAATGAAATCTGATAATTGATCTTTGTAGGGTGGGCATTATATAAAAAGGTAGTGCCTACCCTACGCTGATTAGGAATAGTAGTTTTCTGTACTTCCCCTGTCAGTTTATCTTAGTGTCATTATCATCAATGTATTGACAGTTAATAACTTGGCCGACTAGCTTAAGTAAATTAAGAGGGGAAGGATGAACAGTTGCCGCGTTGTCGTTGTTGGCGCTGGATTCGGTGGGTTGCAAGCTGCACAATCTTTAGCTGATTCTGGTTTAGATGTACTATTAATCGATCGCAACAACTATCACACCTTTGTACCACTGTTGTATCAGGTTGCCACAGGTCAATTAGAACCTGAGTACATTGCTTATCCGATTCGGACAATTTTACGGCGATTCTCTTTCTTGCGGAATAAGTCTAAGATTGAGTTTTTAATGGCTGAGGTTAAGCAAATTGATTTTTCAAAACGAACTATTGAAACAGATACTTGTTTAATTAGCTATGACTTTCTTGTGCTAGCAACTGGAAGCCAAACCCAGTTTTTGGGAGTTCCTGGAGCTTCAGAATATGCTTTTTCCATGAGAACGTTAGAAGAAGCGATCGCCATCCGAAATCAGATTTTGTTTTGTTTTGAGCGAGCTATTCAAGAATCTGATTTATCACGACGCGAACAACTGCTGACGTTTACAATTGTCGGCGGTGGAGCAACCGGTGTTGAAGTGGCGGGTGCTTTAGCAGAAATGCTTCGAGGTCATTTGCGTCGAGACTACCCCACACTTTTGCCCCAAGTGAGGTTGATTCTCCTGCAATCTGGCGATCGCTTACTGGCAGAACTGCCAAAAAAGTTGGGAGCTTACACTCATAAACGATTACATCAACTAGGAGTAGAGGTTTATCTGCTTTCCAAAGTCACTAGAGTGACTTTGGAATCTGTACATCTGCAAAACGATGAGGTAATTCCAACTGCAACCGTCATTTGGACTGCGGGGGTAGAGGCAAATTATCCCACAATATCAGATGAGCTTTCTTTAGCAAATAAACGAAAGTTAATTGTTCATCCCACGCTGCAATTGCTAGAGCAACCTAATGTTTATGCGATTGGGGATTTGGCATATCTGGAAAAGAACGGCAAACCATTAGCTGGGTTTGCATCAGAGGCACTTCAGCAAGGTACTGCTGTAGCTCGAAATATTCAGCTGCAATTTCGAGGTAAATCACCACAACCTTTTAGCTATTTCCACAAAGGAATATTAGTGATTATTGGCTGCTATTCAGGTGTGGCAAAAATTGGTACGTTTGCCTTTACAGGCGGCTTGGCTTGGCTGATGTGGCTGGGAGTTCACTTGGTATATCTTCCTGGCTACCGCAGTCGCTTATTAGTATTACTTACTTGGCTTCATACTTATTTATCACGCGATCGCTCAGTTCGCTTAATTCTGTCTGTGAAAAAACGTTAGTTAGGAGTTAGGAGTGAGGAGTGAGGAGTTAGGAGTAATTTTTTTTGCCCCCATCTCCCCATCTCCCGATTTATGCAGGAACAAACTTCAGCGAAACACCGTTCATGCAGTAGCGCTGGCCTGTGGGTGCCGGGCCGTCATCAAAAACATGACCCAGATGACCACCACAGCGACTACAATGCACTTCAGTTCTGGTCATAAACAAGGACTTATCGACAGTAGTAGCGATCGCACCTTCAATTGGTTTATAAAAGCTAGGCCAGCCAGTACCGCTATTAAATTTGGTCTCAGATGTGAACAGTGGTTGTTCGCACGCAGCACAATAATAAGTCCCTTCATCGTATTGCTTATCGAGAGGGCTAGTGTGAGCGCGTTCAGTCCCGTGTTTACGCAATACACGAAACTGTTCTGGCGTTAAAATTTGATTCCACTCTTCTTCAGGTTTGCTAATTTCAAATCTACTGTTAGAAGTTGTCATTTCTTCTGACCCCCATTTGATATACCTTGATAACAAAGCTGTGCCAACTATTACTGCACTAGCCTGTAAAAAATACCGCTTGTCCATATATCTATTATTTTCTATTTCCTGGGTCACTGGTCAATCAACTCCAGTACGGTATTCCCTGCTTTAATTATCAGAATTAGCGATGTCTGACGACAAGCCGCTTTGCGTCTACGCTCTGAATTAACGCTGATAATCTGATTAAAATTAGATGAGAAACAACAAATTACTTATAAAATACTGGACGGAAATCCGATCCGCTTGACTTAACTTCGCGCTTTAAATAAAGATCCAATAAATTCTGCATTCCTCTTCAATCATCATTTTCATCATCAGAACTTGTTAAATCCTGAGTACTGCCGTGTTTATCCTGACCGGTCAGAAACATAAACGAGCGATTGAGCCGCTTCACACCACTCAGAGTGGCTAGGGTCAGCAACCCTCCTAATAATCCCATTTGCCACAGACCGCAGCCGATAGCAGCTCCCAATCCGGCCGCTGTCCAGACACACGCAGCTGTGGTTAACCCGCGTACCTTTGGTGTCGCAGATTTTCTGGGAGACTCTTGTAAAATTAATCCAGCTCCTAGAAATCCTACTCCTGTAGCTACACCCTGTATTGTCCGACTCAGTGCATTAGTAGCAGCATAGGGACTATCACCCTCAGCTTGCAAAGGAATCATCACGAATAGTGCCGCACCCATACTCACTAACATAAAAGTTCTCATCCCCGCGGGTCTACCTCCTTGCTGACGGTCAAATCCAATCATGCAACCAACCAGCAGCGCCAAAGACAGTCTCAAAGCTATATGCGGCCAATCATTGGCAGTAATAAACATCGGCCCCATTATCTTATTTCTCCTAGAGATAGAACAGAATTGGACGCCTATTGCTAGTTGACTGGATAACTACCCACGTCTAGAGATAAAAACTTAACTACAATTAATCAATAGGTTTGGCGTACATTAAGAACAATTTAACAAAAGGTTAGCAATAAGCAAAATCATATACGCAAAGCTGTAATTTCTCCATTCCTCCGAGGGGTAGAGGCAGGGGGAGCAGGGGAGGCAGGGGAGGCAGGGGGAGAAATAGCCAATGTGCGGTGTTTCTGAAAAAACTTCTTGCTTAGTGAAGTTGAATATGTGATACTCTAAAGCTGTAAGTAAAGTACGGTATTTTTATCAAATTACCGTAGTTTAAAAGGATAGAATTCATGCAGCTACTATGGTTCATCCCAACCCACGGAGACGGACGCTATCTTGCAACTGCTACAGGCGGAAGGGCAGTGAGTTTTGCCTATCTGCGGCAGATTGCCCAAGCGGTGGATGACCTTGGCTATACCGGGGCTTTATTGCCAACGGGTCGCTCTTGCGAAGATGCTTGGATTGTAGCGTCAACGTTGGTATCACTAACGCGGCAGATGCGTTTTTTGGTGGCGATTCGCCCTGGTTTAGTGTCACCTGGAGTAGCGGCGCGGATGGCGGCGACATTCGATCGCCTTTCTGGTGGACGCTTACTGATTAATGTAGTTACAGGCGGCGATCCCATAGAGTTAGCGGGAGATGGCTTGCATTTGGATCACGATCGCCGTTATGAATTAACAGATGAGTTTTTGACGGTATGGCGAGCGATCGCTAGTGGCGAACAAGTCAATCTTCAGGGCGATTATCTCAACATTCAAGATGGCAAACTGTTGTTTCCACCAGTGCAAAAGCCATATCCACCCTTGTGGTTTGGTGGTTCTTCTCCCATTGCCCAGAAAATTGCTGCCAAACATGTTGATGTTTATTTAACTTGGGGCGAACCACCAACGCAAGTAGCCGAGAAGATTGCATCAGTTAAGAGACTTGCCCAAGCAGAAGGCCGGACATTGCGGTTTGGTATTCGCCTACATGTAATTGTGCGGGAAACCGAGAGCGAAGCTTGGGATGCAGCGAATCAATTGATTAAATATGTAGACGATGAAGCGATCGCTAAAGCCCAAAAAGCTTATGCCCGGATGGATTCAGAAGGACAACGGCGGATGAGTCAACTACACCACGGTAGTCGAGAAGCATTAGAAATTAGCCCAAATCTGTGGGCTGGAGTTGGCTTAGTACGGGGTGGTGCAGGAACGGCCTTAGTCGGCGATCCGCAAACTGTAGCCGCCAGAATATTAGAATATGCGGATTTGGGTATTGAGTCCTTTATTCTGTCTGGGTATCCCCACCTAGAAGAAGCTTATCGAGTTGCAGAACTTTTATTTCCTCATTTGCCTTTAGCAAATCTCCCCGCAGTCGAAAAGCAACACGTCTTGAGTCCATTTGGCGAGATCGTGGCAAACGAAGATTTTCCTCAGCAGCATAAACAGAAAGCTACATCCATATCCTAGTAAAGTTTAAAGTATTGCGGACTGGGGACTGGGGAGATGAGGGGATGGGGGAGTGTGGGGAGTGTGGGGAGAGGGGGGAAAGATTTCTTCACCATCCTCCCACACCTCCCACACCTCCCACACCTCCCACACCTCCCACACCTCCCACACTCCTCCCTTGCCCCATGCCCACTTGCCCTGAGCGAAGCCGAAGGGATGCCCAATGCCCCATACCCATTAATAAATCAGGAGTTTAATTAAATGACAAAGATTTTGGCGATCGCAGGTAGTCCGACTCATCCTTCTAGAACTTACGGTGTTGTTGAATACGCTGCTAAGCTTTTACAACAAGAAGGCTTGCATGTAGACATTATTTCAGCTAGGGATTTGCCTGCTGAAGATTTAGTTTTTGGAAAATATGACAGCCCTGCTTTAGAAGAACCAAAAGCTTTATTAGCAAACGCAAATGGTGTGATTATTGCCACCCCAATCTACAAAGCTGCTTACACAGGAGTACTCAAAAGTTTTCTCGATTTATTACCGCAGAAATCATTAACAGGTAAACCTGTATTACCAATTGCCCTTGGTGGGACGATCGCTCATTTATTAGCAATAGAATATGCTCTAAAACCTGTGTTAGGTGAATTAGGAGCGCGGCATATTTTAGCTACTGTTTATGCAGTAGATAAACAAGTTCAACGACAACCCGATAATAGCGTCGTGTTAGATGAAGACATTGACCAAAGGCTCAAAGACGTTCTCAAAGAATTTGTGAAAGCTGTAGAATACGATGCCGCAGCACCTCAAGAATTGGTTCATGCCAATTAAATAAACAAGTTTATACCTCCGTTTCTCGTAGCAGTGGGTTAATTCATACCCATCTGCTACCTTTCTCAAAAAGTTAAAAATAGCAACATAAATTTATTTTTAATAATTACATTTTTGTAGCGAGCTTCAAATCAAGAGGCTACACCTGTAGTTGTTTATTCTATTCAACTAATATCACATATCTTTAAACTTCAACAGATAACTAATCAGGCTCAGATCCAATATTTTTTGGTTAAAGGGTAAAGGTTTAATTCACCCCTTACGCGTTTCTCTTTACCCTTTTCCCAAACCACCAAAAAATTTCTTGGCACTTATCCGAAAAGTATTGCCGTCACATTACACGAGGTGTAAAAAATGGATATCAAATTTGCATATTGGATTCCTAACGTCAGTGGGGGTTTGGTTGTTAGCAAAATCCCCCAACGCACAGATTGGACTTATGATTACAATGCCCAACTAGCCCAAACTGCCGAACAGGTGGGATTTGATTACGCTTTGGCACAAGCTCGGTTTATTGCTAGCTATGGTGCTGAGTACCAACTGGAAGCTCTCACCACGGTAGCAGCTTTAGCGCCAGTCACCCAGAAGTTAAAATTGATTGCTGCGGTTCATCCAGGATTGTGGCATCCTGGCGTAGTTGCCAAGATGGGTTCGTCCATTGATGCAATCTCCAGTGGTCGCTTCTGTCTGAATGTTGTCAGCGGTTGGTTTAAAGATGAATTCACGATCTACGGCGAACACTGGTTAGATCATGATGAGCGCTATCGTCGTTCTGAAGAATTTATTCGCGTTCTTAAAGGGATGTGGACTGAGGAAGAGTTCCACTTTAAGGGGGACTTTTATCGCATCAATGGTGGTTGGGTGAAACCCAAACCTGTGAGTTCTCCTCACCCAGAAATCTTCCAAGGCGGTAACTCAAAAGCTGCGCGACGAATGGCATCCCGCGTATCTGACTGGTATTTCATGAATGGGAACACCTTAGAAGGAGTGCGCGAGCAGATTGAAGAAGTTTCTGCACTGGCGCGTCAAGAAGGGCGAAAAATTAAGTTTGGCTTGAATGCCTTTATTTTAGTGCGGGATACCGAAGCTCAAGCTCATGCAGTTTTAGAAGAAATTATCGCTAAAGCAGATGTAGAAGCAGTTCATGGGTTTGGGGAAGCAGTCAAACAAGCCGGTGCTTCCACTAGGGAACGCCAGGGAATGTGGGCAAACTCCAACTTCTCTGATTTAGTACAGTACAACGATGGATTTAAAACCGGATTAATTGGCACTGCTGAGCAAGTTGCCGATCGCATCCGTCAATACTACGAAGTCGGTGTCGATCTGATTCTCGGTGGTTTCCTGCATTACACGGATGACCTGCCAGCATTTGGTCAAACTGTAATTCCTTTAGTCAGAGAAATTGAAGCTCATCGCCGCAAAAACGAAAAGTTGGTGGTTGCATAGAGACGCGATAAATCGCATCTGTGGAAAAATAAAAAAGTAGGTATTATATGACAGCAATAATTTCTTCTGAGCAAAAAGCCCATGCGATCGCTAGCGATGCTGAAGCGATCGCCATCGCTAAGGAACTAGCAGCTGAATTTGTCAAAGGAGATTCGGAACGCGATCGAGAGCGGCGTCTACCATATGAAGAGGTGAAAAAGTTCTCTGCTAGTGGGTTATGGGGAATCACAGTACCTAAGGAATATGGCGGGGCGTTTGTTTCTAATGCTACCCTGGCAAAAGTCATCAAAATTATCTCCGAAGCCGATCCCAGTTTGGGACAAATTCCCCAAAATCACCTCTACATGGTGGAAGCAATCCGGCTGGACGGTACTGACGAACAGAAACGCTTTTTCTTTGATTTGGTATTGCAAGGTAAACGTTTCGGTAATGCTTTTTCGGAAATTGGCACCAAATCTGTAACCGACGTGCGGACACGCTTAGAAAAATCTGGCGATGGATACGTCCTCAACGGACGCAAATTTTATTCTGCTGGAGCATTGTTAGCACATTGGATTCCAGTAATTGCAAGTAATGAGGAAGGCAAAACAGTAATTGCTTTTGTAGAACGTGACGCCGAAGGGCTAACTTTACTCGATGACTGGAGTAGTTTTGGCCAGCGAACTACTGCCAGTGGCACCACGATTCTAGAAAATGTGAAGGTGAAATCAGAGCATGTGATTCCCCACTACTTAGCCTTTGAGCGTGCTACTCCTATGGGTGCGATCGCTCAAATTATCCAGGCTGCGGTGGATGTTGGCATTGCCAAAGCCGCAGTGCGAGACACAATCGACTTCGTTCGCAAGCATACCCGTCCTTGGGTTGACAGTAATTTGGAGCATGGCTACGAAGATCCCCTAACAATTTATAATCTCGGACAGGTGCAGATTCAGGTTCACGCTGCCGAAGCACTGTTAAAGCGTGCAGGTGAATTTATCGATCGCGCAAATGCTTCTGGTTTAGAAGAAGCGAAAGTAGTTGCCGCTTCCATCGCGGTAGCTGAAGCCAAAGCCCTAGCCACCGAAGCATCTTTACTCGCAACTAACAAGTTGTTTGAACTAGCAGGTACAAAGTCTACCTTGCAGGAATTCAATTACGATCGCCACTGGCGCAATGCCAGAGCGCATACTCTACACGATCCCGTGCGTTGGAAATATTACGCCGTTGGTAATTATTTCTTGAACAATGTCAATCCACCACGTCATCCGTGGTTGTAAAATTGTGCAAAATTATTGGTTGGATAAGGTTAATACCTTACTCAACCAAAGCGCGATCGCTTTTATACAACAGCATCATAACTTTATCAATAAAGGCTCTAGGGCAGGAGGTAAAAGGCTCCAAGAGAATTGTGCCTGCTGTCCTAGAGTACGAAAAAGGTTGGCTAACCTGACAGTTCAGTTTTGTTGCAATAATGAGAAAAAAGTAGACCTAACCCTTCAGTAAAATATGAAAACTTTAGGTATTTATAATAACCTAAAATTCAAGGCAAATCACTTAAAAATCTCATAAATATACTCTTATTCTTTTAATGGAAATGCAAGGACAGTTAAGACAGTTAAGACAGTTAAGACATTAAACTAAACAATTTAATAAAATTTTAATAATTATTAGGCTGTTAACGAGCGTGTATTATAAGCCTTAAAGTTACAGACTGCTGCAAAAAGATTATTGTAAATGAGTAGCGATCGCCTCAACAACAACCTTACTTTTACTTAGTTAGCACTGGGTATTGATTGCAAGTTGGCGTTGGTGCAGCTATCTGTAGGCATCGCTATGATATTCAAGTCACCGTATATTAATAGCAATGCGCTTTTTTAGTCAGGTTAACCAGTAAATTAGATGTAGGGCGTAAAAAAATAAACTCAATGAAAGCGATGTCTAACGACAAGCCGCAAGGCGTGTCCGCTTCTGCTCTTACATCTATCGTCGGCGAAGAAAATGCTGTTTGCCTTTGGGAAAATGTCGAACTAAATCAGCAAAAACGCATTCAAGAGGCTATAGCTTCTGGAAACCTTCCCAGTTGTATTGTCTATCCCCGCACCCAAGAACAGTTAGCCGCAGTCCTCGCCACAGCTTATAAAAACAGCTGGCGCGTCCTGCCCTGTGGTAGTGGCAGTAAACTTTCTTGGGGTGGTTTAGCTAAAGGCATTGATATTGTAGTCAGCACAGAACGCATCAACCAACTGATTGAACACGCCGCAGGTGATTTGACTGTGACTGTAGAAGCGGGGATGAAATTCTCGAATCTGCAAGCACTTTTAGCAAACTCGCGGCAATTTCTTGCCCTTGACCCCACAGCACCAAAGTCGGCAACTATTGGCGGTATCGTCGCCACAGGTGATACAGGTTCTCTACGACAACGCTATGGTAGCGTGCGCGACCAATTACTAGGTATTACTTTTGTGCGTGCTGATGGACAAATTGCTAAAGCTGGCGGAAGAGTAGTCAAAAATGTTGCTGGATACGATTTGATGAAGTTGTTTACTGGGTCTTATGGCACATTAGGAGTTATTAGTCAAGTAACTTTTCGACTGTATCCGCTACAAGAAGCATCGGCAACGGTAGTACTAACTGGCCAAGCTGAGGCTGTATCTCAGGCGACTGATACTTTGCGGGGTTCGGGGTTAACACCAGTCCAGGCTGATTTGCTATCAACTAAACTGGTATCTGGTTTAGGTTTGGGTAAAGGACTAGGATTAATTGCTCGGTTTCAAAGTATTAGTGAGAGTGTTAAAGAACAGTCAAATCGAGTTTTGGAACTAGGGCAAAAATTGGGTTTAGATGGAGCAATTTATATAGATGACGATGAAGCTAATCTATGGGAAAGATTGCAAGAACGAATACATTGCCGCGTTCAAGAATCTGTAATTACCTGCAAAATAGGAGTGTTACCTACTGCTGCGGTGGAAATTTTATCTAAGGTGGAGTTTGGTTTAATTCATATCAGTAGTGGTTTGGGTTTGTTAGAATTAGAGGATAAAGATCGGGTTTTGCAAGTTCGCGATGGGCTACGCCCCGCCAAAGGCGATCGCACTCAAGCTCATAGTGGTTTTTTAACAATTCTGGAAGCACCAGCGGCGGTTAAAGAACAACTAGATGTTTGGGGTTATACGGGGAATGGTTTGGCATTGATGCGCCGTATTAAGGAGCAGTTTGATAGTAAGAATATTTTAAGTCCTGGTAGGTTTGTGGGTGGAATTTAGATTGAAGAAAACGTAGACGCGCCAGCGGCTTGCCGCAGGCTACCGCCAAGGACGCCAAGGACGCCAAGGAAGAGGGGAGAAGAATTAATAATGCTTTCAGAAAGTTCTGTTAATAAGAAGGCTACTTTGAAAAATTTGCAGGGGTTTGATGAAAGTCATCCACCTGAACCGAAGTTGATTGATAGTTGCGTGCATTGTGGATTTTGTCTCTCGACTTGTCCGAGTTATCGGGTGTTAGGAAAGGAGATGGATTCTCCTAGAGGACGTATCTATTTAATGGATGCAATTAATGAGGATAAGATTGCTCTTAATACGGCAACGGTAGAACATTTTGATTCATGTTTGGGATGTCTTGCTT
The DNA here is from genome assembly GCA_034531195.2 of Nostoc sp. ChiSLP01. Lineage (GTDB taxonomy): Bacteria > Cyanobacteriota > Cyanobacteriia > Cyanobacteriales > Nostocaceae > Nostoc. The sequence goes on from JAVRBO020000057.1 coordinate 148,521, forward strand.
GTGTGAGTACTTGTCCTTCTGGCGTACAGTACGATAAGTTAATTTCTGCAACCCGTCACCAAATTGAACGCAATTATCCCCGCAGTTTGCCAGATAAATTATTTCGCCAATTGATATTTTCTCTGTTTCCTTATCCTAATCTTTTACGAGTTTTATTAGTTCCGTTGTTTGTTTATCAAAAGTTGGGTTTGAGTAAGTTAGTTCGGACTACCGATTTACTCAATAAAATATCTCCCCGTTTGGCAGCAATGGAATCTATTCTGCCAACAATTACTCTCAAATCTTTTCAAGATAATTTGCCTAGTGTGATTCCTGCTAAAGGTGAAAAGCGCTACCGCGTTGGGGTAATTTTGGGATGCGTACAACGATTGTTTTTTTCTCCTGTCAATGAAGCTACGGTGCGGGTTTTAACAGCGAATGGTTGTGAAGTTGTGATTCCCAAATCTCAAAGCTGTTGTGCAGCGCTTCCCGAACATCAAGGACAAACAGAACAGGCAAAGGCTTTGGCTAGGCAGATGATTGATAGTTTTGCCAAAACTGATGTAGATTTTGTAATTATCAATGCTGCTGGTTGCGGTCATACTTTAAAAGAATACGGTCATATATTAGAAGACGACCCAGAATATCGCGAAAAAGCGAAGGATTTTGCGGCTAAGGTGAAAGATGCTCAAGAGTTTTTGGCAACTGTTGGATTAACAGCCAAACTATCACCATTGACCGATCAAACTTTGAATTTAGTTTATCAAGATGCTTGTCATTTATTGCACGGTCAAAAGATTAGCGTCCAACCGCGTCAGTTGTTGCGACAAATTCCAGGGGTGAAGTTGAAAGAACCTCTAGATGCGGCTTTGTGTTGTGGCAGTGCAGGGGTTTATAATATGTTGCAACCAGAAGTTTCTGAGGAATTGGGTCAGCAAAAAGTACAGAATTTGTTGAATACTGGTGCTGAGTTAATTGCTTCTGCTAATCCAGGGTGTACTTTGCAAATTACTAAGCATTTGAAGTTGCAGGATAAGAAGATTTCAGTGATTCACCCAATGGAGTTGTTAGATTATTCGATTCGGGGTGTGAAGTTGGAAGTTTGAAAAATAAATATAGATTTAGTGTAGTTTAGCACAGCTGTGTCAATCAGTTTGGGTTAAAGTTTTTGCTGAAAATTCTAGATCCCAAAGACGCGATAAATCGCCGTTTCTACAATAATTAATCTTTCGTAGAGACGGCAATCTATGGCGTCTCTTGCCAATTTTATTTATGAGTTAGATGATTTGTCCTGTTTCACTTTTTTGATTAATTCTATGTAGATATTAACCTCATTTACTTCTAGATCGTGTTCAACTCTGGTTACTTTCCATTTCTCTTTTTTTAAGTAAATTTCCTCTCCTAGTCTAGGAACAAATTGTAAATCATAAAACTTTTTCACAAAATCTTTTTGATTCTCTTCCCATACGATTACTTTTGCTACTTCTTTGCTCATTGTTTGTCCTTTGTTGTTACTAAATAAAACTCAGTACTTTGATGACATTCATAAGGCAAGTTTATCTTACTAATTCAAGTGAATAACGTAGTTAAAACCACATTATTTATGAACACACATTAATTTTCTATTTTATTAACTCTAAATTCACAGTGATGCACAATCGTTTTCATACATGAAATCAGTAACTCATAATCTCTAAGTATAGGTAAGCTTAGTTGCGGTACTTCACTTACAACAACTTGTCTGGTGTAATTGGCAAGTCGCGAATCCGTTTACCTGTGGCATGATAAACTGCATTCGATATGGCTGCGGCTACGCCAACAATGGGAAGTTCTCCCAAACTTTTGGTTCCTAATGCATTCACATAAGCATCTTGTTCTTCAATGAATTGCACTTCCATATTTGGAATATCTTTATGAACGGGAATCAAGTAGTCTGAAAGATTGGCACCAATTATTCTGCCTTGGTTAGCATCCATTATGGTTTTTTCCATTAATGCCATGCCAATTCCCCAAGTAATACCACCGACAACTTGACTGCGTGCTGTCTTGAAGTTGAGAATTCGCCCTACACTATAAACACCTACGCAACGTCTAATTTTAATTTCTGCTAAAAGTTCGTCAACGGCGACTTCTACAAACATGGCACCAAAAGAGTGTTTGGAATAACTTTTACTCTCTGGGTTGGGTGTAGTTTGTTCTGTGACTTCTAAACTTTCTAATCCCTGACGGCGCAAAATATCGGTGTAGCTGTCTCGCTGAGATGGGTTTTGTTTTAAAAATATTTGCCCTGATTCAACTGTAATATCTTCTGTTTGAGATCCATACAAAGGAGAATTTGGATCTACGATCGCCATTTCAATTATTCTATCCCGTGCGGCGATCGCTGCTTTATGCACCGCCGGAGAAACGCTACCAACTGTAATTGAATTGCCTGTAATCGGTGCTTTTGGGTAATTGCTATCACCTAGTTGAAACTGCACTGGTAAGCCTAATGCCTCAGCAGCCACCTGACTCATCACTGTATAAGTGCCTGTACCGATGTCTTGAGTACCAGTTTGTAGTTTTACTTCTCCAGTAGCAAAAATTTCGACTTTCACTGATGCTGAACCAGAATTGCTGGGAAATGTCGCACTCGCCATTCCCCAACCAATCAAAAAATCACCTTCTTGCATAGAACGGGGAACTGGGTTGCGTTGCGACCAGCCAAAAATCTCTGCACCTTTTTGATAACATTGTTTCAGGGATTTACTCGACCAAGGTAATCCCGTATGGGGATCGATATCTGCATGATTTCTCAGTCTGAATTCAATAGGGTCAATATTTAAGGCAGATGCGAGTTCATCCATTGCTGACTCTAGCGCAAACATTCCCGGTGCTTCGCCGGGGCCGCGCATAAAGGTTGGTGTGCCGGCATTGATGCGTCCCAAGCAATATTTCACTTCCAAATTTTCACAAGCGTATATCATCGTTGTGGCTGCGCCAACGGGTTCCACAAAGTCTTCAAATTGGGATGTTAAGGATGTGCCGGTGTGAGTAATGACTGTTAGTTTGCCTTCTTTGGTTGCACCTAGCGTTAGGTGTTGTTGAGTTTCGGAACGATAGCCGCAGCTAGTATACATTTGCCATCGTTCTAAGGCAACTTTCACCGGTCGGTTGACTCGTTTGGCGGCGATCGCACAAAGAATAGTATGAGACCTGAGTAGTGCTTTACAACCAAATCCTCCGCCTAAATATTTGGAGATGACGCGGACATTTTCTTGGGGAATATTCAGAACAGATGCGATGGCTCTTTGGGTTGCAGAAATACCTTGGGTGGTTTCATATAATATCAAATTATCCCCCTCCCACATCGCTATGCTTGCAGAAGTTTCTAGGGGATTATGATGTTCCATCGGTGTGGAATAAACTTGCTCTACGAGAATATCTGCTTGTGCTTTACCAGATTCTATATTCCCTCTAGTGATTTTACCTGGCATGATGCCAAAATTTACTGTTTCTGGTTCAAATATTTCTGCCTGTGCCAATGTTATTGTTGGCGGTGCTTCTTGATAAATAATTTTGACTAAAGCAGCGGCAGTTTGGGCTTGTTCTAAAGTTTGAGCGACTACAATCCCCAGGTGTTGACCATTGTAATAAATATTGTCATCTTTCTCGGTTGGTTGAGTTTTTGCAGCAGAAAAGAAGGGTATTTTAATTAACGATGGTGTTTGCTCGTAAGTAATGATATCTATTACACCAGGCGATTCTAGGGCTTTTGATGTGTCTATTTCAATAACTTTGCCATTGGCGATCGTACTTTGAAAAATTACGCCATAAGTCAAATTGTCTATAGGCACATCAGCTGTATACGCTGCTTCTCCCGTGACTTTAAGTCTACCATCAACGCGATCTACTGGTTTACCAACAATTTTACTCATACTGTTGCTTTCCCTTATACATAATAAATTATTTTTAGGAATTAATCATAGTTTGTAAAATTAATGGGTCTCTTATATCATGCTGCATATTGTAATCAATTGTGCCAAACTCCACTTGTAACATCAGGCGATCTTGAGCAATGGGAGTAGTGCCTTTGTGAAAACAAAAAGTATCTTCAGCAAAGCCAAACCCTGCTTTCCCGTAAATAGTCACTAATGATTTTTGTTGATAATAGCTAATAATAGCTTCATCAGTTTCACATTTAGGTAACAATAAATGTGAAAGTTTTTTCTGTTTGTGGCTGCCTCTAACACAAACGTGGGGGCCACTTAATGCATCAACATCCGTTAAATAAAAGAAAAATTTTAAAAAGCGATAATCATCGAGATCGTAGTGAAACATTTGAAATGTTTTCATCTTTTCAAATGTTGTTGTTTCCCCAGCAAAGCTCCACCATAATTGATTAGATAAATGTACGGGGTTACACTCTAAATACTTACCAGCTATTGCCAATAGTGTAGGATCGTTTTGCAGCTTTTTAATAGCAGGACAAAGCAAAGCTGTATTAAAATAGCCAGCTAGTTTAAATATTTGCTCGTAATGCTTTTCTGCTGACTCCTTCTGATTATAGAAAAAGCCTAAATGAGGTTTATAATCACCATAACAAGCATGAGAATGAGCAAACTCGGCAATTTCGGTTACTATTTCTTTGGAAAGATTAAGACCCAAATAAAATCCATTTTCCTTCAAGCTATTAACTACCAAATCAATATCAATACCTGGAAATAGAGTGCAGCTTCTATTTACGAGTCCTTGAGAAAAATGTTCGTTTTTATGAGAGAAAAAATATCTTGCAAATCTTCCTAAAGGTAATCTACCAACTTTACGCATCAACAACCAACGAGGGTTTTTAGTTAATCCTATATAGTTTTCATAACAAATATTATATTGCAATGGAAATTTTTTTTTAAGTTTTTTTAGCATTATAAATAATCTTGATTAATAGTTAATATCTAGTAAACATTTATAAATTATTATGAATATTAATGCTAAACTTTTACTTTCATAAAATTAATAGTTACTTAAATCAACAAATTAGAGAGTGACGTAACTCTAATTCAAAATTTTTGCTGCTGTGAAAAGAAGCTTCTATCTTTTCGCGCAACATTTGCTAATGCTTGACACTACTCAAATAAACTTGTCTGTAATTAAGCGCTCAAATTCACTTACGGAGACAATTCAGGGCTTAACAGGTAATAGTCATCACTACTCAAACATAGTCTTAACTTCTCGATCGGCTAATTGAGGTATAACGACTTTTTAAGGCTAGTATCAATTTATGAGCTAGCTTTCTACCTTAGAGGCGATGAAACAAATATTATAACCTAAATCATTGCCAATTAGTGATATCGATCGCACTCCTGTTGTGACCAATATCACTATTATAATTGAGTTGCCACTTATTCTTGCACTCCAACCTTCGCCCCTCTATTGGTTAGGCTTAGTGCAGTTGAGGAAATAAGCCAAACGAATCTTGGGTTTTAGTAGAAGGTATTATACAACTGCTGTGTAGAGTTCAACCCCCACAAGATTTTGAAAGCCCGCGAATTAAAACGCGTTTGACTAATTCAATTTTAAATTCATTGTGTGTTTGCGGTTTTGCTTGTTTAATTGCAAGTTCGCCTGCAGCGATGAATGTAGCTGTATTGATTGCTTTTCCTTTGAGGAATTCTTCAACTTCCCATGCACGCCAAGGTTTAGGGGCTACTCCTCCAAAAGCGATACGTGCTGAATTAATAACATTTTGTTCTATTTCTAAGGCAATAGCTACAGAAACAAGAGCAAATTCATAACTAGCCCGATCTCTAACTTTTAAATAATGAGATTTATATGCAAAATCTGGAATTTCAATAGCAACAATTAATTCTCCAGGTTGTAATAAATTTTCTGTTTGTGGTGTCTCACCTGGTAAAAGATAAAAATCATGAATTGAAATTCGCCGTGTTTTTTCTGCGCCTTGAATGCAAATCACTGCATCTAATACTGTCAAAGCTACAGCTAAATCTGAGGGATGAACGGCGATGCAATGTTCGCTAGCCCCGAAAATAGCGTGCATTCGATTGTAGCCTGTAATTGCTGCACAACCTTTACCTGGAGTGCGTTTATTACAAGGAAAAACTGGGTCGCGAAAGTAGCTGCAACGAACTCGTTGCAGTAAATTCCCACCCACAGTTGCCATATTTCGCAGTTGCGGCGAAGCACTTTGTAGCAAAGCCTGGGTAATTACTGGATAACACTCTTGAATTTGGGGGTGAAAAGCTACATCACTTAATCTACAGATTGCACCAATGCGAATTCCATGAGTTTGAAATTCAATATCTCCTAACGGTAAACTGTTAATATCAATTAATGTATTTACTACTTGTACCCCATCTTTGATTAATCCCAATAAATCAGTACCACCCGCAATAAATTCCGCCGTTTTATCTTCTTGAATTGTGGCGATCGCCGCTGCTTGGGACAAAACTTTAGCATAACTAAATGGCTGCATCTTCCCTTTCCTCTAGCACATCTTGAATCGCTGCAATAATATTCGGATATGCACCGCACCTGCAAAGATTTCCACTCATTTTTTCTCGAATTTCTGCTTCAGATTTTGGTATTTCTTCTAATATCATTCCTAAGGCAGAGACAATTTGACCAGATGTACAATATCCACATTGAAAAGCATCATGGGTGATAAAAGCTGTTTGTAGAGGATGGAGTTTGCCATCTTCTGCTAATCCTTCAATAGTAGTAATTGCAGCGCCGATGTGCATTATTGCCAATGTCATACACGAGTTAATTCGCCGATTGTTAACTAATACAGTACATGCGCCACATTCACCGCGATCGCAAGCTTTTTTTGTACCCATTAAACCCAGTTTTTCCCGTAGTGCATCGAGTAAAGTCACGCGGGGTTCTAGCTTGACTGAGTAAGACAAATTATTGACATTCAGCGAGAATTCTACTTCTTCTGAACTCAATATTCTGAATTGTGGGGAAAGAGAGTTTGAAGGAATCGCTGCTAAAGAATTTTCTTCCATATTTGATACAGATGGTCATAGTTATATTATTACCGAATTTGAAGCTTTAAACTTTAGACGTTCAATTGATTGAAATTTCATACAAACCCTTGTTTGTTCATTAAAATAGTAGATTACCTTAGATATGAAAGGAGAATTGGCGGAATTTATTACCAAAATTGAGGTAATGGCGTTTAATTGAAATTTGTGAAATTAGCAAAAATTCCATAGATATACATTTTTATTACCATAAGTAGCCGTGGGTCTGATGAAAACTCATCAGAACGCTAACTCAAAGTTGATTCTTGAGGAAGATTGACTAAAAAAGTACTTAATAGTAAAAATGACGACTATAGGCCTGCTTCAAGTGCGAGGTTGCAGAACAAGTGAATTTATCGGTGGGGATATTAAAAATTCTTAGTTCTGACTTTTATTATGAACAAAAATCCAACTCAGAAATTATCAAAGCCGATAGTAGAAAAAGTTGCGATCGTTGGTGCTGGGCCAGGTGGTTTGGCTACTGCCATAGCACTTCAAAACCAAGGTATTGACGTTCAAGTATACGAAAAAGCACAAGAATTCCGTCCGGCGGGAACTGGACTAGGACTGGCTCCTAATGGCTTAAATTTTCTAGATGCGATCGCACCGGGAATAGTCGAAACCCTCAAAAACTCAGGATGCGAAGTTAACCATACGGTTTTAAAGAATATTCACGGAGAAACAATCAGGACTAATCAAACTAAATATTTAGACCAATACGGACAGCCATTATTGACTATTTGGTGGTATCGTTTACAGCAAGTTCTAGCATCGAGATTGCCATCTGACATCATTCACCTCAATCATCGTTGCATAGGCTTTGACCAAGATGAAAACGGTGTGAAAATTCATTTTGACGGTCAAAAATCAGTAGATGCAGATTTGCTAATTGGTGCTGATGGTGTCAACTCTGTAATTAGAGAAACTTTATTTGGCGAGGGTAAGCCTAATTACATCGGTAGTATGTGTTGGCGTGCTGTAATCAACTACCACCACGAATTATTTAATGACTATGAACTCGTTTTCGTCAAAGGCAATAAACAGTTCATGTACATTCTCAATGTGGGAGGCGGCTATACCAGTTGGATTAGCCGTAAGTTTTCACCTGATTACTCTTTTTCTCAAGACGCCGATAAGGTCAAATCTCGCATTCTCCAGGAATTAGCCGATTGGGATGAATCCTTTCGGGCAGTGGTGGAAGCGACACCAGCCGAGCAAATATGGGAAGGGCCAATTTGCGATCGCCCACCCTTAAGCCACTGGAGTCAAGGTAGAGTCACTCTCTTAGGTGATGCCGCCCATCCAATGGCACCAGCTATGGGCCAAGGAGCCAATACCACTTTTGAAGATGCATACGAACTGGCACAGTGTTTTTCCCATTCAGCTACCCTCGAAGAAGCCCTAACTACCTACGAACAGTCTCGCATCGAGCGCACAAAAATCATTCAGGCTCGTAGTGCTATGGGCGAGATGCGCTACTACGAAGACTTTACATCTCCTAGCCAGACTCCACAGCGGCAAATGACGCTGAATGATGATTTTCACAAATGGGTTTATACTTACAAGCCAAGCGTATTGAGTTAAATTTAAGTTTTAATAGTATAATTGTACTATCGAGCAAATTTTTCAATAAAAAGCAAAAGAGGGAGATAAACTCCCTCAATTAACAAGGCAATGATTTAGTTACAGATAGCCAAGAATTACAGACGTGCTGTTGGCAACATAGCTATTGGGTTAACAGCACCCTTGCCTGATGGATGAATTTCAAAGTGAGTGTGTGGCCCAGTGCTGTGACCAGTGCTACCCATTAAAGCAATTGTCTCTCCCTGACTCACCTGCTGACCAGCTTGTACCAGAATTTTGCTGTTGTGAGCGTAACGAGTCGTGCTGCCATCAGGATGGCGGATTTCAACGAGGTTACCGTAACCGCCATTGTTCCAGCCAGCTTTTTCCACGATACCCTCAGCAGAGGAGAAAACGGGCGTGCCTGTGGAATTAGCAATATCAATTCCTTTGTGCATTCTTCCCCAGCGCCAGCCATAGCCAGAGGTGAGAGTGCCCTTCGCCGGCCATTGGTAAGCTACGGATGAATTAGATGGAGGGGGTGTTGTTTCGTCAATGGCTCTGGGTAAATATTGATCCACTGCTGCCAAAGGTGGTATTGCCTGTGGAGCAACTGTGGTTCCGCGCAACTTGCCTAAGGAATCCGAGGCGTTTACTCGTCTAGGAGGCGTTGCAACTCTGGTAGCAGACGAATTGCGAGGGGGAGTCCACTGACCAGCAGATCCTAGACTTGGTAAGAACTCTGGATTTATTGGCTCATTAGCGGGTATGGTGGCACGGAATTGAGGCTTAATTGGTTGAGCGTAGTTAGCTCTGGTAGGTGTCGGAACCGCAATTGGTATTGCTACGTTATTCGGTCGAGACACAGAGATAGGTACGGGGATATTACTGGGGGTAGAAACAGGAGTGAATGTCGCAGCAGTGTTATTTTCAGCGGCAGCAGCTGGCATTGCTAAGTTCCCAGACTGTTGAGCGCGATATTTCTGCTGTAATCTCTGGATTTCTGCTTGTAAGCCCCGTAGACGGTCATTATTATTATTGTTACCCCTTGCTACCCTATTTGTTGGTTCTTCGGGCTGCTGGATTTCAACAAAGGCTCTTGGTACTGGGGTTTCACCGCCCACGCCATAAGCTCTAGGAGCGATGGGAGCTGTTTGCAAGTAGTTCGCACTATTTGTCTGAATCTGGTCGTCCGCAGTTACCGGTGTAGAGACGGTAACGCTACTGTTGTCAGCAATAATTCGCGATGGCGAACTGGGTAGATATGAGTTAGCACTACCAATGGTCACAGAGGAAGTAACTCTGGGAGTATTAGTCCGCTCTACAAAACTGGGCTTAGTGGCTACAGCTACCTCAACTTTAGCAGTTGGAATAATCAGTTTTTGACTGATTCGCAGTTGATTGGGATTATTGAGGTTATTTGCCTTAACTAGTTCTGATACAGATGTATTGTATCTGCTGGCGATCGCCGCTAGCGTATCTCCAGGCTTAACTTCATAGGCTGTTCTGGTCGAGGAAGCAATCAAGGTTGTTGGTGTAGTTGACGCAATTTCCTGTTGTGTCTTCTGCTTTAACCTCGATATCAGCTTTGCTTGACCGCCATTCCCAGAAGTCTCTGACTGCGCTAACACAGTTTTTTCAACTACAGTATTGCCAATAGCAGTTTGTGATAAATTTTCCGTATCCCCAGACCGCAACTGTGCCAGACTCTTTCTTAAACGGTTTGATTTTTCTTGTAAGCGATTGAGCGCAAACTCTTGTTGCGCTTTAAGTTGTGCATTTATTTCACTGCTGGCTGTCCCAGATGTTGCCACTGTTTGTGGTACTATTTGTAACGCACTTGTAGTACCAACACTATCTTCAGCAATGGGGTTCGATAGCTTGTTGACCGTTGGAAAGCTAGTCTCAGCTAAAGTATTGTTCGACCCCTGAGGCGGTTGGGATTTTAAGCCAATGAGATTTTTTTCAACTGGCGTTGTTTGGGAAAAGGTTTCTGATGCAGGAACTTGCAAAGACGTTCCACTGGCTGCGACTTGCCATTTAGCTTCAAGCCCAGGCAACTGTGAGACTGCTGTTGGTTCCACCACAACAGGATTTTCCGGCACGCTCGGTAATGAGATTGCTTGGGATTCCAGCTTGGTGGAGGCGAACTTCGCTTCAGTATCACGAACCGCAGGAATGGTTGAGGTTGCCTTTTGGCTGCCTACAGGCACCGCTGCTTGGGCTTGATCGCTTTGTCGAGTCACCAAAAGACTGGTTGCTCCCATAGAGATTGCCAAGCCAATCATGGCGGCTTTTGTCCGCACCCGACGGTTAACTTTTGGATTAATTGAATTTAGGTGTTCTACCGGGGCATCATCGCTGCTGGGGTTATTTTTCAACACAGCTTTCACTCTCTTTTTCAATGCTCGTTTCAAAGACGACCTCCTTAGGATCACTAGCGCTTAACTGACCTCGATTTTTCAGCTGGATATCTAGTCAAGGATCTAGATCGCAACGAAGGATAGATCGAGATCGCATTCACCAGAGATGCTTACGCAAGATTAACCTGCTTCTCTGATTTAGACAAGTTCACATCTGTTAGCAAAACTTAAAAATTGCTGTGTTTGCTTGTCCGAACCACTCCTCACACCATTTAGGACGTTTTCTTTTTTCCGGTTTTCCGCGGCTGTCTTGCGTCAATCGCGGGGACTTGGCAAATAGTTTAGTTTTATCAAGTCCATAGTCGCTGCCGAAAATTAAATTGCTGCGACCTCTGGAAAAGCGATGCCCCCTGCTGTAGATATTTTCAAGATATTTCTACACAATCCGTCTTCCCAACACGAGACTTTACGTTGATTATTCCCTAAAAAACAACCGTATTAACTATTGGCTAATTTTGGGGAGTAATCTTGGGAACATGAGAGCCAAAATAGCTCAAATGCGCTTTATGACTAAGTTATAGGGCATTTGTTCCCCAATATGGAATGCTGCAAATTCATCAAAATCTATCATTCAAATTTGGCATTATCGCGAATTTTATATACAAATTTCTTATAACAAGCTTACCTCTCTTGTAAGTATCTTCCACTACATTTTATGCAAAAAACCAAATTTTGGTGTATTTTTTGACATTAACTCTGCCGTAACCAGCAAAGTATTAGTCGCTACAAATCATTTATCTGATTGGTTTTCGGAAAAAAGTTAAGTAGATATACTTAATAATAAATTAGCTAAACAACTATTGTAAATACCCTAATTGCCGCCGAGTTTCAAACAAACCGATAGCCACGCTCACCGACAGATTCAAACTACGAACTCCAGGCTGACTCATCGGAATATACAGAGTAGCATCACAATGTGACAAAACTTCTGGTGGCAAACCAGTGGTTTCACTGCCAAATAGCAACCAATCATCGGCTTGAAACTTAAAACTGACATAATTAATATTTCCGGCGACACTATAACCCAACCATCTGCCTCCACGCTCCTGGTGTACTATTTTGAAGGCTTCTAACGATTCGTGATAGTGCAGCTTGACATAAGGCCAGTAATCCAAGCCAGCTCTTTTGAGGTAGCGATCGCTAATTTCAAACCCCAAAGGCCCAACTAAATGTAACTCAGTACCCGTAGCCGCACAAGTACGAGCAATATTACCTGTATTAGGAGGAATTTGGGGGTTAACTAAAACTACCTGAGGCATTATCCGTATAATCTACGTATTGTATAAAATAATCTATTATCAATGTAAAATCTACCAAAAGGCAGAGGCTATTCATAGGTTTTGTTAATAATAATCAAGCATTCCCCATCGATTAGATTTTTAAAACGAACCGCAAACCCTCTCAGAATAGTACCTGAGAGCGTATTTGAGTTAAATGGGCAAATATTAAATTTTATGTGAAGTTAAATGGTTGCTTGTGTTTTTTTTACCAAGTACTAGCTGCACAAAAATCTACCATTTGTTTGAGGGCAGGCGTTGATTGGGCATCAGGGATTGGGATTGTTAGGATTCCAAAAGTTAGGAGTTATTCTTTTTGTCTTGCCTTCGCATAGGGTCTTTGACTGAAGAAGTTTGGATGCCTGCGGCAGGCCGTTTGAGTGAAGCAGTCCGCGCTGCTTCACTGCAAACTAGGTTGGAAGCTTACACTCCAACTTCTCTTCTCTTTTGCCGATGTTTCTAGTCCCCAATCCCTAAAGCCTTCGCCTACGTCAGCAGCGAGGAACACAATTTGTCTTCGAGTTCCATTTCTCGTTCCTGGATGGTAGTAATAGCCTGGGTGATGACACACTGGGTGTCAAAACCGACTCTGTGTAGCTGCAACCACTGTTGAGCTTCATTGCCTTCGCGGAGAATTTTGTGCAAAGGTGAAAGGAAACAGCTAAAACCCTGTTGTTTGGCGATCGCCCAAACATCACTGTAAATTTCGGCAATCCAATCTCTAGCTGTGATGCTTCTGCCATCTTGCCAGTGGGTTAGCCGAGCATCAAGACTACTGGTAGCAGCAGCAGTTTCGTTTTCAGCAGTCAAAGTGACGAGTTCTTCAGGAGAAAAGGTACTTTGAGTCAATGGGTCGATGCTAGGATTTTCGATTATTTGTAACAGACGCGCTTCTAATAAGGCGGTAATCGCTAGTAAGGCGATGGGGTCTGTGACTAAATCGCAAATTCGCAGTTCTAATCGATTTAAATCGTAGGGACGGCGATCGCCATTTGGTCGCACTGATGCCCATAAATGCCTGACATTTTGCATTGTTCCAGCAGCGAGTTGATTTTCCACCCACTGGATATGATCGGCGTGGCTGGCAAATAATGGCACATGTTTAGGGGTTTGCGGGAACAGACCCCAACGCGTGGAGTGATAGCCTGTAGCTTTGCCATCCAAAAATGGAGATGAGGCACTCAGGGCTAAAAATAAAGGTGCTTCTAAACGAATCACCCGACACGCCCGCATTAATATTTCTGGGTCGCTAATGCCGACATTGATATGTACGCTAGCGGTGACTACCTTTGTGCCGTAGGTTTGCTCAATGTAGTCATGATAGGGGTTGGCTGGATCGGAACGCATAAAGCGATCGCTCCCACCTAAAGACAAAGTACTTCCCGGTATGAGGGTGTAATTGCCCAAGCGATTGAGGTAGTTTCGCAACGTTCGTCTGGGATGGAGTAGGGCGCACAATAAATTCTCGTAACTAACTGATGGCTGCGTTATATATTCCACGTTGCGGCTATCTGGCTCCCGAACAAATCCATCCAAAGCTGCAACAATTTTGTCGGAGAGACCAACGATTTCACCTTGAGGCGTGCCAGTATACATCTCAATCTCAAAGCCTTTTAATAAGACCACCTTGTTCTCCTTGGCTCTCTGTTGCCTATAAATTGTATCGAATTAGACGAATCTCTGGATCTATCTTCGATCCAATCAAAGGTTAAGAATCATTGAATCTCCAACTCCTCCCAAATCAGGACGACAAACCTGTGAGTTTATCCTCTGAAAAATTATTAATTTTAAGTATTAAATATATCTTACTCTATCTACGCACTATATAGTTTTAGATCGTCTGCGTTCATTGAATTCCTTTGTTTAGTGCAATTAGCATAGACTCTTACGCTTTCATTTGTAGAGTTTTCTATTAGACATCGGCTGCTAATTAGAAACAAAAAGATTTACCTTTGAGATAGATATTCAGATTCTATGAAGCTGCAAATGAATTGCTAAAATCGGCTTAATTAATTTTCAGGAGGATTAAAAATGAGAACTTGTGTCGTTATTGGAGATATGTCGTCTGATTCAGCAAGCGAGCAATATCCAACTATCCAAATTTGTAATGATTGTATGGCAGACTATGACAGTGAAGACATATTGAATAGTGTTGATTTTGACCCAATGTATGGTAACTCTTGTACAGTTTGTCACAAAACCATAGAAGAGGAACAACAAGAACAGGGCTAAAATTAACCCAAGGTATGAACTAAATATGCCCTATCTTATGCACCTTACATAATATCCCTGATTTTTCAATGCTTTAATAAGCCCGTGACGAGGATTGAACTCGTGACCTCACCCTTACCAAGGGTGTGCTCTACCACTGAGCCACACGGGCGAAAGAAAACTTTTCTTTTTCAGTTACAGCGCTCGGCATTTTATCTATTACCCAGCTATTATAACTTATGAATTCGTGAGAGGTGGGCCGGGCTGGATTTGAACCAGCGTAGGCGCTAGCCAACGGATTTACAGTCCGTCTCCATTAACCACTCGGACACCGACCCATTTGTCTCACGATTTAACATCATAGCGCTAGGCTTTATAAATTTCAAGTGCTTAGAAAAAATAAATTTTTGGTAGAGACGCAATAAAACCACGTCTCTACAGTTGGTAGAAACTTATTCTAACTACACACTCATCTCCAACATTCGTTGCATTGGTCGCAGTGCAGCAAAGCGGATATCTTCGGACATGGTGATTTCCGGAGTGCGATTTTTCATTGCCCAGTAGAGCTTTTCTAGGGTGTTTAGCCGCATAAACGGACATTCGTTACAAGCGCAGTTATTGATCGGCGGGGCGGGAATGAAACGCTTTTGGGGAGCTAGTTTTTGCATTTGGTGAATGATTCCTGGCTCCGTTGCCACGATAAATTCCTGGGAAGAACTATTTTGACAATGTTTGAGTAAAGCTGCTGTGGAACCTATAAAGCTGGCGTGGCGCAATACACTAGTTTCGCATTCTGGGTGAGCGATCGCCTCTGCTTGTGGGTGGGCAATTTTTAACTCGACAATTTTCTTTTCGGAAAAGGTTTCATGGACGACACAGCTACCTTGCCACAGCACTAAGTCTCGTCCAGTCTGTTCCATGACGTAGCGCCCCAAATTCCTGTCTGGGGCAAAAATAATCGGTTGGTCTTTGGGTATTTGCTGTACGATTTTCACAGCATTGGAACTAGTACAAATAATATCGCTCATTGCCTTAATCTCAGCAGAGCAGTTGATGTAAGACACCACTAGATGATCTGGATGCGCTGCTTTAAAAGCTGCAAATTCCTTTGGCGGACAACTATCTGCTAAAGAGCAACCTGCATTCAAATCTGGTAAAAGTACTAATTTATCGGGGTTAAGTATCTTTGCTGTTTCTGCCATGAAGTGGACGCCAGCAAAGACAATTACATCTGCACTGGTCTTTTGTGCTGCTTTCGCCAGCTGTAAGGAATCGCCAATAAAGTCTGCAATATCTTGAATATCTGGCTCTTGATAGTAATGCGCCAGAATCACCGCGTTAAGTTCTTTTTTGAGACTCTCAATAGCGCTAAACAAATCTAATGGTAGTTCGCCCGGTTGGGTTTTTTCTCGTTGAGCTAGTGCAGTGGTAAACACAGTTATGGGTTGCTCTTAATTGCAATTTGTAGTCTTGTTGCTTAATTATAGTAGTTTTTACCAAAAATAGTGGGGGGTTGATTTTCTAGAGATAATGTCCAAATCCGGCTGAGTTTCCTATGCTGGAGATAGACGGCAAGGAAAGTGGCATGACCAGTCAGAAAACTCATTCGATAACCCTCAAAATTGCTGTAGTTGGAGATGTTCACGACCAATGGGAAGTAGAAGATGGCATTGCACTCAAGCATCTGGGTGTCGATCTAGTGCTGTTTGTTGGGGATTTTGGTAACGAGTCGGTGGAAGTGGTAAAAGCGATCGCTTCTGTTGACATTCCCAAAGCGGCAGTCATGGGCAACCACGATGCTTGGTTCACAGCTACAGAATGGGGACGCAAAAAGTGTCCCTACGACCGTTCCAAGGAAGACTGGGTACAGGAACAGCTCGATTTATTAGGTACTGCCCATGTCGGTTACGGTAAATTAGATTTTCCGGCTTGGGAATTAACTGTAGTGGGGGGCCGTCCCTTTACTTGGGGCGGCCCGGAATGGAAATTTGCGGACATCTGTCGGGAACGTTACGGTGTCACAGATTTGGAAGAATCGGCCGATCGCATCGTTAAAGCGGTGAAAAGCGCCGCTTACCAAACGATTATTTTTCTCGGTCATAACGGGCCTAGTGGATTAGGCGATCGGCCAGAAGACCCCTGCGGCAAAGACTGGCATCCAATTGGTGGCGACTTTGGCGATCCAGATTTTGCTGAGGCGATTTCTCAGGCTGTTACTGCTGGTAAAACCATTCCCCTGGTGACATTTGGTCACATGCACCGAACTTTACGGCACACCAAAAAAGAACTGCGAAAGCCGATTTTTAGAAGTCCAGAGGGAACAATTTACTTGAATGCGGCTACTGTGCCCAGGATAGTGGAAAATGACGGCAAGAAGCTGCGTAATTTTTCCTTGGTTTCTTTAGAAGCGGGTGTGGTTGAGCAAGCTTCCTTAGTGTGGGTGGGGAATGACTTTCAGGTGGTGACAGAGGAAATTTTGTATGGGCGTTCACGCAGTGTATCGTAGACATTCGCATTCAGTTGTGCAACCTGCCTAGTGATAAGATATAGTATTATCTGTCAGCTTTGGTGCTAACCGACAAATGCGGATAGCCACTAGCTCGACAGTTTATTGGAGAGGTGGCAGAGTGGTCGATTGCGTCCGACTTGAAATCGGATGAGGCTAAAACCTCCGGGAGTTCGAATCTCCCCCTCTCCGTTGAAAGTTAAAGCTAGATTATTTCTTGTTCAGTAAGATGTGAAATATTGATTGCACAGTAAACATACTGAACAATATTCTGCTAAATTAACAGCTAGTTGGTAATCGTCCCCTAATTGGACTTTCAGAAGTAACTGGCTCAGAATAGAATTGTTTACAGAACACTTGTACTATTATAGCCTATACTAAGTTAACTACTGGAGGAATTTTTAAATGGTAAAAGAGAGTCGTTTCCTCCGGTCGAAACGACTACGCGCCAGCCTCTGGTATGCGGCTGATGGAAAGTGTCAACTGTGCGGGTGCGATATGCCTTCTGATTGGCATGCAGATCATATTGTTCGGTGGGCAGAAACTTATCGAACTAATGTTCATGAAATGCAGGCATTATGTCCTCAATGCCATTACACAAAAACCGCACAAGAGAATAGAAAAATGACAATTGCCAAGCAACTTGACCTATTTTCAGAACCTTCCCATCAGCAGTTAAATCTAAATCAGCAGTTAAATCTAAGAAAACACCAAGCCGAGTTTCTAGAGATATGTAAACTCATTAAGGCAGGACAGACTATTAAAAAAATTCTCATGCTGGTTACACCAGGAGGTGGTAAAAGCTTAATTCCAGTAATTGCAGCCGCGCAATTAATTCCAAATCAGCCTTTTCAGCGAGGCTTTCATGGAAGTATTGCTGATGCAATATGTTGGATAGTCCCAAAAGTAAATTTACAAAAGCAAGGAGAAGAAAATTTTGAAGATAGTTTTTTTAAACAATACTTAGCGCATGAACACAGAGTGATGGCTAATAATTATAACGAGCCTAACCCATGTAAAGGAATGTCAGGCTATGTAGCTACCTACCAAGCAATAGCAGCTAACCCTGACCTTCATGCCCAAGAGTTTCGGCGCAAGCGCTACATTCTTGTGTTGGATGAGTTTCATCATGTTAAAGAGGGGGGAATTTGGCATCGATTCTTACAACCTTTGGTAGATCAAGCAGTTTTACTAATTCTCGTAACAGGAACTCATGTGCGTGGAGATTGCCAGCAAATTGCCTTTATGCCCTACAAACAAACTCCTGCTGGTGTTATTCCTAATCTATCTTGCACTGAGGGTACAAAAATTATTGAATATAAACGAAGTCAAGCTCTTAGAGAACGTGCTATAGTTCCTCTTCATTTTGAGTGGGGAGATGGAGAGGCTGAGTGGATTGATCAAACGGGACAAAAATGTTCAGTAGAAAGTTTTGCAGAAGCCGGAGATTACACCAGCATAGCACTTCAAACAGCACTTAGTACAGGATATGCTCGTCAGTTATTAAAAAACTGTGTTGATAATTGGAAACAATATAAAATCAATAACCCTCGCTCCAAGCTACTTGTACTTGCACCATCAATTTCAACAGCTAACCAATATCTCGACTGGTTGAAAGAGCTAGGAATTAACACAGCTGTTAAAGCAACAAGCGATCAATCAAAAGACGCGCAAGCTGCCATTAAAAAATTCAAGAAAGACTACCAGCCAAGAGATGCAAAAGCCGTTGATGTTTTAGTAACAGTAGCAATGGCATACGAAGGGCTTGATGTTCCAGCTATTACCCACATTGCTTGCCTAACTAATATAAGAAGTGTACCTTGGTTAGAACAATCATGGGCAAGAGCAGCTAGAGTTGACAGAAAAGCAGGAGAATTAAAAAGTTTAGGATTAATTTTTATTCCCGATGATCAGTTAGCTCGTCAGTGTGTAGAAGAAATTATTACAGAGCAAGAGATTGTTTTAAAAGAAAAAGAGCAAAATGAAAGAAAAAATTCTGGTGCTGACAATAGCAGCAATGAAGAAAATAGCAATCTGCAACGAAATAATTCTATTATTCCATTAAATTCAAGCTTGACTCGCTCAAGAGCATCCGATCTAAGTACTGGGGAATCTGTTGATTATATAGAAACAGAAATAATTCAATCAACTGCACAAACATTGGGAATTGGCAGTAGCACCATTACTTTGAAACGTTTCATAGAAATGTATAATTCAAGACTACAACAGAAAGATTTTGTTAATATGGAAAATTTCTCACGAGAATCTTTAACTCCAAGTGAAGAATTAGATATTATACGTGAAAACATTGAGAATTATGTCCGCAGTTATGCAAAGAAAAATGGAAAAGAACCAAAATTTATAAATGGAGAAATTGTAAATTATTTCAGCAAATCTCGCAAGGAAATGACACTAGAAGAATTGAGGCAAGTGTGGGCATGGCTACAAAACAACTATCCAGTGACAAATTAAAAGCTCACATAAAAACTTTAGGAAATGCTGGCGATCTAACAGCATTGCCTGGTTCACGAGCTTGGGCAATAGCTGTCAGATTAGAGATGCAAGCAGTTCTGCATGATACCGTGTTTAATGCTCAACAGTTAAAAGCATGGCGTGACTTGATGAAGGAATACGATGGTTATCAGCAACTGGTTGATGAGCATGGAAAACCTTTCAAAACCTATGAGGAATTATGCAAAGCACAGCCGCCTTTTGGATTAGGTTGTGAACCGTCGGATATTGACAAAATTATTAAAGAACTAGAATCAAACGGTACAACTGTATTTAATGTAGAAGATCATCACCTAAACAGTTGTGGAAATTCGTCGAAATATTTGGAAAAGTTTTGTAGGCTCATTCAAGCTTTCCCTGATGAGCAACCTATCAATGCCGCGCATATTGCTAAAGTGTTGCAGACAGTACTCAGTAACGCACACATTTGGAGACAACGCTGGCTCGATCTAGGATGGATTGAACGATTATCAAGTAAGAAGCGGGGCTATTATCAGATTACAGAAGAGGGGCGAAAAATAGCAAGAGAATGGTTAGAAAAAGTACCGCCTGCTACTCTTAATGGTGGATTATGGCTAACTATACCTCGTCATAACTCTCAGAAAGCAGCAGAGCAGCTAATCAAAGCTTTAGACTCTGAGCATTTACGAGAACTTTACAGCCTAATTAGCAAATCACTCAATCAAGATTCGCCTTGATGGTTATGCTTATTCACTAACTTTGCACGAGGTTATTTTTTAAAATCTCAAGATACATAGCAATTATAGAAATCTCAGAAGCCAAGTTATCTAAAATGTATGGCAATCTGTTCAAGGGGGACTCAGACCACAGGCGACACCCCCATTAATGCTGCCTTAAATCATCAATCTTCTGTAGCATCGTTTGAATTTTCTAGCTTATTTAGCGCATCGGAAATTGCTTGCCTGATAAATTCAGGGTAGTTATCTAGACCTTTTAATTTTTCTAGTATTGATGGGGGAAGTCTGAGAGTTATTTTTGCAGTCAATGGTTCTTCCCTGTTAGTGGTAAATTGATGCTTTTTTAAATAAGGTTTTTCTTCGTAATTAGGCATAAAAATATTGGCTTGCATATTAAAATATCGCATGAAGTCTTGCGATATTTTAATTGGCAGCTAGCCAGACCTAGCAAGTTAGAGTAGCTGCCAAACCCAATTACAAAATTAGGCATTTCTATGTTTACACGTTCTGAACTTGAAAGCAAAACCCTTAAAGAATTGAAAGATTTAGCTGCGCGGTACGGTGTCAAGCCAGTAGGGAATGCAGGGTATAAAACAAGCTGGATTACTCCGTTATCGGCTTTTGCTGTACAAGCTATTCGGCAGTTTCAAGACCACAAAACGCACAACTGCAAGAGTTAGCTAAAGCTGAAAATAGCTCAGTTGATGCTCAAGTTATTACAATTTTGCAGAATGCTTTGCAGGCAAAAATGCAACCTACGCAAGAAGAAAGGCGAAAAAATGTACTCAAGCTTTTAGAGGAAAGTAGTCAGCGTCGCCGTCGTTTGAATCCAGCGGACTTTGGATTACCTGATAGTACTGAACTAATTCGAGAAGACCGCGATAGATGAGCAATCCTCTCAGATGCGTTATTGATACCAGTGTGTGCATCAAGTATTTTATTGCTGACCCACTAACTGCTAAAGTTAATCAACTCTTGGGTCATCTTGGCAATCCACAGACTGAAATTTATGTACCAGACCTTTTTTACATCGAGTGTACTAACGTTTTATTGAAATACATCCGTGCAAGGATGTATACTGCTGCTGAAGTACAGGCAGATTTAGCAACTCTCAAAAGCTTTCCCTTGCGTGTTATCTCGACGGCTGATTTGATGGCGGATGCAGCCACTATCGCCTTAACTTATGGAATTTCCGCCTACGATGGTTCTTATGTTGCGCTTTCACAGCAGGTAGGTACTACTTTGCTAACTCTGGATGGTAAGCTAGTGAGAGCTTTGAGTACTTCGTCTTATAATTTTTGCTCGTTTAATGATTTTCAGGTTCCATAGTTGCGGTTAATATAGAAGCGATCGCTAAATTAACAGGCTTATTGCCTACTATTATTCTTTTTGAATATCAAATTATCAAAAATGGCTTTTACTTATAACCGCACGGTTCGCTTTCAAGATACTGATGCTGCTGGGGTAGTTTATTTTGCCAATGTTTTGGGTATTTGTCATGAAGCTTATGAAGAATCCCTAGAAGCATCAAGTATTAATCTCAAAGATTTTTTTAATAATCCACCTGTGGCTTTCCCTATCGTTCATGCTAATGTGGATTTTTTGCGTCCTATGTTTGTAGGGGATAAGTTGTTGATTAATTTAATTCCCCAAAAATTGGGTGTTGATAAGTTTGAAATTACTTATGAAATAAATGTAGGTGAGGTGATAGTTGCTAAGGCTATTACTCGCCATGTTTGTATTAATGCGAGTAGTAGAGTGAAGCAGGAATTACCTGATGAGATAATTCAATGGTTGGAAACGAACCGCAGAGGCGCTGAGGGCGCGGAGAGAAGAAGGGCGAGAGAGGTTATTTGAGGGAGTTTTGGAGGTATTCTATTGCTATTTTTTCTAGCTGTTGGCGGTTAATTTTACCTTGTGAGTTACGGGGTAAATTTTGCTGGGGTATCCAATATTTTGGGATTTTAAATTTGGTGAGTTTTTCTTTGAGTAGGGTTTGGATTTTTAAAGCACAGATAGTTGATTTTTTAGGAATATAAATTGCTGTTAAGGCTTGTCCCCAGTGTTTATCTGGGATACCTATAACGCAAATATCGGTAACGAGTTGAGTTGCTCGTATGGCTGACTCAATTTCTGCTGGGTAAATATTTTCTCCACCTGTTATAATTTTTTCGCTGCTACGTCCGACAATATTTAAATAACTTTGGTCGTCTAAAAAGCCTAAATCATCTACTTGGAAAGTGTCTTGATTTTCTTGTATCGTAGGATAGTAACCAAGGGCTAGAGATTGACTCTGAATAATAATATTTCCTATTTGATTATAATTTAAAATTTCGCCTTGTTGATTGCGAATAGTTACTTGGGCATGGGGAAGAATTTGGCCGCTGCTAATTTTACCATTGAGAAAATCATCTGGTTTGAGAGTAGCTATTTGAGAGGCGGTTTCTGTCATACCATAGGTTGGTGCTAACCGAATGCGATGGAATTTTGCTTTTTCTAATAGTTCGTTCCATGCTGGCGCACCTCCTAAAAGAACGGTGTTAAATTGGGTTAGCCATTCTGTGAGTTCGGGATTTTCTAGCAGTCTTTGTAATTGAGTTGGTACTAAAGAGATAAAAAATTCTGATTGTTTAATATTCAAGGTTTGGCCAGATTCCAATACTTTGAATGGCAGAATAGCAAGTTTACCTCCGGTGGTGAAAGAACGGAGAAATTGCATTAAACCGCTAACATGATATAGCGGCAATATACAAAAAGAATTGACTTTATTTAGCTGAAAGTATTGTGTAAATCCTTTTACGGATGCTATGAGAGTTTCCCAAGTATGGATGGCAAATTTAATTTGTCCTGATGAACCACCTGTGGGAATCATGATTAGTGGGCATTGGGCATTGGGCATTGGGCATGGGGTATTATTCCTATTACCCATACGCCATTCGCCATGCGTCATTCTCAAAATAATATCTGGCTGTACTAAATCAAGGACTTGTTGCCATTCTTGTGTTCCCCAATCTGGATTACACAGAAAAACTGGACAATTAGCTGCACAAGCGGCAATAAAGCTTGCTAAAAATTTTAATGGTTCGCGTTCGGCTAAGATAATTTTGGGTGGAGTTTTAAATGTTGATAATTGTGTTAGTTGTAAATATAATTCTTGAGTTAGTTGGTTAAATTCATGGGTGTTGTAACCAATTAACCAATCATTTTCTGTCAGGTTTTTAAGACAGTCTAAAGGTTTTTCCATAGGCTTTGAAGCCAGGTATCTTCTTGTGCAAAAAAGTGGTCGATGCCAAAGCCAACTGCCCTGTTATTTTGGGATAATTCTGCTGCTAGTTCGAGTGCTGCTTGTCTTCCGATCGCAGTTTCAAATACTGAGGAAAATACAGCATCAATTTCATGCTGTTGGCAAAAATTTCTCAACCGTGATGGCGATCCAATTATCCCAGGTTTAATTACAAAAATTTCTCGCCAACCTTGTTGATAACAAGCTGTAAGTTGCGCTAGTGTAGCGACAGATTCATCTAAAGCGATCGCTGTTCCATAACACATACTCAATTCCAACATTCCCTGAAATTGTTCGACGGGTAGCGGTTGTTCGATAAATTCAATTTCTGGGGTTTGTTCTTGTGCCTGGAGATTGTCGCAAGTCCACAGCCATAAATTAGCTTGTTCATAGCTGAGTCCACCGTTAGCATCTAATCGCAGTTTGCTGTTAGCTGGTAAAGCCTGTGTCAATAACTCAAAAATTTCAAGTTCATTAGCGATCGCATCTACACCAATTTTCCATTTAAATGTGCGATATCCCTGCTGCCATAAACTTTCCCATTGACTTAAAGCCGCTTCCCCAGCAGAGAGTAAGGCACTGTAAAAGGACACGGGGACACGAGGACGCGGGGACGCGGGGAATTCATGAATTTCATTCTCCGTGTCGCCGCGTCTCTCACTCTCCGCGTCCTCTGTAGACATCTCCCGTGCTGACTCGAAGCCAAATTGACAAGCGGGTAACTCATCTGGGATGGAGAAAATTGTTTCGTCTGTGATTTCTGCTGGGAGTTGGCGACAAAAATCTAATGCTTGTTCCATAGTTTCTGAACCGAACCAGCTAATGGGGGCGATTTCTCCCCAGCCAACTCTTCCTAATTCGTCAGTAAGACGGAGAATAATTCCATCTCGAATATCCCATTTACCATGACTTGTACTAACCGTTCGCACAAATCTTCGCCGATAAGGACGAAATTTAAATTTGTAAATCACTATCTTGACTTGTCATTAGTCATTAGTCATTTGTCCAATGCCCCATGCCCAATCTAAAACACAAATCCCAAGCCTAACAGCAAGCAACTCCAAAAATGCACGGCTACGGCAATGAATTTACAGTTACTAACTTTGTCTGGTATGTGATGATTTTCTTGGACGTGGCGGCATAATTTGACGGCGAAGGGTAAACTCAACCAACTTAGCAATGTCCAGATTGGAAAAATTCCCGACAGCACAAACAGCAAAGTCAGGGGATAAATGCTGCCAGTGAACCAAAATAGCAGTTGGGCACCTTTTTCGGTTCCGAGACGGACGATGGGCGATCGCTTGCCTGCGGCTATGTCATCCTTAACTTGGTGAAAGTGCGAACAAAATAAAATCAAAGTTGTGGCAATGCCGAGAATAACTGAGGCTGCTAAACTCGTCATTGACCAAGTTTGAGTTTGGCTGTAGTATGCTGCTTCCACTGCTAAGGGGCCAAAGGCAAAAAAGCAAAGAATTTCCCCTAAACCCTGATATCCTAAGCGAAAGGGAGGCCCTTGGTACATATAACCCAAACCACAGCACAGCAAAATTATACCGATAACAGTTAGGTCTTGTTGCCAAAAAGCGATCGCTACTATCCCCAGCAACCCCAAACCTAAGCACAAGTTTCCTAACCAAAATATTAATGGCTTATTACCTGTTAAATTCACTAGAGAATGGTGTTTATTTCCATCGATACCTGTTTCGGAATCAAAAACATCATTACTGATATTTTCCCAGGCAAGAATTAAAATTGCCGCAGCTACAAAAGTAGAAAATATTGCCCCATTGAAAATTTTTGTTTCGGCAAATGCTACTGCTGTTCCTACCCAAATGGGCATGATGGCAACGCTATACATCGGCGGTTTAATCGCTGCCATCCATAACTTAGTGTTCGGATATAAAATCTGCTTGGTAGTCATCAGTCGTGATTAATTAAAAATCATAATTTAGAATTGGTGAATTCAGGATTCAGCAATCTTTTAGCAGGTAATTTAGACCCGCCATCTTACAAAGTGATAGCCTCTTTTACTTCTGAATTATGCTGTACCAATCATACTATCTAGAGTCTTTATAAATTGTGACTCTTGGCTGCCGAATTTTTACCTTTGGTCGTGGGGTTGGACTCCCGACTCTGACGCCGAAGTTGCAGCCTTGACTACAACTGGCTTCTTAGGCTCTAGGAACACCACCAAAAGGCAAATCTTACGCTGGTGAAATGGCAACTTAATATGTTACCTGTAAAAATACGACCACGATTAATTACACTTTAGGAAGTTAACTTAAAAAAAATTTACTATCAATAGATCCATGACAGTTTCACCATGTCGTAGCAACTTGTTTGTACACCACAAAGATTTATATCAATTTCTGTTAGCAGTGCAAAAAAAGTGCATCAAAAATAATTACAAGCAAATTGTCAGTATCTCCCAAGAGATCGATTTAGTTGACCCTTTACTTGTATTGGATCGATTTACACAAGCAAATGAAATAAATTTTTACTTTGAGGATAAAGGTAAAGGAGAAGCGATCGCCGCAATTGATTCTGTAGAAAAGTTACAAGTTGATGGCACAGACCGTTTTACTAAAGCCGAATATTTTATCAAATCTTGCCTAAAAAATATAATTAATTTTGGTAACTCTAACTTACCTTTTTCTGGGCCTCATTTTTTTTGTTATTTCAGCTTTTTCGATCAAAATTCCCAAGCTGATTATCCATTTCCATCTGCAACCATTTTTCTGCCTCGTTGGCAAGTAGCTGTGAAAAATCAGCGCTGTATATTAGTAACAAATTTAACGATAAATGCTGATATTAATATTCAAAAAATATTGCACACTCTACAAAATAAAATTGAATTTCTCCAATCTGTAGAAGATTATTCTCCAGATATCAATTTTCCAACAAAATTTTACCAAAAATCCCTCGCCAATGCGGATATATTTAAATATTCAGTAGCCTCTGTTTTAGAAAAAATCCAGTCTAGCTATTTAAGCAAGATTGTCCTAGCAGATATACTAGATGTCAAATCGAGTAATGATTTCGATTTAGTTAAATCTTTAAACAATCTCAGACAAATACATCCTAATTGTTACATCTTTTCTACAAGTAACGGCAAAGGACAAAACTTTATTGGTGCGAGTCCCGAACGATTAATTAGTATTAATAATCAGCAGTTAATTACTGATGCTTTGGCTGGTTCTGCGCCACGAGGTAAAACTCCTGCGGAAGATGCAGCTAAGGCTAATCGCTTACTCAATAGTGAAAAAGAAAGGCACGAACATTCGCTGGTGCTTAATTTCATAACTCAACGGCTATGCCAGCTAGGTTTATTACCCCAAATATTAGCACCTCGCCTGCGACAATTATCCAACATCCAGCATTTATGGACGCCAATTAGTGCTGTAGTTCCTGCTAACATCCATCCATTAAAAATTGTCGCGCAATTGCATCCGACACCAGCGGTTGCAGGTGCAGCACGAGATGTTGCTTGTGCTGAAATTCGTCGTTATGAAAGCTTTGAAAGAGGTTTATATGCTGCACCTCTCGGTTGGATAGATGCTAATGGAAATTGCGAATTTATTGTGGGAATTCGCTCAGCATTAATAGATGGCGATCGCGCCAGGTTGTATGCTGGTGCTGGTATTGTTGCCGGTTCCGATCCTGACAAAGAATTTGCAGAAGTACAACTTAAACTTCAGGCTTTGTTGAAAGCATTAGTTTAAAGCTATAGCAGGCAACAGGCTTAAAGTCTATGATTGTCCGAATTTTACGATTGGTTTATGTCTGAAATTATGCTTCAACTGCTAGAAATCACTTTTTAATTTCAGAGTGTTGAGTGCTAGACATCAGACAGTCTATACTAAATCCCGATGAGTAAACGGTTTTGCATTTGCACCAGTGTAATTAGCCACAATATGTCCATCACCAGTCATTTGATATTTGTATGTCACCAATCCTTCTAAGCCAACAGGGCCGCGGGGAGGCATTTGTTGAGTACTAATTCCGACTTCTGCGCCGAAGCCATAGCGGAAACCATCAGCAAAACGGGTGGAACAATTGTGAAATATATTGGCTGAATTCACAAGTCCAAAGAACGTTTCCACAGCCGCAGAATCTTCAGAGATAATCGCATCTGTGTGACGGGAACCATATTCGTTGATATGAGCGATCGCATCTTCAATTGAGTCTACAATCTTAATCGACAAAATATAATCGCTGTATTCTGTTTCCCAGTCGATTTCTGTTGCAGTATTGATATGAGGTAAAATTTCTAAAGTATTTTCATCACCTCTTAATTCCACATGGCGTTCTGCTAAAGCCTCAGCAACTTTTGGTAAAAATTCTTGAGCAATTGCCGAGTGAACTAGCAAAGTTTCAATTGCATTACAAACAGCAGGATATTGGGCTTTAGCATCCACTGTAATTGGCACGGCAAGAGAAATATCAGCAGCTTTATCTATATATAAATGACAAATTCCATCGGCGTGACCTAGTACGGGAATGCGTGTATTTTCCTGCACAAATCTCACAAAGGAATTAGAACCTCTGGGAATAATTAAATCTACATATTTATCTAACTTTAAAAGTTCGAGAGTTTCCTCTCTAGTTGTGAGCAACTGTACTGCATCAGGATTAACAGCAGTATGAGATAATCCTTGTTTAATTGCCTTAACTATCGCTTCACAAGAGCGCACAGCTTCCTTGCCACCTTTAAGGATGACGCCGTTTCCAGATTTAATTGCCAAAGAGACAATTTGAATCGCTGCTTCTGGACGCGCTTCAAAAATAATTCCTAAAACACCCAAAGGACAGGTAATGCGCTTGAGAATTAAACCAGTGTCGAGTTCGCGGTGAATCTGCACCTTACCGACAGGATCGGCTAGCTTACCAACATCTCGTACCCCAGCGATCGCATCTCTTAATTTATGTTCATCTAACTGCAAGCGCTTATAAAGCGGTTTAGCAATTCCAGCCGCAGTCGCAGCTTCACAATCAGCAATATTCGCTGCGAGAATTTCATCTTTAGCTGATTCTAAAGCCTGGGCGATCGCTTCAATCGCTTGATTTTTGGCCTGAGTAGAGAGAATCGCCAGCTTACTTGCAGCTTGCCGAGTTTGTGCTGCGATCGTAATTAGAGAAGACCCAACTTGAAAAGTAGTCATATTCCAAAAAAACTTCAACTTCCTCATCGTATCAATATTGGGGATTGGGCATTGAGCATTGGGCATTGGGCACTTGTACTGAGCGAAGTCGTTGGCGCAACCTCTCGCAGAGAAGTATTGGACATTGGACAGGGGAAAAGGTTAAAGGGAAAAGGAAAAGGAATAAATTTAATCCCCCTTTTCCCCTTACCCCTTTCCCTTTCCCCTTGTCCTCTTCCTATGCCCCATGCCCCATGCCCTATTCCCTAAACGTTAACGGCAGTTTGAGTAATAATTTCCCGCACTTGGCTACCAGTTAAACTCGGATTAGCACTGAGCATTAAGGCTGCTACTCCTGCTACATGAGGAGCGGACATAGAAGTGCCATTATTAAAACCGTAGCTTTGATTTGGTAGCGTAGAGTAAACGCTAACTCCTGGCGCAGTCACATAAGCCATGCTGGAATCACTTCCGGCTCGGTTAGAGAAATCGGCTAGGTTGTTATTACTGTCAACTGCTCCAACGGCTAAACCGGAGTTTGTAGCATAGTGAGCGGGGTATAAAGAAGTTGAAGCTCCTGAATTACCTGCTGCCATAATTACAATTACACCTTGAGTGGTGGCGTATTCAATAGCTGCTTGTAAGTCACTGTCAGGAAGGGTTCCAGCTAAACTCATATTTATTACTTTCGCTCCGTTTTTGACGGCGTAATAAACTCCTTGGGTAATAGCAGAATAAGTGCCTTTGTTATCATCGCCCAACACTTTCACAGGCATAATTTTGGCGTTATAGGCAATGCCTGTAACTCCAAAATCATTGTTAACTGCTGCGATCGTACCAGCCACATGAGTACCGTGACCGTAAACGTCTAAAGTATTGTTATTGTTATAAATAAAATTCCAGCCGTAGAAATCATCAGTGTATCCATTGGCATCATCGTCGATACCGTTGTCAGGGATTTCTCCGCTATTTGTCCAGATGTTTGAACTTAAATCTGAATGGTTATAGTCAACGCCAGAATCTAATACCGCAACCACTACTCCCTGACCTGTATAGCCTTTCGTCCAGACTTCCGGAGCTTTGATTAAATCTGCTCCCCAGTTATTACCACCTAAATCGGCAATACCCGAAAAGGTAGGTTGACCAATAGCTTTAGCGACGGCAGCAGAAGCATTCACTAAACCATAACCATCAACAGAGCTATAATTTGGCAAACTGTTGGCGGAATGAACATCAATACTAGCTTGGTTAGCTTCATTGAAGACATTGGCTAAATCATCTTTTCCATCGCCATTAAAGTCGCCTGCTAACCATTTTTGCTCGTTCCAAAATCCACCTTGTCCAGTCGCCCATCGCTGATTTGTGAAGCTGCTTTTGCCAGAGAGATGAACATCAATATTAGCTTGATTAGTATCATTGAAGACATTGGCTAAGTCATCTTGACCATCGTCATTAAAATCACCTGCTAGCCATTTTTGCTCGTTCCAAAATTCACCTTGTGCAGTTGCCCACCGGACAATTCCCAAGCTGTTGCCATCGGAGAGATGAACATCAATACTGGCTTGATTAGCATCATTAAAGACATTGGCTAAATCATCTTTTCCATCGCCATTGAAATCACCCGCTAACCATTTTTGGTCATTGGAAAATCCACCTTGTTGAGTTGCCCAGCGGGCAATTCCCAAGCTGTTGCCATTGGATAAATGAACATCAATACTAGCTTGATTTGTGTCATTAAAAACATTGCCAAAATCATCTAGTCCATCGCCATTAAAATCACCAACTAGCCATTTTTGACTATTCCAAAATCCACCTTGTCTAGTTGCCCAGCGTCCAATTGTAAAGTTACTACCGCTGGAGAGATGAACATCAATATTAGCTTGATTAGCCTCATTAAAAACTTTTGCTAAATCATCTCGCCCATCGCCGTTGAAGTCACCAACTAGCCATTTTTGACTATTCCAAAATCCACCTTGTCGAGTTGCCCAGCGCTCATTTGTAAAGCCACCACTGTTGGAGAGGTAAACATCAATATCGGCTCGACCAGCGTCATTAAAAACTTTTGCTAAATCATTTCGCCCGTCGCCGTTGAAGTCACCTGTTAACCATTTTTGTTCATTCCAAAAATCACCTTGTGCAGTTGCCCATCGTCCATTGATAAAACTGCTGGCAACAGTAGCAGAAATTTCTGAAGTCATAGAGGAGGAAATAGAGTCTGTACTCAAACTACTAATAGCCAAAGTACTAGCATAGTCTTTTGGAAGCCCAGTTAAATAATCAATTCCAGCTATTATTTGGTCTGTTTCATCTAAGGTGTCTGGAAAACTCAAGGCAGCCAATTTTTGGTCAATGGCATCAATATCAAACCCGTAATTTAAAGATAGTTCAGGTTGTCTTGTTGGCGAAATAGATGACAACGCTAGATCTGATGTGCCAAGAATAACGCTATGAGAATTGGCAATAGGGTCAGTAGGTAACAGGCTCAAGGAGTTCGCATCCAAAACAGTAGGGTCGGGCATCTAGCGTATTCCCCCAAATTCTCAATTAAGTTAATGTCATTGCTGAAAAATAATAAACAACTGAAACTAGCCATTGATAGAACACAGTAGAGCGATAGAAAAATCTTTATTCAAAAAATTTTTCTCTATTATTTGTCATCTGAAATTTGAATTTTCAGATACGTGTATAACATTTAAATGTAAATAATATTGTAAAGCAAAACTAAAGATTTTATAAAATAACTTAGAAAATAGCTGTATAGCAACAAACATAAGAAATAGATTTAAGCAAATTTTTCTAAAGCTTAAGGAGGCCTGATGGTTACAGCAACAGTACCAGGACAACAGGTCAAAGTTGGGCCAACCCAACTGCTGATTAACAATGAATGGGTAAGTAGTATTAGCGATCGCCGATTTGCAACAATTAATCCCAGTACAGGTGAAGTAATCTGCGAAGTCTCAGAAGCAGACGCCCCAGATGTCGATAAAGCAGTACAAGCAGCCCGTAGCGCTTTTACTTCTGGAGAATGGCCGAAGATTTCTGCCACCCGTCGCGGCGAGTTACTTTATAAGCTAGCTGACTTAATCGAACAAAATATCGATGAGTTGGCGCGGCTAGAAACTCTCGACAATGGCAAGCCGCTACAAGATTCTTTGGGTGATTTGGGCCTAGTCATCGCTTGTTACCGCTACTATGCAGGTTGGGCTGACAAAGTTCAAGGTAAAACCATTCCAATTAACGGGCCTTACTTCTGCTACACTCGCCACGAACCGGTGGGTGTGGTTGGCCAAATTATCCCGTGGAATTTCCCATTGCTAATGCAGGCTTGGAAATTAGCACCTGCTTTGGCAACTGGTAACACTGTAGTGATGAAAACCGCAGAACAAACACCTTTATCAGCTCTGCGGGTGGGTGAGTTGATTGTTGAGGCTGGTTTTCCGCCTGGTGTGGTCAACATTTTATCAGGATACGGGCCAACCGCCGGAGCAGCAATTTCCCGTCACATGGATGTTGACAAAGTGGCATTTACTGGTTCCACTGAAGTCGGACATTTAATTATGGAAGCCGCTGCTAAAAGCAATCTCAAGCGCGTTACCTTGGAACTTGGTGGCAAGAGTCCTAATATCGTGTTTGCCGATGCTGACATGGAAAGAGCGATCGCTCTTTCCCACGAAGCATTATTCTTTAACCAAGGACAATGCTGCTGTGCTGGTTCGCGGGTGTTTGTGGAAGAAAAATGCTACGACGAATTTGTTGCTAAAAGTGTAAAAAGAGCGAGAGAACGCATTGTTGGCGATCCCTTCGACACCAAGACAGAACAAGGGCCGCAAGTAGACAAAGAACAATTCGATAGAGTTCTGAGCTATATCGAGTCTGGGATGCGGGAAGGTGCCCAGATGCTATGCGGTGGCAATCAAGTTGGCGATAAGGGTTTCTTTATCGCCCCCACAGTCTTTGCAGATGTCCGCGATGACATGAAGATTGCCCAAGAGGAAATCTTTGGCCCGGTGATGAGCATCATCAAATTCAAAGATATCGACGAAGTAATTCAACGGGCAAATACCACAATCTACGGACTCGCCGCTGCTGTGTGGACTCAGGATATCACCAAAGCCCATGTCATCGCTAACAACGTTCGTGCTGGCACAGTCTGGGTAAACTGCTACGACGTATTCGATGCTGCTGCTCCCTTCGGTGGATTCAAGCAATCGGGTATTGGTCGAGAGCTTGGCGAATATGGCTTGCAGCAATACACCGAAGTCAAGACAGTTACCATCAAACTGTAGTTGTACTAGAGTCTAGATTTAGCGTTGTTCATCCCCCGAAATCGAAAAAAATCGAGGTTTGGGGGATAGCAATGTGATATTTGATATGGGGTGGGCATGATAAATAGACATAGCACACAACCCGAAGAAAACTCTAATGATAAATGCGATCGCCACTAGATTTTGCCAAGTGATGGCTGGGAGGAAAAGCCGGATTGCCTATTTCCACGGTCATAGCCCCAAAAACCAAACCAGACGTTCCTTAGTACTGTATACCTGCATAGGATTAGTAGGTACAATTCTGGCATTGTTGTTAATCGCATCCCCAGGATTCACTCAACAACCACAATCCCAACAAACTTTAGTAGTAGCTACACGAGTCATACCACCCTTTGTTATACAAGACAAAGATGAGCTATCGGGATTCAGTATTGACCTTTGGCGCAGTATCACTAAGGAAATGGGTGTAGAGTCTAAATTTATTCAATATCCTACTGTGTCGGAACTGCTTGCTGCCATTCAGGAAAACAAAGCCAAACTTGGAATTGCAGCTATTTCCATTACAGCCGAACGCCAGCAGTATTTTGACTTTTCATTACCAATTTTTTCTGGAGGGCTGCAAATTCTGGTCAGAAACCCAGAGAACAACACCAGTGGCTTTCCCAATATTTTCCAACTGTTTTTTTCCGCTAGCCTCTTTCAGGTAATAGGTATTGCCCTAGTGCTAATTGCCGTAGCAGCCCACATTATTTGGTTATCTGAGCGCAATCATAAAGAAGGAATGGTTCCCCAAGAATACTTTCCTGGCATTTTTAAAGCCTGTTGGTGGGCAGCTGCCACATTAGCAACCCAAGCTGATGAAATGCCTAAAGGAGTAGTAGGACGCTTAGTAGGTATTATCTGGATGTTCATCGGAGTGCTTTTCGCTGCCTACTTCACAGCCACCGCAACCACCTCATTAACAGTGCAGCAACTTCAAGGCGATATCAAAAGTATTGATGATTTGCCTGGTAAGATAGTCGCCACAACTGCGGGTAGCACAGCCGCAGCATATTTGCGAGAACATCATATTTCAGTTCTACAAGTTCCTAAAATTGAGCAAGCTTACAATGCTCTAATGACCAAAAAAGCTGATGCTGTGGTTTTTGATGCACCCGTACTTCTGTATTATGCTGCCAATGAAGGCAAAGGCAAAGTACAAGTTGTTGGCAGTACTTTGCGTGAAGAAAGTTACGGTATCGTTTTACCCAATAACAGTTCTTACCGCAAACCAATTAATAAAGCTTTGCTGAATCTTAGAGAAAATGGCACTTATGAATCTTTATATGATAAGTGGTTTGATGCTAAGGAATCTTGAAGAAGGAAATTAAGCATTGGGCATAGAGAATAGGCAGTTCCGCCCTAAGGGATTACCAACAAATAAATTATCCAGTCTTGTGGGGTGGGCGTCTCGCCCGCTAGTCTTGTGGGGCGGGCGAGACGCCCACCCTACAAGAAAAATTGAATGTTTTTTGTTTGGAAGTCTCTTAGTTCTAAGTCTGCCTCTTCCCCATGCCCTACTCGCCACTCCTTTCTTGGGCAAGTTGAATTTTTGCCTTTTGCCACAATTTTTCTAACTCATCCAAACTGTAATCGCTCAAAGGGCGGTCAACAACTGCTTCCATTTTTTCTAACCGTTGGACAAATCGCTGATTTGTGCCTTGCAAAGCGGCGCTGGGGTCAAGGTTATGCCAACGCGCAAGTTGAATCACCGCAAATAGTAAATCACCTAATTCTGCTTGTTGCCGTGCTGGTGTTTCGTGAGCTAAAGCCTGTTGAAATTCGGCTAATTCTTCATGAAATTTATCCCAGACTCCATCAATGTTTTCCCATTCAAACCCCACAGCTGCGGCTTTTTGGGAAATCTTCATTGCCGCAGTTAATGGGGGAAGGGTACGTCCATAACGACTGAGTTTCGCACTGAGTTTTTGAGTTTCTGGAGAGGATTGGCCTTTTTCCGCAGCTTTGATTTGTTCCCAATTTTGCCGCACCTCATCGACGCTTTGCACTGACACATCACCAAACACATGGGGATGGCGGCGAATTAATTTCTGGGAAATGCCTTGAGCGATTTCTTTGAGGGAAAATTGCCCAGATTCGCTGGCGATTTGGGCTTGCAGTACTACTTGTAATAATAAATCGCCCAACTCTTCGGCGATCGCTTCCTTATCCCCATTTTTAATCGCGTCCACCACTTCATAAGCTTCTTCGATTACATAAGGTATCAGCGTTTCGGGAGTTTGCGCCAAATCCCACGGACAACCACCATCAGGCGATCGCAATTTCGCCACCACCTCTATTAATTCTTGTAACGCTGCCAAAGTCTCATTTTGATTCATTTCCATACCTTTGCGTTCCTTTGCGTTTCCCTCAGCGTCGGCAGTCGCTCATGGGGGAAACCCCCAAGACCGCGCTGCCTCACCTTTGCGTTCAAAAAATTATTTTTTTGGTCTAGAACGATGACCGCGACTTGTAACTTGACGCTTTTTAATTTTGCCACTGGGAAGCAACCCACGAATTCCCTGTTTTTGAAACCGCTTGTATGCCGAATTGCTCCAATCGCTGAGAGAATGGCTCATGGCACCGAGTTCTAAACCCAAGAAAAGGGCGACATATTCAGCGTCGTAATCTAAGAGCGATCGCCCGACAGTTCTCCCTAAATCTTGCCAGGTAAAACTAAAATTCCAGAGCTTCTGGGCAATTGCCAAAACAAGAATTGCCAAAACAGCTAACAAACATCCCAGATAAAGCACCCGTAGCGTTGTACCAATAATCGGCCCGTGGGATAAAAAAGAGCGATGACGGAGACTTTTTTGATAAGGTAACCATATCCAACGCAAGAAACCCCAGCGTTGGTACTGCACAGAATAAATATCTAAATCCGGGCCAAACATCAATCCGCCGAACAAAAACCCACCCGCAACCAACAAAGTTGCATTGCTACTGCGAGTTTGCCAGAAAGTTACACCCGCCACCAAAGGCAGAGAATATAGAGTAATGCGATCGTGCGTCCGACCAGAGGGCATCCTGAGTCCTGTTAGCGATAGCGGGGCGTTGAACCAGTGCTGAATACTGAGTGATTATAAGCCAATACTGTCGGTTTAAGCATTTTTTAGTTCTGTTGTTGTATCCTCTGTCCTGTTCGACCTTAGCCGTTCCTCAGTCACCTTGCTACTGCTGGGCTTTCTGCTTTATTTGTTGTAAAAGAAAGATAGAGTTACTTTTTATTTTTACCTTTTACCTTTTGCCTTTGTTATGGCTGTAATTCGCTTAATTCTATTGGTGGCAATATTGGGAGGACTAACACTGTTGTTAGTTCAGAATTGGTCACCTCCCCTATCG
This sequence comes from Nostoc sp. ChiSLP01, assembly GCA_034531195.2. Classification (GTDB taxonomy): domain Bacteria; phylum Cyanobacteriota; class Cyanobacteriia; order Cyanobacteriales; family Nostocaceae; genus Nostoc. The sequence goes on from JAVRBO020000057.1 coordinate 184,781, forward strand.
CTGGTATTTTTAGGTCTGCGGACTCAACCATTACCACTAGCGATGTGGGTTTTGTTCAGCACAGTCACTGGTGCTTTTACATCTATATTTATTGCGACTTTGTTTAAAGTATCCAATTACTTTGCTCCAGCACAACGTCAAACTCGTAACACAACAGCAACTTCAGCTCGTGCAAAGGCAAATCGTAGAGAAGAACCTACATTTGGTCGTCCTAGTCCTCCACCAGCTGGTAAAAAAGAAGAACCTAACAACGATGTGTTTGATGATTGGGAGACAAATAGTAGTGGAGATGATTGGGACTTTGATGAAAAGTCGGAAGAAGCGTCTACTCCCAATCCTCAAACTCAACAGCCCAGAGACTCTAAAACTTACGAACGTCAATCACAACCTAAAAGCAGTTCTGGTTCTGGTTCAGTTTACTCCTACAGCTATCGGGAGCCGAAAAATACGGCTGCGGGAAAAACTGAATCAATTTACGATGCCGATTATCGAGTAATTATTCCCCCTTATCAACCGCCAACAACGAACCAAGCAGATGATGATGATGATTGGGGATTTTTTGAAGATGATTCTGAAGATGACGATCCACGCCCGCGACGGTAAGAAATACTAAGCTACATCTCTACTTAATACCGCACCGCTCTCTGGACTGTTGCTTGACTTTACCAGTCATGGCAGCTTCCTGCAAAGTCATGAAAGCATTAAAATCTTCCAAGTCATAACGGGTAGTCAACAGTTGTCGGAGTCGATCTTCAGCTTCGACTGTCAAATAGCCAGTTGCTAAAGCTTCTTGTACAACGTCACGAATTCGAGCCATAGTTGACGCCTCATTCTTCCTACTATTTATTAATTCAGGCTTATTCAAGTGAAATATGCAGTAGTTTTTATGTCGAAACTTCTAATTTGCAAATATTTTTCTGCTAATTACGGGTAACAAGTCATTATTTACACCTCTATTCTTAAAAATTAATTGTTCATCGCTTTTCCTCAGTAAATTTTTAAAAAAGCCACTTTGTGCTGATTAGAACACGGTACTTTGTATACTTAAATTCGTCCGCTAGGTAGAAAATGCGGGTTATTTGAATAGACAGAAATTGTTTCGATAAAGTTTCAAAGAAGTTATCTTAAATTTACGTTAAACGTAAATATAGCTCAACAAAATTTGTTAAGCTACCCCACGAAACTTACTAAATTTGTGAGAGTATTAATTATTTATCTAAGTAGGTCGGTGTTGAAAATTGTCGTTATAACAAGGCAGGAGGCAGGAGGCAGGAGGCAGAAGGGAAGAGCTTTTTGAGCAACTTTACTTTCCGTTACATACTTTAGTTTTTTTGCGCCACTCTACTTATAGCGAACAATTGTTAGTTTCTTTTGTTTGTTATTTCCAATACATGAATAACAGTAATAATGGCAGTTTGTTCCATTCAAATAGAAGATAAATTTATAGAAATCGAACTTACACTTTGAGAGAAAAGACCAAATATAGATGATTTGAGAACCACATCTATCTTAGGGAATATTGTTGTATGGTTACACCGCAGATTTAGTGGAGTCTGATAACTAAAACAATATATTTTGGTTAAGGTGTGCTTTTGTTGACATTCACCTTTGGTTAAGGCTCGATGCTCTTAACTTTGGAAAAGTCTAACTTCTCAAACCCTTACCCCTATTCATTGTGGTGATATGAGGAGTGCGATCGCTTGTGATTCTAATTCTCTAAAATCTCAATTCAGTACTAAAATTAAACTCTTGTCAGGCTTTATCTGAGCCTGACGAAGCAGCTAAGATAACTGACAATTGGAGCAAAGCAACTGGTGGGTAGTTTATTACAAGGAGTCAACCTGTACTTAATTGGTATGATGGGCGTTGGTAAGACGACGGTAGGGCGCTTACTAGCAAAGCAGCTGGGTTATGGGTTTGTAGATACCGATGATGTTATTGCTCAAGCAGCAGGTAAATCCATAAATCAGATATTTGGCGAAGAAGGAGAAGCGGTATTTCGCCAGTTGGAAAGCGATGTCCTGTCACAGGTTTGTGCTTTTACAAAGTTAACCATCGCAACTGGTGGCGGCATTGTCTTGCGGCGAGAAAACTGGAGTTACTTACACCACGGTTTGATAGTGTGGTTAGATGCGCCAGTGGAACTAATTTATAGCCGTTTAGCTGAGGATACCACAAGACCGCTGCTGCAAGATGTCGATCCTCAAGAAAAGTTGCGATCGCTCCTCAAACAACGTCAAGGACTGTATTCCCAAGCCGATTTAAAAATCACCCTACAACCAGGAGAAACACCCAAAGAAATTGCCACGCGGGTACTTGAGGCAATCCCTAGCGTTCTGAAAACACAAGTTTCTCATAATTAGAAACAGAGCGATCGTCCTATTTTTACCAGATTTTGTTCATCTTTAACATAAATCCTGGTAATTCTGGACTGCCACTAACTGTTTCAGGATTATCCAAAATTTCAAGTTGTCCATCGGGACGGTAAATATAAACCTTTCGATTCTGGCGAGCGATCAACCATCCTAATGATGCACCATTGTCAATATACTCATGCATTTTTTCTTGTAATTCTTTGAGGCGATCGCTAAAAGAACGTAGTTCAATTACAAAGTCAGGACAAATTGGGGCAAAAAAAGCTTTTTGTACTTCTGTTAAAGCATTCCAGCGCTCCAATTTAATCCAAGATGCATCAGGGGAACGAGTAGCACTGTTGGGTAATGTAAAACCCGAACTGGAGTCGAAGCCAATGCCAGTGCCATCTTCTTCTGTCCAGTAACCTAGCTGTGTAGCAATATTAAAATTACGGTTGCCTGTATCTGAAAAAGCTGGTGGCATGATAACAACTTCCCCGCTAGCAGTACGCTCAATTCGCAGTTCTCGATTAGCTTGGCAAAATTCGTAGAACTGCTCATTTGTCATCTGCACAAGTGAGGGAAAATCGACTGTTAAGGGTGTGCTTTGGGTTTGAATTAGCAGTCTCGTCATTGCCAGTTAATATCTCGCTGAAAAAATTTGCTCTACAGTCAGATTTAAATCTGGAAATGTTGGCGACTTTATACGTCGTCTCCTCTAAACTGTTTACCACGATATTCACCCTCATCACTTAAAGAGTAAATTGTGATTGTTGGCTGTTTAGGGTCGCCTATTAACTCTTTGCTACCCAAAGCTGCATAATCAACGGACACTTGCTTCAAGCCGGGAAACCCGTCCAACGCAGTGTCCTCCACAATCCAATATTCTTGGATACCCATTTCTTCATAATCAGCAAACTTTTTATGATAATCATCTCTCCAGTTAGTACTGACCACTTCAATCACCAATGGAATTGAATCTGGTTTACTAAGGATTGATTGTTTTTCCCACAGCGGTTCATTACCCAAGTTAGAAAAATTCATTAATAAAACATCTGGATAGTACCCACACATTTTATTTTCTGGTTTCACTGTAGCGGTTTTAGGTATACCGTAATAAAGTTTAAGCCGAAGGCATTCATACCCTAAAATTATTGTTAAAAAAGCTACGATTTGCTCGTGTTTTCCAGATGGTGGTGGCATTTGAATAATATCTCCATCATGTAATTCGTAACGGATATTTTCTGGTTGTGTTTGCAAAAAATCTAAAAATTCATCAAATGTAAATAGTTTTTGTAGAGATTGTGTCATGATTTGTAACTTTTTTGTAGATTAAAGTTTATAGCTAAAACACAGTTAACATCACTGGTTAACTCCTGTACAGTACATTTGTTTCTATTATTGCTTCCTGTATCTACAAATGAATAAGAAATAAATACTCTGTTGCAGATTAAATTCTAAAACACACCTAAGCTAGAAAGAAACAAAATCATAGCCAGTAAAAGATTTGCTACTCGGTTGCACCTTGACTAACCTCAGTTCGGGTTAAGAAGAATTATTCAGCGTTAGTTGATTGAAACGACGCAAACAGTTTGATATATCTCAGGAGCAAGCAACTGTGTAATCAGGGTTTGGGCTTATCCCTAACTCAAGTTAAGTGAATGAATAAAGGAGTGGCGACCAGCAAAAGCAGGGGAGGCAGGGGAAGAATAATAACTCCTAACTCTTGGAAAGACTTGGATTAACCCAAGTGTTTACTCCTAACTCAACACTTCCCATGCCCAATGCCCCATCCCTTATTGTTACAGGTTCCAAAGTCTTCTACACTGACTGAAATAGGTTTTAATTTTCAATGGCGGCTCCTCATGACGGTTAATGATACTGAGTACATCAGGCAAGCTGAAGCTACTCGCGTGCAAGTGCTAAGCGAAGCACTACCTTACATTCAACAGTTTACCGGTCGTACTGTTGTTGTTAAATATGGTGGCGCGGCAATGAAAGATAGCACGCTCAAAGATCAAGTCATCCGTGACATTGTATTTTTATCTTGTGTTGGCTTGCGGCCAATTCTAGTCCACGGTGGCGGGCCAGAAATTAATAGTTGGTTAGATAAATTGGGAATCGAACCGCAATTTAAGAATGGTTTACGGGTTACCGATTCCCCCACGATGGATGTCGTGGAAATGGTTTTAGTCGGTCGAGTCAATAAAGAAATTGTGGCGCTGATTAATCAGGCTGGAGGTTTAGCTGTAGGACTTTGCGGTAAAGATGGTAATTTGATCACAGCTCGTCCCCAAGGACAAGAAGGCATCGGTTTTGTAGGGGAAGTCAGCAATGTAAATATCAAAATTTTAGAGACTCTCGCTAGTAATGGCTATATTCCCGTAGTATCGAGCGTCGCCGCAGATGAGACAGGACAAGCCTACAACATTAATGCTGATACTGTGGCTGGAGAAATCGCCGCAGCACTAGGAGCAGAGAAGCTAATTTTATTAACTGACACCAGAGGTATTTTAAAAGATTACAAAGACCCGTCTACCTTAATTCCCAAAGTAGATATTCGTGAAGCTCGCGAACTGATTACTGCTGGTATAGTTAGCGGTGGCATGATTCCTAAAGTTAATTGTTGCGTGCGATCGCTTGCTCAAGGAGTACGTGCTGCACACATCATCGATGGCCGCATTCCCCACGCCCTACTATTAGAAATCTTTACTGATGTTGGGATCGGAACAATGATTCTCGGTTCGCAGTTTATGTCATAGGAATGGTTGACTGTTGAGCGAAGAGTTAACAGTGAAGACAAGGGTTAATCCTGTCCGTACAAGAGTTAAGAATTATCCCTTGTCTCCCTTATCTCCCCACTCTCCAGTCCCACTCTACCGAGGATAAGTGATGATAACCCGCGATCGCCCGCCGCTAAATGGTGTACGACGCCATGAGTTATTGATAATCACCGGATTGACTAGTGTTGAGTTGCGAATTGTCGGATTAACCAAAGTTGGATTAATGAAGGTGGAATTTCTCACCCTCTGCCTACCCACAGGATAAGAATAATTGTTGTAGTAATCGTTGTAGTAATCAATGCGTTGTGGTGTTAATCCTGTTGCTGGGTTTACAGGCATTGGTGTGGGAATCGGGCTACCATAAATGAAGGAACCAACAGCAGGCGATCGCCTAATTCCAGAACCACTGTCGATTATAATTATCTCGGCAGATGCTGGAGCGATGGCAGCACTCATCACTGCCAGAGATATGCCTGCTCCTAGCCAATACAGTGAATGCTTGGTTTTTAGCATATGTTTGATAACTTGTATTTGATACCGGACTTGTTAACGAGAAAATAGCCGTAGCTACCTAATTAAAATTTTAGAAGTTTATCTAGTTTCAAGTTATCAGCCTGTGAAAAGATTTTAAAAAGATTGCTGGCATTGGCAAAATTAAAATAGTGGTAATTTGTGAGCAGAACGTGAGTGCAGAAAGTATAGAAATTGCTAAAACTCGCTATCAGACCGGAAAAATTGCCTTTGAAAATGGGCAATATCGCGAAGCTGTAGAAAATTTAGAAAAGGCCAGCGCCCTATTAGCTCGTAATTCTCGTCTTGGGGGTGAAGTCGAAATTAGTCTAGTAACTGCTTATGAAGCAGCTGGACGCACAGATGATGCGATCGCTCTTTGCGAAAGACTCAAACGCCACCCACATTTTGAAACTAGCAAACAAGCGCGGCGGATGCTTTACATTTTGAAAGCACCAAAACTCAAAAGACCCAGCGAATGGATGACTGAAATCCCCGATTTGGGCGCACTAGACGATAACGAACTCAAAATTACTGTAGCTGCTAAGCCTACTAAGTCTCCTCAACAGCAGAAGCCTAAACTTACTGAGCGAGAATTCGTTGACCTTAGTCAAGTTAATACCAAAGATAATCGCTTTATCTGGGTAGCGTTAATTGCAATAGGTTTAACTATTTTCTATTTGGTTTGGTTGAGTGTTTCCGGAGGTTCTGTTTAAGACTCGACTCACCACCACTCCAGATTGTGATTTTAAAGTTTTTCTTAATCTGCTAACGTAACCAGATTTGTGGAGTTTATCCCCTCAATTTTGATGGCATTATTTTTCCCTTTACAGCAGATTTTAAGCAAATACAAATACATTAATCTACACGTAAAACCTCAGTTCAGATCTGATTCTAATTTTGAATTTTGCTGTATGGGGTACAACTAAAGTTTTATAGGCAATGACGATATACATCAGCTGTCATTTTTGCAATGTAGCTCCAATTATATTCTTGAGCTAACTTGAAGTTATGCTGTCCCATAAACAATAGCTCATCCTGCTTTTGTATAGCAGAATTCATGGCTTTCATTAAGCCTTTTTTATCGTCCATTTGGTATAAAAATGCTCCTTCCTCGTCAAGCACTTCTCCAATACAACCTATGCGTGGTGCAATGCAGGCTTTACCAAAAGACATTGCTAAAATTACCGCACCTGATGTCAAAATATCTCGATAAGGAAAGATAACTACATCACAAGCATTCATGTAGATTTGAACTTCTTCATCTGGTACGAAGCCTGGGAAGAATTTGATTCTTGGATCTTTAGTAATCTTTTCTTGAAGCGTATCTGTAATTTCTTGACTATCATCATAAACTCTACCTGCAATCACTAGTTGAATGTTATCACTGGTGTCGCTATATAGCTGACTAAATGTATCTATAAGTTCAAATACTCCTTTGTAGGAACGAATTGTACCAAGGAAGAGAAAAACAAGGCTAGAATCTTTTAAACCTAAAATTTTTCGTGCAGTTACTTTTTCAATTTTATTTTCGTAAGATTCTATGTAATTTCCATGTGGGACGACAAATATTTTATTTATATTTTTCACGAAAAATGTTTTGATTATCTCTTCTTTTGCTACTTGACAATGAGCAATCATAGCGTTGGACAATCTAGCTACAGCAAGGCTATATAACCGATCTAAAATTAAATTTTTATTTTCATGATTTTTGATATTATGTACAGTCCAAATAATTTTTATGCCAAATAGTTTAATAATAATTAATTCTGACATAATTATGAAGAATTTAATTATATTAACCGCATGATTTTTTGAATGTACAAAGAATGGATGTAGCCAATGTAAATGTACTACATCTGCTTTTTTTGGAAAAAATACTGTAGGTAAAAAGAAGGTTCTTGAGGAGGAAATCTCAGGAAATATTAATTCAATATCTACTTTTTTTAGATGAGCTTTCAATTGTTTTATATAAGGGTTGTCATCAATTAATCTAGGTAAAAAAATAGATCTTATATGCTTTTTTTTTGAAGGTGTTTTAATAGATGTTGGTATCATATTATTGAATCTCAAAGCTTATATAAATAGCACAACTGGTAAAGCAAAAATTATATTTGTTTCATTGGTAATAATTATAACTTTTTTATTCAGATAAATAAAATTCTTTTTGGAATAAACTTAATTAAAATATCGGTCGTGAAATACTCATAGCAGTTGAAACATCATTGAGAAACTAAGTTGCTCCTAAAATCCCAGTTATAAAAGACTTTCAAGCCTGTTGTTTGTTCCTGTTATATAGCCTACTTGAATTTAGAGGCATAGCAGAAGTTCAAGGCAAAGGGGAAGAATTGAATAGCTTGTGTACCAAAACTTTCCAAGTTGATGAATTTATTGATGCACAAGAAAAAAAAGTTTACTTTGAGATTGCAAAGTAGCAAGAAGCAAGAATGGCTGATTTTAAACTCCAATTTAAGCCTGGGGTTTAGCCTCTGCTCTTTATTCCTAGACTTCTCGCTATTGATTACTAAATGGAAAAGGTTGTGACTTTTATTTTAAAGTCTCCAAAATCATATCAAAGTTAGCAGCAGCAGCCTGCTTAGCTTTTGGTAGTACTTGATTTAGCCGTTCGGCTACTTCGTGACGTTTATTCCAACAGTTAACTATGGCTTCACAAGCTACGTCGGGATTGAGAAATTGTTGGATTGAAATCAGTAGTCCATTATTATGGAGTGCTTCGGAACCGAAAAGATCTGTCATAATTCCTTCTGCTTTCACTGAATAACCAACTGGCAAAGTACAGATTCCACTAGAAAGCCCAGCGATCGCTGGATGCATTCTTTCGGCTACAATCATGTCGCAAGCTCCTATTAGGCCTTTAAACTCTGATGCAGTATGATCTGCACCTGCAAGTCGAACATCTAAATTATAATCAACGGCTTTTAACAATTGTGTGGCAAAGATGCGATCGTCGTTATTAGCATTAATTTCTTGAACATGAGGAATAATCAATACCTGCGCCTGAAATTCGTTAACCATTAGCTTGATTACCTGACACCAAACATTAATATGGTTTTCGTAATCTTGAGCAGCATAACGGCAAATAGCCTGACTAGGTGCGATCGCAATTTTAGGCCTGTCTTGGTCAATACCATAGTTTCTCAGAATTTTGGCTACGATCTCTGGAGACGGTGGTTTCAACAAAAAAGCCGGATCGGCAGTGTGTTTTACCAGTGAAGGATCTAAACCTAAATCTTTAGTTACATATTTATAGGAAAGTTGTTCGCGAACTGTAATTAATTTAGAACGACGAGCAACCTTCAACCAAGCATCCACTTCTTTTTGAGTTTTGAATGGCCCAATTGATTGAGCCAGAAAGACAACGGGTATACCAGCATCCAAAGCTATATTTAATGGTAATAAATGCCGATCCAATCTTCCATAGTCAGAACTGAATACATCTCCTCCAGAAGCAATGGCAATTGAGGATTGGCGGATTTTTTCTACATTGGATTGGTAATCAGTTGACAAAGGCTTATAAAATTGAGAAAGAATGTTACGTAACTTGTGCAGCTTTGTTCTATTAGCATTTCTCAGATAATCTTTAATCGCCTTTGAACTAAAAACCTCTAGCCGGATTTCGTCATAATCAGGTGAATCAGTCAAGACTTCTATACCTAAACTAGGCTGACGTTCCAGTAACTGTTCAATAGTAGGGATGACCAATGCTTCAACACCTCTATTACGTAACCCAGTAATTCCCGTAATAATTGCATTCATGATGACTTTTATCCTTTGATTGTTTTTTTAGTAAAGATAAAACTTTGTAATTGATATATTACAAACACTATTTTATTTAGTTATTACCAAAATCATGATTCACGTTTTCGCAGACAATAGGTTTTTCGTTGTATTTTATACAATTTGAATGTGGCAGGTGAGAAGCTTACTATCACACAATTTGATAATAAGTGTTGTAATTTTCACAAATGATTGATTCGTGTAATTTTCCAAACTCATCATTAATGAAAATGTTTGACCTAAGCACCCATATAAACCTTGACCTCTTAACTTAACGGGAGATGTTGACTACTTGCCAAAAGAGTTTTGGTGCAATCAATAAAATCGATAAAACGTATACTATTATGCCTACAGCTATGGAAATAGCTAATATTGCAGGAGAACTAATTAAGTTACTCAAAAAGTATTTAACACTAAAGATACTCATGAGCATAATTATTGTTCCTGCTAAAGGAACAGCACCTTGGCGTAGATAAGTCCATACATTAACATGAATTAACTTCCAAACTACCCAAATATTGAGCGGTGCCATTAAATAACCTCTGATCACATAAGCCGCTGCGACTGCAACAATTCCCCATTTAACTGCTATAGCAAAGGCAATAACATTGCTGACAGCTTGTATGAAATCTAAAGCCAACTTCCAAGAAGGTTTTCCAACAGCCATCATCACAGAACCGTTGAAATAAAAATAAGCATAAAGAATACCAATAAGATTCAAAACTTGCATAACTGGAATACTTGGCGACCACTTTTGTCCAAATATCACCGTTACTATTTCAGGTGCTAATATTACTGTGGCTAAGAAACCCGGAAAAGTAATCAAGCTTGTTAGTTGTATCCCTTTATAAAGGGCGTTGCGTAATCTTTCAGGTTCTTGCTGTAATCTGGAAAAGGTAGGAAGGGATACTTTGACAATAATGGTAGTCAGTAATTGCGTGAGGATTAGGAGCAAACGATAGGCAACGCTATAATATCCTAATGCAATAGAACCTAGAAAATAACCAATTAAAAAATCGTCCGATCGGCGGTTCAAGAAATTAAATAAATTCATCCCCATTACATTCACTCCAAAGCTAAATAGTTCTTTGAAGTGTTTTGGAGAAAATCTGAATCCTGGACGCCAATCGCTCACCGACCAAAGTACTAACACTTGTACAAAACTGTTGGTTAATTGTTGACCGACAAGACTCCAAACTCCAAATCCCATAAACGCCATAGTTACGCCTACTATACCGCCAATAACTACCGCTATTAATGAGCGTATTGCAAGAGATTTGAAAGCTAATTTCCGTTGAAAAGTTGCTTCTTGAACGCTACTAAAAGCACTGATGATAAAGCCTAAAGATAAACAGCGGATGATTGGTGTAATCTGTGGTTCTTTGAATAAATCAGCAATCAATCCAGCACCAGCAATACTGAATATAGCTGCCAGCCCACTGACTCCTAAGTTAGTCCAGAAGGCAGTGTCTAAATGTTCTTTTTCTAGATCTTGACGTTGGACGATCGCTTGGGAAAGACCTTGGTCAAGAAAGACTTGTAAAAAATTTAAAAATATGGTAGAAAGAGCAACTAAACCAAAAGTTTCCGGGCCTAGCAAGCGTGCCAGTATTAAGAAAACGCCAAGAGAAATGATTTGGCGCCCCCAACTGTCTAGAGCAGACCAAAATACCCCTTTAACAGCTTTTTGTCGTAAATTTGATGAATCTTGAGGTGATTGCATTATAAAAATTACCTATGAAATAATCTATTATGCAAGTGTGGACTTCCTGGATATTAGTAATTAGCTAAGCTAGCTATTTCGATTTAGGTTATTAATAGCATTTTATTTTTATTTATAGTCATTAATAAAATTTGGTTGTCCACAAATAACATAGCAAAATATATGTAATGACCGTTAATATAGATAGTCGATTGAAAAATATTTTTTAGTCTTCAAAGAGCGATCACTGATGACTCTAACATACTATTTTTGCAGATTGGCAGTCATGGAATAAACTTTAGCAGAAAATTTATTGATAACTTTATTGAATTTTTATACAAAGTATTTAAGTGCTGATATTTTTACGTTTGAGGTCAAATGTAACTCTGTAATCATTGATTACAATACCTAACAATCATTCATAGTGGGGATATAGCACTCGGCTTTAATTTGTGAGTTGACTCGGTGTTCGGCAATTAACGCTCAATCAATATCTCGATTGCCTCTTGGCTTCAGAAGTGAGGCATTTTTTGAGATAATAAGACTGGGTCTCGACACATCAGAACTTATTAGGCAAAAAATCAGATAGCTCAACCATAGGACTCTTATTTGATTTTTCAACAAAACTCAGTACAGATTCATTTTCTAAAACTCTATTGCCTATTGCCTTCCTACGCAAATCAGTTCAGTAATCAAACCGGATTCCCATAGCAATGCAAGGTATAGTATTAAAGTCACTTAATTGCTCATCTATATTCGTATATGTTTATATAGTAATCTGTTTTAATTTTGAATAATACTTACGCACAAGTAACGGAAAATGAAACCACATACGCAGCGAAAAGTATGTAGCAAGATCCCGCAGGATACGTATAAATAAGAGTTTTAGAGAGTTCTTGCATAAGTTTTATGAAGCTACAGCACTCACAATTGAGTTGAGAACGAGTTTTTTCATGCAACCATATAGGACGAATTTAACAAAGCTATAGATAATCTGATGATTTTTGAATGTTCCTGATAAGGTTAATCAACACTCGGCATAAAATTAGGAAAGCTTTTGAGCAGTTTCTCAACAGGAGCCAGTCTGTTGCAAAGTTTCCCAAAATTGTAGGAACTGGGAAAAAACCTTTAACACCAGATTGCCTTCCGTTGAGGTAAAAGTCAAGATTGGTTAAAAAGTTTGACTTTTGGGGAGATTTATAGTTCATGCGTTCTTCAATTTTAGGACAAATTTTCTTGTCGTTGATTAGACCATTAAGGTTTGTATTGGCAAAGATGAAATTTCTTTCACGACAAATTGGTCGAAATCGAATGAATCGGTTTTTTCCAATCCAAAATCCTATTTTGTGGCTAGTAGTGTTAACATCCCTACTACTTTCTGGCTGTGTTAGGTATGATGTGGGAGTTAACTTTAATAACTCAAATAGTGGTGAATTAGTACAACATATAAAATTAGGAGATCAGCTAACGAGTTTTAGTGGTGATTATGTATACGAATGGTTAAATAGTGTAGAGCGACGTGCCCGGAAGCTTGATGGTAAAGCGCAGCGAGTTTCTCAAGAAGAAGTTATTGTAACAATTCCTTTTAGCAGTGGCGGAGAATTGCAAGAAAAGTTCAACCAATTTTTTAACTCGCGTGTTAATCAACCCTCTGAGCCTGTGCAAAGTGAATCTGGCTCAGAACTACCAAAAATTGAATCAAACGTAATTTTGGAGCAGAACAATTTTTTAGTGTTAGTAAAAAATCGTTTGATTTATGATTTGGATTTGCGATCGCTGTCTCTAATTTCTAACAAAGGAAACGTCCTAGCTAACGCTGGTTCCATTCTCGATTTGGAATTCGCGCTCAAGACTCCTTGGGGAGCAAAAAATCTGCCACAAACCGAAACAGCAATTGAGCCGGAAAAGAATGGCAATCAATTGCTGTGGAAACTCAAGACTGGCGAACTAAATCACATTGAAGCTGTTTTTTGGCTTCCCAGTCCGCTTGGTATCGGTGCATTTGTAATTATCCTGTTTGTCTGGGGAGGATTTTATTTAAGATACAACTTTATGCCAGATCCCAGGATTCAGTTTTCTACTAAAGCACCAGCGACTCAACAACAGTAGAGTATCATTATATCCAAGATTATCAGTTTAGCCGATGCATTTTTCATCGGCTTTTTTACTTATAAAAAAAAAATTCAAAAAAGAATATACATTATTTATAGCAATCCTAAATCATTCGTGAGAAACAAGATCCCCGATTTCTCAAAGAAATCAGGGATATAAACACCGCAAATTCTCACAAATCAGATGAGATTGCTATAGAACACAGATGTAATCTGCTTTAATTTTTGGAATCATTTATGTAGACTATGAATCAGAACAGACTTGAAAAATAAGCCTTTTTAAGTTTAAAGCAAGTTTTTTTACGTCATGAGATAGAAGTTTTATAGTTACTTTTTGGTAACTACTTTACTTTAGTTAGTATTTACTTTTAGTATCTGACATAATGCTTGGCAATTTAGAAGCAAAAGCAGTTAAATCCTAGCCAACAAGGAGATAATTGGTGGCAAACATCTTACACATTGATTCGAGTCCCCGTAGCGATCGCTCGCACTCTAGAGAACTATCTAAGGAATTCATCACTGCTTGGAAAACAGCCCATCCTGAAGATGCGATCGCCTATCGAGATTTAGGGCGTCACCCAGTTCCTCACGTTGATGAACCTTGGATTGCAGCTGCATTTTCCCCGCCAGAAACCCACACCCCAGAATTAGCCGAAGCGCTGCGAATTTCAGACGAGTTAATTGATGAATTTTTAGCTTCCGATCGCTATGTCTTTGGAGTGCCAATGTATAACCTCAATGTACCTTCCACTTTTAAGGCTTACATCGACCAAATCGTCCGCGTTAATAGAACTTTTACTGTGGATGCTCAAGGCGGCTATAAAGGCTTAGTCGAGGGTAAAAAGGCTGTTATCATCACCGCTCGTGGTGGAGACTTTAGCGCCACATCTCCTTTTTCAGCCTATGACTTCCAAGAACCATACCTACGTGCAATTTTCGGCTTTATTGGGCTTACAGATATTCAATTTATTAACGCTAATAGCCTGAATGAAGGTGATGCCACTCGTACCCAATCTTTAGCAGAAGCACGGACAACAATTCAAGATTTGATTGCTCAGTGGTAAGAGCGATTGGAGACTAGGGAATCGGAACTAGAAAGCTTCCTAATACCCAGTCCCCAATCCCCAGTCACCGTGTCTTCTTTACGGTGACAACCGCTGAATTTTCCAACTGCCATTATCTAAATGGCTGTAGAGTAAGCGATCGTGCAGACGGCTAGGGCGTCCTTGCCAAAATTCGATTTCTGTGGGGATCACTCGTAAACCTCCCCAATGAGGCGGACGAGGGATCTCTTGATTTTCATATTGACTTTTAAACTCTTCCATGCATCGCTCAAGAACTTCTCGGCTTTCTAACACTTCGCTTTGATTCGATACCCACGCACCCAAACGACTATTGACAGGACGACTGTGAAAGTATTGGTCTGACTCAGTTTCGGAAACTTTCTCTACATAACCACAAATCCGCACTTGACGTTCCAGTTCCGCCCACCAGAAAACTAAAGCTGCTTGAGGATTTTCTGCCAGTTCTTGTCCTTTATGACTGTTATAGTTGGTGAAGAAGGTAAAGCCCCGTTCGTCAAAATCTTTAAGCAGTACCATTCTGGCTGAAGGCTTACCATCTGGTGTAGAGGTAGCAATGGTCATGGCATTGGGTTCGGGAAGTTGGGCTGATAGTGCCTGGTCGAACCACTTTTTAAACTGAATAAAAGGATTAAGGTCAACTTCGAGTTCGCTCAAACCTTCCAAGGTGTAGTCTTTGCGAAGGTCTGCTACGGTTTTGTCCATTTTAATTTGCTTCCTTGCTATCAGATAGGCAAATAAATGCCTTTGTTAAAAATATCTACGATCGCCATCGGCACTAACGCCAGTTTTACAATTTATCTCAAGAAGTCCTGAAAACAGATTGCCTCAGATGCGCCGTTCTGCCTCCCTTAAACGTCTGTTAATCTATGGTTTGAGCGGTCCGCTGATCGCTCTCAATGTCTGGTTGCTATCGGTGCTTTTTCGTTATTTCCAGCATCCAATTAGCATTTTGAGCATTGCAGCAATTCTGGCTTTTTTACTAAATTATCCGGTTAAGTTCTTTGAACGCGCTCGGATTACTCGCACTCAAGCGGTGAGTATTGTTTTACTTGCCACTTTAACCATTTTGGTAATCCTGGGGGTAACGCTAGTACCAATGGTGATTGACCAAACAACCCAATTATTAAACAAGATTCCTGATTGGTTAACTGCTAGTCAAGCAAATCTAGAGCAGGTTGAGGCCCTCGCCAAGCAACGACGTTTGCGTTTGGATTTGAAGGTTTTCAGCAGTCAAATCAATGCCAACATTGAGAATGTAGTGCAACAACTAGCTTCTGGTGCAGTGGGATTTGCTGGAACGCTATTGTCAGGATTATTTGACGTAGTGCTAATAATTGTGCTGGCTTTTTATATGCTTTTGTATGGCGATCGCGTCTGGTATGGTTTAGTAAATCTTTTACCCTCTGATATAGCAGATCCCCTGACTGCATCTTTGCGGCTAAATTTCCAAAACTTCTTCCTCAGCCAATTGTTATTGGGACTATTCATGGTAACAAGCTTGACCCCAATTTTTCTAGTCTTGAAGGTACCTTTTGCTCTGTTGTTTGCCATACTAATCGGGCTTTCAGAACTGATTCCCTTTATTGGAGCATCTCTGGGCATCGGTCTAGTGACGATTTTGGTATTGTTACAAAATTGGTGGTTAGCGGTTCAAGTCGCCGTGGTCTCAATTATCATGCAGCAGGTTAAAGATAATCTATTAGCTCCCAGATTACTCGGCAATTTTATCGGACTCAATCCCATCTGGATTTTTGTTGCTATTTTGATGGGCTATGATATTGCTGGATTGTTGGGGACACTTGTTGCTGTTCCCATTGCTGGTACTATTAAAGGCACTTTTGATGCCATCAGAAGCGGGAAATCGAGTAACTTTGTATCAACAGTCACTATTCCTCACGAGCCGCCCCTTGATTAAATTAGATAATTGGGCAAATATGCAATACCGTTTAAGAATTGTGGCGTGCTGATTGTAACTCTGTCTCTAAAGTATTTAATAGTCAAGCAATAGCAATAATTTTTTAGGAGAATGGAAAATGCAAAAGTATATATGTACTGTTTGCGGTTATATTTACGATCCAGAAGCAGGTGATGAAGACGGCGGTATACAACCAGGAACAGCCTTTGAAGCGATTCCAGATGATTGGGTGTGTCCGACTTGCGGTGCAGCAAAAGAAGATTTTGAACCTTATGAAGGGTGAAGATATAGCAACTGCCAGCTAGGTTAGGACATAAACTAATGCTAAAATCCCAACACTAATAGACTTTCAAACCTGTTCCCTGTTCCCTGGTATAACAGCTAGCCTAGAGAGTAGATGCCTGAAAAGAGATATTTTTGAAATTGCTACCGTTACAAATTGTAGTTATTGGGGGTGGGGCAGCGGGTTTTTTTGGCGCGATCGCTTGTGCTAAAGTTAACCCTGATGCCCAAGTTACTTTAATCGAAGCTAGTCGCCAACCCCTAGCGAAAGTCCTAATTTCTGGTGGCGGACGCTGTAACGTCACTCACGCTTGCTTCGATCCTGGGGAATTAGTGCAAAATTACCCCAGAGGCGGCAAAGCCTTGCGGGGCGCTTTTACTCGGTTTCAAGCTCAAGATACAGTAGCTTGGTTTGCTAAACACGGAGTCTATTTAAAAACTGAAACCGATGGTCGGATGTTTCCTGTTACCAATACTTCAGAAACAATTGTAGAGTGTTTGATTAAAGCGGCAGCGACATCTGGAGTCAAACTTCGCATCGGTACACCCGTAACTTCAGTAAAACGCACTTCTAAAGACCGCGGGTTTGATATCCTGTTGAAGTCGGGAGAAACAATTAAATGCGATCGCTTACTTCTTGCTACCGGTAGTAGCTTAATAGGTTATAAAATTGCTAGGGAGTTAGGACATAACATTGAATCACCCGTTCCCTCTTTATTTACCTTTAACATTCTCGATCCAAAGCTGAGGGAGTTAGCAGGAATTAGTATTGACACCGTACAATTGCGGTTATCTGTAGGTGGAAAATCTCAACTACAACAAACTGGGCCGTTACTGATTACTCATTGGGGTTTGAGCGGCCCTGCTGTTTTAAAGCTTTCTGCTTGGGGTGCAAGAGTTCTAAACGAAAACCGCTATCAAGCAACATTATTAATTAATTGGTTGCCTCATTTGCAACAAGAACAAGTGCGACAACAAATTTTAGCAGTCAAGAATGAATGGGCAAAAAAAGCGATCGCATTGCATCGTGGTGTTAACCTGCCGCATCGTCTCTGGCAATATATCATTGCCCGTGTAGGTATTACCACAGAGGATCGCTGGGCGGGAATATCTAATAAAACGTTAAATCTGTTAGTTCAAGAACTCACTCAAGGGCAATATTTAATCAGTGGCAAAGGAGTTTTTAAAGAAGAATTTGTTACTTGTGGCGGGATCAATCTCCAAGAAGTAAACTTTAAAACAATGGAAAGTAAGTTAGTTCCTAACCTCTATTTTGCTGGAGAAATTTTAGATATTGATGGTGTGACTGGCGGCTTTAACTTCCAAAGTGCTTGGACAACGGCATATTTAGCTGGTAATGCAATGGGAACTGAACTATCGCCTATTTAACGCAACAAATATTTTTGTGTTGGCTGTTAACAGTTGAAAATTAACTTTAAAAGGGAATAGTCAACTATAAAATCTGTTGATGTCTACAAATTATAGGGGTTTAGCAATCCTAAACCCCTAGTACTTAATAGCTATTTTCAAATTAGATATTCGTGCCGTAAATCACGTAACGAAGGCATGAAAATATTTCTTTTCCAGTCCCCAGTCCTATTTTCAAAATAGGTATTGCCACAATGAAGAGATGTTGAGTAAATGGCAAAATTAAGGGCAAAATAACTGGAAATTCTTATCTAAAACGAGAATTTTGTTTACGGCGTTGCTTATGCCTAGCAATTGCTTTGCGCTTCTCTTTTTCTATTGGAGTCTCGAAGTGACGTTTTTTTCTCATATCTTGGAAAATTCCTGCTTTAGAAACTTCCCGCTTAAATCTTCGTAGAGCTGATTCAATACCTTCATTCTCTCCTAAAACTACTTGTGTCATTCTCATTCCTCCTAAATATGGATGAATAATTGAAAACTAAATACAAAAAAATATTCCAGCAGAGCCGAGACTTTGCTTTTATCTGCTGGAGACTCTAGATGTGAAATTTTTAGGAATTAAGTTAGTAGTTTCTATTGCGACGAGCATTGCCGCCACCCCAGCTACCACGAGGAGAATTGCTTCTCTCTTCACGGGGTTTAGCTTTATTTACTCTCAAATCACGCCCCATCCATTCAGCACCATCAAGTGCTTCAATGGCAGCTTGTTCTTCTGCATCTGTTTGCATTTCCACAAAAGCGAACCCACGCGGCTTGCCTGTTTCTCTATCTGTAGGCAATTGAACGCGGGCTACCGTTCCGTATTCTGCAAATGCTCGCCTGAGGTCGTCTTCCGTAACCTGATAGGACAGGTTACCAATGTAAATTGACATGGGAGTCTCCGAATTTAGGGAGTGTGGAGAGTTAAATTCGGAGAGACGCTTTTAAAAATCAAAACGAGTTACTCAACCGAACATAATCCTTATATGGATAAGTGTAGCACAGCCTTTGAATATGGATTCACGGTGAATTTCATTTCCAAATAAAACTTTCAAGAAGGGATTCTAACCCTTCCAACGGCACGCTTTGGCTGTTTTTGCTGTGACAGTTTTAATTTCAAAAGCAAATCAGTATTAACTAGCGATCGCCGAGAAAATTAGTGTTTTGGAAATTGAGATATGTACTAAACGTTAAAGGATTAATTTACTAGTGGGCTTCATTATACCATAAATTGCTGTGCTAAAAGCGAACTTGAAAATACTTATCTCCAAATGTCCCAAATAATTTTAGCTCTGGGTGAACTGGGCTAAAATCTTTTCTGCTTCTTTACACAGTACCTCGTGATATTCACCGTTACTAGCTAGTAAACCTCCCCATTGATTGATATCACCAGTGTTGTATTCTAGGGGGGTGCCATCGAAGTGAGTAAATCGACCTCCAGCTTCTGTTAATATTAGTTCTGGGGCTGCCATATCCCAATCTTTGGGAGCAGATTTACCAGACAGAGATATGTAAATTTCTGCTTGTTGTTCGACAATTGTGGTGATTTTACACCCGACACTGCCAACAGCTTTTTGATTTTGACAGGGTAAGTTTTGCAGTAGATAATTTAACCGTTGGTTGCGGTGAGAACGACTGACAACTAAGGTTAAATCTTCAATTCGTTTACCTGATGATACTTTTAGAGGAACAGTTCCATCGCGAGTTTCTACAAATGTACCGCTTCCCTTTGTAGCATAATACAACTTTTGGGCTTCTGGAATTGCCACCACTGCTAACACTGGGCGTGTTTGTTTGACTAAAGCAATGTGAATGGCATATTCTCCAGTTTTTCCGATAAATTCCCGCGTACCATCTAAAGGATCTATAATCCATACCCAAGGGGTAGAAGGTTGTGGAGACTTATTAAAGGATTGATAGGTTTCTTCGCTGATGTAAGTAAAATCTTCATTGCCGAGACTTGCTTGTAGCTTTTCGAGGATATATTGACTGACAGCTATATCAGCAACGGTAACAGGTTCATTTTGTTTGTATTCTACTGCTAGATCGGGATCTTTAGCAGTGCCGTGGTAATAAGATTGCAGTATATCTGCGGCTTCCCAACCTATTTGACGAGCGATCGCTAATATTTCTTGTAAGTCTTGCATTAATGTAGCCTAATCTAACTTAAAAATATATAACCTCACTCCAGGGACATAGCTAGCTACGCGTCCCTAGATAACATCCATCCAGCGCCGAGTCCCAAAAAATTGACAGGAATTAGCAGCGATATTTGCTGCTAGTGCTAGGGCATCGGTAAAACTTTCTTTTAAAATGTAGTGACAGAAGCTACCGTGAAAAATATCTCCAGATCCTAAGGTATCAATGGCTTGAATTTGGGGCACATCTACAATACCAGTTTTATTGCAACTCAAGTATTGAATTGGTTGTTCTCCGTGGGTAATGGCGATATGAGGAATATTAAATTTGCTCAGATAAGCAAAAACCTCTTCTGAAGTTTGACACTTAGGTGGATGAAAATTAGCCGAACAGATGGCGTAATCTACAAATGGTAGGATTTGCTCAAATCCAGGTTTCCAGCTACCACCATCAATGACTACGGGGATATTCTGGGCTTTCGCAATTTGCGCTATGGAGTAACCAACAGCCATCTGATGTCCGTCAATTAGTACTATGGCAACATTTTTTAAAATATTTGCTGGGATGGATGCGCTACTGGCTTGAGTTTTCACAGCATTGATGGAAACCACTGCTCTTTGCCCTGTGGCTTGGGTAACAATAATTGAAGAGACTGGTGGTGCTAAATCGATGGTAGGCTCAAGATCGGCGATCGCCACTTGATAATTTGCTAAATCACCCCGAATTAACTGTGTCATTGGGTGAGAACCTACCACACCCAAGACTGTAGCCCGATTACCTAAATAGCTAAAAGTTACAGCCGCGTTTGTAGCTGGGCCACCAGCTGCCACACTATAGTCAATAGCAACAATCTTTTGATTATTCTGAGGTGGGGAGTCAGCGAGGTAAATCAAATCTAAGGTTACTAAACCTACAAATAACCCATTAGTCATTAGTTATTAGTCATTAATTATCAGTCAACAGTCATTCGTTTATGAGTCTTCATAGTAGTGTATGAATTATTTGTCATAACTCCTAACTCATAACTCCTAACTCATAACTTTTAAATTTTTACTCATGCAAACCGATCCCAAACCAAGAACACTTTACGTCGTTGGCACACCAATTGGCAACTTAGAAGATATGACTTTTCGGGCTGTGCGAATTTTGCAAAATGTGGATATTATTGCTGCGGAAGACACGCGCCACACAGGAAAATTGCTACAGCATTTTGAAATTAAGACACCCCAAGTAAGTTACCACGAGCATAATCGTACCAGTCGCATTCCAGAATTATTACAATATTTGACGAATGATAAAGCGATCGCTCTAGTTAGTGATGCTGGAATGCCAGGAATTTCCGATCCTGGATATGAGTTAATTGAGGCTTGTATTAAAGCTGGTATTACTGTAGTTCCTATTCCTGGTGCAAGTGCAGCAATTACGGCTTTGAGCGCAGCCGGACTACCTACGGATCGGTTTGTTTTTGAAGGTTTTCTGCCAGCAAAAAGTCAACAGCGACGAGAACATTTAGAATCTTTACAAACAGAATCTCGCACATTAATTTTCTACGAATCGCCCCACCGTTTACAAGATACTTTACAAGACTTAGCAGAGATTTTGGGAAGCGATCGCCAAATCGTACTCGGACGGGAGTTAACTAAATTGTATGAGGAATTTTGGCGGGGAACAATTGGCGAAGCGATCGCCCACTACAGCCAACGAGAACCCCAAGGCGAATATACGCTAGTTGTGGCGGGAGTTCCACCCAGTCAACCGCAATTGACACAAGAGGAATTAAAAGCCGAATTGAAACAATTAATCAGTCAAGGAATATCACGATCGCAAGCTAGCCGTCAATTAGCAAAAGTAACTTCTATGCCTCGTCGCCAACTTTATCAGCTAGCTCTTTCTTTAGCGATCGACTTTGATTCTAATATTTAAAAGTATAAAAAACTTAATATATCGATCTTAAATGAGCTACAAACAAATCTACTTGCAGCTTCCCACTCCCTGATTTTATGAGTAGTTTATAAATCAAATAGAATTGCTATATTATGTGTGCCAAATAGTACGATTATAAATAAAGTGTTCGCCTTATATTCCTCAGATTTTACATGGAAAGCTTAGTTCGTTTTTCCTTTTGGAAGCAAATTATTGTTGCTCTCCTGTTTTATGTTGTTTGCAGTAGTATAGGTCTCCTTTTTTCATCAGATGGAATTACCAAATTAACAGTACAAGAGGGAAAAGAGTTTCAGTACTGGGATGCGATTCATTATGTCAATTTGGGTTTCCATCCTCGTTGTCAAGCTTTCTACCCACTTTGGTCTCAAATCAATCGTTTGTTTGCCCCAGAGAATCCCTCTATTGGTCTTCGGTATGCTTTTGTTATCTGCAACATTCTTTTTGTCTTGTCGCTGCCTATAGTTTTATATGTCTTAAAAAAAGTAATTAAATCAGAAAGTCTAAGCTTTATAATTCTGATACTTTATGTTATTAATCCCAATTCTATTTTCCATAGTATTGGCTATACTGAAAGTTTATTTTCACTCTGGGCAATTATTAGTGTGGTAGCTATTTTATTTTCAAATTCTATTTTTTGGAATGGGATTTTAGCAATATCTGTTTTACTGATGTCTGTGTCTAGACCGAGTTTAGTACAACTTCTGTTTGCTTCATTGAGCGCATTATTTTGCGTATTTTTAGGAAGCCATTTAGGGTCGAAAACCTATTCCGAAATTAGCGAATGGAAAAAATATACTATTCCCACTGCGTTAATTGCTATATGTGCTATTCTGGGTTACTCTATCTACGGAGTTTATTGTTTATTATTAACAGGTAACTTTTTAGCTCCCTTTAAAGCTCAAGTCGAGTGGGGAAGAACTCTTCAGTTACGACCATTGTTTCTGTTGTTTCCCAGATCCTTATTAAACGATCTACATGGTCTGTACTTTCCATTTATTCTATTATTCCTAGCGCTTATCCTTATTTACTTCGATGCCAAACGCAAGGAAATTTTACTTTATATACCTAAACATCCTCTACTATGGATAACCCTTTTTTATCCTCCTATCGCGATTTTGATTTATTCCATCCGTTCTTGGCAGTTAGGCAAAGCTGGTAAGCTGACTCCTCAATCTGTAACTCCAACCATTGCCCAGCTACAAACAAATTATGTGTTCTTTTTTTGCTTATTCATTTGTATAGCTAATGCAGCTATTGGATTTTTAGCAGCTTCTGGTTATCTCTATAGCCTTGCAAGATTTGTGTTCGCGACACCTTTCTTTTTTATTGCATTTGGTATGTTGATAGACCATCTTAATAATCCCAAGACACGACAATTTCTTTATGGATGTATCGTGGTTTCTGGTTTAGGGCTAGTTGAACAGTGGTATCGTTGGGGCAATAATCGTTGGGTAGGATAAGAGATTAGCATTTTATTCCCTGAAAAATTTTTCAGGGATTAATATTGGTGTTAAATAACATAAAAATATGCAAAATAATATCATTAAAAATAAATCACAAAACTCGCCTCTACTTTTCTTAACCACCTTAGCTATAGCTATCAGAATCTATAACATTAATTCGCCAATCATCGGCATTCATTCCTGGCGACAGTCAGATACAGCAGCAATAGCTAGAAATTTTTATGAGAATGGTTTTAATTTATTTTATCCTCAAATTGACTGGGGAGGTAATTCTCCTGGTTATTGTGAAACCGAGTTTCCAATTTATTCATTTATCGTTGCTCTTATTTACAGGCTTTTTGGAGTTAAAGAGTTTTGGGGAAGATTTTTCTCAATTATTTGTTTTTTAGTTGCTCTCTATTTTTTATATCAGTTAATTATCAAAATTTTAGATAGCAAGACTGCATCTTGGTCTTGTTTATTTTTTGTAATTTTACCTTTGAATGTTTATTATAGTAGAACGTTTCAACCAGAGTCTATGCTGTTGATGTGTTCAATTATCGGCCTATATTATTTTATTAATTGGCTGGACTCTGAAAAACAACAAGATTTAATTTTATCAGGTTATTTTGTCGCCTTAGCTTGTCTAATCAAATTTTTACCAATAATATATTTAGGAATACCGCTTTTTTACCTAGCATGGACTAAATATGGTATAAGAGTTTTTTATCAAATATCATTGTGGATTTATAGCATCTTGATATTAATATCTGTTGCTATTTGGTATTACCATGCTCATCAAATATTTGTAGACTATGGCAATACTTTTGGTTTTTGGTCAGGTTCAAGCAATAGGTATAACTATACTATTGTACTTACCTTGCGTTTTTGGACAGAAATATTCTTTAGGACAGTTGTCAGGCATTTTGCTATTTTTGGCTTTCCCATATTTGTATTAGGTTTATTACTTCCTAGAAAAACTAGACAAGAATATGTACTAGATATTTGGTTAATTTCAGTAATATTAACTTGGGTTTTAGTACCAACTACCAGTTTAGTTCATGAATATTATCAACTTCAATTTATGCTTCCAGGAATGATATTCATGGGTAAAGCTTGTAGTTACTACTTGGAACAAGCTGCTGAGAAATTTAATTATAAGAAAGCTATGGTAGCGTGCTTATGTCTGACTGTAGCCGCTGGTTCTGTGATTTATACTGTTGATTATATGTTTAAAGAAAGAACAGAAAAATCGGCTGTTTTTCAATTTGCACAGCAAGTCAAACAAAATACAGAACCGGAATCACTAATAATTGCTACTACTGGTAGTGACCCAACATTACTTTATTTATCGCATCGAAAAGGATGGCTGATTAACCACAGTGATGTTACTGAAGAATATATTCTATCTAGAGCCAAATTAGGAGCTAAATATTTAGTAGGAAGTTTTAAATTTGTAGAAAGCTATAATTTATTTGTCGATGATAGCCAAAAGCAAAAAGTTCAGAGTTTTATCGATAAATATCCCAATATTTTGAAAGATGGGATGAATTTTATTGCTAAATTACGCTGATTTTATAAAAGTAATGGCGCATCAGGCTAAAGCCTAACACACCTAATTAAGATTTATGTCTTTCTGATTGTATTCTGACTTATGACTTCTGTTTTAATTTTTTGGAGCCTGAGCGTCCATTAAACAATTTCTCAATGTTTCAGCTAACACCTGTACGTCGGGTTCGCGAAGTAGAGAAAGGTGAGAACCGGGAATATAATGTATATCTAATCCTCCAGCAACTATGTCACCCCAACCAAATTGAGGATCGTATTGTATGCCTATACCTTCACCTCTGTTCTGGTCTTCAGTCCGCAACAGGATAGCTCTACCAGCGTAAACTGGATAAGTATATTGACTAATAGCTTGAGTATTAACGTCTATACTTTTTAAGTGTTTGTCGGTTTCAGGTAAATCAAGTTTCGCTTCCAAGTAACGCTTATATGTATTTTGGAGACGGGATTTATTCCAATAGCTCCATCTCACAATTTTTTGCCAAAGGTAGCCAGCTCCTTGCTGAAGGATATTATTTAAATGCAAGAAAATGCGTTTGAAAAATGGCGATCGCCGACTATAACCAGGACGACAACTATCAAGGATAATTAAAATACCAATTTCTTCACCTTTTTCCTGGAGTTGTCGAGCCATCTCGAAAGCAACTGCACCCCCAAAGGAATAACCTCCGAGAAAATAAGGGCCATAAGGTTGGAAGGTCTTAATCTCTTGAATGTAGTGCGCGGCCATGTCTTCAACCCTTGTATGGAAAGGATGTTTTCCATCTAGTCCCTGTGGTTGTAGTCCGTAAAATGGTTGTTCGGAACCTAAATGTTGTGCCAATTCACGGAAACACAAGACTTCTCCACCAAGTCCGTGAACGCAGAAGAAAGGTGGCTTGGAACCATTGGGTTGAATTTCTACTAAGGATGACCAAGTAGCTTTTGATTTGTTTTTTACTGAAGTTTTATTTATTACTAAATCTTCTTCTTCACTGATGATTTTGGCTAAAGCCTCTACAGTACTTGACTGGAAGAGAATGGCAAGCGGCAGATTTTTATTAAATGTTTTTTCAATTTGCCAAAATAATTTTACTGCCAGTAGAGAATGCCCTCCTAATTCAAAGAAGTTATCTTGAATGCCGATGGGTTTGACGCCTAAAAGTTGTTCCCAAATCTCTGTTAGCTGGCGTTCCACTTCATTGCGGGGAGCAACAAAAGTTCCTTCTGGCTCTTGTCTTGATAAGTCTGGTGCAGGTAAAGCACGGCGATTTACCTTGCCGTTGGGGGTTAGGGGCATGGCCTCCAGCAAGACGAAAGCTGAAGGTAGCATGTACTGTGGTAGTTTTGTCGAAAGGAAGCGCCGAATTTCACTAACCGTAGTTACTGAATCGCGATTTGGGATAATGTAAGCTACTAAACGCTGGTCTCCTGGAACATCTTCACGAGCAATTACTACAGTCTGGAGTACATCTGGGTGTTGGGCTAACACCGTCTCAATTTCCCCCGGCTCAATGCGTATGCCACGGATTTTGACTTGATGATCTTTGCGACCGAGGATTTCTAATGAACCGTCTGGACGATAGCAACCGCGATCGCCTGTATAATAAAGCAAATCTTCTTCGTCATTTCCAAAGGGATTTTTGACAAAGCGAGAACTATTTTCTTGCTGGGCGTTGACGTAACCCAAACTCCGAAATGGAGTCCTAATTACAATTTCGCCCGGTTCGCCAATGCCGCACGGTTGATGATTTGGTGTGAAAACCAGCGCTTGGGTTTCTGGTAATGGCGATCCTACTGGCTGTACTCCTGGCGTACACTCAACAGGTATTCGGTAATAACACTTGGCCAAAGTTGTCTCCGTCGGCCCATAGAGATTGACAATTTCCCCTGATTGTGGAAAAGCATCCCGCCACCGAAGTACAAGTGTTTCCTTGAGAGGTTCTCCAGCAAAAAATAACCAACGTAAGTTACCTAGAAAAACTCCTGATGGCACATTCGCTAACCAAGATTGTGCCAGAGAAGGAACTGTGTGCAATACAGAAATTTGCTCGGCTTCTAAGTAACGCAAAATTTTAGTCGGTTCTAAGTTATCGCCTTCCTCTGGCAAACACAAAGTCGCACCGCTAGTCAAAGGTAAGAAAATATCTCTGAGGACGACATCAAAGGAAAGACCTGTCAATTGGGCAACGCGGTCTTGCTGACCAATTTTAAATGTCTGCCGCTGCCAGTTGAGAAAATGCGCCATTCCTTTGTGACACCCCAGCACGCCCTTAGGTACGCCAGTGGTGCCGGAAGTAAAGAAAATATAAGCTGCATCGTCACCAGTGATTTGGGGCAAGTTTACGCTTTGAGTATTGCCCTGAGGTGAATTTATAATTTCTCCTGTATCTGGATTTACACAGATACTAATTAAAGATTCAACTATGCCGCTGTTTTCTTGGGTCTTTTTATCTATATATAATATGTGTTTAGCTTTAGCTTCTCTTAGCATCAGCTGGTGGCGTTGGCTAGGCAGTTTCGCATCGAGTGTCAACAGCACACCGCGGCTTAAAAGCACAGCTGTCATACTTGCAATCAGCCCAAAGCTGCGCGTCCCAAACACCGCCACCACATCTCCCCGCTGGAGTCCTTGGGATAATAAAGCCTCAGCTAAACCTTGAGCTATTTTCCCCAATTGTCCATAGTTCCAAGTCCGAGAGCCTTGACGAAGTGCTGAATGTTCTGGGATAGAGTTTACCCAAAAGGTAAACATTGTTGTTACCAGTTCGTACTCTGGTTCAGGCAACACTGCTGTTGGTTCTGGCAGCAAAAATCGCGCTTGTGGTGTGACCAGAGAATACAAACTAATTTGGTTTTCTGGAGCAGTAACAATTTGATTCAATAAATGATGGAATTGATGCAGCATTTCCATCATCCGCTCTGGACTAAACAAATCGGTATTGTAAACTAAATCAAGCTTGATCCCCTGGTTTTGCTCTGTAACATACAAAGTTAAGTCAAACTTGGAACCTGTTTCTAGCATCGGGATTGGTTCTACAGCCACCCCAGGTATTTCCAGTTGGATATCCCTCAAGTTGAGCATATTAAACCACACTTGAAACAGTGGGTTGCGGCTGGTATCCCGTTCTGGTTGCAGTTCTTCCACCAGTTTCTCGAAGGGCATATCTTGATGGGCATAAGCGCCTAAGGCCATTTGGCGAACTCGACTCAACACTGAACGAAAACTAGGGTCGCCAGAAAAATCAGTCCGTAAAACCACAGTGTTAATGAAAAATCCAATCAACCCTTCAACTTCAGAACGGTTACGTCCAGCAATGGGAGAACCAATGAGAATATCTTCTTGCCCACTGTAGCGATGCAGTATTGTTCCAAAGGCTGCCAGCAAGGTCATAAATAAGGTGACACCTTCCTGACGCGACAGTTCTGTGAGTGATGCACTCAAGCTTTGGGGTAGCATTAATGACTGAGCCGCCCCTTGGTAAGTTTGCACTGGCGGCCGCGGTTGGTCAGTAGGCAATTCTAGTACAGTATTAGCGCCTGCTAACTGGGTTTTCCAGTAGTTTATTTGGTTGGAGAGGACTTCACCCGACAACCATTGATGCTGCCAAGCAGCAAAATCGGCATATTGAATGGGTAATTTTGCTAAGGGAGAAGGCTTACCATTTAAAAAAGCTTCATAAACGGCTGCTAACTGCTGCCAGAGAATACCCATTGACCAACCATCTGAGGCAATGTGGTGCATGACTAACAGAAGTATCTGCTCGCGTTCGTCTATTTGCAGCAAGCTAGCCCGCAGCATCAAGTCAGATTCTAGGTTGAAGGGGGGTTGCGCTTCTTGAGTCAGGAAATATTTTGCTTGCTCCTGTGTGACTTTAATTACCTTGAGTTCCACTGGCCGAGGGGCACTAATTACTTGTATGGGGCTACCATCGGGTGATTTAATAAAGTTTGTTCGCAGTGCTTCGTGATGAACAACGATCGCATCTAACGCCTGTTGCAATACACCCACATTTAACTCGCCCGTTAAGCGCTGTGCATCTGAAATAATATATGCCCGGCTATTGGGTTCCAATTGC
Organism: Nostoc sp. ChiSLP01; assembly: GCA_034531195.2. Classification (GTDB taxonomy): domain Bacteria; phylum Cyanobacteriota; class Cyanobacteriia; order Cyanobacteriales; family Nostocaceae; genus Nostoc. The sequence goes on from JAVRBO020000057.1 coordinate 213,877, forward strand.
TCCAAGAACCAAACTCGCTGCTGAGCAAAAGATAGGGGCACTGATTCTCGGTTGCCTATTTGCCCAATGGCTTGATTTTGGGGATTATTTTCTGGAATTTGATTTTGAGCAATGGCTTCGGCTAAATTAGCGATCGTGGGATTCTCAAACAAAACTTGCAACGGTATTTCTATCCCGAAGGCTTGGCGAACTCTAGACATCACTTGAGTAGCCAGCAGCGAATGGCCTCCCAATTCAAAAAAGTTATTGTGGATGCCTACTTGTTCCAAACGCAGAACTTTTGCCCAGATGCTTGCTAAGACTTCTTCTGTGGGATTCTGGGGCGGGACAAAGTTACTTGATAGACTAAGGTCGGATATATCAGGCCCAGGCAAAGCGCGGCGGTCTATTTTACCATTGGGGTTTAATGGCAGAGTATCTAAAAATACGAAGTAGGCAGGCACCATGTATTCAGGCAGCCGACCTTGCAAAAACTGGCGTATTTCAACCTGAGTAGGAGTTTCCCCTGGTTTAGCAACAATATATGCCACCAGCCGCTTGTCGCCAGGAACATCTTCTCTGGCTATAACCAAAGTCTGCGTCAGCGCCGGATGTTGGTTGAGTACAACTTCAATTTCTCCCAATTCAATCCGGAAACCGCGTATTTTCACTTGGTGGTCAATGCGACCAACAAACTCGACATTCCCATCGCTGTTGTAACGTGCTAAGTCCCCAGTTCTGTAAAGGCGTGCCCCAGCTTGAGAGCTAAAGGGATCGATAATAAACCTTTCTTTTGTCAGTTCTGGACGGTTCAGATAGCCCCGCGCTAAACCAATACCGCCAATATACAGTTCACCTGACTCACCATCAGGCACAGGTTGTAAATTTTCATCAAGGATGTAAATCTGTGCATTGGTAATGGGGCGACCAATGGGAGCAATGGTGTAACTAGTGCCCCGCTGGCAAGTCCAGAATGTGGTATCAATGGAAGCTTCTGTCGGGCCGTAACAATTGTGTAAAACATTGTCCAAATTCAATTGGGCAAAAAATCGGTCTATAAGTTCTACAGGTAAAGCTTCACCACCGCAGGTAACGTGCCTCAGAAGTCGGCAATTCTCAATTCCCTTTTCTTCCAATAAAACACGCAGTATTGAAGGTACTAAGGCTAGGACAGTTATTTGCTGCTGGGCGATCGCTTTTATAAGATAGGCAGCGTCTTGATGTCCACCAGGACGAGGTACAATTAATTGCCCGCCAAAGCACAACGGCCAGAATATCTGCCAGACTGAGGGATCAAAACTAAAAGAAATGGTCAGTAAAACTTTGTCTGCATCAGTTAATCTAAAGGTTGTTTCTCGCCATTGCAATTGATTGCAGATTCCACGGTGAGGAATCATTACACCCTTCGGCTGTCCTGTAGAACCAGATGTGTAGATTACGTAAATTAAATTATCAAGCGTCGTCTGATTTACAGGGTTCTCTTGGTTGTTTTGGGTATTTTCTTGCAAAAACAAGTCTAGACAAATTACTTGCGCCTGATGCGGTGGTAGGTTTTTGACCAATTTCTCTTGGGTTAACAACACTGGTGTTTGTGTATCTTCCAAGATGAAAGCTAAGCGCTCTTTTGGATATGACGGATCTAAAGGCACATAAGCACCTCCAGCTTTGAGAATTCCCAACAGCCCTACAATCATCTCTAAGGAGCGCTCTAAACATATACCCACAAGTACTTCTGGCCCAACGCCTAATGCACGTAGATAATGCGCTAGTTGATTTGCTCGTTGGTTTAACTGCTGATATGTTATTTGTGTGTTTTCAAATACTACAGCAATTGCTTGGGGCGATCGCTCTACCTGGATCTCAAACATTTGATGAATACACAGATTACCAGCAATTGTTTGGGTATCGCTCCATTCCTGTATAACTTCAGTACCAAAAATGTTAGTTAAGGTATCTAACGGAATATTTTCTTTATCTTCTGAAGTATGGCTGTCTATCTGCATTTTATATATAGCAACAATTTACTAAAGTCTTTGGTTATATTTGTGCTTTCGCTAAAGCCAAAGTTCGTATTGGTTTAACAATAATCTGGATATATTTATATTACTTAATTATTTGAATATTTGTGCTAAATCAAATTTTTTAAGCTAGTACAAAGCTGTAAAGATAGTAAAATAAATTTTTTACATATTTTAGAATTAGTAAAAATTTCTTAGTTTTAATAAGGTTGAAATTCCAGTTTTTCCCTTAAATTATAATTTGATATTCCTTACAAAAATAGCTTTATTAAAATATATTATATATACGTACATCTGCTTAAAACTAAGATTGCCTGTAAGTTCAGGCTGTAATAAACAACAACTATATGACCAAATAGAAATAAATGCCTGAGTTTTACCTAAAAACTGAATTGCTGTTTTTAGTGACGTAATTTAGCAAATATGATAGTGAAATTACTTTATCCCTTTTTATCTCTTTTTATATTGACTGGTTGAGCAAAAAAATAATTATTACCGAATCTTCATTGTGTTTCTGAGTATGTAAAATTACTGTAAAGCCTTAGTATGAGTAGCTGCAATAATTACGGAAATTCAGTAAAATTTTTCTATCCGCACTTAATTGCGTAAGCCCGTAGTTTCTGACATAAAAAGCTAAATAAGTTCTAAATCTAATCTGAACCCAAACAATAGCCAAAATAACTGACTCTCTAAAGGAGCAAAAATGCCTATAATGCAGATATAGCAAACCTTATACGTCTTAGACATACTTAATAGTGCTTCAATTTCTTAAAACTCATTTTTAGCGTTCCATATTTGCGGAACAATTTTATTAGTTTTGTGAAACCTACATCTTCTTTCTTGCACTCAGCCCAACGGGCTGCTCATTTGACAATAGAGATTTCTTAATCGATGCAAGCCTCGGTTTTTACTGAATTTGCCTTCTATATGTCTACTCAGATGTTTAAGAATTGATACAAATCTAGCCAAAGTCCAAAGAAATGTAAAGTTTTGTAACAAAAATCAGCAATTTTGATGCATTTCGTTATATGTTATGTCTGTATGTTTTTTTAATCAGTAATTATGCTTAAGCAAGCAATATAAGGCTTGAAGCAAAGGTGAAATAGTCTAGCTAAACATACTACACTAACTTCGTAAGGGGTATAATTTGTTCTGAAAGCCCAGATCTGTGAAAGAGCTTTGACGCCCCACTTAGTTAATGTATTACGCAAATTACAAATGGTTTCCTGACCTGGCATATCCAATTATTAATGTCAGGAACTGCATTGAACTATAGTTTAATTAAGACAAAATCCTTACCTTTACATTAAAGCCCAAAGTTTCGAGATGCTACGTTGTAAAAAATGCTGAAGGTTTGGATAAAGCTCACACTGAGACACTAGAATATATTTTTGCTAAATAAATTAACTTTACTCTTGAAAAGTGAGTAAATATTCAACTAAGAAGTTCAGGTTTGTTTCAAAGACATGTGAGATACTCCACTTGCATATATTTCCATCCAACTTTAACGACACCAAGCGTTACTAACTATGAGTAATCAAAGTATTGCAACAAACAAATTGAGTGAAGTGCCATTGGATCTACGTGCATCTTCAATTGTGAGAGTACGCAAAGGTTCGTGGTGGCTAAGACTAACAACACTATTTTTAGTAGATTGCACTCTTTTATCCTTAGCTTGGATTTTAGCTGGATACCAGTCTTCTTACGGTTTTACTTGGGATAGCTCAATCCATTATTTACCGATACTAATAACTATTGGCATTCAAATAGGATCGCTAGCTCTGGAAGGTATTTACCGAGAGGGTCAAAAACGGTATGACTATCCGAATATTATTAAATCACTGACTTTTGCTCATGGATTAATACTATTAGTTTGTTTGATATATCAGCCAATTATAGATATTACAAGTCCGAGTTTAATACTTTTGTCTTGGTTGCTCAGTACATTCTTTGTTTGTACTGGTAGATATAGTGTAAATCTAGTTCTGGAATATCTCCGTAAGCAAAAGAAAATAGTCCGCTCTTCTGTATTTATTATCTGCGATCCTCAAGACCACGAGCAAATAGCTAGCTTCATAAAAAAAGAGAAGCATTACATTGTCTCTGGCACAGCAAATGCTAATGCCTTAGACAGATATCAACGCCAACAAACATTGAATCAACTTAATCAGCTAGGTGTAACAGAAGTCTTTATATCTTGGGATGCTTTGAAGAATAGAATGTTTTTATGTTGGTTATTTCAAGCATCAGGTATACAAGTACACATTATACCGATGGAATTAAAACCAATTTATAGAAACGTAGAATTTAACAAAATAGGAGGAATGCCTTGTCTAAGCTTAGATTGTCCGATAATTACAGGTAAAGACTTCTGGATAAAGCGTACTTGTGATTTTTGTTTCGCTGCTTTATTCGTAATGTTAACATTCCCTATCTATATAGCTATAGCTATAGCTATAAAGTTGGATTCTCCTGGCACGGTATTTTACAAGCAAACTCGTATCGGTCTACATGGAAAACAATTCAAAGTATGGAAGTTTAGAACCATGAGATCTGATGCAGACAAATTGCAGAAGGAACTGGAAGCTTTAAATGAGACAAAAGATGGGATTATTTTCAAAATAAAAGACGATCCTCGCGTTACTCATGTTGGAAAATTTCTACGTCGTTACAGTTTAGACGAATTACCCCAACTCTTTAATGTGATCCTTGGAGAAATGAGTATAGTTGGGCCTCGTCCTTTACCAACTAGAGATGTAGATAAGTTTTCCGAACATCATTTTATTCGACATGAAGTTTTACCTGGTGTTACAGGACTTTGGCAAGTTTCAGGTCGTTCAAATATTTTAGATTTTGAACAAGTCATAGCCCTGGATATGAGCTACATAGAAAATTGGTCGCTTAGTTTAGACTTTGAAATTCTCCTCAAAACAGTTATGGTGGTTTTGAAAAAAGAAGGTGCATACTAAAAGGAAATGAGTTGCTTCGCTTGAGTTTAGATAAATTTACCGAAATCGTTAGAAAAACTCAACGAAGCACACTCTTTCTTTAAGCTGAAACTATTTAGATAGTTACTGCCTCAGTTACTTTGTTAAAAAAGCAAAACTAACATATCAGTTTGTTACAAGTAAAGATTTTCTTTAAAAATGAATCGCAAACAATAAAGTTCATTTAAATGCTTGGTATGTCTAATTGCCTTAGAGCATCTGAAAAAAACAGATTTTTACTTATGCCTTTTAAGGTTGAAAACTTATTCTACAGAGATTTACGGTTTTTACAGTTCTGAATTTGATTTAAATTAAGTAACTGTAACATAAGAAAATCAGTGGAGCAAAAATTCTAAAAATTAAGCTGATTACTATATGGTAAAAAACCGTAAACTAATAAGTAATTCCCTTTCAATGGTAGTTAATCGTTTAGCGCAAAGCATTACAGCCTTTGTGTTAACAGCGTCTATTGCTCGCATATTAGGAGCCGAGGTCTTAGGACAATATCTACTAGCATTTACCTATTACTTTATATTTGTAAACATTGCCTCACAGGGGTTAAAAACCTTATTTACTAGAGAAATAGCCCGCGAACCCGAAAAAACATCACTTTATTTAATAAGTGGAACCTGGTTGCAGTTAATTTTCAGTTGCTTGAGCTATGTAGTTTTGGTAATCATAGTATTTTTATTGCCCTACACTTCTGAAACTTCTACTGCTTGCTACATAATGGGTTTAACAATTATTCCGTTTTCGCTTTCCAATATCACTGAGGCAATTTTTCAAGCGAAAGAAAAAATGCATTTAATTGCCCTAGCAACAGTTCCAGTGTATGTAATACGTTTATTTATCATGCTCTGGGGAATGCAAAGTAATTACGGAGTTGATTTTTTAGCGGCAGTTTTAGTGATTTCAGAATCAATAATTCTCGGTATTGAATGGATTTTAATCACTAAACTTGTAAAACCCAAATGGGAAATTGATAGAGGTTTTGTCTGGAAAACAATAAAAAATGCGCGTACATTCTTTGCAATTGAAGGACTAGCTGTAGTCAATGCTCGAATTCAAATTTTGATACTTTCATTATCAGGGAGCGAGTTTGTAATCGGTGTTTATGGTGGAATTATACAATTATTTCAACCATTTTTGATTATTGCCAATAGTATATGTATTGCAATGTTTCCGGGATTATCAAAGGCAGTGAATCAAGGGCGGGATAAACAGCGAAACATTATCGAAAAATGTATTGAAATTTTATTTACTATTGCATTACCTTTATGCGTTGGTTTGCTGTTTGTTGGTAAAGATTTACTAACTTTTATTTATAATCCTAGTTTTGTTCGAGGAAGTTTAGCTCTTAGTATTATTGCCATATCATTAATTTTTCTTCCTTTCAATCAGTCATTATCTTTTTTACTTGTAGCAAATGGTTTTGAAATTGTAAATTTGCGTCAAGTAGCTATTAACACTATATTAGGCAGTTTCTTAGGTCTGATACTAGTCTCACAATATAACTTACTGGGTGCAGCAATAATGGCTTTGTTAATGAGTTTTATTGGTTTTAGCCAGTATTTATATTTCACTTATACTCTTGTATTTCCATTGAATTTGTGGCGGATTATCCGATCTCCTCTGATAATTAGTGTGTTAATGGCAGCTTTATTTATAGTTTTAAGAACAATTCATTTGAATTTTTTATTAACTATAGCGATCGCTACTTGCTGCTATATTCTATTTGTTAGCTTTTTGAGTATTCATGCTTTAGGTAAAATTCATGTTGCCTGGGAAAAACTTGTAAAAAGATGATCGATATTCTTGTCAATTTTCTTGTGTAACTAACAAAAAAATAAAGCATCAAATTTAATAAATATCTAAATTATTCAAACATAAAAAACAACAACTTAAAATATGCCAATGTCAAACGAAAGTAACCAACCAATAGTCAGCGTAGTTATTCCTACACGCAACAGACCACAAATTGTTGTCAGAGGTGCCAAAAGCGCATTAAGTCAGACACTACAATCTATTGAAGTAATTGTGATAGTAGACGGCCCAGATAGGCAAACGGTAGATGCACTATCTCAGATAGGCGATCCCAGACTGAGAATTATAGAACTACCAAAAAATATAGGGCCATCAGGAGCTAGAAACACTGGGGTGAAGGAAGCGAAAGGTACTTGGATAGCATTTTTAGATGATGACGATCAATGGCTACCACAAAAATTGGAACGTCAATTAGAACTAGCTAATAGTTCCAATTATGAATTTCCAGTTATCGCCAGCCGTTTCATTTCTCGGACTCCAAAAGGTGACTTTATTTGCCCAAGAAGGCTACCTCAAGCCTCTGAACCTTTGAGTGAATATCTTTTTGTTCGTAACTCATTTTTTAAAGGAGAAGGATGCATACAAACCTCCACTCTTTTTATAAAAAAAGAGTTAATGGAAAAAATGCCTTTAGAAGAAAAATTTTACAGGCACGAAGATTGGGAGTGGTTGCTTCGGGTTAGTGCAATGGAAAATGTACGAATTGAATTTGTACCTGAAGCTATGGCAATCTGGCATTCAGAAATGGGAATCAAGCGTTTGAGCAACGTCAATGATTGGAAATATTCTTTGGATTGGATTCGTTCAACTCGTAATTTAGTAACACCGAAAGCTTATTCAGGTTTTATTGCAACAATTGTTAGTCATTCTGCGTCATTAGTGGGTGATTGGAAAGCTTTTTTACCTTTACTGTGGGAAGCTATACGCTGGGGCAAACCCAGACCAGTAGATATATGCTTGTACTTAACAATGTGGTTGATTCCTCAAGATCTCAGACAGCGAATTCGCTCTGTTTTCAATAAAAATTCCAAAAAACAACCAGCTGTTTTTAAGGAAATCTCACCCTAAAGTGAGTTAATTGACTGATATACTGAGGTATCAAAAGGATGTGTTGCCAGTTAAACCGCTTCATCAGCGTTATCGACTGGCAACTCATATAAACTGTGTCTATAAATGGCTGTCAGCAATACTTAAAATTAGTCAAATACTTTTATGTTTATTAAAAATCATAGAAGTGAATTTAGTCTTTAAAATCTACCCTGCATAATGATATGAACAAAAAATTGAATTTGCTACAAGTATACCGTGGTATTGCTGCTATCCTCGTAGTTTTATCTCATGGCGATCGCATACTCTCTCGCCAATTAGACCAAAATAGTTTATTGCACATATTTCATTTCGGTTGGATAGGCGTTGATTTTTTTTTCGTACTAAGTGGATTTATCATATTTTATATTCATCAATATGATATAGGTAAACCAAATAAATTAAAATCTTTCATTACAAAACGATTTATTCGCATATATCCATTGTATTGGATTGTTTTAGCTAGTAAAATTTTAGCTTCTATATTTACTAATTATAAAGATACAATTTATCAAACAGGTGCAGGTGAAGTTTTAAAAGCTTTTTTATTAATACCCCAAGATAGAGCTATCCTCAATACTAATTTTATTGGTGTCAGTTGGACGCTAAGCTATGAAATTTTTTTTTACTGCCTGTTTGCCGGATTAATTTTGTTTGACACAAAAATTTGCAGAGCTATAATTGTTGCTTGGATAGCTGGCGTACTTCTCAATCTCTTCAATCTTTTACCAATTGGCAATAATTTTATCCTCAAGTTTATATTTGACGAACATAATCTAGAATTCATACTTGGTTGCTTAGCTGCATATACTATCTCTCAATCAAAATTTAAGTTTAAAAACTCCTTAATTTACACTTCTCTTTTTCTCTTAGTCTTATCAGTTATAAATACAAAATATCGAGAATTTGATGTATCAGGTATTCCCTCATTAATAAGTTATGGTATTCCTTTTACCCTTCTGATTATTGGCTCTGTATATTTAGAAATGTCAAGTAAGATAAATATACCATTCATTTTAATTTATTTGGGAGATGCTTCTTATTCTATATATTTGACACATGGTTTTTTCTTAAGTAATATCAGTAAAATTTTGGATGCGCTAGTAAGAAAGACTGAAGTATTATATACAATTATAAATTTCAATGTCATTGCGTTTATAACTGTGGTTATAGCAGTAGCGATGGGATCGTCGATCCATACTTATATAGAAAAGCCATTAATTATAAATCTAAGGAACAAAGTATTTGCTAAAATTACCTGAAACTAACAGCCGCATACTTACAAACTGCTTAATCTATTGTGTGTGCCCACAATGATACATACTACAAACAATGAGAAAACTTTTACTTTCTGCCGAACAAATAATTACAGCTATTTGCTTAATAATTTATTCAGGAACTCCATTAGATCCATTCTTGTCACAAGGCTATACCTTACAAGATGGCGATCGAACCATATATAGATTTCTTTATACCCTTACATATGGAATAGCTTTTTTATTACTTATTCTACGCTGGAAGAAAGTTATCTATGTTATTAGCAAAAATAAGCTTATTTGGGCTTTTTTGGGAGTTTGTGCAATTTCTAGTTTTTGGTCTTTAGATCCAGATACAACTACGCGTAGAGTTTTTGGCCTCATAGGAACAACATTTTTTGGAGTTTATCTAGCTTCACGCTACACCTTGAAAGAACAACTGAAATTGTGTGCTTATATGCTTGGTATCTCAGCTGTAGCTTGTTTCCTGATTGTTTTTTTGATGCCACAATATGGTATTGGAGCGGGTGACCACGCAAATGCATGGAGAGGAATATATTCACAGAAGAATATTCTTGGTAGGAGATTTGTACTTAGTGGAGCAATATTTTTCTTCCTTGCGATGACTACTCGCCAAAATCGTTGGATTTTATGGCTTGGCTATGTAGCTTCTGGAATACTTGTGTTATTCTCAAGCTCAACAACATCTTTAGGGAATTTACTCATACTTACAGGAGCTTTCCCCGTATATCAAAGAATTTTACGCTTTAAGTATACAACCTTAATACCTACACTAGCATTTATAAGCACTATTAGTATAGCTTTTTACACCTTGTTTGTAACATACGCCGATCAAATTTTGGGAAGTATAGGTAAGGATACCACGCTAACTGGACGTTCAGAGATATGGCCTGCTGTGTTGGAGATGATTCAGAAAAAACCGTTGCTTGGATATGGCTATGGAGCATTCTGGTATGGCGCTGATACTTCTGGTGCAGCTTATGTACAAGAGTCAGCAGGATGGGCTACTCCTAGTGCTCACAATGGGTTTTTAGATCTTTTATTAGCTTTGGGTATAGTAGGATTCTTAGTTTTTCTAGCAGACTTCTTAAGTAGTTTCTTAAAAGGAATATATTTAATTAGGTTAAATAGAATGCTGGAAAATAATGTATGGCTTTTGATTTATTTAACCTTTCTTGCTTTTGCAAACTTTACTGAATCTGTATTAATAGAACAAAATTCTATTGAATGGACACTTTATGTATCAGCGATACTATCAAGCCAACTATCTCATAATTTCAAACAAAATTATAAAAATACATTCAATTCAAATACTGGACAATTGAAAGTTTAACAATTACTAGGTAATTAATAACCAAAGTCTGTTGCAAAATTAAAGCTAAAAATGATGAGTGACACTAATCCTCTCAGAATTATTATATTAGGCCCCAGCTTACTTCAACAAGGTGGAATTTCTGGTTACGAAAAGCTTTTTTTGAAGTATGCTCCTCCTGAAGTTAAAATATGTCATATCATTACCCATGAAGAAGGAAGTGTAGCAAAAAAAATTACGGTATTTTTGAAAGCTATATGGAAATTCCTCTGGATATTACTCAAACAAGAAGCTGATATTGTTCAACTTCAAATTTCACAGCGTGGCAGTATTTTGCGACAAGCGATTATGATTCTTTTAGCTTGGGTATTTCGCAAACCAATAATAATACACGCTCATGGTAGTCAATTCCATCTTTTCTACGCTGGGTTACCAAAATCTCTACAGAAACTGCTAAGTTGGATATTGAGCAAGTGTCAAAGGTTAATTGTATTATCTGAAAGTTGGAAAAGCTTCTATATAGAAAATCTTGGACTAAAACCAGAACAAGTTGTAGTTTTCTATAATCCAGTAAAAATTCCTGTTGAAGTTCCACAGCGTTCAGTCTCTGAGAAAGTTAATTTACTCTTTTTAGGACGAATTGGACAACGCAAAGGAGCATTTGACTTGATAAAAGCGATTTCTTTTTTACCTAATGAACATCGAACTAAATTAAGTCTGATTATGGCAGGAGATGGAGAGGTAGAAGAAGCACGCAATTTAGTTACAACTTTAAATCTAGAAGATTACATAAAATTACCTGGTTGGATAGGCTCAGATGAGCGCGATATTCTCCTAACTCAAGCAAATATTTTTGTGCTGCCATCTTATAATGAAGGCCTCCCATTAGCAATGCTAGAAGCAATGGCTTGGGAGTTGCCAGTCATAGTGACACCAGTAGGAGGTATCCCTGAAATTGTCACAGATTTAGAAAATGGATTAATCGTTAAGCCCGGTAATCTTGAGCAATTATCAAATTCTTTGAAATCTTTGATTGAAAATGAAAGTTTGAGGTTTTCTCTGGGAGTTAAGGCCAGAAAAAGCGTTTTTAATCTTGATATTAAAAATCATTGGATTTCTTTCCTTGATTTATATCATTCAATATTGAATCCAGATGTTAAAGTAAGCCTGAAAAGTTAGGTAAGTCTAAGCATACAAAGTACGAAAATAGAAACACGCAGGTTAATTAATCCTGTTTTTGACTAGAAAAATCAAATCCTAAAATAGACAATTGTGTTCGTCAAATAATTAAGAATTGAAGTTATTATGGCATCAGCAAAAAGAGTATTAATTATCGTTGAAAATCTGCCAGTTCCCTTTGACCGAAGGGTCTGGATGGAAGCCACTACTTTGGAAAAAGCGGGATATGAAGTTGCTGTAATTTCACCCACAGGTAATGGCTTTGATAAAGACTATGAAGTTATTGAGCAGATTCACATCTATCGTCATCCTCTACCACCAGAAGAAAGTTCGGTTCTTGGGTATCTTCGAGAGTATAGCTGGGCAATTAACTGGCAATTCCGACTAGCTCAACGCGTGTGGCGAGAGCGTGGTTTTGATGTCATACATATTTGTAATCCACCGGATTTGCTTTTTTTAGTAGCAGGGTGGTTTAAATTATTTCATGGTGTACGCATTATTTTCGATCATCATGACCTCAGCCCTGAGATGTATGAAGCTAAGTATCAACGTCGTGACATCTTTTATCATGGGTTACGGTTCGCTGAACGCTTGACATATGCAACAGCAGATATGGTAATTTCAACCAACGAGTCGCATCGAGAGGTAGCTATTAGCCGTGGTAAAAAGAAACCAGAGAAGGTCTTTGTAGTTCGTAGTGCACCAGACCTTTCCCGTTTTCGCCGAATGCCTCCAAATCCCAATTATCGTGCAGGTAAAGACTACTTAGTAGGTTACATGGGTGTTATGGGGGAACCAGAGGGAATTGATTATCTCCTGAGAATGGTAAATTACATTGTTCGGAAAAAAAATCGCCAAGATATCCACTTTATGCTTATCGGCAGTGGGCCTGCGGCAGAAAAGCTCAAAGCCTTATCTAAAGAACTGGAAGTAACTGATTTCGTAGAATTCACAGGATTTAAACAAGGTGAGGAACTATTAGAGCGGCTTTCAAGTTGCGATGTGTGTGTGGAACCCTCTCCTACATCTGCTTATAACGAAAACTGCACGATGAATAAAATTCTCGAATACATGGCTATGGGTAAAGCAATTGTCCAGTTTGATTTGCGAGAAGGAAGACGTTCTGCACAAGAAGCATCTCTCTATGCCAAGCCGAATGATGAGGTGGAATTTGCTGAGAAAATTCTAGAGCTTTTAGATTCCCCTGAACGCAGAGAAAAAATAGGAGCCGAGGGGCGGCGGAGAATGGAGGAGATTCTTGAGTGGCAATATCAAGTTCCGAAACTTTTAGAGGCATATGATAAGATTTTCCAAAGTCAGTAATTACTACCTTCAAATTCGGCAATCATTACTCATGGACTTGAGTAGTAGGTAAATACTTGTATTCATGGTGCTTTAAATCGTTAAGAAGCGCTCAAATCAGCTAAAAACTATAATTCATCAAGGTTCTCTCTGACGAATGTGGCGCAATCATGCCAGAATATAAACTCAATTTGTAACTTATATAGTCTATACTGTGTGTTATGCGTAAGGTTTTATGGTACAAATCCTGTTAATTGTAGTGCTTTTTGCTTGCTCCTAGCCATAATATCTCTAGTTTATCGCTCAAAACCAGTACTTTTGAACATTTATGTCATAAAAATTTATGGAATCTAGAGAAACTATTGATTTAGACCTTAATCGTTATTTATTGATGTTGAAACGGTGGTGGATACCTGCGGCCACCATTTTTCTAGCTACAGTCATGCTCAGTGCAGTAGCTACAAGATTTATGAAGCCATCCTATGAAGCAGAAGGAAAACTATTGTTTAGAATTCCTTCTTTTAAAGTAGTAGGATCTAATCTTTTGCCGACAACCACAGAAGGAGGATCTACAGGAGACCTCAAATCCCTGATAGCATCTCAAAATCCTATAAACACTCAGATAGAAGTTATTTCCTCTCCTGCTTTATTGCAGAAGACAATAGATAAGTTACAACTCAAAGATAAAGAAGGTCAACCCTTAACAGTAAAAGCTTTACAAAAATCGCTGGTATTGAAAATTATCGGCGGAACAGATGTATTGAGAATTAGTTATTCTAGCCTTGACCCTGAAGAAGCGGCGGCAGTGGTCAACACAGTGATGAATGTTTATCTAGAAAACGATATTCTCACAAGTCGGTCAGAAGCAGCATCAACTCGTCAATTTATTGCTAGGCAGCTTCCAAAAACTCAAGAGGCTGTTGACAAAGCAGAGCGAGAGCTGCGTATATTCAGGCAGAAGAACCGCATTGCAGATCTCACAGAAGAAACAAAGTCAGCCGTCAGCATTATTGGGAATTTAAATACTGAGATTAATACTGTTCAGGCTCAATTAGATGAAGTCAACGCTCAAACGAATGAACTGCGACAGAAAGTGAATTTGAGTTCCCAAAATGCGATCGCTGTGAGTGCTCTGAGTCAGTCACCAGCTGTACAGGGAATCTTAACACAACTTCAAGATATTGAGCGGCAGTTAGCGAGCGAACGTAGCCGTTTTCAAGATGATAACCCCGCAATCATTAATCTAGAAGCCAAAAAAGCTAACTTAAGAGCTTTACTACAGCAGCAAATTTCTCAAACGGTTGGTAGTAACGCCCAAGTTCCTCAGAATTTATTGCAAATTGGAGAACTCAGACAAAACCTGATCCGAGATTTTCTGCAATCAGAAGTGCAACGTTTTGGCTTAAGCCAAAGACTCGCTTCTTTGTATAATTCTCGCTCTAACTACCAAAAGCGCGTGCAAGTTATACCTCAATTAATACAAAATCAGCGGGAGTTAGAGCGTAAACTTGAAGTTGCAGAATCAACATATCAAACTCTACTGAAAAAGGTTCAAGAATTACAGTTAGTTGAAAATACGAATACAGCTAGTTCCCGGATTATTGCTCAGGCTTTAGTGCCCGCTGACCCAGTAGCAGGCAAAAAATTTATCGTCTTACTCTTAGGAGTAATGTTCGGTTTATTTTTGGCTACAACCACTGTTCTGTTCTTAGGTATGAGAGATAGATCTCTGAAAACACTTAAAGAAGTTAGAGATGTATTTAGATATACCTTACTAGGAATTGTTCCTTTGTCTGTGAAAAAGGTTCGCTCTCGCTTTTCAAGCGCAGAATCAATAACTCAAAAGGTTGCTGTCCGAGATATGCCTCACTCTTTAACAAGTGAAATGTATCGGATGATTCAAGCAAATCTAAAATTCTTGAGTTCAGATAAAGTACTCAAAACAATCGTAGTAACTAGCGCAGTTCCTAAAGAAGGAAAGTCTACAGTTTCAGCGAATTTGGCAGCGGCGATCGCTCAGCTAGGACGTAAAGTTTTACTAATTGATGCAGATATGCGAGTTCCTTCTCAACACCATCTGTGGCAATTAACCAATGCAGTTGGTTTAAGTGAGGTTCTTGTAGGTCAAGCTGAATTTAACACTGCTGTATCCAAAGTAATGGATAACCTTGATGTATTAACTGCTGGAGTTAGACCTCCCAATCCACTTGCTTTACTTGACTCAAAACGCATGGCATCATTAATTGACAATGTTTCATCTCAATCTAATTATGATTTCGTAATTATTGATGCCCCTCCACTTCTTTTAGCTGCTGATGCTCTAAGTTTAAGTCAAATGACTGATGGGATTTTGTTAGTATCTCGGCCTGGAGTGATTGATTCTAACAGCGCTAACGCTGCTCAAGAGATCTTAGAAAGATCTAACTATAATGTATTAGGTTTAGTTGTCAATGGAATCATTGATAAAAATGAATCTAGTACCTATTTGTATCACGGTCACGAATATTTCCAACCAAGAGAGTTAACAAAAGAGTTTAAGGGACTTGCAAAAAAATAAAAGCTCCACAGTAGTTTATGTTGGTTATACCAAGCTTGATGACGGCAATGAAACCTTAATTAAAGCCAAACGCTGATAAGCAAAGCGGAGCAAAGAAAGCTCCGCTTTTAGTTAGGCTTTAATGGTAAAGTATTTTGTAATAATTACTCCCAGGTAATTTTTGAATTTACTAAATTGTTCTGCAACTATGTAAATGTAAACCCAAAAAATCAATTTGCCGAGTCACCTCAAAAAGGCTATTTCTAATTTATTTGTGAGTTTTTAAAAAACCAGCGAATTATGAATTACAAAAATAGGTTGTAGATAAAAATTATCTACAACCCATTACTATGCTATTTAGTAGTACTTAATTTAGTACTATCTAATTTCGTATGCCCCTCTATCAGGTTTTGAACCTTTCACACGAGCGCTACCTAGAAAATCAGTTTTTAGAAAATCAAAGTTAATGCCACTATTGATTGCTGGACTCGTCGATTTCACTCTAAAATCCTTTCCACCAGCATTAACAAACTGTGGATCTGCAACAATATCGTTAGGGCCCTTACCAGGTGCACCATAACCGTTATTGTTATACAGGTTGTAGTTAAAAATAGTGTTGATATTTTTTCCACTTGCTGAGTTTATCGGCTTGCCACTTTGAGAATAGAGGATGTTATTCAAAACTCTGACATTCCTGGTATCATTCATCGAGATTTGTCCGTATGGAATTTCTGGAGTCTGGCTATTCATATAAGAAGTGTTATGGATGACATCGATATTGTCAGTTCTGAATGCGTGAACGCCACCACCACCATTCTCATACACAACGTTGTTGGCAATCAAAATACGACCTTGATAGGGAGGTAATTTTGCTCCCGCGTTATCGTGTCTTCCACGGTCAAAAATTATTCCGTTCCCGTCTTGTTTCTTACCGTTATTAATCCAGGGAACGTACAATCTATTTCTGTAGACCTTGTTGTTGGTTACAAGCATTCTGTAGCTGCTCTTGTTACCGTCATAGTTCCAATTTCCCAAGAACGAAATGCCACTACAGCCAAAGGGTGCATACCAGGCATTATTGTAAACTTCGTTATTACTGACTGTCACATAGTCGATTTCAAGTCCTGAAATGCCTCCTCCTCCACAGTCATGTATCTTGCTGTTGAGAATACGTATATGATGAGGACGACCGTTTCGTCGCCCATCTATAGTGATGCAGCTTCCGCTAGTTTTTGGGTTTCCAGTGTTATACTTTTGGCTCAGGGCATAGCTGAGATTTATATTACGATTGTTTCCTTCAATTTCTATGCCGTTTACCTCAATATACGAAGCTCCATCTTTAATCCAAATACCATGCCATCCATCATGCTGAATCTTGGGTGAATGTCCAGGGTAAGCTTTATATGTAATCCATCCATTTGACGAACCGGAGCGTGTAATCACTAATACTGAGCCTGATGGGCTTGAATTCTTGTATACTCCGTTCATTAATAATACTGTATCACCGGGTTTGGTGAGGTTTGCCGCCCTTTGAGGAGTTCTGAATGCTGATGAGGGAGTGAGTCCGCTATTTTTGTCACTGCCGCTACCACTAACATAATATGTTGTCGAAGCAGCTCCAATAGCGCTTATTAGCTTGCGGTTGGGTAGTTTATTGACTTGAACAGTGGATGCTTGAGGAACATCTTTAACTAAAGGCTCTGTTATCTTCTGCCCTTGAACCATACCTGCTAATGCCCAGGGAAGTACAACAGATGCACTCAAACTGAGAAAACTCAAACCATGAATCATCATAGGAAAAAAAAGGTTATGTTGCAAAAACTGAACTGTCAACGGTTACTAACTCTAGCCTTAGTAAGTAACTCAGTATTCGATACGGCCGTATAACTGCCATTTGTAAGTTTATACACGGTTTTTTAGGTTTGCACCTGCGAATTTCCGCGTAAATATTGTTTAAATGCTTTTTGAGATTGTGTTCTGAAAATTAGCAAATCTGTAGTAAAAGTACTGAAAATAAATTATCAGTATGCAGAATTACCATTTTAATGAACACTAAGCATCAGTACAAATGGCATCATTCGTAATTCGACATCATTCTACTGTGTATATGCGGGATCTGTAGTTAAAATAGTGTATATCTCATCAATCGGTTAATTTACTTAAATAATACTTATGATAATAATAATCAGCATTTGAGTAAAAGCAAGGCAGAGACGAATACTGGTCGCCTCTGCCTCTAAAATATTCTCATTATCATAGCAATTTCAGCTAACTACAACAAACCTTCAAAAAGCCTATTAATGCAGATTGAAAATTCTCAGTAATACACGTAGGGCTGAATTTAGATGTGATGGTACTAGGATTATGGAGACAGAAAAAGTTGACTAACGCCCCCAATTAAAATCTGAATTTGAAACTAAAGTCCGAATACCCTCAAAATACTGAAGATAACACCTAGAGGGCCAGCTATAGTACTTGTAGTATCACCAGTCTTCGCTAACCCGGAACGACCGACTAATACAACATCGTTATTGCGAAGTATGGGATTAGTTTGCTCGTTAATTCCGGCGGCGAAATCAACTTTTACTACACGTTTAGTTACAGAACCATTAGGATTGAGACGAATCAAATCAACAGCATCGTCGCTAGCTCTGGCATCGTTAAATCCGCCAGCAGCAAGTATAGCTTGATTTAAAGAGCTATTCGGCTGAACTTCTGTTAATCCTGGTCTTTTGACTTCGCCGACTACACCAACTTGAATACGTGCAGGAGACAAAGTAGTGGTAGCTAGCTGAGTCGCTTCTGCTGGGTTGATCTCAGTGGCTGTCGGAATAACGATTGTATCTCCGTCTTGGACGATAATATCTTGATTGGCATCGCCACTCTGTAACAGTTGCCAAAGATTGATATCTATAGCTTGTTCTGAGCCAGTTCTTGTCAGTCGGCGTAGCTTGAGATTACGAATATCTGCCTGTGCTGTAATTCCACCAGCTAGTTGAATTACTCGCGTTACATTTGGGAGACCAGTGGGAGTAGCACTACCGCTGTTAGGAGTTGCACTTCCCTGATCGTTTAGGCTACCTGGCGTAACTAGATAAGAACCGGGACGGTTAACTTCACCAATAATTGTTACTGTGCGGGGTGTGGTTTGACTGGCAGCAAAGTTAGCTGCAAATATATTGCGGGATTCTGCTATGTTGAAGTTATTTGCAGTTGGCACAACTATAGTGTCTCCATCCCGCAAGGTTATATCCTGTGATAATGTGCCTGTTTGAATAAGTTCCTTCAAGTTGAGGGTAACGACTTGTTCTGAAGTACGTCCGAATTTACGCCGTAATTGAACTTGAGTCACATCAGCAGCCAGTGTAACTCCTTGGGCTGTTGTCAATGCAGCTAATACAGTGGGGTATTGTACGCCTGGATTGTCTCCGGCGCCTCCACTCAAGTTCAAAGTATAAGCTCCTGGACGTGTTACCTCTCCGGCAACAAAAACATTGATCGGACGAGGTGATAATAAATTGACTGAAATTAAAGGACGTTTGAGGAAGCGAGCATATCTTCTGGCAATTTCATCAGCGGCCTGTTCAGTTGTTAGTCCAAGAACTGGAACGCTGCCAATTAAAGGTAAGTTGATTGCTCCTCCTGGAGGAACTTGGTATTCACCCGTATATTCGGGTACTTCAAAGACATTTACACGGATGCGATCGCCGCCTCCCAATAAATAATTAGTATCTAATTGTGTTTGTGTATTAGGTATTTGTGTAGCTGGCGATGCTGGTTGTCCTTGAGCGAGGTTAGCAAAGGGTACAGCAACATTAACAGCAGTTAATAAAGCTGCACCCACAACTGGTTGAGTAAGCGATTTAAACAAATTTGTTTTAGGCATATTTCCTTGAGATTCTGAAATTACGATTAATAAAGTACTGTCTAAACATTTTTATTTTGACTATACCTAAGTATTCAAGTTCCCCAACACTCTTATTTTCCTTGAAAAGTGTAATTTTCCGGAGAAAATTTGTTTATTGAATTTGAATTTTCAATGAAGTTAATTTAAAGTTAACCGTGTTTGAATATGACAATTATCCTAAAATATCAGATTTAGGCAAACCAAGGTAGTTTATACAATAATTTATCTGCTTTCCAATGAGGCAATTACCAATAAATTTTTATTAATAAGTCAATTTAATGACACTTAAGTTTTAATTTAAAATATTTAACGAGTAACATTTGTTGTCAAAATTAAAATTAACACTCTTCAGTTGTCAAGCAGAGAATTATCTAACAATTAGATTAGTTAAGTGAGTTATTTTTTGTTTGGATTTGTTGAATAAAAAACTCTTCTAATGACTTACGGGACAAGTTCATGGTAATAATTTTACCTTCCATTAGACGAAGACTAGCGAGAAAATCATAGTAGTCATCTTGTAGTGTACCTTGCCAGGAACCATCAGGTTCAAATCTCAAAGTAGGTAGCCATTTTTTGAGAACTTCCCAGTCGCCACCTTGACCTTTGACATGATATGTGTTTTTTCCACCTAAAAGTTCATTGAGGGAACCAGAGCAAATTAATTCACCTTGAGCGAGAATGGCAATGCGATCGCAAATCTGTTCTACTTCACTGAGAATGTGGCTGTTGAAAAAAATCGTCTTACCAGCGGCTTTGAGAGCCAGAATAATTTCCCGCATTTGATAGCGTCCCACGGGATCTAGACCAGACATTGGTTCATCTAAAAAAACCAACTCTGGCTCGTTAATTAGCGCCTGTGCCATACCAACACGCTGTAACATTCCTTTGGAATAGCGACGCAGCAGTTTTTTGCGGGCATCGGCTTGGGATAAACCTACTAACTCCAGCAGTTCGGGAATGCGTCGGCGTTGTACGCCCTCAGGAATTTGAAATAGCCCAGCTGCTAACTGCAAAAACTCCCACCCGGTCAAATAATCATACAAATAAGGATTTTCAGGTAAATAACCGATGTATTGCTTAACATTGCGATCGCCGATTGGCTTACCTAACAATAGTCCCCGTCCACCAGTTGGGCGAATAATCCCCAACAATAGTTTTAAAAGCGTAGTTTTACCAGCACCATTTGGCCCTAGCAGCCCAAAGGTTTCGCCTTGATAAATTTTTAAAGAACAGCTTTTGAGAGATACGACTTTTTGATTTAGCCAAAAACCAGTACGATAAACTTTTCGCAACTCAGAAGTTACGACTACTGGCAAAGTGTTTGCCGTATCCAGTTGAGAATCAGGGTCATCTGCAACAGACTTCATCTCGGTTTAATCAACAATTTAGCAGCTTGGTATTTATTACAAGTTACCCAACAGGGTGATAATAATCACCACTTAGTTGGATAATTCTTGCAAACAGAATGAATGCTGTTAGTGGTAGCGCGGCGTTGAGCTAGTACTGAGTCAAAAGTGAGGAGTTATTATTCTTCCTCTGCTCCCCTGCCCTAGAGCTTGTTACAAGACGCCTTTAGAACTAGGAATCAAGCCAGCACGACGAGGGTCGATTTCTACTGCTAGGCGTGTTGCCCTGGCAAAGGCTTTAAAAGTTGCCTCAATAATGTGATGAGAATTAATGCCATCCAGTTGTCGAATGTGTAGTGTCATTTGGCTATGGTTCGCCAATGCCACAAAGAATTCGCGCACCAGCTGAGTGTCATAAGTTCCTACACGCTGGGTAGGAATTTGTAAACCGTAGCTGAGGTGAGGGCGTCCAGAAAAGTCCAGCACTACCTGAACTAAAGCTTCATCCAACGGTGCAAAAAAATTACCAAAGCGGACAATGCCTTTCCTATCGCCTAATGCTTGGTTCAAAGCTTGTCCTAAAGTAATACCCACATCTTCGTTAGTATGGTGGTCGTCAATTTCCCAGTCTCCCTTAGCTTGAATATCTAAATCAATCAACCCGTGGGAAGCGATTTGATGCAACATATGATCCAAAAACGGAATGCCTGTTGCTGCGGTGCATTTTCCTGTTCCATCAAGGTTGATGGTGACTTGGACATCAGTTTCCCCTGTGGTGCGATGAACAGTAGCAATCCGAGGGGCTTTAGTTAACTGGTCGTAGTTGGAATTGACTTGGCGATTGGTTGTTTGCATAGGGAAGAGTTAGAAGTTAGGAGTTAGGAGTCAGGAGTTAGGAGTTAAAAATTCATAACTCATAACTCATAACTCATAACTTTATCGCGTCACATTCCCATAATTTCATATCCTGCATCTACATACAGAACTTGTCCTGTAATGCCGCTGGACAAATCGCTGCATAAAAAAGCCGCTGTGTTGCCCACTTCTAGCTGAGTGACAGTCCGTCGTAGGGGAGCTACTTGCTCTACATGATGAATCATATCTAATATTCCGCCCACTGCTGAAGATGCCAAAGTGCGGATAGGGCCTGCGGAGATGGCGTTGACACGGATATTTTGCGGCCCTAGTTCAGCAGCTAAGTAACGCACGCTCATTTCTAAACCCGCTTTGGCAACTCCCATGACGTTATAGTTAGGAACTGCCCTGACACCGCCTAAATATGTCAGGGTGACGATACTACCTCCCTCTGTCATTAAGGGTTTAGCTGCACCGCTTAATTGCACCAGCGAATAAGTACTAATCTCTAAAGCAGTTTTGAAGCCAGAACGAGAGGTTTGGCTAAAATCTCCGGTCAAATCCTCTTTGTTGGCAAAAGCAAGACAATGAATCAGGATGTCTAGCTTTCCCCACTTATCGCGTACTGTCTCAAAGGTAGATTGAATTTGTTCGTCGTTTTGGACATTGCAAGGAAGAAATAAACTGGGGTTGAGGGGTTGAACTAATTCGGCTACTTTTGCTTCCATTTTGCCGCGTTCATCCGGCAGATAGGTAATTCCGAGATTAGCTCCTGCTTTGTGTAGTTGTTGGGCGATGCCCCAAGCTATGGAGCGGTTATTGGCAATACCTGTAACCAAAGCATTTTTTCCAGTCAGATTCAGCATAGGAATTGTTAATGCGATCGATCATTAGGAGCATACTAGAATCTGAGGCACGTTTTGTCTTTGTTTTACACAGGATTTGCAAAAATGAATATTGGTAAGGGTGTTTGCTGTCATCAAATTCTTGATTCTTTCTAAAGATATTCTCAAGTTGTCTTTATTTGTTCTTCAAAAAACCTTTTTAATACAGCTACTTGGAACCATTTATCAACAATTTATAGCCCAAGAGATCGACAATTATGTATCATTATAAACAAAGACTTAAGAAGCAATTAGTTGGAGTATAGGAAAGTACAGAAAGGTTGACGGTGCTTTATTGAATTTTCGGGTGTATTCTTAGGTAATTAGTTTTTGTTTTTCCGGCATTGGGTAGGGGAAGGGAGATGATCGTGACACAAGATAAAGCCCTAGCAAATGTTTTTCGTCAGATGGCGACCGGGGCGTTTCCGCCAGTTGTGGAAACGTTTGAACGCAATAAAACGATCTTTTTTCCTGGCGATCCTGCCGAACGAGTTTATTTTCTTTTAAAAGGTGCTGTTAAACTTTCCAGGGTGTACGAGGCAGGAGAGGAAATAACGGTAGCACTGCTGCGAGAAAATAGTGTTTTTGGTGTATTGTCATTGCTGACAGGAAATAAATCCGATAGGTTTTACCATGCGGTTGCATTTACGCCTGCGGAATTACTATCAGCACCAATCGAACAAGTTGAGCAAGCACTCAAGGAAAATCCAGAATTATCAATGTTAATGCTGCGGGGTCTGTCTTCGCGAATTTTACAGACAGAGATGATGATTGAAACTCTTGCTCACCGAGATATGGGTTCTAGGTTGGTGAGTTTTTTATTAATTCTTTGTCGTGATTTTGGAGTTCCCTGTGCAGATGGGATCACAATTGATTTGAAATTGTCTCATCAAGCGATCGCTGAGGCAATTGGTTCGACTCGTGTTACAGTTACAAGGCTACTAGGGGATCTGCGCGAGAAAAAGATGATTTCCATCCACAAGAAGAAGATTACTGTGCATAAACCTGTTACTTTAAGTCGGCAGTTCACATAAAAACAATTGGAGTCAGCGGAGTCGGCACGTGTCGTGTTTTTCAAGATCGCACTAATAGCTAAAGGAACACCTAAAATTGAGTAATGGAAGCTATTGCCAACCTCCACTTCTCCACAGACAATGGTCAAAAGTAGTAGGCTGTATCTGGAAGGATTTCGGTAGCTAAACATGACCACCGGATACATCCTCATCGCAGCAATTTTAATTCTGGGAGGCGTAATTGCAACCGTGGGCGATCGCATCGGCACACGAGTTGGCAAAGCCCGCCTCTCACTTTTTAACCTTCGTCCGAAAAATACCGCCGTACTAGTGACGATTTTTACTGGCGGTTTGATTTCGGCATCAACCTTAGGGATTTTATTCGCTGCTGACGATAAATTGCGGCAGGGAGTCTTTGAGTTAGAGGATATTCAAACAGACCTCAGGCAAAAGCGAGAACAACTAAAAACCGCAGAAAGCCAGAAAAGTCAGGTAGAGAACGAGCTAAATCAAGCAAGAATCGCCCAAGCAAAGGCACAACAGGAGTTGCAAGCAACTAATCAGTCCTTGCAGGCGGTCAATGCCAAGCAAAGGGAAACTCAAGCCCAGCTCAACCGCACCATTCAACAGCAAGCCCAAACTCAAACTCAACTCCAACGCACTCAAGGGCAGCTAGATCGAGTTGTCACTCAGTATCAAAAAGCCATAGCTGAACTGCAAAGCGTTTACAATCAGCGAAAGGAACTACAGGCAGCAGTTGAACTACTAAAGACAGAACGTCAAAGGCTGTATGCTGAAGCCAAAAAAGCGATTGATGAAGCCAAAACAGCTATTGAAAAACGCGATCGCGAACTTGCTAACCGCCAAGAAGTAATAGAAGCACGCGATCGCAAAATTGCCCAGCTAGATCAATTGATTCAAAAGCGTAATTTAGAAATTACATCTAGAGAACAAGTGATTGCCAAACGGGAATCTCGGCTCAAGGAATTGGAAGCACAACAGCAAGAACTAGAACAGGAAGTTGCAAGGCTAGAAAAATATTATCAGTCCTACCAAGACCTGCGTTTGGGTAAGCTGGCTTTAATTCGCGGTCAAGTTTTAGCCGCTGCTGTAATTCGCGTTACCCAAGCTGCTGCGGCTCGTCAAGCGGTGGTACAACTTTTACAGCAAGCCAATCGTAACGCCAACCTGGAATTAAGTGAGCCTGGTGGCAATTCTCCAAATGTAGAGCTTGTGCGCGTAACTCAGGAAAGAGTTGAGCAATTGAGCAAGCAAATTGAGGATGGCCGAGAATACGTGGTGCGAATTTTCTCAGCGGGTAATTACGTTAGAGGAGAAAAGCAAATAGAATTTTTTACTGACATTGCTAGGAATGAACTGGTTTTTTCTGGAGGCGCCCAGTTAGCCACAACTACTGCTGACCCCAAAAACATGACATCCTATCAGTTGCAGCAGCGATTGGAAATACTAATTTCTGCTTCCCAATTTCGTGCCCGTAACGCCGGAATTGTGGAAAATGTACAAGTAGATGGCACTTTTCTGCGTTTTGTCGCCCAATTAAGGCAGTACAATCAACCATTAGAAATTAAAGCGATCGCCGCAGAAGACACTTATACAGCTGGGCCATTGAGAGTGAAATTAGTAGCAGTAGTCAACGGACAAATTATTTTTAGTACTTAAACAATAAGTCAGAATTCTGAACTGGTGAATTCAGGAGTTAGAACTCAGAATACAATTAATGGGAGATGAGCGCGGAAAGTCACGGCTCGGCGGGTTACGCCGTAGACGCCAGGAGGTCAGTTTGCCACAGGCATCATAACTTTCCTACACAGACTCGCCACTAGCCACTAATTGATTCTGATTCCTGAATTCACCAGTTCTGAATCCTTTTTTTTATTACTTATGACTTTCCGTGAATTTTTACCGACACAGCCAGTAATTTTGGGTTTCGATCCAGGTCGAGATAAGTGTGGTTTAGCAGTGATGGGACTGGATCGGCAATTATATTATCATCAAGTCGTGTCGGCAAAAGAGGCGATCGCTACCATTGAGACACTGCGTCAGAAATACCCCATATCCTTAATGGTAATGGGCAACCAAACAACAGCCAACCAGTGGAAACAGCAACTGTATCAAGAATTACCAGAACCGCTGAATATCATTTTAGTAGATGAGCGTTACACAACCTTAGAAGCACGCGATCGCTATTGGCAAATGTATCCGCCCACAGGGGTAATAAAACTATTACCACAGGGTATGCGGCAGCCTCCAAGACCCATAGATGACATTGTTGCCATCCTGCTAATCGAAAGATACTTAAATCGCCTCACGGAATGAAGAGTGAGGAGTGAGGAGTGAAGAGTGAGGAATTAATATCTTCATAACTCCTAACTCCTAACTCCTAACTCCCAATTTCCAATTCCTAACTCCTAAATTTCCGCCCGAATAGTAAAAGCGTAATCTCCTCCAGGCTCTAGTTGATAATCTTGTTTCTCCAAAAATCGACCGAGGGGTTCTTTGATTAAGGCGCGACCTTGGGAGGGCTTGACGGCAAGTTCTCCCCTGCGAAAATGCCACTGGAAATGCCACTCAAACTCACCTGCACTTACTTCACCTTCGAGGAAGCCGTGTTGCCAGGATTGGCGGGTAATTTTGACATGGGCAATGGTTTCTGGCAGACGTTTAGCACTCACAATGCTTTATGTCAAGTGTGGAATAACTAGCCAATTTATGTAGGCTACTTATTTTATTTACCAAACATAGCTTAAATAGACAAACTGACAAAATGGGTATTTGTAATTAAGAGGGTTATATTAATCAGCCGAAAGACTTGAAGATAGGGAAGTTGGAGCTATAACCTCGGCATATCTAAAAACCCAAGTTTGGCTTTATCAGATTTCAGGTTGAGAGTCAAGCGATCGATTGCTGACAAACAATCAGATCTTGGGTAGCACTACGTATACATTAATATTAAAAATATTACTAAAATTGTTTACGTATAGAACAAAGTTATTATTTTATTGTTCTGTGAAAGCGTAAGTCCTAATATTTTAGGAACGACTGTATCCTAGAAACAATATATCGGACATTATTTTCATCAGTATATTGTGGATTGATGGGAATTTTCTTGTAAGTTTTCAAGACAATAACAGCGCGATACAGCTTGGAGTATTTATATTGCCTTTCTTGGATATCAAAATACAGGATATTTTCTAGTGGATATTCAATAATTTGGTTACCGCGCAGACCTTTACGTTCTATCAAGACTTTATTGAGACTTTTGTAGAAAGTGCAGTTAGTCACAGGTGATGTTCCAAAAAAAGCAGCGATCGCCATTCCAATCAAAATAAATAAACTTAAAATAAATAAATAATCTCTTTGATTTTGCTGCACTAATAGCGAAGACTGATTAGAATTGATAAAATTATTGATTTCCCAGGCAACTTGCTGATTTTCTTCATAGCTCAACTGTGATAAAAGAGTAAAATCTCCAAATGGAGTTGTAATGACAACCTCAGAAGTGTTGTTTTTAGAAGCTCTCTTGATAATAATGTGTGCTTCTTGCGGGTCAAAAATTTTCAGCTTTTGCATATTTCCCAGCAAATTAAACCGCCTCAACTCACAGTCGATTTGGTTAATTGTAAAGCGGCGATCGCAAGTTAGTTTAATTGAAGCAGAATCAAAAAATAAGCAGTAAATCAAAAAGCTTAAACAAACAATAAAAATGCACCACCCGATGAACCAATACCTGAATGGTCTATGGTTTAGCTGCAATCTCGTAGGAGTTTCTTCTATAACTTTCATCGCTGTTTGTCTAGAGTACTTAACTCTTAGATAGAGTATTCCCCTTGTAGCTCTCAAGTTTCAGTAATAGGGGGGATTTTCTATGAATCCCTAAAAAACTTTTGACTAAGTGCTTCATAATTAGGTGAGAAAACTATGACTAAAAGCATGGAAACCAAACAGCTAGGAAAAACTGGTATCTTTGTGAGTGCGATCGGTTTGGGTGGTATGCCGATGTCAATCTATAATCGCCCTCCAGAATCGGAATCGATCCAAGTGATTCATCGTGCTTTAGATCTGGGTATTACATTTATTGACACTGCCGACTCTTATTGCAAAGATGAATCAGATAAACATCATAACGAGCAGTTAATTCACAAAGCACTTGCTAGTTATCAAGGTGATAGTAGCCAAGTGATTGTTGCAACTAAGGGCGGCTTAATGCGTCCCGATGGTAATTGGACGCGCAACGGTAACCCAGAACACTTGCGCCAAACAATTAAAGCCAGCTTTGAGGCTTTAGGCGGCGCTAAACCCATTGATGTTTGGCAATACCATTCCCCGGATAATAATTACACCATTGAAGAATCTCTTGCACCAGTCAAAGAAGCAGTAGAAGCAGGTTTAATTCGGTTTGTTGGAGTTTCTAACTTTTCCGTCGAACAAATTAAGCGGGCGCAGGATGTGGTGGATATTGTCTCAGTCCAGAATCAATACAGCCCTTGGGAACGACAGCCAGAAATTGATGGCGTGTTAGAGTATTGCCAAGACCAAGGATTGACTTTTTTACCCTGGAGTCCTTTTGGTGGTAGGCGTCGTCATCAAAACTTAGAAGAGATCCCAGCGATCGCTCAGTTGGCTAAAGAAAAAGGCGTGTCAGTG
The DNA here is from genome assembly GCA_034531195.2 of Nostoc sp. ChiSLP01. Classification (GTDB taxonomy): domain Bacteria; phylum Cyanobacteriota; class Cyanobacteriia; order Cyanobacteriales; family Nostocaceae; genus Nostoc. The sequence continues at coordinate 242,047 of JAVRBO020000057.1, forward strand.
TACAATATCGTTCTGGCGTGGTTGCGTTCTAAATCACCCGCTATTTTGCCAATTCCTGGGGCTAGCAAAATTTCTAGCATTGAAGACTCAGCACAAGCTATCAATGTGAAACTATCCGATGAAGAAGTGCGAAAAATCGATCGGGCAACTTAATCATTATTTGAGAATTCAGAATTCAGAAGTCAGAATTTATATCGGTTTGGCATGATTACCGACGAAAGGAGGTAAATTCAGAGTTTGGTTTTTTCAGCTTCTGACTCCTGAATTACCATCATTATTGCAGTTCCAGACACTTGCTAAATACTATATCAACCCAGTTTCTTAAAAAAACTGGGTTTTTTATTTATTAGGCTATCACTCGAATTAAACTTGGCATGGCACTAAGTAGAAGGCAGGAGGCAGTGTTTCGACTACGCTCAACAACCAGGCGGGAGGAAAAGCCAGTTTCTATCAGGTTTTTCAACTTTTGTATTTTACATTTAATTATGTCTACCTACTTATCATCCAAGTAATTAAACTAAAATTTATGCAGGCAACTTCTGTAAAGAATATATTAAAGCAGACGGTAAAAGTATTTGTTGTATTAATACTTTCGTCCTTTTTTTCGCAAAATATAGTAGACGCACAGTCACAAGAAAATACTAAACTTATACCATTTTTTGATAATGTAAATAACCCGGTTCCTGTTGGTTTTCCCGCAGGACAACAACTAGATATAACACCACCGCCACCGCAGCTAAATTCTTTTGACCGAGCTGTATTAAAAATTTGTAGCGCTATTGGTACGAAAGTAAGTACTAATAGTTTTAAACAATTGTTATCTTCATACCCAGATGTTTTGCAGAAAGTTCAGCAAGCTAGCGGTGGCGAAGTGCGCCCAGGACGTAGGAATAAAGCACAATTTCTAGAGGATTTAACTAATATTTGGTTCCAGCGCCAGGGTTTTGAACATATATTTTGTGGTGAAATATATAACGCAAATGATATTGGTGGCTTACATTTTTACGGTAGGTATTTACAGCTACAAAATCAGGGCATAGGAGGACGGCTACCGTATAATCAAGGGCGAGAAGAAGTTGTTCCTGGGGTAATTTATACAATGGGTGTAGTAATTAAGCAGAAAAATCGTACAGTCAGAGATGTCATTAAAGGTTATGGCTATCTCAGCAATGCTGAAGAAATACTTTTAGATGCTACTAAAATATTTAAACTTCAGGGAAACAGTGAAGGGGCGTGTATTTATAATGTACGCGATCGCGAAACAGGTAAATCCTTTCCTACTGTTTTTGTAAGGGAAGAAAAAGCGATCGTTACCTATTATCCTGATGCTACTCCTTTTGGTGCAAAATGTAAAACTTGAACTGGGTATTGGGGACTAAGAACTAAGATACAGGCCTACCAATGATGGTCAAAGATATATTACCGCATCTTGTTAAAATCACAAAATATCCTGCATAAAGCACATATAAAGAAGAGATGATAGTAGAAACAAACCGCTTGCTAATGCGTGAGTTTGTAGAGGCAGATTGGCAAGCGGTATTCGCTTATCAATCCAATCCCTTATACTTGCTTTACTCGGACTGGACGCATCGTACACAAAACGATGTTTGTGAGTTTGTCCAGATGTTTATTAATCAACAAAAAGAGGAACCGCGAACAAAGTTTCAGTTAGCTGTTGTTCTTAAAGAAGAAAATCGGCTGATAGGGAATTGTGGTATTCGTATCAACGACTCTCAACTGCGAGAAGCAAACATTGGCTATGAACTAAACCCTCAGTATTGGGGACAAGGTTATGCAACAGAAGCAGCACAGGCAATTTTAAAGTTTGGTTTTGAAGAATTAAAAATGCATCGTATTTGGTCATGGTGTGTTGCAGAAAATATCGCCTCTTTTAGAGTTTTAGAAAAAATTGGTATGCGTCGTGAAGGTCATCTGCGAGAAAAAGAGTTAATTAAAGGTAGATGGTATGACAATTTTATTTATGCTATTCTTGAAAACGAGTGGAAATCACAGTCTATCTAGTTATAGGATAGTTTTTATTTAGTATTACTACATTTGGCCAAAAGCGATCGCATCTAATTTTTTGGCATCAACTATTGTAATCTTACCGCCCCGACCATAAGTAATTACTGACTTGAGGCTTTTAATTAACCGCACACATTCTTCGTAAGTAATGCCACTAGTCCGAGCCATGCGGTAATAAGGTAATCTGACTTTTAAACATTCTCCTTGTGGAGTTAAATCAGTTCCCGATTCACCAGCAAAATATTGAATTAATCTCGCAAGCCTAACAATAGCTCTCTCAGAAACTAATCCGTGGACTGTTTCATGCAATTGCTGAATCCGACTATTAAAAACCATCAGCATTTGTAATGCAATTTCGGGATTTTTCTGAATAGCTTTTAATAAAGCATCTCGCTCTACGGTCATAATTTCACAATCAGATTCAGCAGTTACAGTTGCTGGAGAAATGCCATTTCCTAACAAAGCAGGAGCCGCAAAAATTTCTCCAGCAGCTAGGACGCGGAAAATAGTTTCTTTCCCCGTTGTTGCGGTTTTGCTAACTTTAATTAATCCACTGACAACAGCATACAGTTTTGCAGGTAAGCGATCGCCTTCATGGAGAACAATCTCTTCTTTACCATAACCTTGCACCTGGGTGTAAGGTTGCAAAGTTACTGTGTCTGCTGTTTCTAAACCAGCAAACACAGTAATTTTTGAAAGCTGTTCCAAGGATGCCTGCATAATTAGGCTGAGATTGCAAAGGCTGGACGATGCCCAATCCAAGGTTTAGCCACTTCTATTTGTGCCGCTAGGCTGATGAGTGTGGCTTCAGCTGCCGGTTTACCAATTAGCTGTACGCTGATGGGTAAACCCTTACTATCAAATCCTACAGGAATAGCGATCGCTGGTTGTCCAGTTGCATTCGCAGGCGGACAAGGGCCAACCCATTGAACAATATTTTGGAATGTCTCTTCTGGACTCAGATTAGCCCATTCTCCCACACGGATGGGTGAATGCAAATAAACTGGCAGTACCAGCACATCCACATTATCGAAAAACGCCACAATTTGCCGTGCCACTACCTGCATTTGGGCAACTCCTTGCAGGTACTGAGCTACGGAACCCGTGCGGGCAAATAGCCAGCGATTTAAGGGCTGCAAAGCTTCAACAGGAAGTCCTGACGCCGCTACCCCAGCTTGCCAGACAATTTGAAATGGTTCAATTAAACCGCTGAAATCTGGAGATTTCTGTTCGACTTGATGGCCGAGTTGTTCTAATAAGTTGACTGTTTCTCGAACACCTTGCTGACAGTTAGCATCAGCTTCTCCCAAAGGAAAAATGCTCGTGTCAAAGGCTATTCGCAAAGCGCCAGGTTTTGTTTGGCTAGCGGCGAGAAATGATGTTTCGGGATCTGGTAGCCAGTAAGGATCGCCTGTGACATAGCCAGATATGGCATCCAAAAGCGCAGCAGCATCAGCCACAGTCCGTGCTATTGGCCCGTTGGTGGCAATTCCAGCGAGACGTTCGCCCACAGGTGCTTTACTCACCCTACCCCGTGATGGTTTGAGTCCCACCAAACCACAACAAGCCGCAGGCCCCCGAATCGAACCACCGCCATCGGAACCTTGGGCGACGGCACATAATCCTGCTGCTACCGCCGCCGCCGCACCACCACTAGAACCGCCAGGAGTGTATTCTAAATTCCACGGATTTCTTGCAGGGGGAAAACCCGTAGGTTCGCTGTAAGGAAATGAACCTAATTCGGAAGTGGCTGTTTTACCGAGAATAATAAAACCAGCTTGCCGAATTTTGGTTACGACTACATCGTCATAGCTAGCAATATTGTTGATTAATGCCGGATTTCCATAGGTACAAGTAACACCAGCTACAGCATTCAAGTCTTTAATGGAAATCGGCACACCAAAAAATGGCGGTAATTCTGAAGTAGTTGTTAGTAATTCTGTTTTAGCTTTGGCATCTGCGATCGCTGTTTCTGCTGTGACTGTAAAATAACTTCCTAATTGGGGATTCAACTGTCCAATGCGTTTTAAATATATTTCTACCAACTCTAGCGGTGATACTTCCTGGCGACGGATTAATTGGGCTAACTCTAGTGCTGGGGTAAATGCTAAATCAACTTCATTCATATGTTAGCGAATAGGTAGTTTCGTCTTTATTTTGGGATTTTTAAACTGAAATTGATACTTTAGTAGGATTTCTGGGAACTATATATTCTATAAGTTCCTGAAATTTGTCATTCATTTAGGACGCTCAGAGGCAATAGACATGGTTATGTTCTTACTCCAGCCATTTTAATTGTTTCGCATATATTTTCGACAAATCCCTAAGGGGTATTTATGGCTAACCTCGAATTACTTGTTAGTGAATTGCCAAAATTGATTCAAAGTTTGAAGCTAACTATTGGCAATTCTCATGAAATCATGGAACAAATTATCCTGATTAATAATGCTCAGGAAGAACTCAGAAATATTCAAAAGTTAATTATTCAGGAATTAAAATTTTGTAATATCAATAATTGTGCGATCGCCACACTTCCTCGAACTAATATAGTAGCTAGTTTGTTTATACCTCATATTGGGTTAGTAAATCCAGTCCTAGCAGCCAAATTTGGTAATTGGGAAACTAAACTTTCATTAATCGATTTAGGGAAAAAAATTGATACCTGGATTGAATGGGGCTATTTTTTGCAGGCTTTAGCAGCCGATATTCTCAGTGACGTTCAATTGGTAAACCAACTCAATTCTGACAGTCAGGATGTCAGCTTACCCTCTAAATTTAAAGAAATTGCTGAAAATTTAAAAAATAATTTAGTTTTTAATAATTCTAAAAAATTAGAGTCTCAACTTCAAAAAATCAGTAATCATCAAAAAGAGTTATTACAGTTACAACAGAAACTAAACTATATTTTTAATACTGTAAAAACTAGTCATAGCTTACTAACTATTTTATTAGGAGTATCTGCTTTTTGTGGAAAATCTGGATTTACCTTAGAGTGGTTAGACGACGATCACGAATTAATTATATCGAGCGATGGTAAAACTCAAGAACTAACAGATATATTAAATGATTGTGATGTTTTTCAAGAACAGATTGCTAGTTTAATTATTCAAGGTGACTTTTTAATAGAGCAGGTAGAACAAGCTAAAAAAAAGATAGAACAGCAAAGTACTAAAAAATTAATTGTTAGTAAAAAAATAGAAAAATCTATAAAACTTCCCACGCCTAAAATAGTAATTTCAGCTTTTTTTCTAGTCTTATCCCTATTATTATTAGGCTTTTGTGGTCGGCAAAACCAAAACCAAAATTCCCAATTAGAAACTCAAAATTTAACTCCAGAACAAAGAGCGATCGCTAATTTTAAATCTGCTCAAAAACTCGGTATGGAAGCTGCATCTCTAGCTCAAAAGCCTCCACATTCTTTACAAGTATGGCAACAAGCAGAAACTAAATGGTATCAAGCAATAAAGCTATTAAATAGCATTCCCCCCCAAACATCAGTTTCTGACCAAGCAAAGAATAAATTAACAAATTATCAGACCAACTATAACGCTATCAGTAAAATCGTCTTAACTGAAAAAATAGCAACTCACAACTTAGAATCAGCACAAAAGCTAGCAATAGAAGCTACCTTCTTTGTACAAAATTCGCCTCATTCACGAATAACTCGCCAGCAAGCAAAACAGAAGTTGAAGCAAGCTATTAATTTATTAGAAGCTATTCCAGAAAATAGTTCTGTTTCTGCACAAGCTAAAGAAACGCTGCCTATCTATAAAACTAATTATGCTGCTATTAGATCGAGATAATCCATTTTAGATTTTGCAGAAACCCTGATAGGACTTACGGAAAAACTCTCTTAAACTCTCATTCCTCCGTGAACTCTGTGTTCTCTGTGGTTAGTTTTCCATTGGCTGTGCGTAAGTCCTACCTGACTTGAAAATAGTGTTGACTGTTGGCTGATGACTGGGATTGCCTGTTTCCCCAACCTTGTTTCTTCTGAATACAGTGATTCTACTAAATTTAATATTTTATTTATATTCTCTAGGAGTTTCCGTAGCGATCGCTCAAATACTCACAAATCAAGCTTTTTTGATTACTAGCTTGCATTTTGTGTCTAATTTTATACATTAAAAATGATCTTTAGAATACTTTTCTCATCAAATAAAAACTATATATTTTGCACATCTAGCACAGTAGGAAACGCCGAGGGGGAGACTGGGTAAAAGGTACAAGGTAAAAGCTACAAAGTAATTAAGGTTAAGTACCCTTCTTCTTTTTTGCCCGCTTTTTATCCTTGTGGCGCAACCATTTTCCCTGTTCCATCTCGGCGTTTTAATTTTTCCTTCGTCCGTTGCAGCAAGCTCACAACAGCTGCGACGGATTTTTGCTTTTTTTAGTTTTTACTATCTAATTCACAGAAAAATCCAAGAATTGATTTCTTACTTCACAGGAAGCATGAAACCTGCTATCCTTTAGCAAACATATCGCGTTCTAGTCAAACGCAATATTTGTAATTTGTTCAACTTTGGTTTTTGTAAACCTTCTTGGTATTTAAGTAAATAACCTTGATTTTATAGTTTGTCAATATGTTTGTAACAATATTTTATTAAAAGAGAATAAAGGCATCAGAATTTTAGGCTATGGGGCAAACAGGGCATGGGGAAAGGTGTAAGGGGAAAAGGAGAAAAATTAAATTTATTCCTTTTCCCTTTTTCCTTTAACCTTTTCCCCTACCTCAAGAGCCTCCCCTTTGCCTTTATTCCTGCGCCCCAGCTTTTTGCAAACTCCGGACAATATTCTGATAACCATTAAATTCTGCAATCATCAAAGCAGTGTAACCGCCTCGGTTTTTCAAATTCAAATCTGCCCCAGCTTGGATTAATAACTGCACAATCTCTCCATAACCTGCTGAAGCAGCCCACATCAATGCTGTTGCTTTGGCTGAATCTTGAAAATTTACATTTGCGCCCTTTGCTAAGAGCATTTTTATTACTTCTATGTGCTGGCGTTCAGTTGCCTTAATCAAAGCAGTTTTGCCATCATCTGCTGGAATATTGGCATCAACGCCATACTCAAGCAATACTTTCACGGTTTGGGTGTGCCCTTGTGATGCAGCCAGCGTCAAAGGTACTTCACCGAGGTTTTTTCCATTAATATGTCCGCCGGAACGCAGCAGCGCTTCCACTATTTCGCTGTGTCCCTGCAACGCTGCTACTAGCAATGGCGTATCACCAAGGTGGTTTCTAATTTGGACATCGGCACCTTTATTAAGTAACGCTTGCACCACATCAACGTAACCTTCCACAGCGGCAAGGTGTAAGGCTGTTTCACCATCTTGGTCTTGGAAATTAATTTCGGCATCGCGATCTAGTAAAGCAGATGCGATCGCACTATGTCCCGCCGCCGCCGCCGCTGATAACGCTGTTCCACCATCAGCGTTTTTCGCCTTCACATCAGCCCCCGCCGCCAACAGCGCTTGGACAATCTCCAGATGTCCCAAATCTGCCGCTAACATTAACGCTGTCTCACCCTCCTCACCTGGGACATTAACATCTACACCAGTTTGGAGAATTGCTTTGATAACTTCTACCTGCCTGTGCTTAACTGCCAACTTCAAAGCCGTATCATCATCTTTATCGGCGATGTCCACTCTTGCACCAGCGGCTAACAAAACTCGTACTACATCAAGATTACCTTTAACTACTGCTGCCATTAAAGCTGTGCTGCCATCTTCATTAGTGGCGTTGACATCCGCGCCTCTAGATACTAAAAGTTGCACAATGTCAAGTTGTTTGGCGCTAGCTGCTAACATCAAAGCCGTCAAACCATAGAGTTTTCTTTTTAAATTGATATTTGCCCCAGCATCTAGGAGCGATCGCACAATTTCCGTGTAGCCCAAATTAGCAGCAAACATTAAAGCCGTGGTGCCTTGGCGATCGCACGCATCCACCTTCGCACCCGCAGCTAGTAGCGCACGCAGCCCCTTAATATCCCCACTTTTAGCAGCTTTGAGCAGCAAAGTATCGTTGTTTTCAATCATCGATGAAATCCCACACAGGGAAGTTTAATTCGTCTACCCTTAAAATTCAGCTTAAGCCAAAACAAGCCCAAGCGAGTGCTTGGACTTGATGTTGAATCCTAAATTTTGTTAGCGTAGCGGGGCGCAGCCCATTGTGATTTCTTATTTAATTTGTGAAACTTTAAGCACAGAAAATAGAGTTATGCTAATTTTTATGAAGATTTAATACTTGGGCGAGGGCACGATGAGTCTGGAACTTTCTCCGTCGGTGAAATATTGGCTGAATTTCTTTCATCCGCTGATGATGTGGGCGCTATTAGTAGTCTCGATTTATGCTGCCTATTTGGGGTTACAAGTACAGCGTACCAGAAATGCTCAGGGGGAAGAAAAGAAAGAACTGATTAAAGGTAGATATAACGTCAGACATTATCAAATCGGGTCTATACTCCTGGCTTTCATGGTGGCAGGTGCAATTGGAGGGATGGCTGTCACTTACATCAATAATGGCAAGTTATTTGTAGGGCCTCACCTGTTAGCAGGTTTGGGGATGACAGGTCTGATTGCATTTTCCGCGGCTTTGTCTCCCTACATGCAAAAAGGAGCAAATTGGGCGCGTGCAACTCACATTATCTTAAATTTCACGCTTTTAGGGCTTTTTGTTTGGCAAGCTGTTAGTGGGGTACAAATTGTCCAAAAAATTCTCACTCAAGCATAGTTAATTAGTCATTTGTCCTTTGTCATTAGTTTATGACAAGGGACAAACAACAGTTGACTAGCAATTTTAGACTTTTTGGATTTGTTTTAACCCTCGTGTGTGAAACAAATCCAAAATTTAACTTGTGCTTCGAGCGCACCAAAGGTGCAACCCAAAATCCGACAATCATTTGATTCACCGCTTTTTCTTGGAATTAACAGGAAAGGGTATTTGCAAAGATTGATGAAAATCTTCTTGGACTTTGCGAGTTAAGCGGCGGGAGACTTGGCGGACGATTTGATTGAGTAAGCGATCGCCTGTAGATTGAATTAAAGACTTGGGTAATCGCTGAATAAACTTGGGAAAGTGTATGTAAACTACTAAATCCAACTCCCATTCAACTTTCGTCACCTCGGCAATATCAGTAGAAACATCACTTGCCGCGTTTTCTGATAACCTCAGGGATGCCCGGTAATTTACGTCATAACCAGGCGGTTGGTAGTCAGGAATGGGAATTGTGCGGATGCGGTAAATACCCTCATCTGGAGGTAATAATTCCAAACCAATTTTCGGTTCTACTTCATAACCAAAAGAACCAAAACGACCAATTACTAGAGCATAGCCATTTTCCCCCAACGGTTGCACCTTCATGGGTTCAGCGCAGCGCGAAAACCACGAATTGTGAGAATTAAGGAACTCAGCAACTTTGGCTGCGGGAGCAAACATTTCCATACAGTCTTGATAACGACCATAAAATTTTGTGAGCGTCGCAACATTTGGTTCTGTTAATGTCTCGTTTGCTTCTTCTTCGCTGGATGCTACTGGTAAAACTGTTTCTGTTATTTCCAAGGATTGGTATTCGCCGTCTCTTAAAAGCATAAATACATGACTGTATACTTTGGCGTTTGTCTATATTAATAATTCCCTGCTGACTTGGGTAGTTTCGCACAAATATCCTATTTTGACAGAAACCTCAATAATCTGCCATCAGCTCCATAGAATCACTAAAATAAAGAACTGAACAAGCACACAATAGTTTCCCAGGATAGCATTTCTTATGAAAGCATTTGTAGCAGGGGCAACGGGTGAAACAGGTCGCCGCATCGTGCAAGAATTGGTAGCGCGGAATATTCCCGTCCGAGCCTTGGTGCGGGATATAGAAAAAGCTAGGGGTATTCTGTCTCCAGAAGCTGAATTAGTAGTAGGCGACGTGTTACAACCAGAAACTCTGACTGCTGCGTTGGGAGATAGCACAGTTGTGTTGGTTGCAACTGGCGCAAAACCTAGCTTTGACCCCACTGGCCCCTATAAAGTGGATTTTGAAGGTACGAAAAATTTAGTTGATGTTGCTAAGGCTAAGGGAATTGAGCATTTTGTCTTAGTTTCTTCTTTGTGTACGTCACAGTTGTTCCATCCACTGAACTTGTTTTGGCTGATTTTGGTGTGGAAAAAGCAAGCTGAAGAATACATCCAAAAAAGTGGTCTTACTTATACAATTGTGCGGCCTGGTGGGTTAAAGAATGAAGATAATACCGACTCCATTGTGATGCAGGGTGCTGATACTCTGTTTGACGGTAGCATTCCTCGGCAAAAAGTCGCCAAAGTTAGCGTCGAGGCGCTGTTTGAACCAGCCGCACGCAATAAAATTGTTGAGATTGTAGCGAAACCTGAAGCAGCGTCGAAAAGTTTTGCAGAGCTATTTCAACAGTGTTAGGTGGAAATAGGCAAGAAATAAAGACGCGATGAATCGCGTCTGTGCAAGAGTAGGAAAGGAATTTAGAAATTAGAGTTAAAGCGATCGCTTTTTGGTGTGAAGGCGATCGCTGTTTGTCTTATTCTGATTAAAAAAAGAATTGCATCATATTTATTTCCTACTCTTTTTTTGAAGAATAATTAAATAAGCAGTAGTTGAAATAGCAATGTCTGTGCAATTACTAAGACGGAAATTCACAGTTGACCAATATCACAAAATGGTTGATTCGGGGATTCTGAAAGAAGATGACCGGGTTGAATTGATTCGGGGTGACATTATTGAAATGTCGCCTATTAGTACAAAACATGCTGCTTGTGTCAGGGGATTTAATAATATGTTAGGGCAGCGTTTGGGAAACCGCGTTATAGTTTCTGTTCAAAATCCCGTAGTTCTGGATAATAAATCAGAACCTCAGCCAGATGTGGCATTACTCAAACCCCGTGATGATTTCTACGCCACAGCACACCCCCAACCCCAGGATATTTTTTTATTAATTGAAGTGGCTGATTCGACTATTTTGTATGACCGGGAAGAGAAAATTCCTTTGTATGCAGAAGCTAACATTATTGAAGTTTAGTTAGTAGATATTAACGAGGAAGTTGTGGAAGTTTATCGACAACCAACAGCCGCAGGATATCAGCATCTTCAAAAGTTCACTAGCGGTCAAACTTTAACAATTTCAAGTTTCCCTAATGTCAACATTACTGTCAACGAAATCTTTGGCAGATAAAATTATTTTTCCCTCATCTCCCTTGCATCCCTTCAAGATGCAAAAAATGCACTATACCTGAAGTATCTCCTACTACAATTGTTACGTTATCTGAAGCGACAGCGCAGCATCTCATTACACTATCACCCGTAAAATTAGTCATTTCTTTACTAGTTTGCATTTCCCATATTTTAAGAGAATTGTCAGAGGATACAGAAATAAAATATTTATTATCTGCTGTGATACAGATAGCATTGAGCCAGTCTCGATGACCAATAAGGGTGCGAACTTCTTCCCCAGTTTGTAATTCCCAAATTTTGAGAGTATTGTCAGAGGAACCAGAAATCACATATTTACTATCTGTACTCACGGCAACTGTATTGACTGAGGAAATATGACCAATAAGGGTACGAACTTTGCTTCCGGTTTCCATTTCCCAAACTTTGAGTGTTTTGTCATAAGAACTAGAAATTATATATTTGCCATCTGTACTCACAGCGACTGCAATAATCCAATCAGAATGACCAATAAGGGTACAAACTTCGTTTCCGGTTTCTATTTCCCAAACTTTGAGTGTTTTGTCGGCAGAACCAGAAATCACATATTTACCGTCTTTACTTACAGTGACTGTATTAACCGAGGCAATATGACCTTTCAAAGTGTGAACTTCTTGTCCGCTCTGTAATTCCCAAATTTTGAGAGTATTGTCAGAGGAACCAGAAATCACATATTTGCCATCTGTACTCATAGCGACTGCATTAACCGAGGCAATATGACCTTTCAAAGTGTGAACTTCTTGTCCGCTCTGTAATTCCCAAATTTTGAGAGTATTGTCAGAGGAACCAGAAATCACATATTTGCCATCTGTACTCATAGTGACTGCATTAACCCAGCTACTATGACTGCTGTGAGTGCTAACTTCCTCCCCAGTTTGTAATTTCCAAATTTTGAGAGTATTGTCAGAGGAACCAGAAATCACATATTTACCGTCTTTACTTACAGTGACTGTATTAACCGAGGCAATATGACCTTTCAAAGTGTGAACTTCTTGTCCGCTCTGTAATTCCCAAATTTTGAGAGTATTGTCATAGGAAGCAGAAATTATGTATTTACTATCATTGGTGATAGCGATTGCACTTACTGAATCACAATGACCAATAATGGTACGAATTACCTCTCCGGTTTGCATTTCCCGTATTTTGAGTTTTTTGTCATCAGAACCATGAATAACGTATTTGCCATCTGTACTCACGGCGATTGCGCTTACCGAATCACGATGACCAGTAATGGTATGAACTTCCTGCCCAGTTTGAATTTCCCAGATTTTGAAAGTGTCGTCAGCAGAACCAGAAAGCACATATTTGCCATCTGTACTCACGGCGACTGCATTAATTGAAGAAATATGACCAATAAGGGTGTGAACTTCCTGCCCAGTTTGAATTTCCCAAATTTTTATTGTTTTGTCAGCAGAGCCAGAAAGCACATATTTGCCATCTGTACTCACGGCGACTGCATTAATTGAAGAAATATGACCAATGAGGGTGCGAATTTCCTTTCCAGTTTGGATTTCCCAAATTTTTAGTGTTTTGTCAGCAGAACCAGAAATCACATATTTACCATCTGTGCTTACGGCAACTGCATTAATTGAAGAAATATGACCAATAAGGGTGTGAACTTCCTGCCCAGTTTGAATTTCCCAAATTTTTAGTGTTTTATCATCAGAACTAGAAATCACATATTTATTATCTGTACTGACCGCAACTGCACGTACAGGACTATTATGACCAGTGAGGGTGCGGAGTAAGTGTCCCCCTGCTAGGGTTAAGCTAAGAGTCAAGGGACACAGCCAAGGAGTAGTTGTATTTTGCTTTATTTGTGTCAATAATGCCTGAATCTCCCGTAACGTTTTCTTATGTAGTAACCGTCCGTATAGTTGACTCGCTAATTGTTGCTTATCTACCACTAAAATATGTGCTGATAGTCTCAATGCACCTTGAATCAATTTGAGACTTGTGACTTTCTCAGAGTTATATTCTGGGTAATTTAATGTCTCTTCACGATCAATCAAATCAAAATCTTCAATTAGCAGCTGTACCCCAAACTCAGGATGGTTAATCTTTGCCACTAAAAATTCAAAATCAGTCAGCGTTTGGTAATATTTTTCTAAATTTCCCGAACTTACCAAATTATAAGGATACCTGCCGAGATAAGCTTTGTGGGAGTAGGATTTTTTTCCTCTTGATTTCTTCTCAGCCTTCGTCATCTTCTTCGTTCTCCCGTTCCCAGTAATCAACAATGCGTTGATTCACCTCTTTAATTAGCTGACGCTTTGCATCCAAAATCGGTTTTGATTTGAGAAAGTCGAGAAAACTAGCATGGTAGATGCTGTAACAAATGTCTCCATCTATCCTTTGTTGCTTTAAATATTCAAACCACTTATTTAAAATTTGTTGCACTTCATATTCATCTTCCTGGGCAATATCAGCAATCATATCACAAGGAATCGGCGTACCAATTTCTACTAAAATATACAGGATAATCACCATAATTTTATTAGGTGCAGAATCCATATTCATTCGCACCCAATGAGTTTGATAATATTGTTGAAGACCATCTGGTAATTGCTTTAAATTAAAATCATTATATTCACCTTTAGCAATTGCTGGTAAGACATAGCGCAGGTACATAAAATTACTTTCACTTTTTGCTGCTACCTGCTCAACAAAAGCCTCACGGTTGATATCGCGGTCTTGAATCCACTTGAGCAATCCGGCTTTATAATCTACATCACGATCGAGAAAAAAGCGAATATATTCTTGAATATCATCACGATTGTCTTTGTTATATCGGCTGGCGTTTAAATCTAACTCTACCTGCTCGACACCTTCAGTATATAATCGCTTTTTACCCGGTTCATAGCGTCGCCTCGTCAGCCAAAAATAAACTTTATCTGGCAGAGTCTTAGGCAAATATAAAATATTTTCTGCCCCTGGTGGTTGCTCTACTTCATCCAACGCATCAATTACAATTACCAAGGGTTCATTTTTAGGAATTTTGCTACTAGCTTTAATTAACAAGGCTAATAAATCATTATTTTCGGCATTTTCTAAGTGATAGCGGTTAATAAGCTGCTGACGAACACTTTTGAGAAACAATTCTGGGCGATTGTTTCTTTCTTGCAAAACATTAAAGTAACAAATAGCTTTATTTTCATCAATATATTTTGCAGCGATCGCACTTTTCCCCATTCCAGCATCACCAATTACCGTAAAATAACCCTTGGAATGTTTATTCAGGAAATTTTTAAAATTATCAAACACAAATTTACGTCCGCAAAACGAGCGAATCTTTTCTTGAATGAGTACTTCAAACTCTGTGGAAATTTTTGAGGATGTAACAGGGTTAACAACTGGTATATTTTTATTTAATTGATAATAAGTTTCCTTCATATAAGTTCGCAAAATTTAAAATTTTCCTGCTCCTTGCTGCTTTGTCAGGTCAGGACAGCTAACTTGAAATTTTTTGTAGATACCCGCAAATCTACTTTTGACGGTAGCTTCAGTTATGTTGAGGTCTGAAGCAATCTTTACTTGATTAATTTGTGCGTCTTCTTTCGGTAGTGCAGCTAATAAAGTTTCTTTCTGCTCTGGCGACAAACCGTGTCTACCTGCCTCTTGACTCAGAAAATCTCCCCAATCCATTAAAATGCTTCCAAAGTCAATTTAGCAAAAATTATAACCGATTTGTTGCTTTTATTTCATGATTTTACTTATCTCTACCTTGAATAGACCTTAGTTATACCTCTCTTAGATCTACTTTAGTTAGACCTGATATTTATACCTTATTCAAACTTAAGTATTGAAAAACAATGACACGATAAAAGTGTGGATAAAAACTACAAAAAATATTGAATAAAAATCAAGGCAGGTAATTATGGCTGTTAATTCTAAAAATACAACACAAACAAATCACAACAATAATGATATGAAACAGGAATTGATGCAAGAATTATTACGCCAAGCTAAATTAACCTTTAACCTTGCCTTGAGTGTCAGCGCTGCTTCTGCCATGATGACGTTAGGCGGTGTAGGATTGCTCTATTTAAACAAAGTTTCTGAAGCCAGTCTCACAGCCGGAGGTGGCGCACTGGCTACTATTACCAGCGTTCAACTCGCCAAGCAAACCAAAGAGGAATTATTGGAGATCATCGAAAAATCAGACGGGTCAATTTAGAGAAGATGGGGCGATTATCCCTAAAATAACCTGAAACATGGAACAATCGCCTACCCGTTTCAACTTCTCAAATCAACACTTGACCTTCTGAGGCTCAACTTTGACCTTCTGAGGCTCGACGTTGACCTTCTGAGGCTCGACGTTGACCTTCTGAGGCTCGACGTTGACCTTCTAAGGCTCAACTTTGACCTTCTGAGGTGAGGTTCAACTGCGGCAATATTAACACCAATTTAATTAACGATCGCAACACATCCTTGGGTCAAGACGCGATGAATCGCGTCTCTACAAATGGCCTATTTGTCGGTGTTGCATTATTGTGGGATGATTTTGGAATTTGCATCAATTATAATCCCCGCGTCCCCATGTCTCCGTGTCCCCGTGTCAGCCTCAATCATCCCCTTATTCAGCAACGCCTTTTTTTTAATGGGTATCACCTTGCAACTATATAGATGCTTGGATATTTCAAGATGGCCGTGTATGGTATAGAAATGTATAGAATCTTGAAAAGATATAAAATATAGTTTTTAAATGCAAACATTTTCAGCATCTTCCTCAATGCAGCTGTCTGTACCACCAAAAAACTTTCAGCCAAAGAAGATTGTCGCACTGGGAGACAGCTTAATATATGGATTTGGCGACCCGGAAAAAGGGGGATGGATTGAGCAACTACGGCGCTGGTGGATGTTGCCGGATAGTGCGGGTCATGTTCTTTATAATTTAGGTGTCAGGGGCGATCGCACGCAACAAGTAGCCCAAAGGTTAGAAGTTGAATTTCGCCATCGCGGCGAACTGCGAAATCGCGTTCCCGACTTGATTATTTTATCAGTAGGCGTCAATGATTCAGCTCGTTTGGCGCGTCACGATGGGCGAAGTTACACAGATTTTACCGTATTTGAAAAGGAAATCGCTTCTTTGCTAGATTTGGCACAACAACTCTGTCCTGTGTTATTTGTGGGCATGGTGCCAGTAGATGAGGCGAAGATGCCATTTTTAGATTGCTTTTACTATAATCATGCCGACCAGTACCGTTACAAAGAAGCAACTAAGATTGCTTGTCAGAGACGGCAAATTCCCTATTTAGATATTTTTAATATATGGATGGAACGCGGTGAAACTTGGCGGCTCAAACGCTTGAGTCATGACGGACTTCATCCCAATACACTAGGTTATCAAGCCTTGTTAGAAGATGTCATCAATTGGGATGCTATTGCAAATTACCATTCTCTAGATTTGATTACTACCTGAAACGATGCCAATGTTAGATTTTAGATTGCACCTCTGCTGCGCTGACAACACAACTTGAATTTTGGATTCAAGCAAAAATCTAAAATCTAACACTACTCTTATGACACCAACTTTACTTGGTCGCTGGCAAACTCGATTATTATTACTTGCAACTGTAGGCGTACTCGTATCTTTACCCTTTGCAATGGGTTTGATTGGTTCTGGTGCTAACTCAGTTTATTTTTGGATACTTGGTTATGTCGCCATCTTTGGCTTGGGTTGGGATGTGCTTTATAACTATCTCCAGAAATTCCGCTGGGACAGAGATTGGCCAGCAGCTTATCAGCTTTTAGCTGGTATTTGGGAATTAATCTTTGTGTTCTGTGGAGTCAAATTGTTTGGCTTTTTACCAATACCTTTACCTAAAGAAGAACTGTCACCAACAGATTTTTTATTGCACTATAGCATCGTCTGGCTAGCAGTTTTTATTAGTTCCCAAAGCCTAATGCGAATTGTATTCCTCCGTTGGCGTTTCCGGGGTGGAGAGTGGTTATAATTCATAATTTGTAATTTAATTAATTGCAAATTTAGACTTTAACTAATTAAAGACCGCCAAATTGGAGATTTTCGTCTGGCCTTCTATTAATAATTACGAACTACGAATTAGTAATCTTCGCAAGTTATATCAATTTAAAAAAAAGAATGTGACAAATACAAGCCTAGAAACCCAGATAACATTTAGCTTTCTTAATTTTGAATTGATATGACATTTCATGTGTTTTTGTAAATACTTGTATCTTTAGCTTTGTCTTAAAACAATTTTTACCAGAGTAGAATAAACACAGATGAGTAGGGTAGCACAGCTAGCTAGCTGTGCTACCTGACTTTTGTGCAATGAAGACTATTTCTAGTTAGAACCTGGAAAGAATATCTTTTGCTAGGCGAAACTGAGGGAGTATTTTATACTTCTTAAACGTCCTCTGAAAGTTTTCGATTTTAATTTTTGCTCAATAAAATACAATGTCAAATTTCGCTCTGGTTATTCAGCTATTTCTGCAACTGACAGTAATTTTAGCCACTTGTCGCATAGTTACGATTTTAGGACGCCGCTATCTTGGTCAAACTGATGTTGTTTGCGAAATGATTGCAGGTGTCATGTTAGGCCCATCACTTTTAGGTTTAATTGCACCAGATTTTCAACAATGGTTATTTCCTAAGCTGCCGATTATCACTGCTTTAGGAGACAAAATACCCAATCCATCGATGTCGATTTTATATGCCATTAGCCAAATTGGATTGGCAATTTATATGTTTTTGGTTGGTCTAGAGTTCAACACCAAACTCTTGAAACACCATATCAAAAGTGCAGGTTTGTTATCTGCTGCGGGAATTATTACTCCTTTTATTTTAGGAGCGATCGCTTCTTTTTTCTTATATCACAACGGGAATTTCTTTCAACCAAAAGTAGTGCCTTGGTCAGCCGCTTTATATCTAGGCGCGTCGATGACAATCACCGCTTTTCCAATGTTAGCTCGCATTATTTACGAACGCGGACTTGCCCAAACTCGCTTTGGTACTTTGGCTTTAGGCGCAGCATCGGTAGATGATGGAGTTGCTTGGTGTTTGCTGGCGATGGTACTTGCTAGTGTGAAAAATTCCATCAACATCGCCATCTTAGCAATTGGTGGAGGCATTTGCTATGTGCTATTTGCAATTTTTATTGGGCAACGTCTACTTAAAGTCTTCACAAGGATGACCAAACGCGATGCAGGTGTGAATAGACAAACGTTGACTTTATTGTTGATAATTTTGATGTTTTGTGCATGGTTTACTGATATTACAGGTATCTATGCAATATTTGGTGCATTTGTATTGGGAGCAGTAACACCACGCGGAGAATTCGCTCAACAAATTCGCCAATATACAGAGTTTTTCACCACTTCTTTTTTGTTGCCAATATTTTTTGTCTTTTCTGGATTAAACACACAAATCGGTCTAGTAAACACGCCTGCATTATGGGGAATTACCCTCTTAATTTTAGCGATCGCAATTATCGGTAAAGGTGTTGCTTGTATGTTGGCAGCAAAATTAGCAGGAGAAAATTGGCGCGAATCAGCAACGATCGGCACTCTCATGAATGCTCGCGGTTTAATGGAGTTAATCATCCTGAATATTGGTCTTGAGCAAGGTATAATTACCCCTACTTTATTCACTATCATGGTTATTATGGCTGTAGTTACTACGCTCATGGCATCACCCTTGATTGCCTTTTTATTGCAGGGTACAAGCTATGAAAAGTTTAACGTTTAAACACATTTATATAGGAAATTAAGAATAAATTCCTGATAGAAACTGTAGTAAAGTACTGAGTGTTGACTGTTAAAGGCCAGTTTAACCTTTTCTTCTCTCCTAGACCCTAAGAGCGAACGGGAACGCCAAAGGAAAGCCGGGTAAGCTGTCTAATGCACTGGCTTCTGTAGACTGTTGGTTGAGAAGTTAAGAATTTGGAGTTATTCTCTTTGTCTCCTCAGTACTTTATCTCCCTCATCTCCCACTAACAGCAACTGACATCACAAATTACTGCAAATTCATCTTGAGTGTATCTTCCAAATTTGACTCAATAATTTTTAATTCATAATTAAACGTAGAAGCTTATAAATTGATTTATACAGTTGTTAATGGCAGAATTTTGAATTTTAAATTTCCAGTTTTTGTAGCCTCTCGCCAAGAGTAGGGGTTGACATTTTCCAGTATTTTAAACAATTATCTTAGGGAAACCAGATAGTTACTTTTGAGGAAACCATGCACACAGTTATTCTCGTTCTGGTTGAGGTACTGATTGTTATTGGACTTTCACGGCTAGTAGGGCTAGGATTTCGTTCTATTAAGCAACCGCTGGTAATTGGTGAAATTGTCGCTGGGATTATGCTTGGGCCATCTTTATTTGGTTTAATAGCTCCCCATGTAGCAGTTACCTTATTTCCACCAGAAACTATTCCTTTTTTAAATGTTTTGTCTCAGGTGGGACTAATATTTTTCATGTTTCTGATTGGGTTAGAACTAAATCCAAAATACCTCAGCGGTCAGCTAGAAGTGGCAGTTTTAACTTCTCATGTCAGTATTTTGGTGCCTTTTTCCTTAGGAACATTACTAGCGGTGGTGCTTTATCCCCTGGTTTCTAACGCTAGTGTATCGTTTACTGCCTTCGCCTTATTTTTGGGCGCGGCGATGTCGATTACTGCTTTTCCAGTGTTGGCGCGAATCATTACTGAGAATAATTTACAAGGAACCCGTTTAGGAACATTAGCGTTAACTTGTGCAGCAGTGGATGATGTCACAGCGTGGTGTTTATTAGCAGTAGCGATCGCTGTAGCTCGGACTGGCGATTTTGGTGGTGCAATACCGACAATTATTGAGAGCATAGTCTACATCGGCTTTATGTTAACGGTGGGACGTTGGTTTCTCCAAGGTCTTGCCAAACATTACCAACGTGCGGGACGCCTCAGCCAATTGCTGTTAGCTGGGATTTATATGGCGGTGGTTGCATCTGCATTAATCACTGAATTAATAGGCATTCATTTAATTTTTGGGGCATTTTTACTAGGAGCAGCAATGCCCAAAAATGAAGATTTAGTGCGGGAATTGGCAGTAAAAACTGAAGATTTTGTCCTGATATTCTTGCTGCCAATATTTTTTGCCTACAGTGGTTTGCGAACGCAGATTGGTTTGCTCAATCGTCCAGAATTATGGCTATTGTGTGCATTGGTTTTAGCAGTAGCGATCGCAGGTAAATATTTTGGTACTTATATTGCCGCTCGTGTTAGTGGCATTAATAAACGCGAAGCCTCGGCACTCGGTTGGTTAATGAATACTCGCGGCTTAACCGAGTTGATAGTGCTTAATATTGGTCTGGAGTTAGGAGTAATTTCACCTTTAGTATTTACCATGCTGGTAATTATGGCGCTGGTAACTACATTTATGACCTCGCCACTGTTGGAATGGACATATCCGAAAAAGCTAATCAGATTAGATGTCGTAGAAACAAAATCACAAGCAGAAGGCGAAATAGATTTAGATACAGAAGATACAACTGCTCTACAACGAACTTACACTCGTCCCTACCGGATTTTAGTACCAGTGGCTAATCCGAATTCCCAAAAAGGTTTAGTACAGTTAGCAGTAGCGATCGCTCTTAACTATCGACAATCGGCTGTTGTCCATCCCCTCAGCTTAATTGAATTTGAAGAAGACTATGCCTTTGAGAGTACCCCAGTCGAAGCAGACCGATTAATTGCCCAGCGCCGCCAGCAGTTAGAAGAATTAATTAATACTCTCGAACCTCCAGAAACACGCTCTTACGTGCATCCCATCGTCCGTACATCCAGCAATGTTGCACGGGAAACAGCCCAAATTGCCGTCTTAGACGAAGTGGATTTAATTCTCGTGGGATGGCATCGCCCAGCTTTTAGTAGCAACCGCTTGGGAGGAAGAGTCGGTCAAATTCTTACCGCTGCACCAGTGGATGTAGCAGTATTCGTAGATCGGGGAAGCGACCGATTAGAAAGCTTGTTAGTGCCTTATTCTGCAAATATCCACGATGATTTAGCATTAATACTTGCTTTGAGATTGCTAATCAATCGTGAAACTTGTATGTTGCAGGTTTTACACGTTTTACCAGAAAATCGCCTCAAGGATGAATTGAGTTACGAACTGGATACGATGATGGAGCAATTACCAGGTAGTGTACGCGATCGCATAGAAATCAAAGTCGTCCAAGCTCAAGATCCCATCCAAGCCGTAGTCGAAGCCTCGAAAAATGTAGATCTGACAATCGCTGGCACCAGTCGCACTTGGGGTATTGAGCGTCAAACCTTGGGAAGATATACAGACCAATTAGCCATCCAATGCCGTTCTTCTCTACTGATTACCCGTCGCTACAGTCAAGTCACCGCTCATCTGGCTTCGGTGCTTCCTGAAGTCACTACTCAAGAGCCAACAACTGAGGAATTGAAATTATGAATCATTTCAACTTCAAATCCTTTGCTTTTTACGGAGTAGCCATCAGTTCGGTGCTACTGCTGTTTAAAACCGTAAGCGCTTATGGAGAAAACAATCTCAAAGCTCCTCCTAAGGTTAGCGATCGCTATCGTCTAACACTAGCTGAAAATTTGCCCAACTGTAAAAAATCAGACACCTTGACATTAAACATTGAGCAGTCAGGTATTTACTTAAATGCTTCTGTATTATCGGCAAATGCCAATACAGATATTGACGAAAAGCATTCTCTCATGGGCATCTTGAAAAATCAACAGTTAAATTTATCCGGGAAAGTTAACACATCGCTCCTTTGCAATATCCCTCAATCCCAGAAAGATCCTCTCAACTCAGTCACAATTCAAATGCAACTAGTCAACACAGGTAGTATACCAGGACAACTAACTCTCAATGGCATTCCCCAAACTTTAAAATTTACTGCTGTGCCAGAAAAAGTTCAGGAAAAATCTCAGAAGTCCAATGGCCATTAAAAGGCATTAGGCATGGGGAAAGGGGTAAGGGGAAAAGGGGAAAGATTAAATTTATTCCTTTTCCCTTTTCCCTTTAACCTTTTCCCCTGCCTTTCCTATTTCCTGTGCCCCTCTTCTCCCCACTTACTTTTTCATAAGTTTTAGCCTACGCAGCCGAGCGTACTTACTTATGTTTTAAGTAAGTATATTTATAGTGGTAGCTGAGTAATAAAAAGTAAAAAGTATAATTTAATTCTTAGCTTATACTAGAAATTCCTCAGAACTCAATATTGAAGGCATAATTAAGAATGTCTCAGAGATTAAAGGCCTGGCATTGCCCTTGGAGCAAAAAGCTATTTAGCTTCAGTGTATTCGGTTTTTATGCAGCGATCGCCCTTGAAGCTTCCAGCATTGCTGTCACACCAGTGGCAAAACTAGATAATTGGCGCTTTTCCCCAAAAACACAGCAACTCGAAATCACTCTCTCAACAGCGACAACACCTCGTTATTTCTACCTTGCCCAACCACCTCGCTTGGTTGTAGATTTACCTAATACTAAGTTAGGTTCTGTTACCACCCAACAAAGTTACTCTGGAGTCATCAAAAGTATTCGTGTTTCTCAACTCAATGAAAACGCTACACGCATTGTTCTAGATTTAGCACCAGGAACTGTTTTAAATCCCAACCAGGTAAAACTGCAACCAGTTTCTCGAAAAAACCCCACTCGCTGGGTATTACGTCCTGTTCTTTCTGGTAAAAGCACTGCCGTAAAACCAGCAAACTCAGCACCTTCACCCAAAAAACCACCTCAAAAGCCGTCTCAAAAGCCACCCATAAATACTACTAACTTCCAACCACCTAATAAGTTACCTATACTTACTCCTAACTCACAAGCACCCTTACTGACAATTGAGCCTGTATCGCGTCAGCTGCCCTCAACAACTACTACTAACTCAAGTCAACCCTTTGTAACCGTACCTCCCCTAACCCCCAATGTACCCCCTCAACAACCCAATTTTATTCTTCCCCCTCCTTCTTTCCCAAATCAACCAGGTACATTGAATAGCATTCCTACTTTCGGTGTGTCTGAATTTCCAGTACCAACAGCCCCCAACGTTCCTAACCCCCAAGTCATTGAGTTTGGCCAACCCCTTCCTAAAACTAGGTAGAGAAGTGGAAAATGGGGAAATCGCAAAGACAAGAGAGACAAATTGCAACAAATCTTTCCCCTTGTCCTCTTTCCATGCTCCATGCCCAAATCTTAAAATCTATCCGTTTCTTGGGGTGTTCCAACTGCTCCTGGTTGAGCTGTGAAGAAGTTTTGAGCAGCTTCATTCTGATATATGCATCTAATATCAGGGTTATCACTGTCCAAATTACCTGTAAAGCCAAAGGTATTTAAGCGATTCTTGCAATCTCTTACCTGGTCAGATGTCACCAGTTTACGTTGCTCTAAAAGTGCCCAGTTATTTTGTCGGATCACGCATCCAGGACGCATACTCGGCTGAGAAACATAGACATTGAAAGGGTTGAGAGTCACGAACAGTCTAGCGTCCATCACCATAGCACTGGCTCCATACTGCACGCAGATCTCAGGGTTCGGTGCTTTGGTATCAATAAATTCACGGGAAGCCACATTTGATGGCGCCAATGTGGTTGTAGAACTGAAAGCAATGCCAATGCCAATTCCCAAAATCAAGACCCCTCCCATAATTGCAATAGTGAAGAGGTTAAACATCGAGGATTGGATATTAGAGGGTTTAGAAGTAGTGGCCGATCTACCAGTCGATTTACGTCTCATTGTTGCTGAATCACCTTCACGTCAATTTAGCAGGAGTAGTCTAAATTTTTCTACCTCTTTTAGTATGCCTAGTTTTAACTGTAATTGTCTGGGAGTTTGTGGCAATTTTCTTATTAAATGACAAAAATAGCAAATTATTTAAATTTTTGAATCGAATTTCAACGTTAGTTGCTGACAGTTCCCATTTGCATTAATTAGCTAGTAATATTATCTATTTTAGAATTAATCAATTTTTTATTAGCGATTTTCATTACAAATTTTTAGTTACAGATATTTTTGTTACCCCTAGTATTTGATGTATAAAACAATGTAAATTAACTTTGAATACAATTTCAATACCTAACTAAAAGCAAGTGAAATTTCAAAGAGCGCTATTATCAGGCAAGAGCTTTAAAACTTCGCAATTTCAAATTCTCCTAGCTGATAGTCTAACTATTTTTTGGGGAGATTGGCTAGATTTACGTGCCAGAGTTGTGCAAGTTGCTGCATCAGGGTTAATATCTCCACTGATATATATTTTAGCTTTTGGCTTAGGTTTGGGTAGTTCCATCAAACCCGGCTCAGGAATTAGCGGTAACTATGACAACTATCTGGAATTTATATTACCAGGGATGGTGGCGCTGTCGTCAATGACCGTTAGCTTTGGTGGGACGACATTTTCCATTTGTGGAGACAGATTATTTAGCAAAACTTTTGAGGAATTATTGTTAACTCCCATACATCCGTTAGCATTGCACATCGGCAAAATGCTGGCGGGAGTAGTGCGGGGGTTGATGACATCCGGTTCCGTGATTTTAGTAGCGGTAGTGTTGACTGGAAACTGGAATTTTCTGAATCCGCTATTTCTAATTTTAGTTGTACTGAATTGTGCTGTATTTGCCGGGTTGGGGGTGATTGTGGGATTGAGCGTGCGATCGCTCGAATCAGTCGGACTATACAACAACTTTATAATTATCCCCATGTCTTTTTTAGGAGCGACCTTCTTTGACCCTGGTACATTACCAGCAGCCCTGAAAGTTGTAGTTTATTTGTTACCACTAACCTACGCCAGCATTGGACTGCGTGCAGCTGCTCATTTACCCTTGTCGCAGTTTCCTTGGTATAGCATACCGATTTTGTTAATAGCCGCGATCGCTCTTTCTCTCTGGGGTGGTTATAAATTTGCTCGCCAACAGGATTAGAAACTTTAGAGATAGCAATCCTATTCGGGATCGCACTGGCTCGACTTTTGTCTACGACACGCTACGCGTAGCTTGCTTCTCCGTAGGAGTACGCAAAATCCAAAATCCAAAATTCCATTATGCTGATTCGCCCCGCTTTCCCAGGTGACGTACCCGCAGTTTTACCAATGGTTGCCAAAATTTGTGCTTTGCATGAGTCTTGGGATTCTGCGAAATATGGTTTTCTAACGCATCCAGAACAGCGCTATGAAAAATGGTTAACGCGATTAGCAAATAGCGATCGCAGTGTATTTTTAGTATCCGAAAATCAAGGACAACTTATAGGGTTTTTAGTAGCGACAATTGAGCAAGAAATCCCCATTTATCGGTTACAAGAATTCGCTTTTATCCACGATATTTGGGTTGAGCCAGAATATCGCCAAAACGGAATTGCGCGACAAATGGTAATGCAAGCTGTAGAAAGCTTTTCTCAAATGGGTGTCAAGCAAATTCGCCTAGATACAGCAAATGCAAACGAAGCTTCGCGGCGGTTGTTTGCATCCTGTGGTTTTCGGATTAGCACTATTGAAATGTTGAGAGAGTTATAAGTTAGGAGTTAGGAGTTAGGAGTTAGGAGTGAGAAATTTTTAACTCCTCACTCCTCACTCCTAACTTTTCTTTTGTAACTGCTAACTAGCTAACAGAGTCTTTTCTAGAGAAGTCCAACGGAAAGCGCGATCGCCACCCCTCTCGATGACTACTCTCACCCGTGGTTCTACCTTAGGCAGATTCGCTAAATATTCAATTTCCTGATCGGAAAGAATATTTCCTTCAATAATCCACAACACCAGCCCCTTTGACTTTGGTGGTAGCTGTTCTAAATGAGTACTCAGAATTGGTGGAGCATAGTATACATAACCTACCGCTGCACCGCTACCAGTACTTTTTTTGCCCAGATGAGGAGGTCTGACTCCATGAACTCTTGTCAGATATGCAGCTACGTCGCCCAGCCCCTTGGCAGTAATGTGCAGCGTAGTATAGCCAGCCGCACGAAGTCGGCGCTGATACCGGCCTTCATAACCTCCTTCCAGAGGTACATACACTCCAAGAGCGCCAAATTTTTCCAGATCCCGGATTAAAGCGTTGCCAGTGGTAATTAGTGCCATAGATTGATTGTTGTCTTATCCCACTTAGATATCTCTATTATTTACCGTGAACCGATAGATAGAGCATTTTTTTGGGAATTGGGCAGTGGCTCCCCCATACCCTATACCCAATTCCCAAAAAATTACTGGACAATGATAAATAAATGATTTATATTATTAGATTGTGACCAAACGTGCAAATTAGCTTGCCAAACTTATGTCATTCTGAAATATTGTTAGCATCGAAGCCCGATGTGTCAATTCAAAGATAATAATTTAACTTAGATTGTTCATAGGCTGGTAAACTAATAAAGCTTTTAGGTTAACATTGGAGCTTGTGCAGGAAGAAGCAAAGCCAATCCTCAGCTTCAAACTAAATTGACTCGTAAGCCTCTAAAAAAAGGCAAAATCTTAAACTTTTGTTTAAGGTGTTTAGGAGAGGAAAAACTGATTCAGTAATAGTGACTCAGTTAATGGATACTGGGTGGTAAAAGCCGCTTAAGTCCAACTGCAACAAGGCAGTCGCCAACCTCAGGGAAGCCCTCCTTTGGGCAGATACAAATCGAAAACCCAGCGGTAACGCTGCCTGCGAAAAGTGCCACAGCAATTGCTTGGACAAAAGCATTGCTGCACACAGCTTAAAGCTGTATCGCCTTGCATTCATTCCAGAAGTTACTCCTTCCCAAAGGGAAGAGACTTGTGGCTGTTCTGGCGATCGCGTGAGTGAAACTAAACAGATTCGCCAAGCAGTACGGACACGGTTTGTTGTGTCCCAAAGTATTTGGAGGGGTTGAGACCATTCCAAATTTCCCAGGCTGTAGCCTAAACTGACGCGTACAAAGCGTGTCCTCTAGAGTCGGATTCCAAGGTCAGCAAGTAGAAAGGAGAACCAGTTACTGTGTCTGTAGGTATTCTCGGCACCAAGCTGGGCATGACCCAAATATTTGACGAGGCAGGAGTAGCCATTCCTGTCACCGTTATCCAAGCTGGGCCATGCACCGTTACACAAGTTAAAACAAAACAAACCGATGGTTACGCCGCCATTCAAGTTGGTTATGGCGAAGTTAAACCAAAGGCGCTAAACAAACCATTGTTGGGTCACTTAGCTAAATCATCTGCCCCAGCATTGCGTCATTTAAATGAGTATCACACCGATAGCTCTGGCGATTATGCTTTAGGTCAACAGATTAAAGCAGATATTTTTAGTGCAGGTGAAATTGTAGATGTAATCGGTACAAGTATAGGTCGCGGCTTTGCGGGTAACCAAAAGCGCAACAACTTTGGTCGGGGGCCGATGTCACACGGTTCTAAAAACCATAGAGCGCCTGGTTCCATTGGTGCTGGTACTACACCCGGTCGTGTCTATCCAGGTAAGCGGATGGCAGGGCGTTTAGGCGGTAGCCGCGTCACAATTCGTAAGCTGACTGTAGTGCGAGTAGACGCAGAACGCAACTTATTGCTAATTAAAGGAGCGATTCCTGGCAAACCAGGCGCTCTAGTAAGTGTTGTACCTGCAAAGAAAGTTGGTAAATAGTCACTAGCCAATAGTCAACAGTCAACATTTGGACTAATGACTATTGTACAGACAAGGGTAAATCGCGTATTTTACAGACGCGATTAATCGCGTCTCTACTAATGACTAATGACTAATGACTAATGACTAAGGACTAAAAATGGTTGAAAGCGTAGTTAAAAATTGGCAAGGAGAAGAAGTCGGTCAGACGAGCTTTGAATTGCGAGTTGCCAAAGAACAAACAGCGTCTCATATTGTACACCGCGCTTTAGTACGGCAATTAAACAACGCTCGTCAAGGAACTGCCAGTACAAAGACTCGTTCGGAAGTTAGAGGTGGCGGACGCAAACCTTGGCGGCAAAAAGGTACTGGTCGCGCTCGTGCTGGTTCGATTCGTTCACCCCTGTGGCGCGGTGGTGGTGTGATCTTTGGGCCCAAACCCAGAGACTTCAACCTGAAGATGAACCGCAAAGAGCGGCGTCTAGCACTGCGGACAGCATTCATCGGACGCGTTGATGATTTGATTTTTGTAGAAGAATTTAGCGAACAGCTATCACGTCCAAAAACTAAAGATTTGGTAGCAGCATTAGCTCGTTGGGGAGCAGCGCCAGAAAATAAGACACTATTAATATTGTCTGAATTTCCAGAAAACGTTTATTTGTCAGCCCGCAACATCGAAAATTTGAAGATAATTGCAGCTGACCAGTTAAATGTTTACGATTTACTGCACGCTGACAAGATTGTGCTTACAACATCAGCCTTAGAAAAAATTCAGGAGGTCTACAGTGCCTAGCTTTGACCCCCGTAACTTAGCTGACTTAGTACGTCGCCCAATTGTTACCGAGAAAGCGACGATTCTAATGGAGCAGAATAAATACACCTTTGAAGTAACTCCAAAAGCGTCTAAGCCAGAAATCAAGGCTGCGATCGAAGACTTATTTCAAGTCAAGGTTGTAAAAGTCAATACCGCAGTACCACCACGTAAAAAACGTCGCGTTGGGAAATTTATTGGTTTTAAGCCCCTCTATAAGCGAGCGATTGTCACCGTCGCACCAGGGGATGTAGAGAAGATTAGACAAGTTCTATTCCCAGATGTTTAGAAATTTGAGATTTGAGATTTGAGATTGACGAGTTTACTAAAAAAGTACCATCAATGGTTGTAATTAGTTAAACACTCATTAAATCCAAAATCCAAAATCCAAAATTCAGTAAATCGGTCTTGGGAAGTTCCGAACGGCAAAAGCCGCCGCTTAGACTTTCCGCAAAATCTCAAAATCCAAAATAGATTATGGGTACTCGTTCTTATCGCCCTTATACCCCCAGCACTCGGCAAGTTACGATTTCTGACTTTTCAGAAATCACCAAAACTGAGCCAGAGAAATCTCTAACCAAATCCGTACACCGCGCCAAAGGCCGGAATAATCAAGGGCGGATAACCAGTCGTCGCCGGGGTGGGGGACACAAACAGCTTTACCGGATCGTTGATTTTAAAAGGGATAAGCGTAATATTCCAGCGCAAGTTGTAGCGATCGAATACGATCCTAACCGCAATGCGCGGATTGCGCTGTTGCAGTACGAAGATGGCGAAAAACGCTATATTATCCAACCGAATGGCTTGAAAGTTGGGACAACAATTATTGCTGGCCCTGAATCTCCCTATGAAGATGGTAATGCCTTACCACTATCGAATATTCCCTTGGGTACTAGTGTTCACAACGTAGAACTGACCCCCGGTAAAGGTGGTCAAATTGTACGTGCGGCTGGTGCTAGCGCTCAAGTAGTGGCAAAAGAAGGTAATTACGTAACTCTCAAGTTGCCTTCAGGAGAAGTCCGATTGATACGGCGCGAATGCTACGCCACCATTGGGCAAGTAGGCAACACTGACGCGAGAAACCTGAGTGCAGGTAAAGCAGGACGAAATCGCTGGAAAGGGCGTCGTCCTAAGGTCAGAGGTAGCGTCATGAACCCAGTGGATCACCCACATGGTGGTGGTGAAGGTAGGGCGCCTATCGGTAGAGCCGGCCCTGTAACACCTTGGGGTAAACCGACTTTGGGTGCAAAGACACGCAATCCAAAGAAACTCAGCAGCAAATATATTGTGCGTCGCCGCCGTAAGTCTTCTAAACGCGGTCGTGGCGGTCGTGAATCTTAAAGAGTTAGGAGTTAGAAGTTATGAGTTAAGAGTTATAAGTTGTGAGTAAAATCTAACTTTTAACTTCTAACTCCTAACTCGTAACTCCCAACTCCTAACTTCTAATTCCAAAATCCAAAATTGAACTATGGGTCGTTCTCTAAAAAAAGGTCCTTTCGTTGCGGATCATCTGCTTAAGAAAATTGAAAAGCTCAACGACAATAACAGAAAAGAAGTTATTAAAACTTGGTCGCGAGCTTCGACAATTTTGCCTTTAATGGTTGGTCATACCATCGCTGTTCATAACGGACGCCAACACGTTCCAGTTTTTGTAAACGAACAAATGGTAGGGCATAAGTTGGGCGAATTCGCCCCAACACGCACCTACAGAGGTCATGGCAAAAGTGATAAAAAATCAGGTAGGTAGTCATTAGTCATTGGTCATTGGTCATTAGTCATTAGTCATTAGTTCTCGACGAAGGACAAAGGACAAAAGACTTTTGACAAATGACAAAAGACAAATGACAAAAATGGAGAAAATTATGGCTACTGATACTACTGAAATCAAAGCGATCGCCCGTTTTATACGCATTTCTCCCTTGAAAGTGCGGCGCGTACTCGATCAAATCCGCGGGCGATCCTATAGAGAAGCGTTAATTATTCTGGAATTCATGCCCTATCGCGCCACTGAACCCATATTAAAGGTTCTCAGAAGCGCTGCTGCGAACGCCGAACACAACGCTGGCTTAGATCGGACTCAACTAATAATTACTCAGGCTTATGCCGACCAAGGGCCTGTCCTGAAACGATTCCAACCAAGGGCGCAAGGTAGAGCTTACCAAATCCGCAAGCCGACATGTCATATTACTGTCGCCGTTGGAGCCGCTCCAGAAAAATAACGATTTAGTCAGAAATTTTAGAGGAAGCATTCGTGGGACAGAAAATTCATCCAGTCGGTTTTCGTCTGGGTATTACACAAGAACATCAATCCCGTTGGTTTGCAGTTCCGGAACGTTATCCAGAACTTTTACAAGAAGACCACAAACTCCGTACATACATAGAACAAAAGCTTGGTAGACTCGCTCAAAACAACGCCGGAATTTCCGAAGTGCGGATTGAGCGCAAAGCCGACCAAATCGACTTAGAAGTACGCACAGCTAGACCAGGGGTAGTAGTGGGTCGCGGTGGACAAGGGATAGAATCCTTGCGTACTGGACTCCAAGGGTTATTGGGTAGTAATCGCCAAATTCGCATTAACGTAGTTGAAGTGCAACGAGTTGATGCTGATGCTTACCTAATTGCCGAATACATTGCTCAACAATTGGAACGCCGTGTTTCCTTCCGTCGGGTAGTGCGACAAGCCATTCAGCGTGCCCAACGCGCTGGCGTCCAAGGTATAAAAATCCAAGTCAGTGGGCGGCTCAACGGTGCTGAAATTGCCCGGACAGAGTGGACTCGTGAAGGTAGAGTACCTCTACATACCCTACGCGCTGACATTGACTACTCTTATTGCACGGCAAAAACTATTTACGGCATTTTGGGCATCAAAGTTTGGGTGTTTAAGGGAGAAATTATTCCCGGACAGGAAGAAACTGCACCACCACCCGCAGCCCGTGGCGAACGAGATCGTGGGGATCGAGGCGATCGCGATCGCGAACCCCGTCGCCGCCAACAACAACGCCGTCGCCAACAATTTGAAGATCGTTCAAATGAAGGATAAATGGGAATGGTGCATGGCGCATGGGGCATTGCCAATTTTCAATGCCCAATGCCCAATGCCCAATGCCCAATGCCCAGTACCCAGTAGCCAATCATGTTAAGTCCTAGAAGAACTAAATTCCGCAAACAACAGCGCGGACGGATGGAGGGACTAGCCAGCCGTGGTAGTACCCTCAACTTCGGTGATTTCGCACTCCAAGCTCAAGAACCTGCTTGGATTACCTCCCGGCAAATAGAAGCTTCTCGTCGAGCAATGACTCGTTATATTCGCCGGGGCGGACAAATCTGGATTCGGATTTTCCCTGATAAACCTGTAACCATGCGTCCTGCGGAAACCCGGATGGGTTCCGGTAAAGGTTCGCCAGAGTTTTGGGTAGCTGTAGTTAAGCCAGGGCGGATCATGTTTGAAATCGCTGGCGTTTCTGAAGAAATCGCCCGCGAAGCTATGCGCTTGGCTGCATACAAGCTGCCAATAAAAACCAAATTTATTGTGCGCTCTCAACCACAGGAGCAGGAGTAGGTTATGCCTCTTCCCAAAATTTCAGAAGCAAGAGAATTAAGCGACGATAAACTTTCTGAGGAAATTCTTGCTGTCAAAAGACAATTATTTCAGTTGCGCTTACAGAAAGCCACAAGACAGCTAGACAAGCCCCATCAGTTCCGACATGCTAAGCACCGCCTAGCCCAACTGCTGACGGTGGAAGGAGAACGCAAACGGGCAGCAAATCAACCGCCGCAAGCAGAAAAGTAGGAGATTATGGCAGTCAAAGAACGAGTTGGCTTGGTAGTGAGCGACAAAATGCAAAAAACGGTGGTAGTCGCCGTAGAAAACCGCGCTCCTCACCCCAAATACGGCAAGATTGTAGTCAACACCCAGCGTTATAAAGTTCACGACGAAGAAAATCAGTGTAAAGTGGGCGATCGCGTCCGCATTCAGGAAACTAGACCCCTGAGTAAAACCAAGCGCTGGAAAATCGCAGAAATCCTGAACGTCAAACCTACTTAAACCTCATAGTTGTTAGTTTTCTAACAACATAACAAGGGAGTACAACCGTGATTCAACCCCAGACTTACTTAAATGTCGCTGATAATAGCGGTGCCCGGAAATTAATGTGTATCCGGGTTTTAGGTGGAGGCAACCGCCGTTATGGTTTTATTGGCGATAAGATTATTGCTGTTGTCAAAGACGCTACACCCAATATGGCTGTAAAAAAGTCTGATGTTGTGGAAGCAGTAATCGTCCGTACTCGTAAAGCCGTAAATCGCGATAGCGGTATGAGCATTCGCTTTGACGATAACGCCGCTGTAATTATTAACAAAGACGGCAATCCAAGAGGTACACGGGTTTTCGGCCCAGTTGCACGGGAACTGCGCGATAAAAACTTTACCAAAATTGTTTCTCTGGCTCCGGAGGTGCTGTAATGGCAACCAAACAGGGTACGCCCAAAGTATTTCACAAAATGCACGTCAAAACTGGCGACACCGTACAAGTAATTGCTGGTAAAGACAAAGGAAAAGTTGGTGAAATTATCCAAGCACTTCCCCAACTGAGTAAAGTTGTCGTCAAAGGTGTAAACATTAAAACTAAGCACGTCAAACCCCAGCAAGAAGGAGAATCAGGGCGGATTGTTACCCAAGAATTCCCCATTCATAGCTCCAACGTCATGCTTTATTCCACCAAGCAAAACGTTGCCAGTCGTGTTTGTTACACTTTTACGCCTGAAGGCAAAAAAGTCAGAAAGCTCAAGAAAACTGGCGAAATTCTAGATAAATAGTTAGAAGTTAGGAATTAAGAGTTAGGAATTAAATTTAACTCATAACTCATAACTGATAACTCATAACTTTGTTCCCTGACCAAGCCCAGGGATATCAGGACAAAAAACTATGGCGACAACAAGACTCAAAACTTTATATCAGGAGACAATCGTCCCCAAACTGACTTCTCAGTTTCAATTTACCAACGTTCATCAAGTACCGAAGTTGGTAAAAATTACTGTTAACCGGGGTTTGGGCGAAGCTGCTCAAAACGCGAAGGCGCTAGAAGCATCCATTAACGAAATTGCGACGATTACCGGTCAAAAACCAGTAGTGACGCGGGCGAAAAAAGCGATCGCTGGCTTTAAAATTCGTCAAGGTATGCCTGTGGGTATTATGGTGACCCTCAGAGGCGAGAGAATGTATGCCTTTCTCGACCGACTCGTTAGCCTGTCACTGCCCAGAATTAGAGATTTTCGCGGCGTCAGCCCTAAAAGCTTTGACGGACGCGGTAACTATACTCTGGGCGTCAGAGAACAGCTAATTTTTCCAGAGGTCGAGTACGATAGCATCGATCAAGTCCGTGGTTTGGATATTTCCATCATCACCACAGCGAAAAACGACGAAGAGGGTCGCGCCTTACTTAAAGAATTAGGAATGCCCTTTCGCGATCAATAAGTTCATCTATAGAGGGAACGATGGCGGCTAACGACACAATTGCAGATATGCTGACGCGCATCCGCAATGCCAACCTGGCGCGGCATCAAACTACACAAGTGCCAGCGACAAAAATGACCCGTAGTATTGCCAAAGTGCTGCGGGAGGAAGGTTTTATTGGTGAATACGAAGAAGCAGGTGATGAGGTAAAACGCAATCTGGTGATTTCCTTAAAATACAAGGGTAAGAATCGCCAGCCTCTGATCACCGCCCTCAAGCGAGTTAGTAAACCAGGTTTGCGTGTTTACTCGAACAAAAAGGAATTGCCAAGAGTATTAGGCGGCATCGGCATAGCCATTATTTCCACATCCAGTGGCATTATGACTGACCGCGAAGCGCGGCGTCAGAATTTGGGCGGCGAAGTGCTTTGCTACGTTTGGTAATCAAGAAAAGTGAAGAGTTAAAAATGAGGAGTGAAAAGTTAGTCATAAAAACTCATAACTCATAACTCATAACTCCATAAAGGACAAAAAGTCATGTCTCGTATTGGTAAACGTCCAATTACTATTCCCGCCAAAGTACAAGTGGCGATCGATGGCACTAAGGTTGTAGTGAAAGGCCCCAAAGGAGAACTTTCTCGCAATTTACCTGCTAACGTTATAGTCTCCCAAGAGGGAGAAGTATTACAAGTAACTCGTCGAGATGATACCCGTACTTCCAGGCAATTGCACGGCTTGAGCCGCACTTTAGTTGCCAACATGGTTGAGGGAGTTTCCCAAGGTTTTCAACGCCGCTTGGAAATTCAAGGGGTTGGTTACCGGGCACAAGTTCAAGGACGTAACCTAGTTTTGAACATGGGTTACAGCCATCAGATACAAATTGAACCGCCAGAAGGTGTTCAGTTTGCAGTAGAAGGAACCACAAACGTCATCGTCAGCGGCTACGACAAAGAAATTGTCGGCAACACAGCAGCGAAAATTCGTGCCGTTCGCGCACCAGAACCTTACAAAGGCAAAGGTATTCGCTATGCCGGTGAAGTGGTCAGACGTAAAGCTGGTAAGACTGGTAAGAGTGGTAAGAAGTAAAAATGAAACTTACTCGTAGAGAATCAAAACAGCGTCGCCATAGACGCGTTCGTGGCAGAGTTATTGGCTCCCCAGAACGGCCGCGTTTAGCAGTATTTCGTTCTAATGAGCATATTTATGCCCAGGTGATTGATGATACACAGCATCACACCATAGTGGCAGCATCAACTGTAGAACCAGAGTTGAAATCGAGTTTAGCTTCAGGCGCCAACCGTGACGCATCGGTGCAAGTTGGTAAGTTGATCGCAGTGCGATCGCTAGAAAAAGGCATCACCCAAGTAGTCTTCGATCGCGGTGGCAACCTATATCATGGTCGTGTCAAAGCCCTAGCTGATGCAGCACGCGAAGCCGGTTTGGATTTCTAAAGTCATTGGTCATTAGTCATTGGTCATTGGTCATTGGTCATTGGTCATTAGTCATTTGCAAAGAACAAATGACAAAGGACAACTGACAACTGACAAAGGACAAATGACAAAAGACAAATGACAACTGACAAATGACATTAAGAGAACATTGATTATGGCAACAGAGCGTAAAAGTAGAACCAAGCGTGCCAAAAAAGAAGAAACCACTTGGCAAGAGCGGGTAATTCAGATTCGACGCGTGAGTAAGGTCGTTAAAGGCGGTAAAAAACTCAGCTTCCGAGCGATCGTAGTTGTTGGTAACGAACGCGGTCAAGTTGG
Organism: Nostoc sp. ChiSLP01; assembly: GCA_034531195.2. Taxonomy (GTDB): domain Bacteria; phylum Cyanobacteriota; class Cyanobacteriia; order Cyanobacteriales; family Nostocaceae; genus Nostoc. The sequence continues at coordinate 277,854 of JAVRBO020000057.1, forward strand.
TGTCGGAGTAGGCAAAGCCTCAGATGTAATTGGAGCAGTGAAAAAAGGTGTAGCCGACGGCAAAAAACACCTTATTGATATCCCAATCACCAAATCCAATTCCATCCCTCATCCCATTGATGGTATTGGTGGGGGCGCAAAAGTAATTATGCGTCCCGCTGCACCTGGTACTGGTGTAATCGCTGGTGGTGCCGTGCGTACAGTATTGGAATTGGCAGGAGTTCGTAACGTCCTAGCTAAGCAACTTGGCTCCAACAATCCACTTAACAATGCTAGAGCCGCAGTCAACGCTTTGTCTACATTGCGTACTCTTTCTGAAGTTGCTGAAGATCGCGGTATTCCTATTGAAAATCTCTACATCTAATTTAGTCATGAGTCATTAGTCATTGGTCATTTGCAAATGACAAAGGACAACTGACAAATGACAAAGGACAACTGACAAAGGACACTTTTAGCTTATGAGACTCAACGATGTTAAGCCCCAAAAAGGCTCAAAGAAACGCCGCCGCCGTGTAGCTAGGGGTATTTCTGCCGGTCAAGGTGCTAGTGCAGGTCTAGGTATGCGGGGTCAAAAATCTCGCTCAGGTAGTGGTACCAGACCAGGTTTTGAAGGTGGTCAACAGCCATTGTACCGCCGCTTACCAAAACTCAAGGGCTTTCCGATTGTGAATCGGAAGAATTACACTACGATTAATGTAGAGAAGCTAGCCTCCCTTCCCGCTAATACAGAAGTAACTTTGACCTCCTTGGAAGCAGCAGGTATTATCACTGGTGCTAAAGGCCCGTTGAAAATTTTGGGTAACGGGGAATTGAGCGTTCCGCTCAAGGTACAAGCGGCAGCTTTCACAGGTACAGCTCGCAGCAAAATTGAGGCAGCTGGTGGGAGTTGTGAAGTCGTATGAGTGAACCGGAATAGGGCACTTAGATGCAAGCCAACTCGCAGCCAGCGCCTGGTTCACACTAAAGGTAGCACTCTATGATCAGTCGAGATAAAGCCCCAACGGCTCAAGAAACTTTTATGCAGATGGCACAAGCAGCCGGGCTCAGAGGTAGGCTGCTTGTCACTGTCGGTATTTTAATTTTGGTTCGCTTAGGCATCTTCTTGCCTGTGCCAGGGATTGATAGAGGTAGGTTTGCCGCAGCCATCTCAGGCAATAATGCCATATTTGGTTTGTTGGATATCTTTTCCGGGCGAGGACTTTCAACTCTGGGGGTCTTTGCTTTAGGAATTTTGCCCTTCATTAATGCGTCCATTATCATCCAATTGCTCACGGCTGCAATTCCATCTTTAGAAAATTTACAGAAAAATGAAGGTGAAGCAGGTCGGCGAAAAATATCCCAAATTACCCGTTATGTATCTTTGGGGTGGGCAATTATTCAAAGTACGGCTTTTTCGGCATTGTTTTTGCAGCAGTTTGCCTTAAACCCAGGGCCCCTATTTGTTGCTGAAACTGCGATCGCCCTCACCGCTGGTTCCATGTTCGTCATGTGGGCATCAGAACTGATTACAGAACGTGGAATTGGAAATGGAGCATCATTGTTGATTTTTGTCAACATTGTTGCATCATTACCAAAAGCTTTAGGCGATACCATCGATTTGGTGCAAGTGGGCGGTCGGGAAACAGTCGGTCGCGTGATCGTGTTAATCTTAGTTTTCCTGGCAACAATTGTTGGTATTGTGGTTGTGCAGGAAGGAATGCGTCGCATCCCAATTATTTCAGCCCGTCGCCAAGTAGGCCGGCGAGTTTTGGCAGAGCAACGTAGCTTCCTACCTTTGCGCCTCAATCAAGGCGGCGTAATGCCAATTATTTTTGCTGCTGCTATCCTCAGTTTGCCATTGTTAATCGCCAATTTCACTAAAAATGCCGAATTGGCCAATATAGTTAACACTTATCTGAGTCCCAGCGGTTCTGGCTCTTGGCTTTATGCCCTAGTGTACATGATTTCCATTATTTTCTTCAGCTACTTCTATTCTTCGTTGATTCTCAACCCAGTAGATGTAGCACAAAACCTGAAGAAAATGGGTTCAAGTATTCCTGGTATTCGTCCTGGTAAGGCAACTAGCGAGTATATCGAACGGGTGTCGAACCGACTCACATTTTTGGGTGCAATCTTTTTGGGCTTAGTTGCTATTATCCCAACCGGCGTGGAAAGTGCTTTAGGAGTCCCCACATTTAAGGGATTGGGTGCTACCTCTTTGTTAATTTTAGTTGGTGTGGCGATCGATACGGCAAGACAAATCCAAACTTACGTTATCTCTCAGCGCTATGAAGGAATGGTGAAACAATAGTGACGCGACTAATCTTCTTGGGACCGCCTGGAGCTGGTAAAGGAACACAAGCTAAGACATTAGCTGACCATCGGCAAGTTCCCCATGTTTCTACGGGTGACATATTGCGCGAAGCATTATCGAAGCAAACCCGTTTGGGCTTGAAAGCTCAAAGTTATATGGATAAAGGGGAACTAGTCCCAGACATTCTAGTACAGGAAATGGTACAGGAACGCTTGAGTCAGTCAGATGCCAAGCATGGTTGGATTCTCGATGGTTTTCCTCGGACTGTCAAGCAAGCAGTTTTTCTTGAGGAATTACTCGAACAGCTAGACCAGTCTGGTGAAAAAGTAGTCAGCCTGGAAGTCCCAGATGAGGTAGTAGTAGGGCGTTTACTGGCACGAGGTCGAAAAGATGATAGCGAAGAAGTGATTCGTCGTCGTTTAGAAGTTTACCGTGCTGAAACTGCACCTTTAATAGATTATTACCGCGATCGCCAAAAACTTCTAACAGTCAATGGCAACCAGTCCCAAGAAGAAGTCACTGACGAGCTGCAAAAGATAATCGCTTAAAAATTAGAGGGAGTAGAGAGTACAGATTTTACCACTCCTGACTCCCAACTCCCGATTCACTCAGGAAGCTGAACAATTTTAGCTAAAATATATTAAGAAAGTGTTGATATATTTATCAAAGTGTGTTCTCTTGCAGATGAAGTGCTGCAAACGAACAGGAGATTGTTGAATTGAGGAAAAAACAAATTGTCTAAGCAAGATTTGATTGAAATGGAAGGCACGGTTACCGAGTCTTTGCCCAATGCGATGTTTCGCGTTGACTTAGACAATGGTTTTAATGTGCTGGCACACATTTCTGGCAAGATTCGCCGCAACTATATTAAGATTTTGCCTGGCGATCGCGTCAAGGTAGAGTTAACTCCCTACGACTTGACTAAAGGCAGAATTACCTACCGACTGAGAAAGAAGTAGATATCATGTAGAGAATTTTACCATAAAACCATGTTTTTGACTATTTACTAGTCAACTTAGCTGAAAAATTCCCCAAGAAATGTTATAATTTAATATTTGGAGTCAAAGTAAAAAAGGCATGAAAGTTAGAGCCTCAGTGAAGAAAATCTGTGAAAAGTGTAACGTGATCAAACGCCGTGGTCGCGTTATGGTGATTTGCGTCAACCCAAAACACAAGCAACGTCAAGGATAAAACTCTGAATCAACAGAGTAGTGTTGCAAAACGCATAATCTTTATTAAAACGAAAAAACGGCATTAATCACGTTTTTTTAACTACTAGTAATTGCGAGAACAATAGGGAGAGTTCATTGTGGCACGTATAGCCGGAGTAGACCTTCCACGCGATAAGCGCGTCGAGATTGGTCTGACTTACATTTACGGAATAGGGTTATCGCGATCGCAAGAAATTCTAGCAACTACAGGTGTAAACCCAGACACCCGCGTTAAAGAGTTGAGTGACGGCGATGTAGCCAAACTGCGAGCAGAAATAGAAACCAACTACGAAGTTGAAGGGGATTTGCGCCGCTGGGAGTCGATGAACATCAAGCGCTTAGTTGACATTGGCACCTACAGAGGGCGTCGTCATCGTATGGGCTTACCAGTCAGAGGACAGAGAACTCGCACCAACGCTAGAACCCGTCGAGGCAGAAGGCAGACAGTGGCTGGTAAGAAGAAGGCACCAGGGAAATAAATAATTTGACAACGCTTGCCAAATAGAGCAAGTTTCACCTTAAATCAACAAAACAAGTATGGCGAGACAACCAACTAAAAAATCTGGGAGCAAAAAGCAGAAGCGGAATGTCCCCAATGGGATGGCCTACATTCAGTCTACTTTCAACAATAGCATTGTCACCATTACCGATCAAAATGGAGATGTTATCTCCTGGGCTAGTGCTGGTTCTAGCGGCTTTAAGGGAGCAAAAAAGGGAACTCCCTTTGCAGCGCAAACCGCCGCTGAAAGTGCAGCCCGTCGAGCCATCGATCAAGGTATGCGCCAAATTGAGGTAATGGTCAGTGGCCCTGGAGCAGGTAGAGAAACCGCTATCCGCGCACTTCAAGGAGCAGGACTGGAAATTACCTTGATTCGGGATATTACCCCCATTCCTCACAATGGTTGCCGTCCACCCAAGCGCCGTCGAGTTTAATCGTTAAAATTTGGGCGGTGAAAATTATAAGTTGCAGCCAAAGTAAAGTTAAGTCACTTGTAATGACCGCTTAGGTGTCTAGTGTCGAAACTGCATTGAATTAAGGCTAAAACTTTGGACGGCTTGGGCGACCAGAAGTGTGTCAGATTTTCCTATAGGCAAAGCTGTTAAACTTCGGTCAACCAAAAATATTATTAATCAATTTTGGATTTGTGATTTGCGATTTTAGATTAATCCTCAATATAAGGTGAGGACTTCGTTGATTTTAAATTGATGATAGCGTAGCTAAGCCCATCGAGAATCTTTCAGATTTGTTCCGCCTCAAAAAAGGGGAAACAAAGCGAAAAAGCACAATCCAAAATCAAAAATCAAAAATCGAAAATTGACACTTAATTCGGGAGGCAATAGATTTGTCTGCTAGCAGCACCTTAAAAAAGGGAGGCTAATCCGTGGCGCAGTTTCAAATAGAATGTGTAGAGTCTAATACTGAAGAAAGCCGCAACCATTACAGTAAATTTGTTTTGGAACCTCTAGAGCGCGGTCAAGGAACAACGGTCGGTAACGCGCTGCGGCGGGTTTTACTGTCCAATCTAGAGGGTACGGCAGTTACAGCAGTCCGGATTGCAGGCGTTTCACATGAGTTTGCTACAGTCCCTGGCGTGCGGGAAGATGTGCTGGAAATCCTCATGAGAATGAAGGAAGTTATCCTGAAAAACTATTCCTCGCAACCCCAAATTGGTAGGTTACTCGTTAACGGCCCAGCAACAATTACTGCGGCGCATTTTGATTTACCTAGTGAAGTAGAAGTCATCGATCCGACCCAGTATGTAGCCACCATCGCCGAAGGTGGAAAGCTGGAAATGGAATTTCGGATCGAGAGAGGTAAAGGTTATCGCACTGTAGAACGAGGACGTGAGGAAGCTACATCGTTGGACTTTCTCCAAATCGACTCGGTGTTTATGCCAGTGCGAAAAGTAAACTATAGTGTCGAAGAAGCTCGTGGGGATGGGTCAATTACCAAAGACCGACTATTGTTGGAAGTTTGGACAAATGGCAGTATATCACCGCAAGAAGCACTATCCTCTGCTGCTGGAATCTTGGTAGATTTATTCAACCCGTTGAAAGATATTTCCCTAGAACCAACAGATACAGGTTCGGAAATTTCAGAAGACCCAACTGCTCAGATTCCCATCGAAGAGTTGCAACTTTCTGTACGGGCATATAACTGTCTCAAACGCGCACAAGTGAATTCTGTAGCCGACTTGTTGGATTATACCCAAGAAGACCTCCTAGAAATTAAAAACTTTGGTCAAAAGTCAGCAGAAGAAGTCGTAGAAGCTTTGCAGCGTCGCTTGGGCATCACCTTGCCCCAAGAAAGAGGCTCTAAACACCCTTAAGTGATATCGAGTCCGGTTGATTACTTATAGACGCTCTGACGCGAAGACGCGGAGAGTTTTTTGATAAGCGATCGAATGGACATGATATGAAAACTGTTTGTAGTTCATAAGTGCTTAATTATGCGTCACCGTTGTCGCGTCAAACAACTCAGTAAACCAGCAGACCAGCGCCGCGCTTTATTGCGATCGCTCACCACCGAACTCATCCGTCATGGTAAAATCACCACCACTTTAGTTCGCGCTAAAGTTGTACGGAGTGAAGTAGATAAAATGATTACCTTAGCTAAAAACGGCTCTTTGGCTGCACGTCGGGAAGCCCTTGGCTACATCTTCGACAAAGCCTTAGTTCACGCTTTGTTTGAACAAGCTCCCACTAGGTATGGTAATCGCCAAGGCGGTTATACCCGTATTGTGCATACCGTACCGCGTCGGGGCGATAATGCCCAGATGGCAATACTTGAGTTGGTTTAAGTCATTAGTCATTAGTCATTGGTCATTAGTCATTAACAAATGACAAAGGACGAAAGACAAAGGACAAAATCTGTATGTTAGAAAGCCAGCAGCCTACACCAACTCAGCGAGTAGCCTTGGTAATCCAATACCTGGGCACTCATTTTCATGGCTGGCAAAGGCAAAAGAACCAGCGTACAGTCCAAGAAGAGATCGAAAAAGCGATCGCTACTATTCTCGGACATCATGTGACACTACACGGCGCCGGACGAACCGATGCCGGAGTCCATGCTGCTGCTCAAGTAGCCCATTTTGAAGCAACAGGTTTAATTCCAGCTCAAAAGTGGGCAACAATCCTCAACAGCAATCTGCCATCAGATATATTAATCAGGGCTTCAGCTGGTGTAGATGCCCGTTGGCACGCCCGGTTTAGCGCAGCCTATCGGCGGTATCGCTACACAATATACACTGAAGATCGACTTAACTTGTTCGTGAAACCCTTCAGTTGGCATTATTATTATGCACCCCTGGATGAATCATTAATCCAAGCTGCCCTCAAACCTCTCTTGGGAAAGCATCACTTAGCTGCTTTTCATCGTGCAGGGTCAAAGCGATCGCATTCCTGGGTAGAGGTACAAGCAGCAGAATGTCGTCGCAGTGGGTCATTTATCCATATTGAAATACAGGCAGATGGATTTTTGTATGGCATGGTAAGGCTGTTGGTAGGAATGTTGGTACAAGTAGGTTCTGGAGAACGTACACTTTCCAACTTCACCGAACTCTGGAAAGAGGAACGCCGCCAAGAAGTCAAACACGCCGCACCAGCTCAAGGTTTGTGCTTGTTGCGAGTCGGCTATCCAGATTTTCCCTTTCCAAAGGAGATTTGGTACGATACCCTGCCAAAGTTGGTCATTAGTCATTAGTCATTAGTCATTGGTCAAACAGGTCATTAGCAAACGGCAACTGAGAAAGGACAAATGACAAATTACAAAGGACAAATGACAAATTACAAAGGACAAAGGACAAATAACAAATGACAATAGTTAAAACTTACCTTCCTTCTCAAGCATCCCTTGAGCGTGAGTGGTACGTAGTAGATGCCACCGATAAACGGCTCGGACGCCTCGCTAGTGAAATCGCTCAAGTCCTCAGAGGCAAAAACAAACCCGAATTTACACCCCACATAGATACAGGTGACTTCGTAATCGTTGTTAATGCTGAGAAAGTAGCAGTCACAGGCAAAAAGCGCACTCAAAAAGTGTACCGTCGCCACTCTGGTCGTCCTGGTGGGATGAAAACAGAAACCTTTGCAAAGCTACAACAGCGCCTACCAGAGCGGATTTTAGAACACGCAGTCAAAGGTATGCTACCCAAAAATAGCCTGGGTAAGCAGTTATTTACCAAGCTGAAAGTTTACGCCGGGCCAACTCATCCCCACGAAGCTCAAAAGCCCAAAGAATTAAAAATTAGTACAATTCCTGGAGAAGAAAGTTAATGGTAGCAGTAGATACCAATAGCGGTCGCGCCGTGTACTGGGGTACTGGTCGCCGCAAGTCAGCAGTAGCAAGAGTACGCCTAGTACCAGGTACTGGTAAACTGACTGTTAATGGTAAAGATGGAGACTTGTATTTCCAATTCAATGCCAATTACCTGGGAGTCATCAAAGCACCCTTAGAAACTTTGGGATTAGAAAACGAATATGACATTTTGGTAAAAGCAGAAGGCGGCGGTTTGACCGGACAGGCTGATTCTGTTCGCTTGGGAGTTGCTCGTGCTTTGTGCCAACTAGACCCAGACAACCGCCCACCTTTGAAAACCGAAGGTTACCTAACTCGCGATCCCAGGGCAAAGGAACGGAAAAAATATGGTTTACACAAAGCCCGGAAAGCGCCTCAGTACTCTAAGCGTTAGGATATGGGGCACATTGGGCATTGGGTATTAGAGAAAGTAAGTCAGTCTTTTTTCTTTCCCAGTCCCTAGTCCCCAGTCCCTAGCCCTAATTTCAACCAAAAAGTTATAATTTTTATAGATTCACCACAAAAGGAACAATGGCTAAATCTGATATTCATCCCAAGTGGTATCCAGATGCTAAGGTCTACTGTAACGGTCAAGTTGTGATGACCGTTGGCTCTACCAAGCCAGAACTGCACGTAGATGTTTGGTCTGGAAATCACCCATTTTACACCGGCACCCAGAAGATTATTGACACCGAAGGTCGAGTTGAGCGATTCCTCCGGAAATACGGTATGTCCAGCGAACAAAGCTCCGGCACCAAAAAGAAAAAGTAGCGGGTTGGCTCTGCTGTTAACGACGACCCTGCATTTTTCGGGGTCGATTGTCATTTATATGCTCGAGCCAATTTGTTATTTTTTTAAGGAGCGATCGCACTCGTCATGGCTGAATCATACTTACTGGACAAACTAAAATCCGTTGAACAAACCTTTAATGAATTAACCCGTCGTCTTGGCGACCCCGATACTGCTAGCAACCCTGATGAATATCAACAAATTGCTAAGTCTCGTTCTTCTTTGGAAGAGGTAGTTAATACCTATGAAATTTGGAAAACAGCCCAAGAAGACTTGATCGGAGCGCGTCAGGTACTTAAAGAATCTACAAGCGACCCAGAACTCCAAGAAATGGCAGCACTGGAAGTAGATGAACTTGAGGAAAAAATAGAATATTTAGAGAATCGCTTGAAAGTCTTATTGCTGCCTCGCGACCCCAATGATGAAAAGAATATCATGTTGGAAATTCGCGCTGGTACGGGTGGCGATGAAGCCAGTATTTGGGCTGGTGATTTGATGCGGATGTACACTCGCTACGCCCAAACTCAAGGTTGGAAAGTTTCTCTGGTGAGTGAATCTCTGGGAGAAATGGGCGGTTGGAAAGAAGTAATTCTGGAAATTAAAGGTGACGACGTTTACAGTCAGCTAAAGTTTGAAGCTGGAGTGCATCGCGTACAGCGGGTGCCGCTTACAGAAGCAGGCGGACGGGTTCACACTTCCACTGCTACGGTGGCAATTATGCCAGAGGTGGATGATGTAGAAATCCACATTGACCCGAAGGATATTGAAATGACCACGGCTCGTTCTGGTGGAGCTGGCGGACAAAACGTAAACAAGGTGGAAACAGCCGTTGACTTGATGCACAAACCTACAGGAATTCGCATTTTCTGTACGGAAGAACGCAGCCAGTTGCAAAACAAAGAACGGGCGATGCAAATTTTGCGGGCGAAGTTGTATGAAATGAAGTTACGCGAACAACAAGAAGCTGTAACTTCGATGCGGCGATCGCAAGTTGGAACGGGATCGCGATCGGAAAAAATTCGCACTTACAATTATAAAGACAACCGCGTTACCGACCACCGTTTAGGTCAAAACTATTCTCTTAATCCTGTCTTGGAAGGCGATTTAGAAACTATTATCCAATCTTGCATCTCCCAAGACCAACAGGAACGTCTAGCTGAATTGGCAACTGCTAGCGTTAATTAATTTTTATTAGTAAAAACTTTGGGAAACCGCTTGTTATGATGTTCTTTTCAACACATGCAAGCGGTTTTTTAATGCAGCGCAGAGTACATCTTCCATTTGACTGGGATATGGATAATAGGCAAATTCGTGCTTCATAACGTAATTTACTCTTGCCCATTGCTTCAGGGTTTGGCTGGTATAAATTAAATTTTCTACTTCTTCTTGCCAACGCCCAAAAATGCGGTAGCTGAAAAAGCTACTACAGATGTTACCTGCTTCATCCCAGTAAGAAATACACGCCTGATGCTTCAGACATTGGATTTTCTTGATTTGCTTGATTTTATAGCCTTTGGTGTTGAGAGCTTCTTTTGCTTCACGGTTTGAGATTTGCCACTGTTCTGGTTTAATTTTATTAGAGGTGATGAAATTTCGACCTTTACGGCGATATTTTTTGTTTGGCGTGGCTTGGAAAACATGATGCACGTTTTGTGTGACTGGCAAAAATGCCAAATAAGCTAGCAGCGTCTATACTCTATGATTTAAATCAACGTTGCTTAGTTACAATGTTTATTTAAATTATTATTAACAATTAAAGTTGTCAATAATAAACTAAAGTTTTAAAGTTTCTCACTAAACTAATAAATGCAGTTGACTAGCTACACAAGCAGTGAACATCGAAAGCAGAGAAAAACTGATTGAAATCATCAAACTAGCTCGCGGTTCCATGAGCCAGCGGGCTTTTGGCAAGCTTTTGGGAGTTTCTGCTACAGCTGTTCAGTTGTGGGAAAAGGGTGTAAATGTGCCAGACACAGAATATTTGGCAAAAATCGCAGCGAGAGCGGGTTACACACTCCAAGAGTTACTTAGTTGCTTGGATGGCAAGCCAATACAAGAAACCTCAGATTTAAGTTTGATTCTCAGACAAATACAGCATATGCCTCTTAGCCAAGTTGCTCAAATCGTTCAGGCTGCGGCTGATAGGTTTGCTGCTGTGGCTGAAGCTTCAGGCGACGAAGCAAAGGCCAGTTGAATATTTGGTCATAATCAAAACAGAATTCAGAATTCAGAATTCAGAATGCAATCAGTGGAGAAACTAAGTACAACGTTTCATTAATTCGTAGCAAATTCTTTGCGTACCTTTGCGCTGACCTCTGCGCTCCTTTGCGTTTAAATATGGATATGGACAAACCTTGTTTGTACGACCAAGACTTCTACGGCTGGACACAGCAGCAGGCGAAAGCCTTAGAGCAGAGGCTAGTTAATGAACTAGACTGGGAACACCTGCAAGAGGAAATTCAAGCTTTGGGGAGACAGGAGTATCGGGAACTCGTGAGTCCTCTGAGTATATTACTCGGTCATCTGTTGAAGTGGGAGTATCAACCCGAACAAAGGTCTCGCAGTTGGTTTTTAACAATTCGAGAACAGCGTCGTGCCATTCACAGGCATTTGCGGCAGAACCCTAGCTTAAAGTCTCGAATACAAGAAGCTTTGTTAGATGGCTTTGAAGCAGGAGTAGATTTAGCGCTACGAGAAACTAACTTACCATTACGAGCTTTTCCAGAAAATTGCCCTTATTTATTTGATGATGCGATCGCAGAAAATTTTCTGTGCGATACTCGTCAAGATTGGGAAGGATAATTACTACCATTTTTCTTAATTAATTCATTACATAGAAATTGCCAAAATATTTAAGGCATCGCGTTGGGAAAGATATAATCCAGAACAAATCCCCGGCTTTTGAGAAGTCGGGGATTTGTATTTAAGCCTAAATATAACTACTGGCGACTAAGTATAAATAGTTTTAAAATGGGGAGCATCCAATTTGGACAGGTGCAACTATGTCGTTACGCAATGAACCATTAGATTGGCAACTCGAAGTTAATAACTCTTACGTACCTATTTATCACAAAGGTAATTTAGTTGGTTTTTTCAAACAAGAGTATGCTAGTGAAGTTATTAAATTCCTCAACGAAGAAGAAGTTTTAAAAAAAGCACTAAAAATGGCTTGTACTGATTTAATTAAAAAAATAGGCGGCGATACAAGTAAAGTTAATTATTTAATGGAAAAATATGTAAAAACTAGCGAACGTCCCAAATATGGAACTAGAGCCATCGCTGTGTTATTGCGCGATCGCCAAAAGGAACTTGATTTAAGTAATCAAGAGTTTGCTAAATTTTGCGATACTTTTAAACTATCCCCCACTGAACTGAATAATATTTATGCTGGAGAAGCATTTGATGATAGTTTATTAGCACCACTTTCACGCATATTAGGAATAGCAAAAGAACGGTTGCTAGAAGTGCGAAATGGTTCAGAAAAAGAAAGTAACCTATAAACAACAAACGAAAATTCCTAAATGGTAAAAAATCATCAAGGCAGACAAAATCGCACAAGGGTTAGATTTAACAATAAAACAAGCCCACAACCCAAAACTGTTTTCTCAGGGCTTTCAAGAAGGGGGGCGCAGGCTAATTTTAAATTCATACCCGTCTTATTGAAATTGAGGGTGACTGTGGAACAAGTGCCTGCGACCTGTGATTTAAGTGTTAAACAAGTCAAATAAGTAACAAAAAGCCAGTATTAACAGGGATGCGATAATTTAAATGACTTAGCTCAAGCTAAATTTGATTTGCAGTTCCAGAACTTTCCAGGGACGAATTTATAGTTAATTTTTGTTAATATTGGAAGCGGTGTTACTACTTCGTCCTCAATCACCCACTCCCTACCTGAGAGAAACTTAATGCTGCGACTCGAACATATTAGTAAAATTTATCCTACAGGCGAAGTTCTCAAAGATATCAACTGGGAAGTTAAACCAGGCGATCGCATTGGCTTAGTCGGTGTCAATGGTGCTGGAAAATCTACCCAACTTAAAATCATCACTGGGGAAATTGAACCCAGCTCAGGCGAAATCATTCGTCCTGCCAGTTTACACATAGCTTACCTCAACCAAGAGTTTGAAGTAGACCCCAGCCGCACCGTTAGAGAAGAATTTTGGACAGTTTTCAAAGAAGCCAACCAAGTACAGTTATCTCTAGCGGAAGTACAACGGGAGATGGAAACTGCTACTCCAGAGGAACTCGAACGGCTAATAAACAAATTGGATCGTTTACAGCGACAATTTGAAGGTTTGGATGGCTATGGCTTGGACGCACGCATTGGGAAAATCTTACCAGAAATGGGATTTGGAGTAGAAGATGGCGATCGCCTTGTCAGCGCTTTTAGTGGCGGCTGGCAAATGCGGATGAGTTTGGGTAAAATCCTCCTGCAAAAACCCGACTTATTACTGCTGGACGAACCAACAAACCATCTGGATTTAGAAACCATTGAGTGGCTGGAAAATTACCTCAAGGGACTGATTACTCCGATGGTTATAGTTTCCCATGACCGGGAATTTCTTGACCGTCTTTGCACCCAAATAGTGGAAACTGAACGCGGTGTTTCTAGTACTTACCTGGGCAATTATTCCGCATATTTGCAACAGAAAGCTGAAAATGAAGCCGCACAACTGAGTGCTTACGAACGCCAGCAGAAAGAATTAGAAAAACAACAAGTTTTTGTCGATCGATTTCGTGCCAGTGCTACCCGCAGTACCCAGGCCAAAAGCCGGGAAAAGCAACTGGAAAAAATTGAGCGTATCGAAGCACCTGTAGCTGGAGTGAGAACTCTACACTTTCGTTTTCCTCCTGCACCGCGCAGTGGACGCGAAGTGGTAAACATCAAAGATTTTACTCATATCTATGATGATAAAATTTTGTTTTTGGGAGCGAATCTCTTAATTGAACGAGGCGATCGCATTGCTTTTCTCGGCCCCAACGGTGCTGGAAAATCTACACTTCTGCGCGTAATTATGGCTATGGAACCGCCGACAGAAGGTACTGTTCAATTAGGCGATCATAACGTGATTCCTGGTTACTTTGAACAAAATCAGGCTGAAGCTTTGGACTTGAAAAGAACTGTCATGGAAACAATCCATGATGAAGTTCCTGACTGGAAAAATGAAGAAGTCCGGACACTTTTAGGACGATTTTTATTTAGTGGTGACACAGTATTTAAGGCAGTAGGGGCATTAAGTGGAGGAGAAAAAGCTCGTTTGGCATTGGCAAAAATGCTTTTACGTCCCGCCAACTTATTAATCTTGGATGAGCCGACAAATCACTTAGATATTCCAGCAAAAGAAATGCTGGAAGAAGCGCTCCAAAATTATGACGGTACGGCAATTGTTGTATCCCATGACCGCTACTTTATCTCTCAAGTAGCCAACAAAATTGTCGAGATTAGAGACGGTGAATTCCGCGTTTATTTAGGAGATTATCATTACTATCTCCAAAAAATTGCCGAAGAAAAAGAAGAAGTCAGGTTAGCTGCAATAGAAGCCGAAAAAGCTGCTAAAAAAGCTGCTAAAGCTGCCAAAGCTGCTACGAAACGAAAATGAAAAACTGAAATATTGGTTAGTAAAGTTCAACAGTTATCATTTGTCACTTTTCTGGCTTGGTTAACACCACTTATCACCTAAAGTGAATACAGATAATCGTAGGGGCACAATATATTGTGCCCCTACCCGTGTACTTCATTTACCTGAAACAGGCTGTATCAGTGCGACTTGATAACTGTTAACTTTTTGTTAATTTAAGCCTGTACTATACAGCTAATAACCTAACATACCCGAACGTTGCATTTTGCGATGGAGACTGTCATTGGTCATTAGTAATTTAGTCATGAGTTACCACCAACAAATGACAAAGGACACAGGACAACCTGACGAGTTGATATGCAACTTAAAAGGACGACAGCTTACTAAATAATCCCTGATTATTCAAGATCTAAATCATCATAGAAAGATTACTATTATTTAATAAATGTCTCAAAAAGCTGCAAGTAGTTCATAAAAGAAGTTAATAAGCAGAAATTCACTTGCGGCGGCGATTAGCAATGGTATCATTCGGGTATTACAAAAAGTAAAGGGCAATTTTACTATGACCAAAGCACCTGTTGCTCCTGTGGTGCTAGTCATTTTAGACGGATGGGGCTACTGCGAGCAGAGGCGAGGAAACGCTATTGTTGCTGCTAAAACTCCCATTGTGGACAGTTTATGGGCAGCTTACCCGCATACCCTCATCCACACATCAGGAAAAGCCGTAGGGTTGCCAGATGGTCAAATGGGCAACTCAGAAGTTGGTCATTTGAACATTGGTGCTGGGCGAGTTGTACCGCAAGAACTGGTACGCATCTCGGATGCGGTCGAAGATGGTTCTATCACTTCCAACCCAGCACTTGTCAAAATTTGCCAGAAAGTTCGCTCTCAAAATGGCAAGCTACATCTAATAGGGCTTTGTTCTGAGGGTGGGGTACATTCCCATATCACCCATCTATTTGGTCTACTTGACTTAGCTAAAGAGCAGCGAATTTCAGAAGTTTGTATCCACGCAATTACTGATGGTCGTGATACCGCGCCAACGGAGGGCGTAAAAGCGATCGCCCAGCTACAAGATTATATAGACCGCATCGGAATCGGGCGCATAGTCACCGTCAGCGGTCGCTACTACGCGATGGATCGCGATCGCCGCTGGGATCGAGTAAAACGCGCCTACGATGTCATGACCCAAGATACTGTTGGTAATGGTCTCACGGCTGTAGAAGTCTTGGAAGCATCTTACGCCCAAGGAGTGAAGGACGAATTTGTCCTACCAATCCGAATTGCTCCAGGCGCAGTAAAACCAGGGGATGGAGTGATATTTTTCAACTTCCGCCCCGATCGCGCCAGACAACTAACTCAAGCCTTTGTCAGCCCTGAATTTAACGGTTTTGAAAGACAGCAAATCACACCGCTCTCATTTGTCACGTTTACCCAATACGACCAAGACTTACGCGTAGCTGTGGCTTTTGAGCCACAAAATCTCAATAATATTCTGGGAGGAGTGATAGCGAATCACAATCTCAAGCAATTCCGCACCGCCGAAACCGAAAAATACGCCCACGTCACGTATTTTTTTAATGGGGGTTTGGAGGAACCTTTTCCTGGCGAAGACCGGGAATTAGTCAGCAGCCCAATGGTAGCGACCTACGACCACGCCCCAGCGATGTCAGCAGCAGCAGTTACAGACGTAGCGATCGCTGCCATTCAAAAAGGTTTATATTCTTTAGTTGTGATTAATTATGCCAATCCAGACATGGTAGGGCATACTGGTCAGATTGAAGCCACCATTACAGCCATTGAAACAGTCGATCGCTGTTTGGGACGCTTATTAGAGAGCGTTATCAAAGCCGGCGGCACAACAATTATTACTGCCGATCATGGTAACGCCGAGTATATGCTAGATGAAGAGGGTAACCCCTGGACAGCTCACACAACTAATCCAGTCCCCTTTATCCTTGTGGAAGGAGAAAAAGTCAAAATCCCTGGATATGGTACAAATGTCGAGCTGCGAAGCGATGGCAAGCTAGCCGACATTGCCCCTACTATTCTAGAGATTTTACAGTTGCCTCAACCACCAGAAATGACAGGGCGATCGCTGCTGAAAACAGCAGAATATGACTTACAACGCACTCGCACCCCCGTGCAAGTGGGCTTGTAAAAAAGTTAAGAGTGAAGAGTTAATAGTGAGGAGCGATAAATTCAGACTTTCCTAACTCCTAACTCCTAACTCCTAACTCCTAACTCCTCTTTTTTAAAACTTGTTATAAATGAGATTGCTACCATGACAGTTACTAATATCGTGCAAGGCATTTGGGCCTTTTCTGCCGTTGGTCTAATTATCTTAGTTTTGCTGCATAGCCCCAAAGGTGATGGTATTGGAGCCATTGGTGGACAAGCTCAACTATTTAGCAGCACTAAAAGTGCAGAAAATACCTTGAACCGAGTTACCTGGGCGTTGACAGTCATTTTTCTTGGTTTAACAGTAGTTTTAAGTGCTGGCTGGCTGCCTAAATAAACATGGGGTAAGGGCGAGATGAGGAAGAAAACGCAATACTCAACACCTAAAACCCCTAAAAATTTAATTAGACAGCGATTATTAGCAGCTCTTGGCTTAACTATTGGTACAGGGCTGCTAGTTGTTTTTACTAGCTTGGGGCATGGCGCAATGAGCATTGCTTATTCACGTTATCTCCCCATCTCCCCCACTGTTTCATCTTCCCCTCTCTCCCTCTCCCCTTCGCCAAAATCTCATCCCTTGCCGCCCAAACTCGCACAGTGGCAAGATAACACTAACACTGGCGATTACTTTTCACAAGTCACAACAACTCAAGTTGGTTATTTAATTTGGTCGCAATTTCCTATTAAAGTTTACGTAGAGACACCAAAAGCCGCGAGCGAAAAACAAGCTCAAGCATGGGTGAAAAGTATCTTAGAAGCTGTGCAGGAATGGAATACTTATTTGCCTGTGACAGTAATCCAACAGCCAGAAGTTGCTGATATTACAATTGTGCGAAAAGCACCACCTCTACAAATTTCTCCAGGTAGTAATATACCCCGTGCGCGATCGGCACAAACCACTTACGAGTTATACACCAACAATAAAGTTCTATTCCACCGCTTCACCATCTTGCTAAGTCCCAGTCAAACAGGTGAGTATATCCAAGCAGCAGCCCGCCACGAACTCGGACACGCTTTGGGAATTTGGGGTCATAGCCCCCTACAAACCGATGCTTTATACTTTTCCCAAGTTCGTAAACCGTCGCCTATTTCAGTTAGGGATGTGAATACTTTGAAGCGGGTTTATGAACAGCCAACTACTTTGGGATGGTCTTTAGTGGATAATTGAAAAATGAATATATTTCAGTCAAAGAATCAAAATTCCAGATTAAGGTAACCAATCTTTGTCCAAAATTTGCTCTAAGCTATAAGGACATAATTCAGGTAAATTAGTCAGCTTTGTTTTAGCTTTAACGTAATCTAATGCATTACTGTAAATTATGCTGAAACTGTCCTCCAAATGGTTGCGTAAATTGGCACTTAAATCTTCATTGATTTGGTTGCGAAAACTAACAATTTCCGCAGCCCAATGATTAGCATTTCTTGGCTTTTCTACATCCCAATATTGATAAAGCAGTAAATGTCTAACAATCTGTTCCAACAGACTTCTAACTCGCCTTTTTTCGTTTTTCGCCAAATCTTCCAGTTCTTCTATTAAGTTTTCATAGTCAACCTTTTCTAATTGCCTGGTTTTGAGACATTTAATAGTCTCCTCTAACCATTGCAGGTAATTGGATTTATATAATTCTGGAGTCAGCCGAACAGTCACAACTTCACTTTGGGACATCAATAACTCTCCTTTTATCAGTCATTCTAGCGTTGTATGTACGGCTTATACAAACGAATACTAATGAAGAAAAGGTGTGGTGTGTCTCCACAACAATGATGAGCTAAAAAATTGAGATCGCCTTTTTCCCTTTTCTTTATGCTCTATGACTGAGCGGTAAAGGTCGCTGTGTTAAAACTTCTTTATAAAGTTCTTCTAGCAGAGTAATATTTTTACTGAGAGTATAGCGGTCTAATACACGCTGTCTAGCTTTTTGCCCTAGTAGTATTGTTAACTCTGGATGATCTTGTAATACTGGTAAGAGAGTTCTTAATTGCGATCGCACTGTTTTGGTATTAATAACTATACCCGCTCCTTTTTCTAAGACTTCTCCGTCTGCACCGACATCTGTTGCCAAACAAGCCAACCCACATGACATTGCTTCTAACAAAGATAAAGATAGCCCTTCAACCAATGAAGGCAAAATAAATACATCCGCGCCCCGCAAAATTTCAATCCGCCGATTTTCATCAGCAACAAATCCCAACCAAATAATTCCGTATTCCCAACCATAAAACGGCTCTAGAGAGGACTTTAAAGGCCCGTCGCCAACAATTAACAGCTTGCTATTAGCTTGCATTGGCGACTGTTTCCAAGCTCTCAGCAAAGGTTCAACATTTTTCTCTGGTGCTATGCGACCTTGATAAACAAATAAGCGTTCCGCTTGAAATTCTGCTTTGACTCTAGAAGCCCCTGGAGAATACTTGATGGTATCAACACCGTTAGGGATGATCGCAATATTTTTTTCCCTTACACCCATCCCTGCCAATAATTCTCGCTGAATTTGGGAAAATACAATCACGCGATCGTAGTTAACCAAAAAAGGCGCATAGAGCTGATAAGCCAAAAGCTGTGTTCCTGATATCAGTTTTGCTCCCTTACCAGCAAACGGTGTATGAAAAGTAGCAATTAAAGGTAGCCTCAGTTCTTCACAGATTTCTGGTAAAAAAAAGTCTAGAGGAGATAAAGTTAAGGAAGCATGGACGATATCTGGCTTAATTTCTCGGAGTGAATCGGTTAAAACTTTGGTTGCCTTAAAAGTAGGGATTGTGTAAACCTGGGACTTATAAATGAAAGGTAGGGGAACCTCTTGAAGATTTGGCCAATTTTCAGGTTCTGATTCTTCTTGTGCGAAGTGGAGAAAACTAACTTGATGTCCCCTGTCTAGCAAGGCATTTGTTATTTCTCGACTGTAGGTGACATTACCGCAAAAGGGCGATTTTTTTCCAATCCAGGCTATACGCATTCTTTATTTGGCTGTAAAAAAAGCGGGTTTGATGTATTAATTAACTTTGCGTCCTTTGTTGCTTTTATCGTGTTATACTTGCTGGTTTATACTTATTAGAGAATATATGCCAAAAATTAGTTTAAAAAGCTAATTTTTTAGCTAATTAAACTGGTGAATTTATGGCTTTCTCGATCTTACTGAATAAGTTGTTAATTTGTTATATTTAAACAACTTCTTCTGACTAATGCTCAGATTGATATGCGGCAAGTATGCGATAAATTTTGACTGGACTTAGTTTAGCACGAAGACAAAATTTTTAAGTAAATTAGTAATTATTTCGAGGTAATGAATAATAGCTCCTGTTAATAACTACTGATGTGAGTTATACCAGGTTAATATTCCTCCTGAAAAAGCGATCGCAGCTAGTCCGAAAAATACTGCCTGTAAGCCCACAAAAGTTTCTGCTACACCAGCTAATGCCAAAGGTAAAGACAAAGCAATGTTAATTACATTGTTTTGTAAACCAAAAACTTTACCACGCATTTCTGGAGGTGTTTCTGTCTGAATTGCAGTTTGCATAGGAATGCCGACTAGTGCGCCAAAAATACCTAACAAGGTAATTAGTAACAAAACTATCCACAAATGTGTTGTAAACACAGAAATCCCAATCAGCGATACTGCCATACCGAAACAACCGCACAGGCTTAGTTGCGTGTATGAGAAGCGTTGACCAAACTGACCGAGAATTGTTGCTCCGGCTGCAATGCCAACACCACCCGCCGCAAGCAAAAAGCCAAATTGCGAGGCTTTCATGTTGGGAATTATTTCCGCCATCCGAACAGCTAAAACAGTTAAAGCTGCGAAGATAGAAAACAAGATAATCAGCTGGAGTAAGGCATTACGGACGCGATGATTTGCTTGCAGATAGGATAGACCATCTCGCAAGTCAGAGAACACATGAGGGAATTCGGTTTCGGGTGCGTGAGGTTTTTCGTTAGTTCTCAGCAGGAACAAAATGATTCCAGCGATCGCATAACTTCCACCTACCAAAAGTTCTTTCCCCAAACCATTACTACCACTAAACTGCAACCAAAGTCCATCAGCGATCGCTAATAACGGTTCTCCAACGGCAAACCCAACAATTACCGATGCCATCATTGTTGTTGTATAAAGCGAATTAGCCGAGAGTAAATGTTGTTCTTCTACTACTAAAGGAATTGCTGCTTGTTCCGCTGGTGCAAAAAACTGCGTCAGTGTGGAAACTAAAAAAGTCACAGCCAGGATCATCAAAAAGCCCACTGGTAATACCCCTATGGGCCTCCAGTCATGAGTCAACCACAACAGAAAGGGAATTGACAAAACTAAGATACCGCGCCAAACATTCGTAGCCACCAGCACAGCCTTTTTCGACCATCGGTCTACAAACACACCTGCGACAGAACCAAACAATACTGCTGGAATAGTAAAAGCCATCATTAAAGCTGATACCCATCCACTAATGCTCTGATTTCCAGCCTTAAACTGAGTATTAATCAAAGCAATCATTAACACTAAATAAACTTTATCTGCCAGTTGACAAAAAACTTGACCGCCCCAAAGAGCCAAGAAATTAAAGTTTTTTAATACTGGTACAAACCCCCGCTGTTTTGCATTTTTTGGCCCAGCCTCATCTATTTTCGGTGGTTCTGTTTCTGGAATAGTGCTTAGTGGTAAATTCTTTCCATTGCGTAGATCTAACCCATTATCGGCATCATTATTTTTATCAGCCTGACCATTGGTTAATTGGTCTTGGTTTGGTGCATCTGATTGACTTTGAACATGAGTTTTTGGTGTTTCCTCTGTCCAATTTCGATCGCTTTGAGAAACGTCTTTTGGGGACATTTCTTGGCCATTGATTCGATCGGGTGTAGACTTAGAGACGGCACTCAGATGATTAGTTACTGTATGGTCTGATGCCCTATTCTGTTTTTTAATCAGGCTTGGTGATGAAGGTAGGATTTTAGTATCCAAATCAGACGATTGCATCATGGTTGGCAGCAAAATAAGAGTCGATCAAGGTAGCAGAGCGAATAGGGCGGCTTAATTGATACTGAGCATACTGGCGTAAAATCTGCTCGACAGATAACCAGTTAATATCTCTAGCACCATCAATTTGTAAGATCTCTGGTTGCGATAGATGTTGAAGCAGAGCTAATTCCATTGCACCAGGACGACTGGAAATCACAGGTATTTCTTGCTGATGTACAACAACTGTTTGGGCGTTGGGTATGGGGGATGGGGCATTGGTTATTTCTCCCCCATCTTCCCATTTCGCCATCTCCCTATCTGTTCGCAAACTTTTCCAAGCTTCTAAACAAACCGTTCCACCCGCAGGGTTACTAAATCCTACGTGCCAGTTGGGGTCTGTAAAGTCTGGCTTCAGGGGTCGCCCAGACAAGCAACAAACTTGGACTTGCGGCGTCAGTCCTGCTAAGGCTAAAAGGTGAAACACCCCATGAGCCAGATGAGCTAAAACACCAGACGTATTTCCACTAGGCAACACCTCCAATCGATGGAGATGTTCGTTGAATAACTCATAAAGTTCTTCTTGGGGTTGTTCGCTCAAAGCTTGAGACAGTACTATTTCTGCTAAATACTGACTAGCAGCTAATTTCCCCAAATCTTTAGCTAGACCTGGATAAGTTTTTAACGTTTGTGCTTGAGTAATTTTATCAAGCGATCGCCCTTTGGCAATCAATAGTTCATTAACAACGAACATACCGCTCCTACCGCCCAAGCTTGAGTTGTGCTTGCGTGCCCCTGGAGCCACTGCTCGAACTAGACCGAATTCTGGTGTCAAAATTGTCACTATTTTATCCGATTCTCCGAGCGCCTGGGTTTTAAGATTAATTCCGGTTGCTTTGTAGGTTCTACTCATTAGTCATTAGTCATTGGTCATTGGTTATTAGTCATTGGTCATTAGCCACTTAGCGAACAAATAAGGACAAATGACAAAGGACAAAGGACAAATGACTATTTACCCTTTTCCAGGTTATCGCGCTGGCGGATCAAATCGATACCGCGAGATGTCCCTAATCTAGTAGCACCCGCTACGATTAAGTCTAGAGCTTGATTGATAGTACGGATACCACCTGAAGCTTTAATTCCCACCCTTTCTTTTGCTAATTCCTTCAAAAGTCGTACATCTGCAACTGTGGCACCACCATTCCAACCAGTATTGGTTTTTAAGAAACTTGCTCCCGCATCCATAGAGATTTCAGCAGCTATTTTTTTTTCTGCATCTGTCAAAAGGTTAGTTTCCAAAATTACCTTCACAGTTTGTCCAGTCTCCTCGCAAATTTCGGCAATCTCGCGATGCACTTGTTCGGTTTGGCCAGCTTTCAACCAACCCAAGTTGATTACCACATCCAACTCAGTAGCTCCATTTTCCACCGCTTCTTGAGCCTCATACAACTTGACTGCTGAAGTCGTCGCACCAGCAGGAAAGCCAATCACCGTACAGACTTTCGGGTTCTTAGCGTGAAGGAGTTCGACTGCTTGCTTGACATAAGCAGGGTACAGGCAAACAGCCGCAAAATTGAATCTATATGCTTCTTCACACCATTGCTCAACTTGCTCTGGAGTAGCAGTTGGCGTTAACAGGGCGTGCTCGATAAATGGCGCAATATCAATGTCTGGATAGTCTGCTGCCATCGTGTCTTCTGCCAGCGATTGATTATTAAAGTTTATAAAAAATTAAAACATTTCTTATATATATATTAAACCACATTTATTACGAGTTTATCCTGAAAATAAGTTGCTGACTTAATCTGGGATGTTCGTTGTGTAGATGTCACATAATTATTGTAAGTATTTAAGTTGACATTAAGTGCCAGTAAGGTCAAGAATATCAGCAGTATTTCTCACGTCACTTACTAAGAACTTAATAATAGTTTGAGCTAATGCTTTCGATGCTAAATATGGTACACCGTTACCAATAGTTTTAAACATATTCGTCAGTGACATATTTTCTGGAAGCACAAAATTTGCAGGCAACGATTGAATAGCTAAAGCTTCTGCTACAGAAATTCGTCGGACTTTATAAGGATGTAAATGTACTTCATTATTACCATAGCAAGCTGTTGGGGAATAGCGCCATCTGTGAAGACGCTTGAAAGATTTTTTAGAATCATCTCCTTCATCAATAACAGCAAATTTTGCGATCGCTGCCCTTGGTTGAAAGTAATGTTCAGCATTAGGATGTTTAAGGACATTATTTTTTCTAAACCAGTATTCAACTGTTAGTTCTTGAGGAATATCCCCAGGACAAGGCATAAGAGAGTTTTCTTGAAATACATCGTACTTAGGCCAAGGGTAAGCAAAAACATCTTTTCGGTCGTACAGTATGAAACTTTCCCAAAGGAAAATATCTTTATTTAGTAATTTTTGACTATTTAATTGCGTTCCCTTATCCTTGAGAAAATTATTTTGAAATCCAATCAAAATAATTCTTTCCCTATTTTGGGGTACACCATATTCAATAGAATTAATTAAGCGTTCTGTTAATATATATCCTGCTTGTTTTAGCCGTTGCTTCAAAGATTCAAAAAATAAACGATGTTTTTTTGTCTTCCACAAACCTTTAACATTCTCAAATAAAAAGAAATCTGGAAAATTGTCACAAATTAATTCCACATAAGAGGCTGAAAGCTTGCCATTATCTCCCAAATGTCCTCTGTTTTTTCCCCCAATGGAAAAATCAGGACAGGGAGGCCCGCCAATAAAGCCAACAATATCATTAAATTTACGGCAGTCTTTGACTAACTCGCAAATATTTTGTGCTTGTGAATCTTGCGTAAGTTTACTTACGTCTCCTGCTTCACCGTCATGATAACCGTATTCTGGTAACTCTAGATTGAGAACGTGCCGTGAATAGCGGTATGCTGCCATGAATGGAGAAAAAATTTCATTAACATAAACAATGTTAAATCCACTGGTTTCAAAACCCAAATCGAGGAAACCTGAACCAGCAAAAAAAGAGAAAATACAAGGGCGATCGCTCATTCAATCACTATTATTATGAAATATTAATACTAATATTCTAAAATTGAGGGTTTTTACTTACGTACCAGCCAGAAGTAAACATTTGAAATCCTCGATTAAATAGTAAAATTTATTCTCCTATCTCCTAAGAATTCAATATAAAAGTTTACTCAATCTTTAAGGAAAATCCCTGACATAAAAACACTCTGAAGCCACAATTAAATATGGGACTTTGCAAGCTCCCAAAGATATTTAAGACAAGTTTTGTCATTAAATAAAAAACCGGGGTATTTCAGACTAAATTTCTATGCGAATTTTAATTTACTCATACAACTATCACCCAGAACCAATTGGTATTGCCCCATTAATGACTGAATTAGCAGAGGGACTAGTCAAGCGGGGACACCAAGTGCGCGTAGTTACTGCCATGCCTAACTACCCTGAGCGTCAAATTTACCAAGAATATCGGGGCAAGTGGTATGTTACAGAATACAAAAATGGTGTTGAAATCCAACGTAGTTATGTTTGGATTCGTCCACAACCCAATTTACTAGATCGAGTCTTGCTAGATGCTAGCTTTGTTGTCACTAGTTTTGTACCCGCCCTCATGGGTTGGCGTCCAGATGTTATCCTTTCCACCTCACCATCCCTACCAAGCTGTGTACCAGTTGCTCTTTTAGGATGGTTACGTGCTTGCCCTGTAATCTTAAATCTACAAGATATATTACCAGAGGCAGCTGTTCACGTAGGTTTACTTAAAAATAAATTGCTCATCCAGTTATTTACATTATTGGAAAAATTTGCCTACCACAGTGCCAGTAAAATTAGCGTCATCGCCGATGGATTTGTGGAAAATTTACGATCTAAGGGCGTAGAAGCTGACAAAATTGTGCAAATTCCTAACTGGGTTGATGTCAATTTTATTCGCCCTTTACCTCAAGAAAATAACCCTTTCCGCACAACCCACAACCTAAATGGTAAATTTGTAGTACTTTATTCTGGTAACATCGCCCTGACCCAAGGCTTAGAAAGCGTTGTCAAAGCGGCTTCTGTGTTGCGCCACATCTCAGATATTGCCTTTGTCATTGTTGGGGAGGCAAAAGGTTTACAGCGACTGCAACAGGAATGTTTAGACTGTGGTGCAGATAATGTTTTGCTACTGCCATTTCAACCCCGCAAAAATTTACCAGAAATGTTGGCAGCTGCGGATATTGGTTTAGTGGTGCAAAAGAAAAATGTTATTTCCTTCAACATGCCGTCAAAAATTCAAGTGCTACTTGCTAGCGGACGGGCTTTAGTTGCCTCTGTCCCTGATAACGGTACCGCAGCAAGGGCTATCAGGCAAAGTGGCGGCGGAATTATCGTTCCTCCAGAAGATCCCCAAGCTTTAGCAATGGCAATTTTAGACTTGTATCAAAACCCTGAAAAAGTTAAAACTTTGGGTTATAAAAGTCGCCAATATGCCGTTGAGCAGTATGCTTTTGAGCAAGCTTTAAATCAGTATGAGTCGTTGTGTTACTCATTAATCGCAAATCGTAGAGAAATTCACTCAACAATAATCACCAAACAAGAAGTGTAATCTACGACAGTGGAGTTATGTTGCATACAGCAGAATTCAGAGAGAAGTTCGAGTTGAGGAAGTCTCGGCTCGAAACTTCGGAGAGTAAAACAGCCTGTATCATACCTTTGGAAGTTAGGATTTGTATTTTACTAAGCTGAAATCCGCTGTATTTGCACCTCCTGTAGGTTTGATATCAAAATCTTAATTACACAGAAGTTAACCGCATCAAATTTTACTTAGTAATTTCAATATAGAAACAATTTTTTAGCTGCATTCGTATTGAATCAAAAATCCCACGGGTTCACTTCATTCAATTCAAACCGTAGGAATATAAATTTTTTATCTAATAATTAATAAAGGTGCTTGGTATCCCCAAACACCAAATAGTACATTCATGCTAATCAAACTTTTGGGAGATCGGGTATAAGTGCGTTCTCTTGTATCGTAAGTTTTAATAGACAGCCTAAAGCCTAGCCTTCTGGCGGAAAGATTTTGAGAGTTGAAAGCTAAAGCGAAGACACAGAAAATTTTAAAGCCTGCAAAATTAATGCGATGAATCGGCTGTACCGCAAAGCAAGATTCGTAATACTCCCATCAAGGCGACAACGAATCGCATTCTAATTTTTAATTAGGATTCTCAAGCTAGACGTTCATGCAATAAATTACACAACGGAGGCATGAAAATATTTCTTCCCGGCCCCTAGTCCTTACTCCCCATTCCCTAATCCCTTTTTCAAGCTAGCCTCCATAGACACCTGTTTTTTTGTTAGTATTCAAAAAAACCCATTGACACATTTTCAGATCGATTGTTTGTTACTTGTTAAGTAAATGTAAACAATTGTTTCAAAAGGAAGAAAGCACCTGAGGTTTAATGACTGATTATTTCCAAGGAAATTTCCCATTACAATCTGTCCCACTAACAAATAGTGTGCTGAAAAACCCCACCCAAATAGAAGAAGCAAGCCAAAAATTAGCTGCGATAATTGCTGAAGCTGCATCAGAACGCAAAGCTGGTGATATTTTATTGCTCAGAGTAGCAGACGTATCTTACCTAGCAGATTATTTTGTGATGATGACTGGTTATTCTAGGGTACAGGTAAGGGCGATCGCTCAAGCAATTGAAGAAAAAGTTGAAACACAGTTGCAGCGACGCCCCTTGAGGACAGAAGGAAAAGCCGAGGGGAGTTGGGTACTACAAGACTACGGTGAAGTGATCGTTCACATCATGATGCCGAAGGAACGGGAGTTTTATAATTTAGAAGCGTTCTGGATTCATGCAGAACGAATTTCCCTTCCAGAATCTGATGAGGGTGGGGGTAAGCCAACATGATTAGGTCTTCAGTTTCAAATTGCCCAGTTCCCGCAGACCAACAACCGCTCAATGAATACGAAGAGTTAAAAGGTTCCTGGTTGTTTCGTGATAGCACTTTACATTGGCGGGAGTATATCACGAAAATACTTTGGATTTGGGGTTTATCTTGGTTAGTAGCTGGCCCTGTGGCAGCAGCAAGTTTTCCCCCACAAAAGTATTTTGCCCATTTTATTCTCTGTGGTGCAGGAGGGGCAAGTATTGGCGTACTGCTGGCGGTGGTAAGGTTGTATTTAGGCTGGTTTTACGTGTGCGATCGCCTTTGCTCTCCCACAGTATTCTATGAAGAGTCAGGCTGGTACGACGGTCAAACCTGGACAAAACCACAAGAAGTCCTCAATCGCGATCGCTTAATTGTGGCATACGAAATTAAACCTATCCTACGGCGGTTGCAATTTACCTTTGCTGGCTTGGCGGGAATGTTCGTTATTGGTACTATAGTTTGGCATTTGTTGTAAACCGTCATTGGTCAAACAGGTCAAACAGGTCATTGGGCATTGGTCATTGGTTATTAGTAAATAAACAAAGGACGAGGGACTAATGACAAATGACAAATGACTAGTGGCAAATAATAAAAAAGTGATAAAAATAAACCCATGACAATGGGAAAACGAACTCAAGCCACAGCGCTGGAAGTCCGGTTGCTGCGTGAAGGTATCATTGAATCCAAGCATATAGTCCAGGCTGTTGTATGCGACGAACGCGGACGGGTTTTAACCGTGGCCGGAAACTCTGAAACTGCTGCATTTATTCGTTCAGCACTCAAACCATTTCAGGCACTCGCAGTCACCACCACAGGTACACTGGAACGCTATGACCTTAGCGATCGCGATTTAGCAATCATCACCAGTTCGCATAAAGGGACAATAGAGCAAGTCAGACAGGTATTTAACATCCTTTGGCGGGCGGATCTTGACCCCACTGTACTCCAGTGTCCGATTCCTGAAGGTAA
Organism: Nostoc sp. ChiSLP01; assembly: GCA_034531195.2. GTDB lineage: Bacteria > Cyanobacteriota > Cyanobacteriia > Cyanobacteriales > Nostocaceae > Nostoc. The sequence continues at coordinate 306,041 of JAVRBO020000057.1, forward strand.
GCGCAGTCCTCTGGAATACAATTGTTCTGGGAAACATGCTGGGATGCTAGCTGTTTGTCAGCAACGCCATTGGCCTTTAAATAACTACTTAGAACGCAAACACCCAATACAGCAGTTGATTTTGGGGAAAGTAGCAGAATTGCTACGAATGCCAGCTGAGGAATTTATCAGCGCCCATGATGACTGCGGCGCACCGACTTACTTGATGCAACTCGGTCAAATGGCCTCTTTATATGCCCTATTAGCCTCCAGTAGCAACTTAGATATGGAGCGCATTGTCCGGGCTATGACTCATCACCCTGCAATGGTAGCAGGAGATGGAGAATTTGATACGGAACTAATGCGTTTAACTCCAGGGGAACTGGTGAGCAAATCTGGTGCCGAAGGAGTGCAGTGTATTGGTAGACTCGGTGAAGGCATGGGATTAGCGATTAAAGTTATGGATGGGGCAAAACGAGCAAAACACGCCGTTGCCATTCACTTACTCCAACAAATGGGTTGGATTAGTCCCAGCGTTGCCGAAAGCCTGTGTGAAAAGTTTGTCACCTTAGGAAAATACAAGCGTTTAGAAGTAATTGGAGAATTATCGTTTTTATAGTTGCCAAACTCTTGACTTTAAGTTAGACTAGAAAAGTCAAGAGCAACGCGGGATAGAGCAGCCTGGTAGCTCGTCGGGCTCAACGACCAAAATTGACTAGACGCTTATTAGTTAACTTTGGTATGGGCGGCACATAAAGAAACTTATGTGTGTTTATCTGTCAAAGTCGGGGAAGCCAATAGCGTGGTAATCCCGAACCAAGCTCCAGAAATGGAGAAGGTGTAGAGACTGGAAGGCAGACACCCTAACGGCAAGGACGAGGGTGAAGGGACAGTCCAGACCACAAACCAGTTAATCTGGGCAACGAAAGTTGTAGTTGGTAAGCATAACCCGAAGGTCAGTGGTTCAAATCCACTTCCCGCCACCAAATTGAACATAAAGCAAAGCCCTGTTTTCTAAAAAGATTACAGGGTTTTGTTTTATCCTAATTCTCAGCTACTTCATCTTCATCTGACTAATGGACACAAAGCTTAGAGGAGACATAGCAGAACAAGCTGCTGTTCTTCATGCTCTAAAGCGTGGTTGGGGAGTTTTAAAACCTTTTGGTGATAGGTTACCTTACGACCTAGTATTTGATGTAGAAGGAACTCTAATCAAAATTCAAGTCAAATACGCTTGGTTTGATGGACCTTCTGGCAATTACGTTGTAGATAATCGCCGCACCAAAACAAATCGGCGGCTGATGGTTCGAGAACAATATCAGCTATCAGACTTTGATTTTGCCCTGGTATACATAGAAAAACTCGACTTGTTCTATGTTTTTCCTGTAGATGTGTTCATAGGTTATGGAAGTGAAGTACACCTTGTTGAGGCTGAAAAACGACAGCGTAAGCCTCGTTCTGCACAATATCGCGAGGCTTGGGAGTTAATCTCGCAAGCATCTGTAAGTAAAGAAAGTTGTGTTCCATCGCCTGTTCAACTCAAAGAAGCAGGATTTTAATTTATTCTGGAAGAAATAACCATCCAAAAGGCGCGGAGAATCATGGTTGTGAAGTTGCAGCGACCAATTTTAGTGGGAGGATTGGGACTGTCCTTTTCTCTGTGGATGTTACAAAGTTGGCATCATTCAATAATGCAGGTGGGTGAGTTTGGTTTGTTGAGTGCCTTAGCTGTCGGCGGTGGTTTGTGGTTATTCCAACAAAATCGCCCAAAACATGGTTTAGAACAGTTAGATAGTATGCTTGTAGATCGGGCGACTGTGGAAAGTGCGATTTCTATTGCTGAAGCTGTAATTAACCAACTGGCACAAGAAGCAGAAAACCATAGGGCATTAGAGACGCTGAGAGAACAAGTTGCCCAATTGTGGTGGGAATTAGACAGGCAAGAAATTAAAGTGGCTGTGACTGGTGGTAAATCTGTCGGTAAAAGCACTTTAATTCAAGTCTTAGCAAAAAATCTACAGACAGAAAATCTTTCTCTACAAGAGACAGCGCCTTTGTTTAGAGAAGCAGGTGAAAATTCAGATGCAGCTGTTTTAGCAGAAGTGGCAAAATCTGATTTTGTGCTGTTCTTGACAAACGGTGATTTGACAGATACAGAATTTCAAACTTTACAGCAGCTAAAAGCAGCAAATCAGCCTGCAATGCTGGTTTTTAACAAACAAGACCAGTATTTAGCCGATGAACGTGCTAGCGTCTTACTGTCATTAAAACAGCGGATGCTAGGAAATGTAGTTGCAACTGCGGCCTCTCCCATACCCGTCAAAGTGCGAAAGCATGAGGCTGATGGTTCTGTGCAAGAGTGGATGGAACAGCCAGCACCAGATATCCAGCAATTAACCCAGCAGTTTAGTGAAATTTTGGCACAGCAAAAACAACGCCTGGTTTGGATAACTACCATTAGGAAAGCCAGATTGTTGAAAGCTGAAGCGAAAAACTGGCTCAATGGAATCAGGTGCTATCGCGCCACCCCAATTATTGAACAATATCAGTGGATAGCTGCTGGTGCTGCCTTTGCTAACCCAGTACCAGCGCTTGATATTCTGGCGACTGCGGCCATTAATGCTCAGATGGTAATGGATTTGGGTAAGATTTATCAGCAGAAATTTTCCCTAGAACAGGCACAAACCGTAGCTGGAACAATGGGAAGCTTGATGCTGAAACTCGGTTTAGTTGAACTCTCTACCAAGGCTATTGGTACTGTTCTCAAAAGTAATGCTGTTACCTTTGTTGCTGGTGGTTTGGTGCAGGGAGTAAGTGCAGCTTATCTAACTAGAGTTGCGGGATTGAGTTTAGTTGAATATTTCCAACAACAAGAAATAGCAGTAGATTCTGGAACTAATTTGAATTTGGAGAAATTGCGAGAAACTCTGCAAAAGGTATTTGGACAAAATCAGCAAATTGCTTTTTTGCAGGGGTTTGTGAAGCAAGGCATGAAGCGTTTATTGCCAGAAGTGCAGCAAGTTGAAGTAGTTGGCGTTCAGAACGTGGTGGGATAATCTCACGCAGAGGATGAGCGAATTTTAGATTTTGGATTGAATGATTCAAAATTTAGAACCTTACATCTTTAGAGCTTACGGCAGACTCTTTGAGACTCTTATTTCTCGGTGTCCTCTGCGTCCTCTGCGGTTCGATTTATCTGTGAGTGCTGACACTAATTTTTTTACGAACCACAGAGGCGCTGAGGGCACAGAGAGAAGAGAGAAAGAGAAGGAAAAGATGCTTAACTCAACTGTGTTGAATCTCAATTCTCACATAAGTAAACTTAAAAATTTACCCAAGCTCAAAATGAGTTTGGGTAAATTTAATAATTATCGTTAGAATTGCGAGTTAGCAAAAAATTGTAAATAAGGGTAGTTAGCTAAACAGCACCACTGTTTTTGTTAAACAGAATCGCTATAGTTTTGAAAATTAGCTTTAAATCGTACACCAAACTCCAATTTTTTTGATACTGCAAATCTAGGCGAATTACATCTTCAAAACTCCTGACTGTAGACCGTCCATTTACCTGCCATTCGCCAGTCATACCGGGTTTGACATCTAAACGTTGCCACTCTGGTACTTCGTAGCGTTCCACTTCGTCGGGTGTGGGTGGTCTGGTACCGACTAAACTCATTTCTCCTTTAAGGACATTCCAAAATTGAGGTAGTTCGTCAAGACTAGTTCGCCGTAAAAAACGTCCCACCTTGGTAATTCTGGGGTCATTTTCGTTCTTGAAAAATGCACCTTGCACTTGGTTTTTAACTTCGGATTTTTTTGCTTCCGCATCCACACACATAGAGCGGAATTTCCAAATTTTAAACCGTTTTCCCATCCAACCGCAGCGGGTTTGACTAAAGAAAATGGGGCCGGGATCGTTAATTTGAATAGCGATCGCAATGGGAATACACAAAACTCCTGTAATTAATAACCCAACGATTGACCCTATAATATCTAAGAACCGTTTCATCCAAGATGCCACAGAAGGATGAGTCTTAGGCAACTGCTCTACTTGACGAGAAGTTGTCTTCCGATTATCTATTGGCTCTTGTCGTTCTATTAGCGACCCATTGTCTACAGGCTCTAAGGGAAAAACTTGATCCAATCCCGTGAGTTTTAAAACTGCCATCACTTGAGGTGTTACATTCCGCAATCTTAATGCAATACCTTTAGCCTGGGCGTATTTAAAATTACTGACCAAGGCACCTAAACCACTACTATCCATAAAAGTAGTTTGGTGAAAGTCAATGATAATTTGCTTGAGATATGAATTGGGTTGGATTAAGCCTTGGCAGGTTTGCTTAAAGCCTAAAGCCTCCAGCACGCTCAACCGTGTGGGAACCTGCACTATAACCGTGTCGTTTAGGGAATGAACTGGAAAATCGACCTCTGTCGGTTGGCTAGTCATGAAGCTCTGCACTTTCGTTGCCATGTATAATGTAATCTGCCAAACATTATTTTGTCCTTTGAAAATTACTTAGCCGTAATCAGGACTAATTACTATTTGCTCTTTCTGAGACTGAAAATCGCCAGCGACGATTCACAATAGAACAAGAAGCTAAAAAATATTCTTGTTGTTGTGCTGACGCAATGCGATCGCGTTGCTGGGATCAAATGATTGCTAAAACTACGGTTACACCTACCGCACGCCTGGTTGAGGTCTTCTCTGCCATTCAAGGGGAAGGACTGAATGTAGGGACTCGTCAGATTTTTATTCGCTTTGCTTTGTGTGATTTGCGCTGTCACTTTTGTGATAGTGCCCACACTTGGAATGCACCTGTTAGTTGCCGAATAGAGCGATCGCCCGGATTGCGCGACTTTGAAATTTACTCTAATCCTGTCCCATTACCCATATTAATCGAATGGGTGGAAAGGCAAAATCTACCTTTCTTACACGATAGCATTAGCTTAACTGGGGGCGAACCACTTCTTCATGCTCCATTTTTAACTCAGTTTCTACCCAAAGTGCGAGACATAACTGGCCTACCTATATATTTAGAAACTGGCGGACACCGCCCAGAACAATTGGCAATGATTCTTCCCTACTTAGACTCTGTAGGAATGGATTTCAAATTGCCTAGTGTTAGCGGCGAAAGTCATTGGCAAGAACATGCAAAATCTCTCCAATTATGTCACGACTCATATTTAAATGTTTTTGTCAAGATAATTGTGTCTCAAAACACAGATCCCGCTGAATTGGAACGTTCAGCTTTATTGGTGGCAGATGTCAGTCCAGATATACCGGTATTTTTACAACCTGTTACGCCTTTAACAGAGTCTGAACAATTGTCTCCAATACCTGTACTTGCCCCTACACCAGATCGAGTTTTGATGTGGCAAGCTTTGATGAAACAGTCTCTCAAACAAGTGCGGGTAATACCCCAAACACATAAAATGCTCAATCAACTGTAAAAGTTGCTGCCAAATCTACGTATTACTAAAGATCTCGTGAAAGTAAAAATAAATTTATATGAAATTTTGTTAGCTAAATAAATATATTAATTTTTATTTAATCTTTGTCCAACAATAAAGCTGCTAGCTATCAAAAAGCAGCTTGGCTGAAGTTAAAAGATTTTAGATTTTAGATTTATTTATTGAGATATTTTTAGGGGTGGGTATCGCCCACCCAACCTATTTTCTGGTTGCTACAGTGCGCTTTCATCCATCGTTCTGGACTTAGCTTTTGCTTTATTGGCACTGCGTTTGAGGGCAGAGAGCCTTGCTTCATATTTCGAGCGTTGGCGCTTGCTAGGAGTGTTATCAATCAGGGTTTTTAAGGCGCTACCAAGACTCTTGTAGGCGTTGGGGAGGGTATAACCAAAACGAGTTGCCAAGGCGATCGCTTTTTCATCAGCATTGAGCAATTCTTTTAGTTGCTTTTCCCCATTGTTCTTTTGATACAATCGCCAGCCTGACACGCCACACAGCGCTAAAGCTAACACCAAAAGCAATCCATCTTGTACCCACAATTCACCGACAGCGCCACCTAAACCGATGGCTAGTGCTGCCATTTCCCAGCCATCTTTGGGAATTGTGTCGTTTTGAACGCGAGCAACTTCATGCCAGAACAGCAGATTACGCTGATCCATTGCGAGGGTGTCCCATTTCACCAAGTCAATTTGAATTTCTACCTGGTCTTTACCAATTTCTTCGCAGCGGATCAGGGGTGGATTTACCTCAGTGGTGCCTTCTACCGTGACCCAGCTCTGCAATTCTGGCGGTAGTAAGCCTTTCAACCGCCGGAGTTCACTCATTTCCGCTTTAGCAGAGGAGGTTGCATAGGATGTCATAATATCCAGCCCCAGAAAATTTCAGTATATAGTGAGGGTATCACTTTGGAGTATAGCTATTTCAGTAACGATCCGTCTCACTCGTTGGGAAAACTTCCTCGTTTTTTTCGCGCTTCCATTGCCTTCTCCAGTAAATCTAGCAATCCTGGAGCTTCTTCTTGGATACTAAGTAATAATCTTTCTCCAAGTTCTATATTTCCTGGATCGAGGCCTGTTGCCATAACTTCTTTCAAGCGAGGGATCGCTATGCCATCTACAATCTGAATTAATCCACTTAAACAACGGTGAAACTGCTTTTCTGTAAGAATTGAGTCTTCTAGAGGGAACTCAATAATGGCACGGATTTCACCATCGGATGGGTCATACTCCCATTGCAACATTTTGGTTTCCCAGGAAATGGCAAGCATTGTCTGTAGGATAGCTCCCTTGTGAGGATGGTCTTGAATTCCTGCTAGAACTTGAGGTGCAAATACCCGAAAAAATTTTCCTTCTTCATCCAACTGAACAACTATTAGAAAATCTTCTAAGTTATCAGCTTCCACACCTGTTATAATCCGGTCTTCTTCATCATCAAAACGGTAGTCCCAACCAAGGTTATCTAAATACTTGGCAATTTGTTTGAGGTTAGCTCCCATAAAAGCCTCATAAGGAATGCTGGAGCAGCTGTTACCAGACCTAGTTTAACCTGCGAGTGGTAGTTGTTTGAGTTAGTATGGCTACTTATGGTAAATAGGGCATGGGGCATGGGGCATTGGGCATTGGGTATTGGAGATCGGAAAAATAAATTTTAATGCTGGCGGGCGAACATTATTTTCTGAAGATATTTTGTTCATTATTAAAGATGCGATATTTGCTTGTTACCAACTCTTACGCAGTAAAAAATATAGAATTGGCATCAGTAAAATTTTAATATTATCTTCGAGGTTTAATAAACAAATTGCTATTAAGTATGCCGAGAGCATCTTAAATAAAAGTGGAAATTTGAAGTTCAATTGAAACAATTTACCCAAAAGATTCCAAGCTTTTAAAAATCAGTAAAAACTTAAACTATTGCTTTGAAAAGTGAATAAATATAGCGCAGAGGCTGGTAGAGTTTTAAATGACAAGCAATAAATTGTTTTTACTAAAAAAATTGTAGTGAATAATACATTCTTATTGTCTAGAAACTATGAAGTTTATGTATAAATCAAGTTTCATTGTAGCGATCGCCCCTTTAATCTTTGCCATTAGTGCTTGTGGTGGAGGGTCAGGACAAACAGCAAATACAGCCAGCAGCCCAGGTAGTAATCCACCAGTACCAGGAACTCGAAATCGTTTGGATACTATTAAAAGCCGCAGTCAGGTAATTTGCGGTGTTAGTGGTGAAATTCCAGGCTTTAGCTTTGTGGGAAGCGACGGGAAATACAGTGGCATTGATGTAGATATTTGCAGGGCGATGGCAGCTGCTTTGTTTGACAAACCAGATGCAGTAGAGTTTCGCAATCTCAATGCCAAAGAGCGTTTTACAGCCTTGCAAACTGGGGAAGTAGACATTCTTAGCCGTAACACTACCTGGACTCTAAGTCGCGATACTTCAGTTGGTCTAGAATTTGCACCTGTAGTATTTTACGACGGACAAAGCATCATGGTTCGCAAAAATAGCAATATTAAATCCCTGACAGATTTGAAAGATAAAGCTATTTGCGTTCAAACTGGCACCACTACCGAACAGAACTTAGCAGACCAAATGCGAAAAAGAGGCATCACTTATAAACCTATTGTTTTTGAAGACGTTAATGTTACCTTTGCCACCTATGCTCAAGGGCGTTGCGATGGCATCACAGCCGATCGCTCGGCGTTGGTTTCTCGGCGCATAACCCTACCCAAATCGGAAGACAATGTAATTCTTGAAGAAGTGATTTCTTCAGAACCCCTCGCACCAGCAGTAGCTAAAGGAGACATTAGGCTGGGTGATGTCCTCAAGTGGGTGGTTTATTCTTTAGTAAAAGCTGAAGAGTTGGGCATTAATTCCCAGAATGTAGGTCAATTAGCCACTAGTAACGACCCAGATATTAAGCGCTTTTTAGGAACAGAAGGCAACCTTGGTGGAGGACTCGGCTTAACAAATGACTTTGCAGCACGAGTAATTAGGCACGTCGGTAACTATGGTGAGATTTACGATCGCAACCTCGGCCCCAAAACAAAACTTAATCTACCTCGCAGCCAAAACCAACTCTGGAATAAAGGGGGACTACTTTATTCTCCGCCGTTTCGATAGGAGTGGTGATTGGGGACTAAGAACTCGGTAATGGTAAAGTTTGAATTATTAATTACCAATGACTAATGATTAATGACTACCGTTTTTGGAGAATTATTGGGCAATTCTTTGCAGTATTTTTAACAGCGGTCGTAATAGTAATTCTCTGGGAAAATCTTAACCGTAATTTGCAGCAATTAGGCATTCAGTTTGGATTTGATTTTCTCACCCAACAAGCTTCTTTTGCTATTGGTGAAACGCCTATTAGCTACAAACCAACAGATTCTTATAGCCGTGCTTTATGGGTGGGGTTAATTAACTCTTTGCGGGTGGCGATCGCCGGAATCTTTCTCACGACAATTGTGGGTATCACTGCTGGAATTGCCCGACTTTCTGACAATTGGTTAGTGCGGAATATCACTTTAGTTTATGTGGAAATTTTCCGTAATACGCCTTTATTGCTGCAATTGTTATTTTGGTACTTTGCTGTTTTTCTTAGTTTCCCGAAAACCGAAAATAAAATATCTCTTTGGGGTTTTATTAGGCTGAGTCAAAATGGTTTAGAACTGCCTTGGTTTACTCTATCACCAGAGTTTTCGGCTTTGTTGTTGGGATTAACTTTTTACACGGGTGCGTTTATAGCAGAAATTGTCCGAGGTGGAATTCGATCGGTAGCTCAGGGACAATGGGAAGCAGCGCGATCGCTAGGATTAAAACCAGGGTTGGTGATGCGACTGGTGATTTTTCCCCAAGCTTTGCGGGTAATTATTCCGCCGTTGACGAGCCAATATCTAAACTTGACGAAAAATTCTAGTTTAGCGATCGCCATCGGCTACCCTGATATTTATTTTGTCGGTTCCGCCACTTTTAACCAAACTGGCAGAGCCGTAGAAGTAATATTACTAATTATGCTCGCCTATCTCATTCTCAGTTTGAGTATCTCTTTAGTAATGAATTTGTTTAATCGCACCGTGCAAATTAAAGAGAGATAAGGGAGGTAGGAAAAATGCAAAGACGCTCTTACGCAAAGAAAAACAAATGACTAATGACAAATTGACTTGGTTGCGTAAAAACCTATTCAGTACTTGGTACAACACCTTGTTAACTGTTGTCTGTTTGGTATTGTTGTTTTCGGTAGCACGAGGAGTGATAACTTGGGCAACGACTCAAGCACAATGGGCAGTAATTCAAGTTAATTTACGTTTATTTTTAGTTGGGAGGTTTCCCCAAACACTATATTGGCGAGCTTGGACTGTGCTGGCGATCGCTGCAATTTTAACCGCTATTACTGGGGGCGTATTCTTTAGCAAGCAACAGTTAATAAAACGCAAAATTGCTTTTTTTACGTTTATAGTCAGTATTTTTTTAGTTATTTTACCGCTAGATGTTATCTACCGCTTGCAGTTACTATTAATTGTAGTTTTAATATTTGCAGCTTTTGGGATTGGAAGAAAATTTGCTGAAGTACTAACTCCTTGGCTTTCCCTATTATGGTTATTAAGTTTCCCTATAATTCTATGGTTAATTGGCGGCGGATTTGGATTGCAATCTGTACCCACAAATTTGTGGAATGGTTTGCTACTTACCCTACTAATGGCAGCAGTTAGTATCGTGCTTTCATTTCCCATTGGCGTTTTACTCGCTTTGGGACGAACAAGTGATTTACCGATCGTGCGTTGGTTTTCTATCCTCTACATTGAAATCATTAGAGGAGTCCCATTGATTGGCATTTTGTTCCTTGCTCAAGTAATGCTTCCGTTGTTTTTACCAACAGATGTGCGTTTAGATCGGGTGTTGCGAGGAATTGCTGGATTGGTTTTATTTAGTGCTGCTTACATGGCAGAAAATGTACGCGGTGGACTTCAATCAATTCCACGAGGACAAGTTGAAGCCGCAAAAGCATTAGGATTAAACACAGCTTTGGTGGTTTTATTAATTGTTTTGCCTCAAGCTTTACGTGCGGTTATTCCTGCGATCGTCGGTCAATTTATTGGCTTATTTAAAGACACTTCGCTTTTATCTTTGCTCGGATTAATAGAACTCACCGGGATTGCCCGTTCTATTTTAGCACAGCCAGAATTTCTCGATCGCTATGCAGAAGTCTATCTATTTGTTGGCTTGATTTATTGGGTATTTTGTTACTCAATGTCGGTAGCTTCACGGCGTTTAGAAAAACAGTTAAATCAGTAGTTAGAATATTTAAAAAATCAACCTTAGTAATTACTCATTACTCTATTAGCTTACTAAAAATTTAGGAGGTATATATCTGTGTCAACAGAACAAAAACCGATAATAATTGCTGAAAATGTTCACAAATGGTATGGTAAATTCCACGTTCTCCAAGGTGTGAGTTTAACAGTAAACCGTAAAGAAGTTGTAGTTTTAATGGGGCCTTCTGGTTCTGGTAAGTCTACTTTTATTCGCACCTTCAATGCTTTAGAAGAATACCAACAAGGAAGAATTGAAATTGATGGTATTACTCTAAGTCATAACCTACGAAATATTGAAGCAATTCGCCAAGAAGTGGGAATGGTATTTCAACAGTTTAATTTATTCCCCCACTTAACAGTGTTGCAAAATATAACTTTGGCGCCGATTTGGGTAAGGCGATCGCCAAAGATACAAGCTCAAGAATTGGCGATGAAACTATTAGAAAGAGTAGGCATTTTAGAACAAGCGCACAAATATCCAGGACAGTTATCTGGCGGACAACAGCAACGCGTGGCGATCGCTCGTGCTTTAGCAATGCAACCTAAAATTATGTTGTTTGATGAACCCACCTCAGCTTTAGATCCAGAAATGGTGCGGGAAGTATTGGATGTAATGCGAAGTCTCGCCCGTGATGGAATGACAATGGTAGTCGTCACCCACGAAGTTGGATTTGCCCGCGAAGTCGCCGACCGAGTTATCCTCATGGATAGCGGTACTCTCGTCGAGTCAGCTACCCCAGAAACATTTTTCAGCAACCCCAAACAAGAAAGAACGCGCAAATTTTTATCGCAAATTCTCTAAAATCTCTGCGCCCCTTTGCATTTCACTTCTAACTGAATAGCCTGGAGTATACTTTTCCTGCATCGCTGTGACTTCCTACGATATTTGTATGAGTATCATACGCAGATAGTTTTCAGATGTTCAATATATATTGATATAGAATTAAGACTTACAAAATATCAAAAAAATGGAATTGCGACATCTGCGCTACTTTATCGCTGTGGCTGAAGAATTGCACTTTAGTAAAGCCGCCGAACGACTGCATATCGCTCAACCGCCATTAAGCCAGCAAATTCAGCAACTAGAGGCGCAATTGGGAGTAGAACTGTTTCACCGCAAAACTAAGCGACAGGTGCAACTAACCGAAGCCGGACAAGTATTTTTGCAAGAAGCTTATCAGCTTTTAGCGCAACTCCAAAAAGCAATCGAGCTAACTCAAAAAATAGGCAGAGGCGAAAAGGGACAATTACGAATTGGGTTTACTGGTTTGGTAACCTATAATTTGCTTCCTGTAATTTTGCGACAATTTCGAGAACAGTTTCCAGAAGTTGAGTTGATTTTGCAGGAATTAACTACAACCGAGCAAGAAAGAGCGTTACAAGAGAACCGCATTCATGTAGGCTTTGCTCATCCACCTTTGGAAGATAATACACTCAATCAAAAGTGCATTCAGCAAGAAGCTTTAATTGTGGCTTTAGCCGAAACTCATCCTTTAGCCGAACGAGAAAAAATTTCAGTGCGATCGCTAGTAAATGAAAACTTTATCATGTTTCCTCGGCATCTAGGCTCTGGACTTTACGACCAAATTGTGAGCCTTTGTCAGCAGGAAAATTTTAGCCCGAAAGTGACTCAAGAAGCGATTCAAATGCAGACAATTATCGGGTTAGTTTCAGCAGGAATGGGAATTGCGATCGTGCCGTCTTCGTTGCAAAATCTTCAGAGAATTGGTGTAGTTTATCGTAGTTTTGAGGAGAAGACACCATTAGTAGAAACGGCTCTAGTTTGGCGAGAAGATGATATGACGCCTGTTTTACGCGAGTTTTTGCAAGTTGTTCAATCTGTCTATAATTAACTGATTAGCTGTCTTGACGCCACGTAAAAATAATTTGTTCGTCAGCTTGCCTAAACTCAATATTAAATTTATCAAATACAACTTCTCTTCCTAAAAGTAATTGCTCTCCACCTGTATTAGTTTGGAGCCATGCTACAGGAGCAATAAAACTGTGTTCATCAATTTTCATTTCAACATTACGTAAAACATACTCAACTCTTCCGCCAATAGTTTCTGCTAATAACGTTGACTCTGCATCAGCCAAAGCATAGCCTAAATCTTGACCAACTTTTAATGAAATTAAACTCAGTTCAGCACCAGACTCTACTAACATCGTTGTAGACATTTCTATATCTCTATGTTTAAGTTTTACATGATAATTGGGTTGCCAATCATGACGAGCAACCGTGCGAAAACGAATGGGTAGAATTTGAATAGAAGCAGTACGACGGGGAACCAAGTAAATTGCAAATGGTTGCTTTGAAGCCTCTCCTAATTCTAGAGCTTCACGCAAATTTTCACTGTGAGCAATTAAGCCATTAGTATTGTAAGCAATATATTGATTTTTATATAAATCTAATAACATTTGGCGATTCTGGTTCAGCCACTTCAACATTTGCTGACTTTCATGGGGAGAGGGTGTTGTATTCATAGATTTCTCTTATCATCAATTCATCAGCTCTAAATTTACATAAATAAGGTTTCCTGCTGCTACATTTTCCAAAGCTTTCAGCAGATGATTTTTGTTAGTTTCTGATTTAAAAAGATAAGTAGTTTCATCTTCTTGAGTTAATGGTTCAACTAAGACAATTACTTCTACAACTGTTCCTTCTCGTAGCTCAGTTGTTGACAGTTCAATCTTACCATCTTTTCCAACAACAGCTTTTTGTTTAATTCCACTAAGCATAATTGGTATTTACTCCCATCTTTACTATCTTATTGTAACTGTGTTTGGCTGAGATGAGATTTGAGCGATCGCCATCTTTATTCTGGGGTTATTAAAAGTAGCGATCGTTATTTAATTGATTGGCACAAAAGTTATCACTGATACTTCTCTGGTTTCATCCGCCGCCAAGCAAAATTCATTTTTCTCCATGCATCTTGCCAGTAATTTCTAAAGTCATAACCTCCTGCTTTTAGCGCACGACGATGACCGATCCATACCAAAATTAATGTTATGAAAAAGAGTATTCGTTGTATGATGTAGGTTAGTTGCCGTAACCAAATAGGTCGATTTTTATAAATAACAGCCAGCCGTTCATATTGAAAGCGGATGTGTTTAACTTCGTCCCTTAATATTTGCTGACATAACTGGCGTAAAACTATAGAGTTAGTGGCTTTTTGTATTGCTTTGTAATAAACTAAAGCAAGTGTTTCTACAATGATGACTGGTGTTGTCCAAATCTCCATATTTGGTGTTGAATAACGTACTAAACGGAACATTGTGTCACCCCAGTTACGTTTTAGTCGAGGAATGTGAGCAAGATCGAGAAATCTTCCTAAATCATTTCCGTGGCGTTGCTCTTCTTTAATAAATAGTTCGATAACATCAACATATTGAGGATCGTTGATTCGCTTTGCATAATTTTTAGCAGCAGCAAGTAAGTGCAAACCATCTGATGTTTCACCTAATTGCCAAGCTGCTAGTGAAGCAGCTATTGTATTGCGTTCATCTTCTATAATTTCTGCTCCTAATTCCCAAGGAATATCCAACTGAAACTCTGCATTAGCTTTGTAATATGCATACCATTGAGCAGATGTGCTTACTGAAGCTGAAGTCGGTAAAAGTTGGTGAGGATTCATTAACATACTGACTGTTTATAGAGTGTTACTATCTGATTTTTCCCAAAATTAACTGCGAAATATCAGAGGATTTGGCACTTGTATAAACAGCATGATTACTTGGCGTCGTTGACAATTATTAAAAAGGCTTTTGAACTTTGCATTGCGTTAGCCCCTTCGCTCTTTTGACAAACTTTTCATCAAATGTATAAAACTCAGAACACTGCTGACTTAGAGCTAGATGAAAAGCATCAGCAAAATCTAAGCCATTTTCATACCATTGGATTACTTGAATAATTAAACTAGGATTAGTCAGGTAAATATTAGGTAAACCAAAAAGGCTTCTCAAAGCATCACATATTTCACCTGGTTTAAATTTGTATGCAAACCTTAACACCCATTCAGTTTCAAGTATTACCGTATCTGCAATAAAAATATTTTGAGACTGGAAAATTTCTCTACTCTTTTGAAACTGTAATTCATCATCTTGAGTCAAAAATCTAACAATTATATTTGTATCAACTGCAATCATTCCATGATTCCTCTACACCTTGGCGAATTGCATTATCCATATCCTCAATAGTTTTAGCTTTTCCCTGATATTTTAAACACCCTGCCACATTATCTAATTTAGTTTCTGGAAAAGGTTTCTTAGGCTTTAAAAGAATTCCATCACCCACATCAATAATAATAAATTCTTGACCTACTTTCCATTGATGAGCTTCCCGCAAAGATTGGGGAATAATCACTTGTCCTTGAGGAGACAATTTTGTAATTTCCATAATATTAAAAAGCTAACACTAATAAATTTTAGCACTTTCAATTATTCTCAATTCTTCCTCTGCGCCTCTGCGTGAAATAAAAAAAAGGCGAACTTTTACTTTCGCCTCCACTCACATACTATTATGGTGTTGCCCAATAAAAACCCAAATTTTAAATCTTCGCTTCTTCCTTCACCAACTTTTCCCAACCCAAATCTTTCAAATTATTATTCCGACGCAACGGACGAGTTACCAACTCCAACATATCCCGCGCATTTGTAAAGCCGTGAATTTGAGCAAAAGTGAACTCCACAGACCATTTTGTATTAATACCGCGTGCTTCCAACGGGTTAGCATGAGCCATACCAGTAATTACCAAATCTGGTTTCAACTCATAAATACGCTGGAGTTGATTGTAATTATCTGGCTTCTCCACAATCTTTGGCAGAGGCGAACCCATTTCCTGGCAAGTTTTCTCCAGTAGCGCCAACTCAGCAGCTTGATAGCGTTTATCCATGTAAGGAATGCCGATTTCGTGAACTGTCATTCCACAGCGCACCAAAAACCGTGCTTGGGAGATTTCCAGCAAGTTATCACCCATGAAGAATACAGACTTACCGCGAATCAGTTTCACGTAATCTTCCAAGCTTTCCCAAATCTGTGCTTCCCGTTCGTCCAAACCCTTGGGAGTAATACCAAACACCGAGCAGATTTTCTCAATCCAAGCGCGGGTACCATCGGGGCCAATGGGGAACGGTGCGCCGATGAGTTTACACTTGCGGCGGCGCATTAAAGTTGTAGCTGTGCGGCTGAGGAAGGGGTTGACACCAGCGACATAATACCCTTCTTCCAGTACTGGCAGTTCAGTGAAGCGTTTAGCGGGTAGCCAGCCGGAAACTTTGATGCCTTGTTTCTTCAGTTCCAAGGTTAACTGCGTAACCACGGGGTCGGGAAGGGAACCAAAGAGAACTAAAGGTGGGTGGTCTACGTACTCAGATTCTTCTTGGACGACTTCTTCTTTTTTCTTACCGAAATTGAGTAGCTTTTGAATGGCGTTGCGTTCGTTTTTGTCTATTTCCGCCACCGGCGCTTTATCAGGACAACGATTAGCCATTGCTGCTAACACCGTGTCTTCTCCTTGGGTGAAGGCGTAATCTAGACCGTTTGCACGCGCAACAACGATGGGAATACCAATTTCGGATTCAAGTTTCGGTGCTAAACCTTCCAAATCTGTTTTGATAATTTCTGTGGTGCAAGTGCCAATCCAGACAATTACACTAGGATTGCGATCGCGTTTAATTTGCAAGCACAACCGCTTCAGTTCTTCATAATCATTCAGCTGTGCCGAAATATCCCCCTCTTCCAACTCAGCCATTGCATAGCGGGGTTCAGCAAAAATCATCACCCCCATCGCATTTTGCAGGAAGTAGCCACAAGTTTTTGTCCCAATCACCAAAAAGAAACTATCTTCAATTTTTTGGTATAACCACGCCACGCAGCTAATTGGGCAAAAGGTATGGTAATTCCCAGTTTCACACTCAAAGTTTAAAGCTTCTGGTTGTTGAGCGACAGTCATTTTGGTTTTTTCTCCCCTTGATTTTTCAAGTTAGGAGTAATTAAGTTAGGAGTTAGGAGTTAGAAGTTAGGAATTGTGAGTTAGGAGTTAGGAGTTAGAAGTTAGGAATTGTGAATTAGGAGTTTTTATTATTAACTCTTAATTCTTAACTCATAACTTCAAATTACTCCTAACTTTTCTGAACTCCTAACTCTTAACTCCTAACTCCTAACTTTTCTGAACCCATAACTTTTTTTACTCCTAACTGAGTAATTAAGCGTTGGGGAAGAGACGGGCAATTTCGGATTCATCAAAAACGCCAGCTGGCAGTTCTTCCCCTAACAAATCGTTATTTTCTTCAGTCTTATGCAGTGATGTTTCATCACCCCAGACATCTGATAGCACGTCACTAAATGCACTATCGTCTAGTGGGCTATCTTCAAGTGCCTGGTCATCATCTAGCTTTACTTCCATTGCAGCTGTTGTTGCATCGAAAGTAATTTCCCCAAACTCATCTGCTTCTAAGTTAGAGGTTTGCAGGGACTCATCTTTTGAGTCTTCGCCATTGGATAAGGAAATATCACCAAAGCCATTTTCACTTTCCTGAGGCTCGCTTAACGCCAGATTTTCATCATCAGAATCTACCATTGTGAACTGTTGAGCTACTGCCATCGACTCAAAGCCATTTGTATGGGAATGTGTCAATGTTTCATCTTCAGGTCTTTCGTCAACGGCGGCGACAGCATTATGGACATAATTCTCTTGTTCTGGTGTGACTTGGAAACGATTACCGAGAGCAAAATCTGGGTCAAAATGTAAATCCAGTACTTCAATCAGGGTATCAGCGTCAGGATTAAGTTTGGCAAAAGGCAACATCAATTGCGCTAACTTTGGTTCTAGCGCGTTAACTACTCCCAGGATGAGGTAAGAAGGTGGTCGCTTCCCGCCATCAGGCGTGTAGACTGATTCCACTTCCATGTGCAGGAGAATCCAGTCCCGATTTGTTTGAAAAAATTGCAACCACTTCTGCTTTAATGAATCTGTAAAGCTGTGAAAGAATGCCATGTTATTGTCCCCCATCCTGAGAACTTGGTGATTTATACAATCATCAAGTCTAGTTCCTCTTGGGAATTAGGAACCTGGGGTTTACCCGGATTTAGATAAAAATCGGACAACAAAGAGAACAGCTCGCGATCTGGTGAGTCGTTAGGTACAACACCTTCGGGACGCGCCAAAATCTGGTCGGCAATGTTGAGATAGTAATCGCAAACGTACTCCAGGGAAGGATCTTGCTCTGCCATTTCAAACAAAGTTTTGCCTTTAACGCGAGAAACGCGGATATCTTCAATCAAAGGTAAAACCTCTAAAACTGGCATTGGCACAGCTTCGACATATTTTTCAATTAAGTCCCGCTTCGAGGTGCGATTGCCAATTAACCCAGCTAAACGCAATGGGTGAGTTCGTGCTTTCTCCCGGACTGAAGCAGCAATGCGATTAGCAGCAAATAACGCATCAAAACCGTTGTCTGTAACAATCAGGCAGTAATCGGCGTAGTTGAGTGGTGCTGCAAATCCACCGCAAACTACGTCGCCGAGAACGTCAAACAAAATTACATCGTACTCATCAAAAGCGTTGAGTTCTTTAAGTAATTTCACTGTTTCCCCAACGACATAACCACCACATCCTGCACCCGCAGGCGGCCCGCCAGCCTCTACGCAATCAACACCACCGTAGCCTTTATAAATCACGTCTTCCGGCCAGACATCTTCGTAGTGATAATCTTTTTCTTGGAGGGTGTCGATTATTGTGGGAATTAAAAACCCTGTCAGGGTGAAGGTGCTGTCATGTTTTGGGTCGCAGCCAATTTGCAGCACTTTCTTGCCACGTTTAGCTAGGGCGACGGATATATTACAGCTAGTTGTGGATTTGCCAATACCACCTTTTCCGTAGACTGCTAGTTTCACTGTTGTTTGCCTCTTATAGCTTCTTGTCAAACTTGTGGCTCAAACGTTTGCCTTCACCTTGCCTGAGACGGCGATGCGTGAGGTCTTGTGGTTGTCATTATTGTGCAAATTACATAGAAAAGAAAGTGGGCCTGAATCTGTAAAACGTTGCTATATGGGGCTAAATAATTTAAATACAATTATTTAGCCTTTAATTGCTTTAAAAGCTAAAAAAAAAACCATATAAAATACTTTAAAATTATTTTTATTAACTTTTTTTATAAAAAAAGTTACAAAATATAAAAAGCTGTAATTCCCTTTTTTAAATGGTTTTCATAGAATTAACTCATTCTCATACGAGCCATTTTCAAGAGATTAAGGCGCAGTGTGAAGGGTAGACAGAGGTAAATGCAGCCATCTGTTGCAAATTCAACTGAAATTAGCGATCGCAATTAAATTCCCAGCTTTCGCTCCTTAGCCAACACCACTTGAGAGGAAGTTAATCTGATTTTGTAAAATATTATTAAATTGCCAAATTATTTTCTAAATTCCTAAAATCTCCACCTTGGAGCAAAGATAAATATTTCCTAGTTAAGAAATATTAAGATATCCACGCTAAAATTTAGTTAGTATCAACTTCACAAAACTACAGTCTCGTTCTGTAAAAAATTATTGGATAAGTATTTTTTTGTTTCACGCAAAGACGCAAAGGCGCAAAGAAGAAGATGAAAAAAAAGGCTTTTGTAAGAAGATTAGTGAACTACGGAAAAAAGTTAATTTTCGCTGATTTAATTAATGTTAATTTACTTGCTTGTTAGGGAATTATATCTATAAAGCTTAACGATACAATTCGTCAAAGCTTGTTCTAAACAAATTAGTTTAAAAAAACTCACTCAAAAATATGGAAGTTAAATTAGGATTTGGAGCTATTCCCAAACCTCAATATGTCTTTGTCAGTAAAGAATCCGATCATTGTTGGTATAT
Organism: Nostoc sp. ChiSLP01; assembly: GCA_034531195.2. Lineage (GTDB taxonomy): Bacteria > Cyanobacteriota > Cyanobacteriia > Cyanobacteriales > Nostocaceae > Nostoc. The sequence goes on from JAVRBO020000057.1 coordinate 325,649, forward strand.
GCTATCTGATGATAAAAAACAAATTCCAATTTATGACAGAGCTTTGACTGGAGTGATAACAGGTATAGAAGTTAACAAAAAAATAGAAACTTCACATGGAGAAGCAGAAAAAACGGATTTGCATATTTTGGCAGACAAGCCTTATGTTATACGCTCAGGAAGCGAATCTTACTTCTCTAAAAGTTTGTTGCTTTCACTTGAAGTCCTGACTTGCGAACAATTGGTTCATCCTCTTACCATTGCAGTTAGTCCTGGAGAAAAAACAATTGTATTTTGTGCAATTTATAATCCAGTAACTTATCGCTCTGTCGGTGTTAGTTGGGATGGGCACAGGGAAAATAATTGGCAAGCTTTAGGGCAAAAAGTAAGTTTCAAAATTAATTCTCTGCAAAATTTAAATCAAGAACCAATACAAATATCTGCTAATACAACACCATCAGAAGTTCATGCTGTTTTGATAGCTCAAACTGACAGATATTTAGCACAATTAAATTGGACTCCAGAACAAGGTAGAGAGTATTTGCAGGAGAAATATGGCAAGCGATCGCGCTTACAACTCTCTGAGACAGAAATTCTGGAATTCATTGATTATCTAAAGCTACAACTAGCTCAAAACTGCCAAATTTAGCTGCTGTTGTGTGAGATTTGGATAATTGCGATCGCCTGTCTACTATACTCAAATGTTAGGCTTTGATAATTGCGATCGCACACGTACTGTAGTTACAAAAAATACAGAGTTTGCTATGACGCAGATTATATATCTGATGATGCTTCAGAATCATCTAACTCAGCTAGAGCTATTTTGAGACACGCACAAACACCCTTCCAATCAAGTTCTGACAAGTGACCAATTAAAACCAAATTGGCAGAGGGTGGTAGGGTGACAATGAAACTTCTGAAAATAGATGCAACTCGTAATCCTCCTGCTGCCCAATCTTGAAGTGCATAGTCAGTAATTCCAAGGCTAGTTGTCTGAGTAGTGATGAGTCCAACAATCACATCGGTACGAGTTGCTTGATAAGTGGTAGATGACAGAACTACAGCCGGACGACGCTTAATACCAGTAACGCCAGGAAAATCAACTGTAACTACATCACCAGGATTAAATGTCACTCAACTGTCTCCTCACTTTCAGGAAAAATTGAAGCTGCGTACTGTAAGGAGAAGGATGCTAAATCAACCCGATCTTGCTCAGTCCAAGTATCACTTTGGTCAATGATGGACAAGTTTTGCTGGACTAGCTCATTTAGAATCAGGGTTGCCAAGCGTAAACGCTCAGTTGGTGATAAATTACAAACAACTTGGCTGTATATTTCTTGGGCAGTATTGGACATCATAAATCCTCCTGTCCTTAATCCTAACAGTTGCTCGCTTTACCTGATGCAATAGATTAATCGCGATCGCGATGCTAGAAAATTTCAAGAGGTAGCACTTTTAATTAAAGCGCTTGCAGAAATTATGAAAATTCCTATTTTAGATAATCAAGGAATGTTAAGCCCTGCTACTTTAACCATCCAAGCCAAATATCGTACTTTGGGAGGCAATTAGGAATGTCAGTCAAAGTAGTTAAGGAATTTATTAATCCTGCTGAATGCTTATTGCAAATAGTTTCAGCTTGCAACGATTACCTGAAGGTTGCTAAACAGGAACAAACAAACAGACGACAGATTGATGCTTGGGAAAAAGAAACAATCACCAGGATTAATGCCCAGCGAGATTTGCTGATGGCGTATCTAGATCGCTCTTTTGATGAACGTGCAAATAACTTTCGCGCTTTATTTGCTGTCGTTGATAATGCGATCGCATCCGGCAATAATGAACAATTAGCACTTACCTTAAACTCAATTACAGAAATAGCTAAATCCAGCCCATTCAAAGAACTTACAAATTTAGCTTCTGTTCGCGCTGCCCTTGACGATCCAGATCATGAATGGACATTTTAATTTTATAAAAGTGCGATCGCTCCCTTGAAACTTTCTGAAAAAGCCTGCGTTAAGAGGCTTTTTTCATGTCAACCCTCAAAATTCTTCATCATCAACAAAAAATTCGGCATCGTCTTCTAATCGAGAATTACCCTGTCCATAACCACCAAGATTCCACAATGGTTGCAGCAGTGCTGTGCTAATTAATCCTATAACTGCACTAAAAGCTAAAACTAAACCTGCTGGTATTTGTATTGATTGAAATGTTAAGAATTTTAACGATACTGGTGTGGCATTTTGAACTGAAATAATTGCGATCGCCACTACCCAAACAGCTACAACTACGATTGTCAATAAAGGAGCTAAAGTTTTCATATCTTAATAAAAGTTAGGAGTTAGGAGTTAGGAGTTAGAAGTTGGAGTTATTAATTCAGAACTTATCACTCATAACTCTTAAGAAGAGTTAAAAGTTAAGAATTGCTAATTTACAACTCTTAACTCCTAACTCCTAACTTTGAATAAATTAAACTGCTACTGCTTCTAGCTTAGCAATGGCATTTTCCATCTTTTGAGAGATTTGGGTAAGTTTTTCAGGAGAGTTGGTTTCTAGATAAACGCGCACCAAGGGTTCTGTACCGGAAGGACGCAGTAAAACCCAGCTACCTTCTTCTAAATAGAGTTTAATGCCGTCTTTACGCCCGACTTCCTTGACTTTGATTCCTGCTACCTCTGTGGGTGGATTTTTGGTGAAGGAGTCAATGACAGCGGTTTTGTGAGACTCTGTAAGGTGCAAGTCAAGACGGGTATTGTAAAGCGGGCCGTTAGCTTCAGCGATCGCTTCCTTAACTAACTGACTTAGGGGTTTACCTTCATAAGCGATGGCTTCTGCCACTAGCATATCCGCTAAAACACCGTCTTTTTCGGGAATATGCCCAATTACACTTAATCCACCTGATTCTTCCCCACCAATCAGTACGGCGGTTTCCCGCATTTTTTCACCAATGTATTTAAAGCCTACTGGTGTTTCATAAATTTGCAGCCCATATTTAGCCGCGAAATTGTCCAGCAGGTGGGTTGTAGCCACAGTACGAACAATGGCGCCGCTTTTACCTTTATTTTTGATTAAATGTCGTGCTAAAACTAACAGCACAGTATTCGGAGTGAGGACAGTACCTTGTTCGTCAACAATACCAAAGCGATCGCTATCTCCATCTGTCGCCAAACCCAAATCGGCGCGATCCTTGACTACTGCTTCTACTAACTCAACTAATTGTTCGCCTTTGGGTTCTGGCATTCCCCCGCCAAATAATACATCTCTCCAAGTATGGAAACTTTCTAATTGAGCGCCGCTTTGTTGCAAAACTTCATCTAAATATCCGCGAGAAGTAGAATAGAGAGCATCGTATTTTACTTTTAAATTAGCGCTCTTAATTTTATCTACATCTAGCAGAGTGTAGATAAATTGTAGGTAATCTGGCTTGGGATTGAAAGTAGAAATTGAACCAGATGAATTGTTGCTAGGCGGTTCATCCGATGCACTTTCTATATTTGCCACAATAGTATCAGTAATCTCTGGAGTGGCAGGTCCAGCATAATCGGGGATATATTTAATTCCACAGTATGGTGCTGGATTATGGCTAGCAGTAAACATTAACGCCCCAGCGGAATTTAGGTGACGGGCGTTGTAGGCAATTACTGGTGTGGGGCAATCCCGATCGGTAATTTTCACACTCCAACCCAAATCTGCCAAGACTTGGGCTGCTGTGCGGGCAAACTGGTCAGCTAAAAACCGAGTATCGTAGGCTATAAGTACTGGTCTATCTTTTGTATAGGCTGTTTCGAGGTAAGTGGCGATCGCTCTTGTTACTTTCCGTACATTGGGAAAAGTAAAGTCATCGGCAATAATGCCTCGCCATCCATCGGTACCGAATTTTATCTTGCTGGAATTCCTACTACCGCTCATTTCTGCCACTTGCTCCCGTACATCATCAGTACTATTAAAAGCTTCCCGCAAAGCGTGTGTAGCAGCAAGTATCCTCCGAGGTTATGTTCGGTGGAAACTGCCGAACATAGTTATTCCCACCGTACTTTCTCTCACTGTTTCCGAGCAATGTCAACCCCCGATCGACCTTTTGCCAGTTATCACCTTTGGTCTTTAGTTGCCCCAGCGTCAGGGCAAGAACGCTGGCATTGCCAGATGAGACGGGGGTTTATCAAAGCGCGGCAAAACGAACCACAAGTCAAAGCACTCTTAGCAAAAGCTACCGCACCCCAGCGGATTGGAATACTTGCCCAAAAAGGCGTTTATGAGTTTCATAATCACAGACACCTTTTAGAGCGATCCGATGGGGTAGAAAAAGTTGCACAGCTACTAAAATTAGCTAGTTCAAGCGAGCAAGTTAGACAACGGGTGCTGCAAATTTTGAAAAAATATCATGATGCGCCGTTGCTGTTGGATAAAAATATTATCCAATTAACTCCCGGTGATGAAGGTTTTCCGAAGCCGATTGTCATTGAACAACAAGATTATTGCTTTCGCTTATATGCGGCTATGGACTGCGTTTTCATTGAGAGCGATCGCACTTTACATATTTTAGATTTCAAAACTGGAAAATCAGCTTTTGACCGAAGACAGGCTTTAGTTTATTTGTTAGCTGCTCGTTATCTTTACCCTGGAAGACAAGCCGTTGCCTCATTTTATAATTTAGAAATTTGTAAAAAATCTGAATTAATTAGCATCAATAATAGTGAGTTAGAATCTTTAAAATTTGAGTTAGCTAATATAGCCCACAAACACCAGCGCGATTTACAAAATTATCAAGAAGAAGTCAGCAATTTTAGTAAAATTTTTCCCCCAAATCCTGGCTCTCACTGTCGCTTTTGTCCATTTAACTCTATTTGCGAGTTTGCCGATTTCAAGCAGCATCAATCGTATCCATTGCCCAGTTTAAGAGTTAATACTTCTATGGGAGTGAGGAGTGGGGAGTAGGGAGTAGGGGAGATGGGGAGACAAGGGAGTGTGGGGCGTGTGGGGAGTGTGGGGGGAAAGAGAATTAATGCTTCCCCATCCTCCCCCACCTCCCACACTTCCTGCTTGCCCCATACCCAATGCCCAAATTTAAAAAGGTGGCAATTCTTTAAGAATTGTGAACCGAATATGATTGATTGCCAAATCCCCAATGGGGATATCTTCTTTGGTTAACCTGGCACCTTGACTGGTTACAGTTTCAAAGGTGATACCTTTACCAATTTCAATGTGATACCAGGACAAACCCATAAAAAAGCGCGTGGGATATGGGCCGCCATGACCGACATCATCAGGATTTGATTCCATTGGTAACCAACCAAAATTCGGTACGTAGAACTCCAGCCAAACATGATTAAAATCAGGTTGTAGGGGTACGCCTTGGTGTTCGCCATTGGGTGGGCATTTATACCTGCCAACTGTACGACAGGGGATGCCATTCAAACGACATAGGGCTAGTAAGACGCCGACATATTCCCCACAGGAGCCAACACCGCGTTCTAAAACTATATCTGGCGTGTCAATGTAAGGCTTAATACCGTAAGATAGCTCATCGTAAACATAATTACGGATGTTGTACATTTTCCGTAACAGATTCGTTTCAGAACCAATAGCATCTCTGGCGGCACGGCGGACAATGGTCGTATCCATTGCTAGGTCGTCGTCGTCCACTAGATAGCGGCTTTGCAATTCTGGTAAAAGTTCGGGTATATCTTCCACATCTTTGGGTGTGATGCGATACTTAATATTGCGAACTTCTAAAAGAGCTTTCCAACCAAATATATGGCGTTCGCCTGGGGTGAGGGCATCAAATTTGAATACTGCTACACGTTGACCATCTATGACTTCTTCGGTAAAGGGTAAACCAATGGGTTCAACGTGTTTCACCTTTTGACGCTCGGTTTCTGATGGTAGGGCAATGCGCCATTCTACGTCGGGTAAATAAACCTCGTCTAAGGGTGCAATTTCTTCAGCATAGGACATTTCTATGAGATAGCCATTAGAGAGGGCATAGCGCTTATCGGGTTCGTAGTGATAATACAGGGGATGAATAAAAGTGCGATCGCGGTAGGTTAGCTCGTGATTCGGGTCAGCATTTGGATTGTCGCGGATATAAGGCTCCTCAGAGGCGTAGGCGACATACAAACTTTCTTTGCCCGTATCGCCATCTTTATGTATTGCTATGCCTGTGGGCGATTCAAAGGGCGTCAGAACGCTAAATTGAACTTCTCCAGTGGCCCTGTCCATCGCATAAACTGTTTGTTCTGTGCGATCGCAAATCCACAACATTTCCTCACTGACTGCCAAATTTTCTACCCCAACTCCAGGGGCATAAAACCTGGTAATTTCTTTTCGGCTTTCGCGATCGAAAATCAGAATGTAGCCTAACCTTTGGCAGCTGACGTATACTGTTGTTTCCCAAACAGCAACGCCGTCAGCTGGATAAGGCAAAGTGACGAAATGCTCTAGACCCAAAGCATTCAGCTGGCACAAATAAACGCTATGGTCGCGGCTCACCCACAGTGTATCCTCCCATATCGCTAAACCAGTGACATCGGTAAATTCCTTAATTTGATGCGGATTGAGAATTTTGCTGTTGTCAGAGGCAGGATCGATCTCCAGTAGATGCCCTTTAAGACTGTCAATGGCAATCAGCCTATCCTTAATGAAAGCAATACCGCACAGGATAGCAGCAGTAAGCGGTCGAATTGTTTTTTGCCCAAACATCTGGCTAGCAGTCAAAGTGGGGAGTACAAAACTCATATTAAATATTTATTAAATGGTTTAGCACGTTTCAGCAATTCCAAATTTGTTTGGAAAAGTTTGCTACAAAGCCAAACTCGGCTGGCAACTTGACCCAAAATTGCAAATCCAGAAATGCGATCGCGCCATGCATCCTGGCTAAAAACTGGATGCAAGTTCAAGCAACAGCAGCCTAAAATTTATTGTGGCATATCCTAGTCAGCCAAACTTCAGGCTTCTATTACTTACAATTATCAGTACAATGTGTTTCAAAAAACTCTTTCGTAAGAAATAACACATTTATGTCACATATATGTCAACGGAAGAGAAATTTGTAAATCAAAAGCATGGCCTCTACACTCATAAGATTTAGTATTGCTTTAATGTAACTTTAGGAGATGGTTTTCCAGTCATCATTAAATTATGATTATGATCGAATTTTGTAACCATTTCCTGTGACTTACACGATGTCTGCTAATTCTCTGCCTGAAGGTGCCGCCGTTTGGCATAGTTTAGAAGTTGATAAAGCGCTAGACCTGCTTGATAGTAACGCAGACAGTGGCTTAACACCCGAAGATATTCAACAAAGGTTGCAAAAATACGGGCCTAACGAGCTTGAAGAACAAGCTGGCCGCAGTGCTTGGGAAATTCTGCTAGATCAGTTCAAGAACATTATGTTGTTGATGCTGATTGGCGTAGCTCTGATTTCTGGGGTTTTAGACCTTATAGCTTTGCAATCTGGGACAAAATCCGGTGAAGTGCCATTTAAAGATACCATCGCTATCCTGGCAATTGTCATCCTCAATGGCATACTCGGCTACGTTCAAGAAAGCCGTGCCGAAAAAGCCCTAGCAGCCCTGAAAAAACTCACCTCTCCCTTAGTACGAGTCATCCGCGACGGTAGATTGGTGGAGATAGCAGCTAAGGAACTAGTCCCAGGAGATGTGATGCTGCTGGAAGCTGGGATGCAGATAGCCGCAGATGGACGGTTGATCGAACAGTCGAATTTACAAGTGCGAGAGTCGGCACTGACTGGTGAAGCTGAAGCTGTCAATAAACAGGCAACAATAAATTTACCTGAAGAAACAGATTTAGGCGATCGCATTAATTTAGTATTCCAAGGAACTGAAGTTGTCCAAGGACGGGCAAAGGTTCTGGTAACCAACACTGCCATGACAACGGAACTAGGCAAAATTGCCGCCATGTTGCAGTCGGTGGAAAGTGAACCTACGCCTTTACAACAACGGATGACTCAACTGGGTAATGTCCTAGTTACGGGTTCTTTGATTCTCGTGGCAATCGTTGTGATTGGCGGCGTCATCCAAGCCAGAGGTTTTAGCAATATCCAAGAACTCTTGGAAGTGTCCTTGAGTATGGCGGTTGCTGTCGTTCCAGAAGGTCTGCCCGCTGTAATTACCGTCACTTTGGCCTTAGGAACCCAGCGAATGGTACGCCAGAATGCTTTGATCCGCAAACTGCCAGCAGTGGAAACATTAGGTTCTGTAACCACCATCTGTTCTGATAAAACTGGCACGCTGACTCAAAACAAAATGGTGGTGCAATCGCTATTCACCAATGACAAAACTTTTCGTGTCAGCGGAGAAGGTTATGCTCCTACAGGAGATTTTCTTTTAGATGATCGAAAAATTTCTTTAGAGGAATCGCCTGAAATCTCAGCTTTGTCAGTAGCCTGTGCTGTTTGTAATGATTCAGTATTGCAAAAAGAAAAAGGCGAATGGGCGATTTTGGGAGATCCCACAGAAGGGGCATTAGTCACCCTAGCAGGGAAAGCAGGAATCGAAAAAGAACAGTGGAACAGTAAGTTACCCCGCGTTAGCGAGTTTCCTTTCTCCTCCGAACGCAAGCGGATGAGCGTAATTTCTCAGGTGCAGGAAGTCGCCACAGGAGAAGGGTCTTTGAATGCGGTTGACCCAGCCATTGCCAACTTTTTACAATCTGAACGTTACTTAATGTTTACCAAAGGTTCGCCAGAGTTAATTTTAGGACGTTCCACTGAGATTTATTTGGGCGATCGCTCAACGCCCTTGAATGAAGAACAACGTCAGAAAATTCTGGCAGAAAACGACAAAATGGCAAGTAAAGGTTTGCGGGTGCTAGGTTTTGCCTACAAACCTCTGGCGGAGATTCCACCAGAAGGTTCAGACGAAACATCGGAACAAGATTTGGTCTGGCTGGGATTAGTGGGAATGCTGGATGCGCCACGTCCAGAGGTTAGGGCAGCCGTGCAAGAGTGCCGGGAAGCAGGAATTCGCCCAGTCATGATTACTGGCGACCATCAGTTAACAGCACGAGCGATCGCCACGGATTTAGGAATTGCCAAAGAAGATGATAGATTGCTCACAGGTCAAGAATTGCAACGGATGAGCGACCAGGAACTAGAGCAAAACGTTGATTTGGTCAGCATCTATGCCAGGGTTGCCCCAGAACACAAACTGCGAATTGTCCAAGCACTGCAACGCCGTGGCAGATTTGTGGCCATGACAGGTGATGGCGTTAATGATGCCCCAGCCCTCAAACAAGCTGATATCGGTATTGCAATGGGCATTACTGGCACGGATGTGAGTAAAGAAGCCAGCGACATGGTGTTACTTGATGACAACTTCGCCACTATTGTCACCGCTACCAAGGAAGGTAGAGTGGTTTACACCAATATCCGCCGCTTTATTAAATACATCCTCGGCAGTAACATTGGCGAAGTTCTGACAATTGCCGCCGCCCCCTTAATCGGTCTGGGAGGCGTTCCGCTGACTCCTTTACAAATTCTGTGGATGAACTTGGTAACAGATGGTTTGCCAGCCTTAGCATTAGCTGTGGAACCTCCAGAACCAGATGTGATGAAACGTCCGCCTTTTAGTCCCCGCGAAAGTATTTTTGCCAGAGGATTGGGTTCTTACATGATTCGCATTGGTATAATATTTGCCATTATTACCATTGCTTTGATGTGGTGGGCTTATCAACACACCCATGCCGCTGGTTATCCCGGAAATCGTGACTCTTGGAAGACGATGGTATTTACCACCTTGTGTCTTGCCCAAATGGGTCATGCGATCGCCATTCGCTCCAACAACCGGCTTACCATCGAAATGAATCCCTTCTCTAATATATTTGTACTAGGGGCTGTGGTCGTGACCACGATTTTACAGTTAATGCTAGTTTACGTCCCACCCCTGCGAGACTTCTTTGGCACTCACTACCTGACTCTGCAAGAATTGGGAGTTTGTATTGGCTTCAGTGCCTTAATGTTTGTCTGGATTGAATCGGAGAAGATATTCTTACGCGTTATGGGCAAGAAGGCTGTGTGAAAAGTGAGGAGTTATAAGTTAGGAGTTAGGAGTTAGGAGTTTGGAGTTTGGAGTTGAAGAAAATTTGACATTCAAAACTTAAAACTTAATAGGAGTTAGGAGTTAAAGAAGATTTTGCATTCAAAACTCAAAATTCCTCACTCCTCACTCTTAACTCCTAACTTTTTTCTTAACTTCTCACTCCTAACTTTTCGGTATGTACCTGAAAACTCTACACCTGAGACAATTTCGGAATTATCAAGACCAAAAGGTTGAGTTTACTGCTGCCAAAACAATTTTGGTAGGTAATAACGCTCAAGGAAAGTCGAATTTGTTGGAGGCGGTAGAGTTATTGGCGACATTGCGATCGCACCGCATGGCACGCGATCGCGATTTAGTTAAAGAAGGGGAAACCATAGCCCAAATTAATGCTCATCTTGAGCGGCAAACAGGCAGCAGCGATCTGACTTTAACTCTCCGCCGCAATGGTCGCCGTAGTGTTGCTCTCAATGGCGAGTCTGTACGCCGTCACATGGATTTTCTCGGCGTTCTCAATGCAGTCCAATTTTCCAGCCTGGATTTAGAACTAGTACGCGGCGGCCCCGAAGGTCGCCGCAATTGGTTAGATACACTTTTGATTCAACTCGAACCAGTTTATGCTTACATTTTGCAGCAGTATAACCATGTGTTACGCCAGCGCAATGCTTTTTTGAAAAACAATCAAGACTCATTACTGGGTACTGGGCACTCAGAACTCGCTTTGTGGGATGCACAGCTAGCTACCGCAGGCACACGGGTAATTAGACGCCGCGATCGCGCCATACAGCGATTAGCTCACATCGCTACTGCCTGGCACGCTAGCATTAGCGGCAGTACAGAAATTTTAGAAATCAAGTACGCACCTAATATTCCTTTAGAAGACAACCAACCAGAACAAGTCCAGCAAGCTTTTTTAGCAAAAATTCAACAGCGAACCCTAGCTGAACTGCACCAAGGCACTACACTTGTAGGCCCCCATCGCGACGAAGTAGAATTAACCATTAACCAGACACCAGCTCGTCAATACGGTTCTCAAGGACAACAAAGAACCCTCGTTCTAGCCTTAAAATTAGCAGAACTGCAATTAATTGAAGAAGTTGTCAAAGAACCACCATTGCTATTACTTGATGATGTCCTAGCCGAACTAGATTTATCCCGCCAAAATCAATTACTTGATGCTATTCAAGACCGCTTTCAAACACTGATTACTACTACTCATTTAGGTTCTTTTGATTCACAATGGTTGAAATCTTCACAAATTCTTTTTGTGAAGGCAGGAGAATTAACAATTTAAAATTCAAAATTAAAGACATTTTCAGAAAAAAACTGTTATTTTTATGCATTATCCGCTGTTTCTTCATCAACAGGTTTAACTATTACATTTGCATACCTTTGAAGAATATAAGCAGCTTAAAATAAATCTAAAATTGCACCCTTAAGCTGACTTATATTAATTTGCAAGCCTTCTATATTAGAACCACGAAAATCAGCGTCTTTAAATTTAGCGTCAGCAAGAATAACATTATTCATTTGGCAATTTATAAATTTTACACTTGTCAGAGAAGCTTCTAAAAACGTAGAATCTTCCAGTATACAATTTTCAAAAATTACACGTTCAAACTTACTAAAATTAAACTGTGCAAACTGGCCTTGACAGCCTTTAAAAATAACATTTTTTAATCTGGACTTGATTATTTTAAATCCTAGTAACCTACAGTTAATAAACTCGACTTTATTAAGCGAACCCTCTTCCCATTCAGTATTAGCAAAATCACTTTTAGTAATTCTCACATCTTGTAGAGAAAGCTTTTTAAAGTAGGTATTTATAGTTTTAACGTTATCAAAATAAGCACACTGAAAATCTACTCCTCTAGTTCCTTCAAGCTGACAATTTGATAAATATACATTTTTATAGCTCTCTAATTCATATAATTGGTTATCTGGTATTCCCCGATTAAGAATTTCAGATGAAGGTAAATTAGGAGGCTCAATGGCTTTATTTTTGCTAGGCATATTTTTAATTCAAAATACTATCTAACTAATCGCTAATCGCGTTTCTCCAACCTTTTAAAAAGCTTGAGAATTAAGAAAGTGAGGATAGTACCGATTAATCCTAACTGCCATAAACCACAACCGGCAGCAATTCCCAAACCAGCCGAAACCCAAATAGCTGCTGCCGATGTCAGTCCTTTGATTTCAAGTTGCTCTGATGGCTGGGAAGATTGCCGCACAATTTCTCCAGCACCGAGAAATCCCACGCCAGTCGCAATTCCCTGAATCACACGGCTGAGTGCATCGGGACTAGTCTGTAGCTCACCTGTTTGCAGAGGTATGATGGTGAATAAGGCTGAACCCAAAGTTACCAGCATGTGAGTTCTTAAACCCGCTGGTTTGCGCCTAATTTGGCGTTCCCAGCCGATAATTCCTCCAATCAGCAATGCGATGCATAGCCGGAAGCTGATATTTAACCAATCATTAGTTGCAAGATAGTAAGTGTTTGGCAAGGTTAGCTCTGGTATGGATAATTATATTTACTACGTTAATTGGTAATATATCTTTTAAGAAACATGGGGAGTAGGGACTAGAAAGTAAGGAGTGCGAGAAAAAGAAATAGTTTCTTTCATTTGTAGCGGGTAGTGCGCCGTCCGCCGGCTGATTTTAACAAGAATGCACATGTTCAGAATACGATCGCGTTGAGATTCAAGCGTTATCCGATTTTAGACTTTTGTGAGGATTGTTTCTCAATAAAATATTATTTTGACCAATAAATATAGGTTTGCATTCTTAAATAAGGAATGGCTGTGGCTACTTTATAGATAACTGACAACTAACAAATTGAGTGGAAAAACTCTACTGGCTAGACCAAATTAAACTACAAGACCGCGCCAAAGTAGGTGATAAAGCGTTTCACTTAAGCAGAATTATCCAACGTGGCTATCCGGTGGTGCCTGGCTTTGTGGTTTCGGCAGAAGCTTTGCGGCAATTTCTAGAAAATCTCAACAGTTCAGAATCATTAGTTGCTGATTTACCTTATTCTTCATTACACCTAGATGTGAGTAATTGGCGTCAGCTTCAGCAGGTAGCTGGTCGTTTGCGTGAAGAAATTCTCACTGCAACTGTACCACAGGATTGGGTGAGTAAAATTTTTACAGCAGCTAGACAATGGCAAACTAGCTGTTTGATTTTTCGACCTAGTTTGTCAGTAGCCGATAGTACTCAAACTATGGAAAATATATCTGGGTTAGTGGAGTCAGTATTTTGCCATTGCCAAGAAGACGCGATCGCCACAGCATTAAAACGTACCTGGAGCCAAATATTTCGTGCCAGAAGTTTACTGTATTGGCAGCACGCAGGAATTAACCTGCAACAAATTAATCTCGGAGTTTTGGTGCAACCTGTGGAAAATGCCATCGCCAGTGGCTTGCTCAAAGCCAACTCCTCTGGATGGGAAATTGAAGCCACTTGGGGATTAGGAATTGCCATCGCTGAGGGCGAAGTATTGCCAGATGTCTACTACATTCAAAATGAAACTGGGGCTATCCTAGAGCAACAGCTCGGCAATAAAATGCTGGCTTACGATGTTAATAATGGTTCCCCTAGAACTTTTTCCCAACCTCTGGCAGACTCAGTGCTAACACCAGAGAAAACTTGTCTGATTGCCTACGTACTTCAGGAAGCCCAACAAAAACAGTACGCTTTACAACCAGAATACTTACAACAAATAATTGCCTTGGGAACTCAATTAGTAACCCAACTAGGTAAAACCTTTACACTCAAATGGACTGTCGCTAGCCAAAATACATCTGGCAAGCTTTATTTAACACAAGTTACTAGTCCCCAATCCATAATCCCCCACGTCTACTTCATCAGGGGACTGCCAGCCGCAGGCGGACGGACTGTGGCAAATGCTTTAGTGACCATCGATTCTCAGCAAAAACCCGAACAAATCCCAAAAGGAGTAATTTTAGTAGTTCCAACAATTACGCCTGATTGGTTGCCATTATTGCAACAAGTTTCTGGTATTATCACTGAACGCGGAGGATTGACCAGCCATGCTGCAATTCTAGCCAGAGAATTAGGGATTGCAGCAGTAGTAAATGCGACATCAGCGACAAGCTTGATTCAAACTGGCGAACAACTTTTGCTTGATGGCGACAGAGGAGAAGTTTATCGGATCGAAACAGAAGCCAGAACTGGGGAGATGGGAAGACTTGTACTGAGCAAAGCCGAAGTATGGAGAGATGGGGAGATGGGAGAAACTACTCCCATAGCCTCACCCCCCCATCACCCCACCACCTCATCACCCCATCTACCTATGATTGCTACCAAACTGCTGGTTAACTTGAGTCAGTCAAGCTTGATAGAGCAAGTAAAAAGCTTGCCTGCCGATGGAGTAGGATTGCTGCGCTCAGAATTGATGGTACTAAATATATTAGATGGGCAACATCCCAATAGTTGGATTTTAGGCGGGCGTCAAGCAGAATTGTTAGAGCGTTGGTCTCTTGCGATTATGGAGTTTGCTCGCGCTTTTGCACCAAGACCAGTTTTTTATCGTTCTTTAGATTGGCGATCGCCAGATTTACCATCATTGAGTGATAGTTTACAATCCTCTCCACAATCGATGTTAGGCGAACGCGGCACCTTTAGCTATCTACGAAATCCGGCTGTGTTTGAGTTGGAATTGAAAGCTTTAGCCAGCGTACAGCAATCAGGCTACGACAATATTCATTTGCTGCTACCTTTTGTTCGGACTGTGGAAGAATTCGTGTTTTGCCGTGGCAAAGTCGAGCAAGCTCTTTTAACACAGGTAGCAGAATTTGAATTGTGGATGATGGCAGAAGTGCCAAGCGTGCTGTTTTTATTGCCAGAATATGTCAAAGCAGGCGTAGCAGGAATTTCTATTGGTACAAATGACCTGACCCAACTATTGCTAGGAGTAGATCGCGAACAAGGACAGCTAGCAAAAGTATTTAACGAACGTCATCCAGCAGTTATGAGTGCGATCGCTCAGTTGATCCACATGGCTAAAAGTGCTGGTATCCCTTGTTCGATCTGCGGTCAAGCACCAGCACTCTATCCAGAAATTATCGATCGCTTAGTCGAATGGGGGATAACTTCCATTTCCGTAGAACCCGAAGCCATCGAGCGGACATATCAAGCGATCGCACGTGCTGAACAACGCCTCATTTTAGCAGCAGCACGAAGTGAATTAAAATAGGAAACATCTTAATGAAAATACTCAAAAGTATCGAGGTATTTTTTTTGTTTTTATCTATCCCAACTTTTATATTGGGAATAACGTACTTTCATCAAGATGTTTTCATCAGATTATTTGGTGAGTCTTTGACATCATCTTTAACCAAACCAGTTAGGGAATTCACAACAATATATTTAATATTTTTATATTGGAGTTTGCTCTCGATTCCCATTGGTCTAGGATTAATAATTTTTAAAATCTTAAAAAGATATTGGCTTTCATCAGTATTATTGTTAATAGCAACAATTATGAACGGTATGTTAATAATTGACTTCATGACAGCTTGGTATGGGTTCAGTCGTGCCTGGTAAGAAGTAGCTAAACTTAGTTAGATAATCTTCAACGGATATATTTTCAACTTCTTTTATGAATTGCTGATTTATATATTCTGGCGATGTCTTGAGCAAAGCTTCTTTAGGAGATGCTCAGCGAACGCTAAAGCACTGAGTCGAGGTGGCAAATGATTACTTAGAACTAGTACGAACTATAAATTGAACATCTCCCGGAGATGAGCAAATCAAGCAGATAACTTGTTGGTTACATGCTTTTGGTTTCAAAGGTTAAACTTAGCCAGTAGTTCTATCAATCAGATTTTTGTAGATTCATCTCATTAATATAAATCAATCATTTTCTATCACTAGTTGGCGGATAATTCCTGTTAACTCAACTTGATTATGCCAATGGTAAATTAACTTTTTAATTCTCATCAAATCTTCATCTAATTGAAGTATAATTCATTTTTTACAATAAGTTTTAGGGGAACACTAAAATCAATCGGGTTGAGCAAGGTAGTTAACAATGAGCCAAAAATGTCCTCTCTCCAAGACTTGTGCTTGTCATAATATTGTGCGCTGCGTGACTGGGGAAGCAGGCAGGTTCTTTCTTTGGTTCCCCGTTTCACATACCTTGACAAAAGTTACCTCATACTTTAATAAGTTAGGCATTGACTATGAACTGATGCACCAGCGACCAGGCCTGAGTTTAAACTGTAAAGCTGGACAAGCTCAAGAAATTGCTCGTAACTTGTCTCAACTTCTTGCACCAAGAGAATTAAAAGAAACCCAAGTTCTTTTCATTCAAGGTGCTATCCAACCTCAATTGCAAGATTTTAGTGATATCGCCTCATTGCAGCGGTTTATTAAGTTCAGTCAATCCGAGTGGTTAGTGGAAATGTTGGCAAGGGAACGATTCACCAGTCACTTTCAACCGATTGTCTCGATTCAAGACACATCCCAGATTTATGGATATGAATCGCTGTTGCGGGGAATGGATGAAGAAGGCAATTTAGTACCACCAGAATCAATCTTCGAGTTAGCAAGCGAAGCCGGACTGCTGCCACAACTCGACCGAGTTGCTCGCCTCAACACAATCAAGGAGTTCAGTCGGTATCAATTGAGTGGGTGCATTTTCATCAATTTTGCACCAACGGCGCTTTATGACCCTGTTTATTGCCTACGGAGTACAGTAGAGGCAATAGATAAAGCAGGCATTGACCATCGAAGGGTTGTCTTTGAAGTTGTGGAGTCAGACAATCCTCAAGATTTAGCCCACCTGAAAGCTGTGCTTCAATACTACCGCGATAGTGGGTTTTTAATCGCCCTTGATGACCTTGGTTCAGGTTATTCCAGCCTCAACTTGCTGCATCAATTACGCCCAGATTTTATCAAATTAGATATGCAGTTAATTCGAGATGTGCATCAAGACCTGTATAAAGCCTCGATTACTGAAAAACTTCTAGAAATTACTCAAAAGTTAAATATCCAGACCGTAGCCGAAGGAATTGAGTGCATTGAAGAACTGAACTGGCTGCGAGAACGAGGCGCAACCTTTGGTCAAGGCTATTTAATTGCCAAACCAACTGCCGTGCCTACCACTACAACCCCTCACTTTGATGCTCTAGCGTTAACTGTAGCATCGACATCTCGTCAGCAAATTGAGCAGCGCGTTCAACATCAGAGCGAATTCGAGCGAATTGTCGCGGCTGTTACCCAGCGCATTCGCCAATCCTTGGAGTTAGATGAAATATTGCAAACTACGGCAGACGAGGTAAGACAACTGTTTGACGTAGACCGAGTAGTAATTTATAAGTTTAAGCCAGATTGGAGTGGGTTAGTTGCTGTAGAATCCTTAGCACAAGGGTGCATGTCCATTCTAGGATTTCATGTGATGGACACATGCTTTCAATCCACTGGTGCAATTTACTACCAACAAGGTAATACTAGAGCGATTGAAAACATTGAAACTGCTGGACTATCGCCGTGTCATGTTGAGCTATTGCGGAGTTTGCAAATTCGGGCAAATCTTGTGGTGCCGATTTTACAGCAAAAGCGTTTGTGGGGATTATTGATTGCTCACCAATGCTCTAGTACTAGACTGTGGCAGCAATCGGAGATTAACTTATTTAATCAGCTAGCAAGTCAAGCTGCGATCGCCATTCAGCAATCAGAACTTTACCACCAATTACAACAAGCAAATCAAGAATTGCAGCGTCTTGCCTCTTCCGATGGTCTGACCCAAGTGGCAAATCGTCGCTGCTTTGATGACACCTTCAACACCGAGTGGCAAAGATTAGCACGAGAGCAAGGCTCACTATCTTTGATTTTGTGTGATGTCGATTATTTTAAACTTTATAACGATACTCATGGGCATCTGGCGGGAGATGATGCACTCAGACACGTTGCCAAGATAATCTCTCAGACAGTAAAACATCCTGCTGATTTAGTTGCTCGGTATGGCGGAGAAGAGTTTGCAGTCATCTTGCCAAATACCGATTCCGAAGAGGCCATTGTAGTTGCCAAAGAAATCCAAACAAATATCAGTGCATTACAATTGCCTCATGCGAATTCTCAAGTCAGTGAATTTATCACCCTCAGCCTTGGCGTTGCAACAATCACTCCTCATAGTCAATCATCTCCCGCAACCTTAATTGCTGCTGCTGACCAAGGACTTTATCAGGCAAAAGCACAAGGTAGAAATTGTGTAGTCAAGATAGACTGTGGAAATGCTCAAGGTTGAAGGAGTAGGAAGTAGGCAATAGGCAATAGGTTTTTTCCTCTTGCCCTTGCCTATTTCCTGCTAACAAAATCAAAATCGAAAAATTGCTGCTGCTGGGGCGTCATTTGGCATTTTTTCTGGCTCAACAGCAAACACGTCTCCACCATTTAAAAGTGTATGGATGGCAGCAAAATCTAGTAAATCGTAATCTTCAGGTTCTGGTTCTGGGTGTGAATCTACAGCCATTGTTTCTGGATCGAATTTACCCCAAATCTGTTGTCCTACTGGCACAAACAAATTATCAACTCTTTGGTAATAGGCAGCTGCAATAATTTCTTGGAGATTATTAGAAGCTTTGCCAGTACCTTCACCAGCTATTTGTTGGTAAAGTTCCATTATTTGTTTTTGATTTCGATCGAACAGAGGTTCGACAATCTGCCAAGCTTGGTCTTTTAATTCTTCCGGCTTAGTGAATTGGGGATTGCCTGTAATGGGTTCCTCCACCAAATGATTATAAGTATTTGCTTGCTGATAAATTGGGAAAAGATATTCAACCCCAGCCATAACTAAAGGTGCTTTTTGCTTGCGTAATTTCTCATGCAATGCTGCATCAATGGCGTGACAAAATTGTAAGATATCTTCTTGGCGCTTATCTGTGTCAGGACTTCCTTGGCCGTGAAATGAACCTGGCTGCTGAAAAGAATTGGCGGTTCCCCCTTTAGATGTGGCTATGCGCTGTTGCACGCCTTTTTGCATTTCGTCTTCTTGCAAGACTTCATCTAAATTTTTAGGCAGATTTTCCACTTCTATTTCGTTAACGCTGTAGCGCGTTCCCTCAAAAAACCGGACATCCTTTTGGGCAAGAGCCAAGATGTAAAACTTGCCATCATTATTGACCAAATGTAGCAGGGGTTTCAAGTGGAAGCGATCGCTCACAACCACTAATTCTTGAAACTCCATTGGCAGTTGGTAGTAGCGAAACACTTGTGGCGAAATGAATATTGCTAATCCGTGGTCTTGGTTTTCCCAAAACTCATTCGTATCTAGTTCCATTGCTGGCTGGAGAAAATTTAGCGCTTGGGTATGGTCAATTCCCATCGCATCCAAGCGTTCTTCAGCTTCCCTGATTAAATTTTTGAAGCGAATAGGGTTTTGCCGAATCTCTGGCCCTGCCTTTTGCATAGGCATATACAGAGAAATACTTGGGGTTTGAGAATTTTCTGCTAAAGTTTTGAGTTCATCAATAGATAATAAATTCATTTTCCTCAACTCCGAATCTAAGTAAATAAAAACTAAACAACCTAGATTCATTTCAAATCCTGATGTGTAAAGCTGCATCTTTCTTTTGATACGGAATTGACTTCAGTGTATACCCTTCTTTAGGTGGAAAAAAATAGTGCTTCTGAGTTGGGTGGAATACGCCAAATTATGAGAAAGTTATAAAAATTTACAGATGTGGTAGCAAATTAATAGACCTCTTGCTTTCATTGCTTTTTGCAAGAGATGGGAAAAGAGACTCATCTTTATTGGGGAAAGGGAAAATACCAAACCTTTCCCCCTTTCCCCTTACCCTTTTCCCGACTTCTGCAAGAAGTCTAAGAAATTTAGGATAGTCAAATACAAATCCCTAATTTTTAATTTAATGAGAAAATTAAACATACACCTACCAATTCAGGTAAGGTTGCGTTTTTGAAACGCCTCTTAAGAAAGAAAAGGCAGGTGCGAGTACTTGATTCATTAAGCGTTGGGAGTGTTGGAATTTACTGGTTGTGTTTTGATAGCATATCCATTTTTTGGTTGCACAAAAAAACCCAAAGTTACTCGTTTCATAATCGAGTAGAGTCCCAGAAGTATCACAAAAGTGATAGCGATAATTACTAGTGGCTGTTTACCAAGAATTTCCTCAACGCCTTTGGTTAATACCGCATCGGGTTGAGTCACAAAATCCCAACTATTGAAACGTAAGAAACGCCCCCAATAAATACCAACAGCACACAGAGCATGAGTAATCAATTCAAGCCGCCAAATCCATTGACTTTTACCAATTCGGTGTAAGTAGTAACCCCAATTTATTAACGATATTACATAAGCTTGAAATCCAGCCAAAATTACTAACAAATATACAGGAATGATTACTAAAGTAATCATCCACACTGATTGGATGGTGCGAATATCGTATATCAGGTGAATTACATCGGTCAACAAATATGGGGCATTGGGTAAGAATGCATAGAAAACTAAGAATCCTAGCCACCAAAGCCAAGTGCGACCACGCTTAATGCGAAATAGCCATACACTCAAAGCTAAAGGTATAAAAGCCAGAAATAAATTCCAAGTCATCCAACTCATATTAATTCGTAAGACCTGTACAATTCTGGCTATCAATTCTTCTTTCATAGGTGCTAACTCAGAAGATGTTTAATTGCTCTAAATTTACTTTGTAGTGTTAATGCGATGGAGAAAGGGGATTGGGTATTAGGTATTGGGTACTGAGTATTGGGGATTGGAAAATAGTACTTTTAATATTATTACCTAGTCTCTAGTCCCCAGTCTTCAATTTCTTTTAGTCAATCGGCTGAAGTCACTAGTATAGCCAGAAAATCATGAGGGTAAAATCTACCACAGAAAGGAAGGCTGGTCTGTAAAAGGCTACAGAATAGCTTATGCTAGACTTTTGGAATTGGAATATTACCCCGTCTTAGCTATTATATTGATTTCATTGTGCTGTGTCGGAGTTCCAGAAGTAGCCTAAAGTTTTGCTCGAAAGGTTTATATGAGGTGGGGAATAGGAAATGGGAAGTGGTGAGTAGCAAAAGCGTTTTTGGTCATAAATTTATGTTTGCAACTCCTCACTGCCTCCCAAAGCTAAACAGAACTTACGCAAAAATAGCCAAAAAGCTTAATTTATCGAACCGCCAAGACGCCAAGAACGCCAAGAGTTCGTAGAGTTTGCGTAAGTCCTATGAAAGTTACACTAAGATGTGCGAATTAGTTATCTAACGCACCAGTACTCGGCTGCGCGGGCCGATCGCTTGTTTCGGTGAAGCAGGTTTTGTACAACTATCAACAGTATCTTTTGAACAAGCAGTTTGAGCCAGGGTTCTGGGGTTCATGACTACTTGATTAACTGTTGCAGAATTACCACTACTGAATTCCATGTTAGGTGTAGTAGACAGCGATGGAGAATTGGACTCAGATGTATAAGTTGTAGTTGTCGGCGAAGCGATCGCACTATCAGTACCTACTATCGGTGCGGCAGTTATTGTCTCACCACTATCAACTATTGGTGCAGCAGTTATTGTTTCACCATTATCAACTATCGTTGGAAGAGTGGGTGTGCTACCACCGCTAACTACGGGTGTAGGAGTGGGTGCAGGAGTGGGTGTGCTGCTACCACCGCTAACTACAGGTGTAGGAGTGGGTGCAGGAGTGGGTGCAGGTGTAGGTGTGCTACTACCACCACTGGGTGCAGGTGTAGGAGCGATTAGAGTCGCATTTGCAGGTACTTTGATTGTCAATTTCCCGATAGGAGAGTTAGTCATTACCAAAGATTTCACTGTTGGTAAGCCAGGGAGATCGGACTTGAAATCGAAGACTGTGGGGGTTGCACCACCATTACGATCGCTATATCTGGGCCCATATCCACTCACTTCAAAAGTTCCCTGATACTGGTTTCCGGTTATTGGGTCGGTAACAATACCAGTGTATAAAGCTTTTGTGAGATTAAATTCATCCTGAACTACTCCTTGAAATGTAGTTCCAGCCACTTGTCCCTGGTATTTATAAGGTGTTAACTCGCCGTTAGAGAGAACAGGCGAATTCAGAACGCCGTTGAAGGAAATTATGGGAATCCCTTTAAAGTCAACAAAATAATGCAAAGTACCATCTTTACGTGTTTCTACTTTCACATAGTCTGACTTGTATATAGGCACGTAATTAGGATTGTTTTTAGTACCTAAGTTCCGCGAGTAAGTCCCCGTGTCGTCTGTGTCAACACGAGTAATGCTTTTATTGAAATTCGGATTGTTGGTAGGAAGTTGAATTGTACCTGATAATGTTCCACTGCTTTGAATTGTGATTTGAGCTAAAGCACTTGTTCCACCTAAAGCAATGATGAGTGCGGCTAAACTACTGCTGGTAAGAACAGCACAACCCAACTGATAGAATTTTGGATTTTCGTCAAAATTTCTTGTTGAATTTAATTTCATGAAAAGTTTGCTCCTTTAATCACCTATGAAAAAATACGCATAAGTTTTTCCTTGCTTCTACTAGAGAATAAAAGCATCAAACTACTGATTTTTTCAGTAACAAAAAAGCGTATTTTATTACATTTACATCAGTACAAAACTAAAACCGGAAAGTTGCTCTTAATGCTCCAACTACTAAAGCATCGTTAGCAGCATTGTGATCGGGATTGAAAATAACGAATAAGCCTGGAGTTAGGGCGATATTGTCACTCAGTTGGGCGCGGTAAAAAAGTTCTACATGAATTGATGTGTCAGTGCGTCCGCCTGGCGTTCCTCCATCAGAAAAGTTGGGAAGGTTAAATCCCTCTGGTAAAGTACTAGAAGTAATTTTTGGTGGTTGTCCCACAAGAACGCCCCCTAAATTCCCACGACGCAGCAAATTGGGAAAAGCCGCGAATACCATCCAGTTAGTAGTTTCTACACTTCCAGAAAGATTGGATGGTTTGGAGGAAGTGAAGCCACCCCAACCACCCACCTGTAAGTTAGGGTTAATTCGCCAAGCAACGGTAGCGCCAACTGCGTGGGTATTGAAAGCTGTAGCATCAGCAAAAGGGGAAATCAGTTGAGAATCGCCGATACCAGTTCCTAATAGTCCATCTGGGGAGCGGGAATAAAGATAATGTATGCCGATATCAATATTATTAGTAGGTGCTAAACTTAACTGAGCGCCAGTAGTAAATCTACCGCCAAATAATCCGCCTTGGTTGATGTCGCCGGGAAAACTAGGAATTTCTGCACTATAAACACCTTGCAAACTAATGCGATCGCTAATTTGCCAGTCAAAACCTATACCGCCAGTGCCGTTACCAATGCTTAAAATCGGGTTACGCTGACCGAATAAAGAAATTGCACCGTCGCTAGAACCTTCTAATGGACTAATACCGCGAAAGGTGTTGATGGGGTTGACTCCCGCAGTACCGACGACAATTCCCAAGTTATCTGAAGCTAAAAATCTATAAGACAAATCACTAACAACTAGATTATTGTCTGTGTTGGACTCGAAACCCAACCGCCCCATATTGGTAGATAGTAATGATGCATTAGAACCCAAATTCCCCGCAGACAGTCCTGTTAACAGCAAATCTCGTCCGGTAAATGAAGTTGCTAAGGTTAGTTGGGCGCTACTTGTGAAAGTCAGATTAGTTTTTCCCTGGCGTTCGGGTATTCCGTCTCTGGGAAACAAATCTGCATCGGTGGTATTGGTTCCCTGAACGCTAAAAACGGCTTGACCAAATAATCTGGTAGTTGTGGAAAACTGATTAACTTGTAATTCACTAGTGCGGTTTTCTAGAACTTCGACACGCTGCTGTAATTGTTGCAACTCTGCTTTAAATTCACCTTGTAACCTTTGCAGCAGGATTAAATCTTCATCATTAAGAGTGTTAAGTTTATTGTTAGCGATTGCTTCGTTAATCTTCTCTAAACAAGCATTCAAACCAGCCGCAAATTCATAACGAGTAATACTACGATTTCCCAAATAAGTACCGTCAGCATATCCCGCAATGCAGCCATACCGTTCTACCAAAGACTGCAAAGCACCAAAAGCCCAGTCAGAAGGTTGCACATCCTCAAGCTGTGATACCGAGTTAACTTGAGACATTGGGTCGTCTGAGTCTGCGGCTTGGGGATCGTTTTTGTCAAGTTCTTTGGTTAGAGGTTGAGTATTTTTTGATTTAGGCGAGTTAGAAGAACTTATAAATTGAATTTTTTCTCTACTTTTTCTCAGTATATTTTCGTACTTAGTTTTGGCAACTGTTGAAGTACTTATATCTGGCTGTACAAATTCAGGCGGTGTAATTTCAGCAGGCGTGACTACTTGAGATAAATCTTCTTTTGTTGACTCTTGTACCTGATTATCTGGCTCTATTACAGGCTGTTCTGGTAAATTGAGCGCAGATACTGGCGCTGTTGCTAGTACACTTGCCATCAGTAGACTCATAACACTCTTGGTATTTCATTTGACTTACACCAACATTTCTTTTGACAGTCAAAGTTGGTGTGTATCAGGAATATTTATAAAAAAGAGTGATAAAAGTTACTATAGCTTGTGTGGAAGTGGAGAGTTAGGAGTTAGGAGTTACGAGTTAAGAATTATTCTCCTTGTTCCCCTTGTTGCCTTTGCCTCTTACTCTGCCTGTTTACAATACTTATTCATTTCATTGACTAACTTATCTGACTGCTTGCCAATAGTTTCAGCCGCTGTCAGTGATGAATCAATTTCGGTTCTGGCTTTTTGGATTCTGTCTCTACCAGCAGTTGAGGCTTCTGCTATTTTAGTCGAACCTAGCGCCTTACCTGCTTTGGCGATCGCTTGACTGAGATTTTGAAAAATCTTAACAAAACCGCTTTGATATTCTTTCAGTTTGGGGTCTGCTAAATTCAGTTCCTGAATTGATTTAGTAATAAACTGCAAATCTTTAGACAGCTGGATGCTGGTTATGACTTGCGTTGCTTTATTTTTATCAATCAATGACGTTCCTTCATTAACAAGTTTAATCAATCGCTGGCACTGGGAAACTTTAGTTTCGCTGCAACTAGTAATGAACAAAGCAATGCTCAGACTGGCAGGAGCAAGAACAGTATATTTACGTAAAATAGACATTAACACCTCAAGAGTAATAAAACCGAGAATATAGTATCCAATATTACGAGTAAAGATAATAACTCAGGTAGAGGGTATGGGGCAAAAGCTTAACAAATTAGTTAATCTAGTTGTCTTGGAACTTTATGAACTCAGATCTTATACAAATTGCAAAAATGCTTTTTTAATTGAATAAATTTTCCTTCGTTAAAATCGTTTAATGTAAAAATATCGTCGTTACGCATTTGTTTTCCAGACAATCCTGATTTATTAATAAAGGTTTTTGTTATATTTAAGGATTATTTAAGTAGGTGGACACAATACCCGAATTTCTCACGCACAGGTGGGGAGTGTGGGGAGAGATGAGAAGATGGGGGAGTGTGGGGAGTGTGGGGGGAAAGAGAATTAATACTTCCCCATCCTCCCACACCTCCCACACCTCCCACACCCCTGGATTTCTCACAAGTGAGAAATCCAGGAATAGACTTCTTGCAGAAGTCGGGAAAAGTGGAAGGGGAAAAGGGGTGCATGTTTGGTATTTTCCCTTTCCCCAATAAAGATGAGTCCCTTTTCCCACAAGAGTGCAAAAAGCAATTGATTGCAAGAGACTTCATGAGTGCAACTCACAAGGAACAATGAAAATGTCTTTTCCTCCTGCCTCCTGCCTCCTGCCTCCTGCCTTATTTTCAAGGCAGGTCTAATTATTTAGAAGACGCATTTCGACTTCTCCCAAGGGGAGACGCTACGCGAACGCTCAATGCTCAATCCGTGAGAAAACGAGGGTTGAGCAGAGTCGAAACCCGGCAACCTCTTTTTTAGTTTAATTTAGTGTTTCTACTTAAAATGTAGGGGACTAACAAAAAAAAGGGGCTTAAGCCCTTGATGAAACCCACAGAGGTGGGTTTTATTTGTGTAGACGCGGTTTCTAACTGCCTATTTAGCATCAAGTTTACTCCCCTCACCTCAAATCACCAATCTACCGGCAAACCCAACTGGTCTAAAGTACTGCCTTCTTGCAAAAGTGGCTGAATATCGCTGTCTATTTGAATGCGACCACCAGATAGCACCAAGGCACGTTGAGTAACTCTACCCAACCAATGCAGGTCATGAGAGGCAATTAATATCGCTTCCACGGGTAACTTGAACAATACTTGTGCCAAATGACGCCGCCATGCTGGATCGAGACCGTTAGTCGGCTCATCCAAAATTAGAATTGTCGGTTCTAGGGCTAAAATTGCGGCCAGGGCGGCGAGGCGTCTTTGTCCGCCGGAGAGTTCGTGGGCAGAGCGATTGGCGTAGGCTTCTAGACCAAAATCTGCTAATAACTTACGGGCGCGATCGCTAGCTTCTGCTGCTGACATACCATAGTTGCGCGGCCCGAAGGTGACATCTTCTAAGATGGTGGGCATAAATAGCTGGTCGTTGGCATCTTGGAAGCTAAAACCGATTTGACGACGTATTTGGGGTAAAGTTTTCGGTTGTACGGGAATACCATCAATCGTAATTTTTCCGGATTGTGGTTCTTTTAAGCCAATTAGGTTCTCCAACAAGGTGCTTTTTCCAGAACCTGTGGCACCCATCAACGCCACCCGATCGCCTCTGTTCAACCTAAAAGAAATTCCTTGCAATACTGGTTCTTGGCGGGAATATGCATACACCAAGTTCTCAACCTCGACTACAATAGCGTCGGGTTTATTGGTTGATGGTTGGGAGTTGGAAGTTAAGGATTTCAAAATTTACCTATTGTAAGGAATGGGTTGTACAGACGCGATTCATCGCGTCTATAGAGAGTGAGTTAAATTTTGTAGGAAGTTAAGGTGACGGTGGCAGCGATCGCCCAAGCTAATAACACGGCAAAGCGCTCTTTTGGTTTGAGATTGGAATCTATGGGCAATTGTCCGTTGTAACCGCGAGTTACCATTGCTGCGTAAACTCGTTCTGCTCTTTCTAAACTGCGGAGATACAAAGCTCCAATCATGGCAGCACTGGCATAGCGCAGCCATGCCGCAGTTCCATTTAGACCTCGTAATTGAGCGCTGCGCTGCATACGTGTGACTTCTGAAAGTAAAATCTCCATATATTGCCCAGCCAAGAGCAAGTTTTCTTTGATTGGCGCTGGTACGGGCAAGCCTTTGAGAGCAATACCGAAACTGTGGGGGGGTAAGGTTAACAAAAAACTATTCATGGCAATCAGACAAACCAGGGAACGAACTAGCAAAAAACTAGCTTTTTCCCATCCCAAGGGTAATGACAGGAATGACAAAAAAATCAATTCTGTACCGAGTAATCTTCCTAGCTGGGGAATTGGTACGCGCAACAGCCAAGCCCACAAAAGTGCGATCGCACCATACACACCCAGCCCATACCAAGCATGATGGTTTAATAAAGCTGCCCCCACCACAATCGCTAGGGACAGTTGCAAACGTAGCGGCAAAGAAAGTTTAAGCATTGTTCGGTTTCACTATCTTGGCAATGCCAAAGGCAACAGCAAAGCAAACCGCAGCCCCCACAAGTCCAGCGATACTAGTGCCAATTGTTCCCAAACCCTCAATTCCATAGTCAGCTAAGGGAGTCGGTACAATTATGCGTACTTTGTCAGCTAAGTTAATGAAACCTAAGTTTTCGGCAACTTTCTCTAAACCATCAGGCCATGCTGAGGCAAATAGTGATAATACTCCTGCAATTAAAAAAATGCTGACAATGGGTATCGACCATCCACGAAATTCGTGCTGTTCTCCTGGTAATAAATCTGGTCGGGCTGTGGCTAAGTAAGTGAGTACACCACCAGTAATTAGCCCTTCACCAATGCCAATCAAAATATGTACGCCAGTCATAGCTGGTAAAACTACGGCTACAGGTGCAGTTCCAGAGAGGGCTAATTCAATCGCTGCTGCTACGGCAGCTACTACTACACTCACACCAGCCGCAATACCCGCAGCTAATGGTAAACGCCCTTTAGAACCTCCAAACAACCGCTGTAAGGTTTGGGTCAAAATCCAGCCTACCCAAACACCAATTACTGCCATATTCAAAATATTTGCGCCCAATGCTGTAATTCCACCATCAGCAAACAGCACGGCTTGAATAATTAAAACTGTGGCGATAGACAGCATTCCTGCCCAAGGACTACCTAAAACAATCGCTGCTAAAGTTCCCCCCAACAGGTGACCGCTAGTACCTCCTGCTACGGGGAAATTAATCATCTGGGCAGCGAAAATAAAGGCAGTAGTTAGTCCTAGCAAAGGAGCGCGACGCACACCAAAAGCCTCTTGCGATCGCCTTAAGGCTACAAAAAGTGCTGCCACACTCGCTAAACTAGTAGCCCCTGCTACTGGCACAGAAACAAATCCATCGGGAATATGCATAACTTATCCTGTATTTTAGATATTCACTTACTCAAAAGAAGTAATAAAGTAACAGCATATAAATTAATAACAAACAAAATTTTTCTCCTGTTTGCAATGCCCCGATGGGGGATTTTATTGTGTTACTTTTGACAGATTTACAATACTATATATATTCCTTAGTATACTTGTTTTTTTGTTTTTATTAATTTTTACAAATTTTAATTTTAAATATATTACCAAAGTTTAATTGATTATTACAAAAGTCAAAAAATATCGATATTAATAGCTTTTACCAAGCTTGAAAAATAGCTATTACTATAGCAATCCTATCTGATTTGTAAGAATTCGTAGTGTTTAGACTCCCGATTTCTCAAATAAATCGGGGATCTTGTTTCTCACGAATGATTTAGGATTGCTATATATCAAAACTATTTATCAATTAAAAACCAAATTACTCCAGTTATCAGCTTGACGTGTCTGCTCAAAGCACTTTTGAACTATAGCAGTTGACATTGTATTATTTGAATATTTCGAGATAATTTGTCATGAAAAACAGAAATATTTAGTGTTTAAAGTACCATCAATTAACATGTTAGATGACAGTTCGCACATCATGTTACTACTAGATTAAATACTACTGAAGCTTTGCTAGTTGAGATTTATTTCTCTCAATTTTATTTATATTTGCTCGACACTTATCAAAAAAAATATTTTTTTGCAGTAATTTTTTGTAGCTGAAAACTATTAGTAATAAAAATATAATCTGCCAATAAACCACTTTTAAATTATTAATAAACAACATTATATGCCACAATTATCAACTAATTTGCAGGGTTGAACATTGCAAATTTTCAGAAATTAAATATAATTACTATGTTTGCATTACTAAATAATAAAATGCTTAGGATTTACTTAACTGAATTTTGCCAACATTTCCAGCGTTAAGGCTTGAAAAACTCTGACCTCTAAACCACTACAACATAAAAAAGTGTATATCAATTAGTTATTAATTTTTCTTATAGATACAATTTATTTAATAAGATAAAAGAATGATTTTTATTTAGTAATGATTCTGTGGTTACACTTAGAAAAGTTAAGTTTGCTAGCAGCCTTAACTCCAGAGCAGTTACTTGAAAATATAAGGCGCTGAGTACCACTGGCTCAACTTTTGGGGAAATCTAAAATCAAAAATCGTTTGACTAAGTTAATGGTACACTGTGTTTGTACTGCTATAAAGAATACTTTGAAAGTAAATAAAGATTACTACAGTAATAGGCAGCAAAATATAAAATTTACATGAATTTAGTAAAAATACTGGAAATTAATGTGCGGTAATTACTAAACTTTCAAAATAGGAACCTGTAACAAAAGTAATTACAACACGTTAAACAAAGTACATTGGATCGACAAAGCTAGCAGATGTTCGGTTCTATTAATGACAACATCGTTATGTAATTTGAAACATGAAAACAAACTCATCTAATTCACTATTAACAGTTCCAACTGGTCTACTCAAGATTTCAGAATTACCTCCTAACGACCTCGATATCACTAGCGAATCGATCTATCTTTCTCTAGTAATTCCAACTTATAAAGAGCGCGATAACATCAAGAAGATAGTCAGTATCCTGACTGAGATACTAGATGAATCAATTCCAGGCAAGTACGAACTAATTGTCGTAGACGATGATAGCCCAGACAGGACTTGGGAAATTGCACAATCCTTGACAACAGAATATCCACAGTTGCGGGTGATGCGGCGTCAAAACGAACGAGGTCTGTCTTCAGCAGTCATTCGCGGTTGGCAAGCAGCCAGAGGAAGTGTGTTGGGAGTGATTGACGGAGATTTGCAGCATCCACCAGAGGTGCTGATGGAACTGCTGCGTAATGTTGAGCAGGGAGCAGATTTGGCAGTAGCTAGCCGCCATGTAGAAGGAGGCGGTGTTAGCAGTTGGAGTGTAGCCAGACGTTTCTTGTCTCGTGGCGCTCAGTTGTTAGGCTTGATTATCTTACCCGGTGTATTGGGAAGAGTTTCCGACCCCATGAGTGGTTATTTTATGGTGCGCCGGAGTGCGATCGCCAATGCAATACTCAATCCAGTAGGATACAAAATTCTTCTAGAGGTAATCGGCCGGGGAAAAGTAAACCAAGTTGCCGAAGTTGGGTATGTATTTTCCGAACGCAAAGAGGGTGAGAGTAAAGTTACGTGGAAACAATATGTAGACTACATACGCCATCTAGTGCGGTTGCGCGTTTCTACAGGAAGGATAGGAAGATTCAAAAGAAAAGTTAATTTTCCAGTTGGCCGATTCGTTCGCTTTGGTTTGGTTGGCTTGAGTGGTGTATTTGTTGATATGGCAGTGCTTTTCCTACTGAGCGATCCGACTACCTTAGCTTTACCATTGACACGTAGCAAAATTATTGCTGGTGAAATTGCAATTTTAAATAATTTCTTGTGGAATGATGCTTGGACATTTGCCGATGTTAGCTCCAGACAGCAAGAATGGCATCAACGAGCAAAACGGTTTTTGAAATTTAATGTCATTTGCCTTGCTGGACTTATATTAAATGTACTGGTATTAAATTTAATTTTCAATTTTCTAATTCCTAATCGTTATATTGCCAATTTAATTGCGATCGCAGTTGCTACTATTTGGAATTTCTGGGTGAACATGAAACTCAGCTGGCGCGTCACTGATGTGAAATAATCACAACGATGGATTTGAGGTTTGGCATTTTCTTTTTAGATTTTAGAACGAATCTAAATCTAAAACGTCAAATTTACAAATCCATTAGTGTGAGGCTCGGCTATGAAAGTTTTTGGGGAGACATCCTATTTTTGCAAAAAGATTATCTTGTTGCTGCCCATTTATGCAGCTAAGATTCTACCAGCGAGAGGTAATAAATCTGTCCCGCAACAGTTGTCTTTGCACAAATGGTATGCTCCTATTTTTCCTAGCTGGTTTCATCCCTTGATGTGGTTCATTATCGGTTTTGGTTTACGTCTAGGCAACTTGACTGCAAAGCCTCCTTGGACTGATGAATTTTCAACCTTAGTTTTTAGTTTAGGGAATAATTTTTTAGGAATACCCTTAAATAGAGCGATCGCAGCTGATATCTTATTACAACCGCTACAACCAAACCCAGCTGCTAGTATTGGTGATGTAATTCATAACTTAGTTACACAAGATACCCATCCACCGCTGTATTTTGTATTAGCTTATCTGTGGATGAAATTATTTCCTGATGAAGGAGGATTAGTATCGCTATTCGCTGCGCGATCG
The DNA here is from genome assembly GCA_034531195.2 of Nostoc sp. ChiSLP01. Lineage (GTDB taxonomy): Bacteria > Cyanobacteriota > Cyanobacteriia > Cyanobacteriales > Nostocaceae > Nostoc. Next base: position 357,390 of record JAVRBO020000057.1, read on the forward strand.
CTACCAGCTTTCATCGGTGCTATATCCATACCTTGTGTTTACGTATTAGGTAGAATAGCATTTCGTTCGTCATTGGTGGGAAACTTTGCTGCTGCGATAATGGCAGTATCACCCTACGCAGTTTTTTTATCACAAGAAGCACGCCATTACAGTTTAGCAGCCTTATGGGTAATTGGTTCGCTCACCTGCTTAGTAATTGCCACGCGTCATTTGCAAAACCGCACGCCATTACCGATGTGGGTAGCATGTGCTTGGGTAGAAATTAATGCTTTGGGTTTTGCTACCCATTACTTTTTCAGCCTTACCCTCTGCACTGAAGCTGTAGTTTTGATATTTCTGGCTTGGCATCAAAAACAAACTAGCGCAAAATTTTCTCTGTTTTCTTCTTGCTGGCAGCGCATCTATGCAGTTGCTATAAGTACTTTTTTTGCAAGTTTAATTTGGCTACCAATATTTTTAGAAAATAGAAATCGTGATAATTTAACCGAGTGGATTCGAGGTTCGCGTGACGGATTAGATTGGATCGGGCCAATTTTTCAAGCTTTAGGAACATTGATTACAATGATTTCGCTGTTACCAGTTGAATCTGCACAACTATTGGTTGTGATTCCTTCAGGCTTGGTAATGCTGATTTTCTTTATTTGGGCAGTACCAATTTTAGTACGCGGGATGAAAATTCAATTACAACAGGCAGAAAACCGGATTATGATTCAGGTGCTAGCTGTAGTTGCTATTAGTGCGATCGCTTTATTCTTTATCTTTACGTACATTTTAGGTATTGACCTCACCAGGGGCGCTCGCTATCACTTTTTTTATTTTCCCAGTATCATTGTTTTACTAGCAGCAAGTTTGGCAGTTTGTTGGCATATTCCCAAAGAATTGATTGTTAAAAGCATAGGGCAATGGAGAATAAATGGCAAAAAAGCTGCAATCTTAATTTTGTTAATGTCATTTGTCAGCGCAATTACAGTAATATCCAATCTTGGTTATCAAAAATATTATCGCCCTGACCTTTTTGTACAATTAATTCAACAAATATCATCAACACCAATATTAATTGCCACCACTCATAAAACTTACGTACACACTGGGGAAATGATGGGAATAGCTAGGGAAATTAAACTTGGAAATTCACCTCAAAATACCCAATTTCTCCTTGCCCATCAAGACCAAGACCCCAATATTTCTAGTATTGCTCTAGAAAATACTTTAAAGACACTACCGCGACCTTTTGACCTGTGGTTAGTAAACTTTCACGCCCCCACAGCAGAAGCCGTCAAAACATGTATTATCTCTGATACTGAATCTTTACCAAACGTAGACGGCTACGAATATCAACTTTATCATTGCCAAGGGGGATGAGGGGGATGGGGGGATAGGGAAGTGTGGGGAGTGTGGGGAGTGTGGGGAGTGTGGGGGGAGATTGGGGAGTGTGGGGAGTGTGAGGGAAAGAGAATTAATGCTTCCCCATCCTCCCACACCTCCCACACCTCCCACACCTCCCACACCTCCCACCCCTCCCACACCTCCCACACTTCCTGCTTGCCCCATTCCCAATACAGATGCATCTTGTGGAAGTTCCTCAAATATGAATATCCATAGCAGACTAGAGAAAGAAGAAAATAATATATCTAACACCTTTTCAAGCAGCAAACGCTTTTCGTAGCTAAGGAGGATTTATGCGTGCAGTACTAATGGCAGGCGGTTCGGGAACGCGGCTTCGTCCGTTAACTTGCGATCTGCCTAAACCGATGGTGCCTATCCTCAATCGACCAATTGCTGAGCATATTATCAATCTGCTCAGAAGACATCAAATCACAGAAATTATTGCGACATTGCATTATTTACCCGATGTCTTGCGAGATTATTTTCAAGATGGCAGCGATTTTGGCGTCCAAATGACCTACGCTGTGGAAGAAGACCAGCCTCTGGGGACAGCCGGTTGTGTGAAAAACATTGCCGAACTGCTTGATGAAACTTTTTTAGTAATTAGCGGCGACAGCATAACAGATTTTGACCTCACAGCAGCGATCGCATTTCATAAACAAAAAAAATCAAAAGCTACTTTGATTTTGACTAGAGTTCCCAACCCCATTGAATTCGGGGTGGTGATTACCGATGAAGAACTACGAATTCGACGATTCTTAGAAAAACCCTCTACTAGTGAAATTTTTTCCGATACAGTCAACACTGGCACTTACATTCTCGAACCAGAAGTTTTGGAATATCTACCAGCAAATACTGAATCCGACTTTTCCAAAGACTTGTTCCCCTTACTTTTAGCAAAAGATCAGCCAATGTATGGTTACATTGCTGAAGGTTACTGGTGCGATGTCGGTCACTTAGATGCCTATCGGGAAGCTCAGTATGATGCATTAGACCAAAAAGTGCAGCTTGATTATGCCTACAAAGAAGTTTCTCCTCAATTGTGGGTAGGTCAAAATACTTTTATCGACCAAACGGCTGTAATTGAGACTCCAGCAGTGATTGGTGACAATTGCCGCATCGGTGCAAGAGTCCAAATTGAGGCAGGAACGGTAATTGGCGATAATGTGACTATAGGCACTGATGCTAACCTCAAACGCCCCATCGTCTGGAATGGAGCAATCATCGGCGAAGAAGCACATCTTTCTGCTTGCGTAATTTCCCGTGGCACTCGTGTAGACCGTCGCTCCCATGTATTAGAAGCTGCTGTGGTGGGTTCGCTTTCTACGGTGGGAGAGGAAGCGCAAATTAGTCCTGGTGTCCGTGTTTGGCCGAGTAAAAAAATTGAGTCAGGTGCTGTTTTAAACATTAACTTGATTTGGGGAAATATTGCCCAACGAAATTTATTTGGGCAACGTGGCGTCCAAGGATTAGCTAATATTGACATCACTCCAGAATTCGCGGTGAAATTAGGAGCTGCTTACGGTTCTACGTTGAAACCTGGTTCTAAGGTAACGGTTTCCCGCGACCAGCGTAATATTTCTCGAATGGTGACGCGATCGCTGATTGCTGGTTTAATGTCAGTTGGTATTGATATTCAAAACCTGGATGCCACAGCTATTCCCATCGCCCGCACGGTTATACCCATCATGAAGGTAACAGGTGGCATCCATGTCCGCGTACACCCCGATCGCCCTGACTACATTTTGATTGAATTCATGGATGGTAAGGGCATTAATATCTCCAAAGCCGTGGAAAAGAAAATCGAAGGGGCTTACTTTAAGGAAGATATGCGGCGGGCGCTAATTCATGAAATTGGCGATGTATCTTACCCCAGCCAAGTCATTGATAGTTACTGCACTGCTTTTGAGAAACTTTTGCACGTTCACACACTCCGCAATAGTCGCGCAAAAGTGGTGATTGATTATGTTTATGCCGTATCTGGGGCAGTTCTACCGCAAATGTTAGATAAATTTGGCGCTGATGCGGTGGTATTGAATGCCAGCGTCAATAAAACGGCAATGTCGGTAACTGACCGCGAAGGACTGCTGACTCAATTAGGCCATGTAGTGGAAGCACTAAAAGCTAACTTTGGCGTCCAAGTTTCGGCTAACGGCGAACAGCTAATTTTAGTTGATGAATCAGGCTACCCAATTCGCGGGGAAATGTTAACAGCACTGATGGTAGACATGATTTTAACTGCAAACCCCAGAGGCACAGTAGTAGTCCCAGTTCATGCTTCCAGTGCGATCGAACAAGTCGCCCGTCGCCATGATGGCAGAGTGATTCGCACCAAAGCCAACCCTACAGCTTTGATGGAAGCTTGTCAGAAAAATTCCAATGTGGTTTTAGGAGGTAGTGGAGAAACTGGTTTTATTTTCCCGCAACTGCATCCGGGATTTGATTCCATGTTCTGCATTGCTAAGATAATCGAGATGCTGACCATACAGGAGCGATCGCTTGCTACAGCGCGATCGGAATTGCCCCGTGTAATTCACAAAACTTATACAGTACGCTGCCCTTGGACAGCCAAAGGTGCTTTAATGCGCTACTTGGTGGAAACTCACCCAGCCCAAAATCTAGAACTCATTGATGGCGTGAAAATTTGCCAGCCCTACGATGACAGTTGGCTGTTAGTTTTACCAGATGCCAGCGAACCCCTTGTACATTTATATGCAAATAGCAACGATCGCGATTGGGTAGATGAAACTGTAAGAAATTACCGCACCCGCGTCCAGGCTTTTGTGGAAAGACAACAAGAATATCAACCCGCTGAAGTGTAATTTGTAATGGGCTACGCCCCGCTTCGCTAACGTAATTCGTAGTTGAATTATTTAATTACGAATTACGAATTCTTACCGAGGACATTCTGGCAAATTTCTCTCGGCGTAATTGCAATCAAAATAAATTAGAGCTTCCCTACTAGAATCGAATTCTGTAGTTGTGTAGTCTGGGCTACTTGTTGGGCTTGCTTCATATGACCAAATTTTTAACTAGTAACTGCTATTATCATCGTTAGACCATAATTCATAGAGTTTGCGTAAGTCCTAAAATAATTTGGGATAATTTTTTATCCGCCAGTCCCTAAGTACGCCGCAGCTTGTTGCTGGCGATCGCCTGCTTAAAAAATCTTCATAAAATATATTGATGAGCTTGCTCATACACATATAAGCGTTTTTCAAGAAAAAACCCCTGGAATCCCCAGAGGTTTCGGTTCCTGATTTAGTTTCTAGTTGTTACTACAAATTGTCCTGAGTCATTTCCTGATAGTGAAGAAGATTATTTTGTTTACAGTCTGAATACTGGTTAGCGTCGGCTGTAACGCTGATTTTTGGCTTGTGGATAGTGCCTAGCTAGATGCTATCCTCCTGTAGTGCAAGATTGAATTGTTGACGCTGCCATAGCATACAACGCACCATACATTTAAGTCGTTTAACTTTCTTAACACTGTTGAAAATATTAGCAAAGACTTACTTCTCTGTAATATTTTGCGCCAGCCTAAATTATTTTCATTCTCAAGGTAGATACAGATATGCCGAATATGGCAAATATTAATTTACATAGTTTTCTTACTATAGACAGATGTAAACTTGCTATAAATTTATAAAAATACCGCGTTTTTAGCAACCATTTTTTAACAAAGAATGAGTTAAATATTTTATAGTATTTATTAATAAAAAATTTAAAGTTTTAGCTTATTTTTAAAATAAAAAATCTAATAAAGATGCCATTAATTCTTAAGACATATTAAATATGAAATTTAGATAAATTTATTGTCAAGTTTTTACAAAAATATCCTTTTTTTTGGAAAAACTCTTGACTAAAGGTAGGATTATTTTTAAATAAATAGCAGTGGATAAAAATAAAGCTTGAATAACTGTCACTTTTTTATTAAGCTTTTATTATAGAGAGGTTCAAATCTATCACTATCTGCTGATGAAAAATTAGCTAGTTGTAGGATACTGTAAGAAATAGATTTGTACTCATACCTGACCTTGAATGTATTTAAGTTTCAATTTACCAAACAAGATTCCAAATCTTGTAGGTAATCAAAACTATTAAGAGATTAACCTCGAAAACTGTATTGCAGAACTTAGTAAAATTATCAAAATAAGGGCTACCCGAAGGCTCGAAAGTGTTTGCCTATTACCATCAACCAGGGGCGAATGGTTTTAACCAGTACCATTATTGCACTGGGCTTTAGGAAAGTCTGTCAAATTTTAGGCGTTAACCAGTGAAGAGTTTACTGGTTCTAAGTGTTATACCATTAACTGTGGCAATTTTAGATTTTTGGTGTAAATTTTGCCTTTTGTGAGGCTAAGTAATCTAAAATTCAAAATCCGAAATTGTTTGGCCGCTTTTTATCAAGGCACGTAAAAGTTATGTCTAGAAGCATATTTTATCCAGGCTGTTTACTATTTGTAAGCTATCTTGCTTTGGCAGCTTAAGAGTGCAGCTTATAAGTAAAATTTTGCTGAATAGACATAATAAAAACTCAGGTAATATGTCTCAGATTTTGGAGTTCTTTTTTCCAAGTGAAGGCCATTAACGTCAATTTTTAAATATTAAAATCTGAGAAAACAATAGCAAACAACTCTGTAATTTTAAGAATTAGAGAGTTATAGATAAGTAGGCGGACACAATTATTTAGTAGACGCATTTCGACTCCCTTCTCTACGAGAGGCTGCGCCAACGACTCCGCTCAGGGCAAGTCGCTCAATGCTCGGTAGCCTGACTAAAAGAGGGTTGAACGCAGTCGAAAGCAGGCAATCTCAAGTTAGGTTTAATTTCGTCCTTTTACTTAGCGTTAATTGCACACCAGCAAAATATTTAATCAATCTTTTCGGACTAATAGCTTTTGCAGCTTTTATTCTCTTTTCAGAGTTTAATGACAGGTGCAAAAGAGAAATTTGCCCACATTTGATAGTTGACGGCAATTGGTAGAAATTATGTCAGAATATTCCGGTCAAGAAAATGCTTTTGAAAGCTACGATCTGCACGAAAGCAAATTTTTAACGCCTTTTCAGCGGAAAGCGTTACTGAAAAATTTGCAAAATAATTTACAAGCAGAATATCGTCGGCGGATTGAAATTATGTTGCTGGCGGATATGGGTAAATCTCAAAGCCAAATTTGTGAAGCTTTAGGTTGTTCGCAGGAAATGGCACGTTATTGGATTGGAATCGCAGAGGCGGGTATGGCGCACAAATGGAATGAGCGTCCTATCGGTAGGCCCAAGACTGTTAACGATCGCTACATAGAACGTTTGAAAGAATTAGTCAGTAATAGTCCGCGTGAATATGGCTATGCATTTAGTTCTTGGACAGCACAATGGTTGAGCAAGCATTTAGCAAATGAATTTGGTATTCAAATTACCGATCGCCATATCAATCGTTTACTAAAACAAATGGGTCTTTCCACCAAACCTAAAAACAATCAGCCACAAGAAACCGAGCAAAATAAAGATACTGGTATTACAATTTCTGATTTGCAATCTAACCCCGAAGCTAATATGCATTGGTCTTTTAATCTAATTCAATCAAATAACTAAACTGTCATGAGTCATTGGTCATTAGTCATTGGTCATTAATAAGTTATCCAATGCCCAATGTCCCATGCCTCATGACCAAATACAGTTTCGGAGATTAGAAAATGTCATCAGCGTTTTCTCGGCAATACTTAGCTGAACAACTCACTCGAAGCTTAGGTGAGTCGCTCTCAGATGAAGAACTTCAGAAATGTATCGGAGTATTGGAAATTATCGAACCGCCAGTAGCAAAGCAGTTTTGGGAAGCAACTACAGCAGCGCCAGGAATTTATATCATTTTAAGTGGTAAAGTTAGATTGTTAGATAGCTCTAATAACTTAATTACTACCCTTTTTTCTGGCGGAACATTTGGCGAATTGACTTTATTTCCAAAACATAAATTCAGCCCTTATGTTGCTAGAGCTTCGGTTAATTTAAAGCTTTGCTATATCAAACAAGAAAATTTAGAAGAAGTAATTTTGACTTCGGCTAGTATTGGCGATCGCCTTTTAAAACGTGCAGAAACTTGGGATTTACTCCTTTTATGTTGCCGCAATTCTTTAATTAATTTAAATGGAACTGTGGAGGAGATATTTAAAGCATTATCTCTATTTCATCGTCACACTTTAGAAACTAGTTCCCTGATGACTAACCTCATCAAAGATAAACATCTTTGGTTACTCCATTGCGGAGAAATACAAGACTCTAGTGGGCGGAGATTAACACCTGGAAACATCTACTTAAATCCAAAACATGAAAGTTGGCAGATAACTCAACCAACCATCGCTTATAGTTTGAGCAATGCTGATTGGCAAATAGCACTACAACATTGGCCGCAATTAGCAGAATTAATAGATTTTCAAGAACGTCAAGTTGAAGTGGCGACTGGGGAAGAGGACGCGGGGACACGGAGACGCGGGGACACGAAGAATTCTTTCACCGCGTCCCCGCGTCTCCCCATCTCCGCGTCCGGTAATGTCTCAGATACCGAGCCGAAACCAAAGCAAAATAAACAACGACCCTACTTTCCTAGTCCAACGGTGAGGGCTGGGCATTTTTGGGGACGTTTGACTAAACGATATCCGTTCTTTGAACAACAAAGCGCTTCAGACTGTGGTGCATCTTGCTTAGTAATGATTAGCCGCTATTGGGGTAAACGCTTTAATGTCAACCGCATACGGGATTTAACTAATATCAGCCGCAGTGGTGCATCAATGCGAGGTTTGACAGCCGCCGCAGAAAGTATCGGCTTTGCTAGCCGTCCGGTAAAAGCTAGCTTAGATAAATTAGCACAACAACCCCTACCAGCGATCGCTCACTGGGAAGGTAGACACTATGTTGTTGTCTATGAAATTAATAAAAAGCGGGTGATTATTGGCGACCCCGCCATCGGTCAACGTAACCTGACTCACAGCGAATTTAAAACGGGTTGGACTGGTTATGCTTTGTTATTACAACCCACAGATTTACTCAAACAAACTGACGAAGCTGTTACACCATTTTGGCAGTTTTTTGATTTAGTAAAACCTCATTCCCAAGTATTGATAGAAGTGTTTATCGCTTCGGTATTAATTCAATTACTGGGACTTGTGACACCCTTATTTACTCAGTTACTTTTAGACCGAGTGATTGTCCAAGGTAGCACCTTAACTTTAAATGCCGTTGGTTTAGGATTACTAATTTTTAGTGTTTTTCGCGTTGCGATCGCTGGACTGCGGCAATATCTATTAGATCACACAGCAAATCGCTTGGGGCTAGCACTATTAGTAGGTTTTATTAAACATACTTTTCGTTTGCCCTTAGCTTTCTTTGAGTCGCGTTATGTTGGGGATATTGTCTCTCGCGTCCAAGAAAATCAAAAAATACAAAGGTTTTTAACTGGAGAAGCACTTTCTATTGGCTTGGATTTATTAACAGTATTTATCTATGTGGGATTGATGTTTTGGTACAGTTGGCAAATGGCATTATTATGCTTGGCAATTGTTCCACCGTTTGTATTATTGGCGCTTATCGCTACACCTTTCTTGCGCCGCATCAGCCGCGAGGTTTTTAATGCCTCAGCCAACGAAAACAGTTATTTAATTCAATCCCTCACTGGGATTCGCTCAGTTCGCTCTATGGCAATTGAGCAAACAGTACGCTGGCGTTGGGAAGAACTGCTAAATAATGTCATTAAAAAGACTTTTAGCGGACAGATAATTAGTAATCAGCTACAAGTTTTTAGTTCCGGTATTGAAGCCATAGTAACCACTGGGTTACTTTGGTTTGGTGCGTGGCAAGTAATTCAAAATCAACTCACCATCGGACAATTAGTGGCTTTTAATATGTTGTTAGGCAACATTATTAGGCCTTTTCAAAGGCTGGTTGTGCTGTGGAACCAGTTACAAGAAGTGATTATTTCTACAGAACGAATTAATGATGTCTTGGAAGCAGAACCAGAGGAAGATTTACAATATCAAAGCCGGCAGATATTAAGTAGTTTACGCGGCCATGTAATCTTTGACAACGTGACTTTTCGCTATCATCCAGAAAGCGATATTAATGTATTAGAAAATCTCAGTTTTGAAATCAAACCCGAACAAACTGTGGCAGTGGTAGGGCGTAGTGGTTCTGGTAAAACAACTCTCTCAAAATTGATTTTGGGACTATATCCGCCGACAGATGGTAAAGTGCTGGTTGACGCTCAAGATGTAACTAATATTTCCCTGCGATCGCTGCGTTCTCAAATTGGTGTTGTTGACCAAGATACATTTTTATTTGGCGGTACAATTCGCGAAAATATCAGCATTGCTCATCCAGAAGCCTCACAAGAAGAAATAGTTGAAGCAGCACGTTTAGCAGGAGCAGATGAATTTATTCAGCAAATGCCAATGGGTTACGAAACCCAAATTGGCGAAAGTGGGGGTATGTTATCTGGCGGACAACGCCAACGCCTAGCGATCGCTCGTGCTTTGTTAGGAAATCCGTCTTTTTTAGTATTAGATGAAGCAACCAGTCATCTAGATGCTGAATCTGAACGGATAATTCAGAACAACCTCAAAAAAATTCTTAAAGGACGCACAAGTTTAATTATTGCTCATCGACTTTCTACCGTGCGTCATGCCGACCAAATTTTAGTTTTAGACAGGGGAATTCTAGTAGAAAGGGGTACTCACGAGCAATTAATCGCCAAAAAAGGCCATTATTTCTATCTTAATCAGCAACAATTGGCGCAAAAAGCTTGATGGGGAATGGGGAATAAGGACTAGGGATATTTAGAGATTTCCAAACAAAAAAAACATTCCACTTTTCTTGTGGGGTGGGCGTCTCGCCCGCCCATAAGCAAGGGCGGACAAGATGTCCACCCCACAAGATTGGATAATTGATTTCTTGGTAATTCCTCAGAACTAGATTCATCCACCTCGGAACTAGATTCATCCACCTCAGAACTAGATTCATCCACCTCGGAACTGGATTCATCCACCTCAGATACTCGTTCATCCACCTCGGAACTGGATTCATCCACCTCAGATACTCGTTCATCCACCTCAGAACTGGATTCATCCACCT
>JAVRBO020000058.1:0-15800 GCA_034531195.2 Nostoc sp. ChiSLP01
AAAATGAGTAAATCCAAAATCGAGTTTTGACAAGGGTTTCACGTTAAGTTGACACTAATGACAATGTTGTGCCCTTACGATAATTTAGTATTCAAGCATGTATTCCATCCAAATGAAAAGCGCTGTAATTCAAAATTAGGCGTTGCATAATTGCGGGATGATTTATCTCACGCACAGGCGCTCCAGACGCAGAGAGAGAGTATGAGGAGTTTTAGATTCTAATACATCAAATTTCATCCCATGATTCCGCAACGCCCAAAATTATTCTTAGAGCTTCACCAAATACTAAAAACTTAAACTTGCGTTGTCGTGCGAGTTGGTATCACCTTTAATCGCTGAAACATTGCTTCTCGTGCTTGGACAGCAAGATTATCATCTAACGGTTCTAGGGTAATTGCCTGTTGATACTTTAGCCGCAATGCCGTTTGAATTAACCAATCAGCTACGAAGGGATTTTTAGGTAACAAAGGGCCGTGAGAATAAGTAGCGATCGCATTTTGATAAAACGCTCCCTCTGTCCCATCTTCACCATTATTACCTAAGCCGTACACCACTCGTCCCAAAGCTTCTACTTTTCCTAATTTGGTACGTCCACCGTGATTTTCAAAACCTACCAAATACGGTGTACTACCCGTCATCTCTGCTAAATCTTGTGCCAAACGTGAAGCTGTAACTTCAATCACTAAATTTCCAATACAGCGCTTAGTATTTTCACCAGGATGTACGGAAACTAAATCGAGTATTCCTAAACCTTCAATACGTTGTCCCAAGCCTGGTTCGTAATAATGTCCCAGCAATTGAGGAGAACCACAAGTAAAAACCCCTGGTGTCCCATTTTCAATTTTCTCGCGCATCGCGTCAGCCTTCGCACCTTGCAAATCGCGCATGACAATTTCTTGCTGACGGTCTTGTGCGCCACCACCCACTATGACATCTACAGATTTAATATCACCTGCTGTGGCATTTTGGTCTAGGGGTAATATTTTAACAGTGTATCCCCGCCACTGAGCGCGACGTTCTATAGTAATTACATTACCGCGATCGCCATAGGTACTCATCAGCGTCGGATACAACCAACCAATTGTTAATTCTAAATTTTCTAAACTCATAATTTTGGGGGAGCAGGGAGCAGGGAGCAGGGAGCAGGGGAGCAGGGGGGCAGAGGGGAGCAGGGGAGCAGGGGAGAGTTTACAAGTTTACAAGTTCTTTCCCCTCTGCCCCTCTGCCCCTCCGCCACTTCTCATGCCCAATTTACAGAATTTTCCGACCAGTGAGAACTTCTCGCACTTCTAACATGGCTGAATAAGTAGGGAGAATGTGCAAAGTTTCATTCTCTGGTGTATGCTCTAGGGCAGTAGCGATCGCCTGTCGCAAATCTTCTTGGACAATTAAATTTAATGTACTCTCAGGAGACTTTTGGCTGTAACGCAGGCGTAGTGCCATATCATAAACGCGATCGCCACTTACGACTAAAGTTCCTCCACGTTCGACTAATTTCTCAGTATCCACGTCCCAAATCCAGGATACATCAGTGCCATCGGGGGTGCGATCGTTTAATACTAGCAGTGTAGTTTTATCTGTACTTTGAGTCACTACGCGAATTGTTTCATTTGTGCCTACAGGATTTTTTGATAACAAAATCCGTACTTTTTTACCATTAATTACTAAATCTTCAGCGCGACCAAAAGCGGCTTGGAAGTTGTTAATAGTATTTTTAATTGTTGCTTCATCAACTCCTAACTCTTTAGCCGCAGTAACAGCAGCCAAAGTATTGTATTTGTTATATAAACCAACTAGAATTTGCGGCCATTCACTACTTTCCAGACTCGGTTGACTTTTACTAAAACCACACTTTGGACAAGTAAAATCTCCCAAATGCGACAAGTAAACACCTTTATAATCTAGGGAATGTCCGCATTTTGGACAATATATAGAATCAACAGCGTGAGGAATTGCTTCTAGATAATGTTCTGGTTCATTCAAGCCAAAGAATAACACCTTTTGGGGTAACTGCTGCCCAAGGTGAGATAAAGTTGGATCGTCAGCATTAGGAATTACTACCGTTTCTGGCGGTAGCGTAGAAATTACCTTTGTCCAACGCTTACTAATTGTGTCTACTTCCCCGTATCTATCGAGTTGGTCGCGGAACAAGTTTAAACAAAGAATAATTTGCGGCTGGAGTGGAGTTAATACTTTCGGAACAATATTTTCATCAACTTCCAAAATCGCGTAATCAACATCTAGCGTTCCCACTAAATTAGTGCTTTCCAACAAAGCTGTCATCAAGCCATTTTCCAGATTTGCACCTGTAGAATTATGAGCGATGCGGTAACCTTTATTTTCTAGTATCGTTTTTAGAAGCAGCGATGTTGTGGTTTTGCCATTAGTACCAGCAATTAAAATCACTCCCTTTTTGACTTGCTGACTCAATAATTGTAAAAGTCGCGGTTCAATGCGACGAGCAATTGAGCCTGGTAATACACTAGCAGCACCGAGACGCAGCGATCGCACTAAAAATGTGACATTTTTTGCCACTGAAACCGCGAAACCCAGTCGTACTCTATCTATAAGTTGTATTTTGTTTCCCACATTCGTACCCTAGCCTTCTGGCGGTTGCTAATTGAAACTTTTTTAGTTGCAAATTTAATTTTGTGAGTTTAGCGAATCCTAGCTGAAAATGCCAGTGTCAACATCTAAGAGGCAGGGGGCAGGGGGCAGGGGGTAGGAGGCAGGAGGCAGGAGGCAGGAGGCAGGAGGCAGGAGGCAGGAGGCAGGGGAGGCAGGGGAGGCAGGGGAGGCAGGTGAGGCAGGGGGAGATGGGGGGATGAGGAAGTGTTACAACTAAGTTTAAAGTTCAGAGGTTCGTCGTTGAACCTCAGATATTCAGCGATGAACCTCAGATATTCAGCGATGAACCTCAGATATTCAGCGATGAACCTCAGATATTCAACGACGAACCTCAGATATTCAAAAGTTGGCGTTGCTGAATTTGAATATGAAATTCAAAAATCAACTCTTCTCAACTCTTACTCTCTGCAACTCTGCGCCTCTGCGTGAGCTAAATTCATATTCTCAATCAGCAACGCCCAAAAGTTTTATTATTATCTCTCGCATCTCCCCCTGCCTCCCCTGCCTCCTGCCTCCTGCCCCCTGCCTCCTGCCCCCTGCCTCCCCAGCCCCCCTGCCCCATCAAAAAATATCGACAAAAGTCTAATTACTTTACAAGGGTGATACAGATAACCTAGATGCATCTGGATTTAGTTACCAGCACAATACCTTCATGCTTATCTTCGTTCTTCAAACTTTAGCAGAAATTCTAGCTGGAGGAACTTCACTTACCAGTACAGAGCAGATTGACTTCAGCCATCCCAGTAATCGCAGGGAAGAAGGAGCCGGTCCGACTCTCAATTTATATATTTATGATATTCGCGAGAGTAAGCAGTTCCAACAGGCCGGCAGGCAAGTTGAACGTAATATTACACGCCATTTGCAAGCCGGCATCGTCAATTGGGCACCTGTTTGGTTTGATGTTTCGCTGCTATTAACAGCTTGGGATAGGACGACTTTAGGCGAGCATCACTTCCTCAGTGAAGCATTGACCGTACTTATGCGTCATCGAGCTTTAGAGGAGGAGTTTTTAGTTCCGGAATTGCGGGGTTACGGTAGTTTGCCAATGATGGTTGGATTGCAACCGTCACTCGAACCGGGCAGTTTATGGAGCGCTCTCAATGTACCTTTGCGCTCAGCTTTATATTTAATAGTTACCGTGCCTCTTGATACCCAAGCAACTACAGTACCTTTAGTTTGGGAACGAATTTTCGATCTGCGAAATCAAATGCACGGTAGTGGTAATGGTAGCACCCAAATTATGACTCGGCGAGTAGTAATTGCAGGTGTTGTCAAGAGTGCAACCACAAATCTGCCATTAATGGGGACAAAAATTACTCTGCTGCGAACTAAAAAATTCATGGAAAGCAATAAAGAAGGGCTGTTCTTTTTTGAAAACCTTGAGATGGGTAACTATGTTTTAAATATAGATTGTCCTGGTTATTTACCCCAGAATGTTAATGCATTGGTAGACGACCAAAGCCATACTTTCAAAGAAATATTTCTAACTCCTGAATAATTAAGCTTTTACAGACTTGGAGGCATTTTCATGGCTCGACTTGATTACTTTGCTCCTGGTGTTTATATCGAAGAATTTGACCGAGGGAGCCGACCGATTGAAGGTGTTAGCACAGCAGTTGCCGGATTTGTAGGTTTTACAGAAGCTATTCGAGATGATGCTGAGCTATTTAAGCCGATGTTGGTGACCAATTGGACGCAATATCTCAATTATTTTGCTCGTCCTAATTCTGATGGTTTCACCGATTTTAATGCCTACTTACCCTTTGCAGTTTATGGCTACTTCATGAATGGTGGCGGTCGCTGCTGGGTAACAAGCATCGGTACTGAATTACCAGGCGCACCCAAACCCGCAACTCCCGAACCTGCTAATCTACGAATCAACTCTCGTGGCAATCGTCCAGCCTTACGCGTTACTTTGCGTCCCGAACAAGCAGCAGGCGGATTAGTAAATATTATAATTTCTGACGGTTCTCCTCGTGCTTTACCTGAAGGTACTGAAGGAGAAGCTCCTCCAAATACCGGAGAATACTTCACCGTCCAAATTCGTCGGGGAGATGAGGTTTTAGAGCAATACGAAAATTTGACCATGAACCGCGAACCCGGTCAGGTTGCGGCTTATGCGTTGGCGGCTTTGAGAAATTCTATGTATGTCACCGTAGAAGACTTGACTCAAAGCGGACAGCCTTTAACTCGCCGTCCGGTTAACGGTCAGTACGAACTAGCACCGCCAATTGTTGCTGCCACACCGGACAGATTTTCACGAGATTTAGAAGGGGTACGCGACGATCGCACCGGGGTACGCGGTATTTTTGAAATTGATGAAATCACGATGCTGGCTTGCCCTGACTTGATGCGGGCTTATCAAGAGCAAGTGCTGAATTTGGATCAAGTCCACGGCATCATGGAACTGATGATTAGTATGTGCGAAGGTTCCGCCAGTGGCGATATTCCCAATCCACCCAACCGCATGGTTGTACTTGATACACCACCCGATGCTGTGAAACCGCAACAAGCGGTGGATTGGTTGAATAGATTTAACCGTCGCTCGATGTTTGGTGCCCTTTATTATCCTTGGATCAAAGTTCCAAATCCACGCGATCGCGGCAATCCTATTTTAGTACCTCCTTGCGGTCACGTGATGGGTGTTTGGGCACGCACCGACGAAACCAGAGGAGTTTACAAAGCACCTGCAAATGAAGTACCCAGAGGTGTAATTGGTCTGGGTTACGATACCAACTTCCGCGAACAGGAACTATTGAACCCCCTTGGTATCAACTGCATTCGCAGCTTCCCAAATCGGGGTATCCGCATCTGGGGTGCGCGTACTTTAGTTGAACCAGATAAAACAGAGTGGCGTTATATCAGCGTCCGGCGGTTGATTAGTTACCTAGAAAAATCAATTGAATTAGGCACACAATGGGTAGTTTTTGAACCCAACGACCAAGATTTATGGGCGCGTGTCCGACGTACCGTCAGCAACTTTTTAGAGAGAATTTGGCGTGAAGGTGCTTTATTTGGCGATTCACCAGAACAAGCATTTTATGTGAAATGCGATGCCGAATTGAATCCACCAGAAACCATAATTTTAGGCCGTTTGTATGTCGAAATTGGAGTTTGTCCTGTTAGACCAGCGGAGTTTGTAATCTTCCGCATCAGTCAATGGAATGCACTTGACGAGCAGCAATAAATCATTGGGCATAGGGCATGGGCATTGGGCATTGGGCATTGATAAATGACAAATAACCAATGACCAATGACCAATGACAAATAACCAATGACTAATGACTAATGACTATTCACTTATTTAGGAGATGAAATATGCCTGGGGAATATGTAGTCGCGTCTGTGTTCTATTTTGAAGCAGACGGTATTACTGAAAAATTCGTTCAATCAGTCACCGGATTGGGTGCAAAAAATAATGCCACCAAAGGCGTTAGAGGCTCAAGTAAAAATGGTAAGACATTACGCCAAAATCTCCCCGGACAGGCAGAGTTTAATAATGTCACAATTACCATGAATTACAATGGTGACGAAAGTCTACATAAATGGTTTTTAGCCTGTAGCGAAGATGGAAAACCTCGTCAATGGGATGAAAATCGCAAAGCAATTTCAGTTGTTGGTTATACCCAAGATAAGAAAACTGAAGTTATTCGTTATAACCTAAAAGCTTGTTTCCCTGAATCTTATACAGGACCAGAATTTGATGTGACAAAAAATGACCCGGCAACAGAGAAAATTGAAGTATCTATTGAGGGTTATGAAATAATCGCCCAACAAAAAGAAGTCAGAGCATAAAAGTGACTGGGGACTGGGGACTGGGGACTGGGGATTGTGTATTGAGGATTGGGGAATAGTATTTTTCATCTTATTCCCTAGTCTCCATTTCCTAGTCTCCAGTCACTAGTCCCCATTTCCTCCTAGTATAAAAAACAATGGCTGCTATACCAGAAATTCTGACAAACTATCGTTTCTTTTTAAGATTAGACATAGGTCAAAATGATAGCGATGGCTATTTTTTGGAATGCCAAGGCTTTAAAAGAACCCAGGAAGTAATTGAAATTTGTGAAGTGACTTCTCAAAAATGGGGGACTGCTTCAAAAGGCAAAGCAGTCAGAACAAAACTTCCTGGTAATGCGAAAAATGGCAATATTACTTTGCGTAAAGGTTTGAACGCTTCCAAAGATTTATGGAAGTGGTTTGAAGATGTTGAAGATGGTAAATGGGCCCAAAAACGTGAGTTTATTTCTTTATCTATTTACGATCAGGCATCTAACAAAGAAGCTAGATTTGAATTAGCTGGCGCTTGGCCTACCAGTTACAAAATTGCCGATCTTAACGCTAACAGCCATGAAATAGAAATTGAAGAATTGGAGATTGCTTTTGAGGAATTTCAACGCACGCAATAATTAGGAGAAATATGTTTCCCACAGAGTTTGAATTTACACTGCCTAAAGGGTATCTAGACTCTGAAGGCAACCTCCACCGCAAGGGTGTAATGCGATTATCAACAGCAATAGATGAGATTGCACCTTTGCGCGACCCAAGGGTAAAAGCTAATCCAGTTTATGCCACAATTATTATCCTGTCCCGCGTGATTACCCACTTGGGTGCTTTAACTGATATTAGCCCTGCAATAGTAGAAAACTTTTTTGCCCAGGATTTAAATTATCTTCAAGATTTTTATCGTCGAATTAATGGCTTAGAAGGCGAAACTTCTTCAGCAGAAGATGTAGTCAATTCTCCTGAGCCAATGCTTCAGAATTAAGGGATTGGGGACTGGGGACTGGGGAATATTATTAAATATACTATTTTCCAACTCCCAATACTCATACCATTTCTTTGTGAGGCTGCGCCAAATTCTCTTGGCTTCCTTCTTTCTTTCTTTCTTTCTTTGTGTCCTTCTCTAACGAGACGCTGCGCGAATGCGCCCTTTGCGGTAGCCTGCGGCAAGCCGCTCCGCGTCTACGTTCCTCATTTAGTTTGGCGCATCTTTATACAGAATTGGTATTAATACCAATTCTCTAAAATTCGGCAACAGATTTAAACCTAGAAACCTAGATAAAATCTGAATTTATTAATTACGAATTACGAATTTTTATAACACCCAATCCCCAATCCCCAATCGCCAATCCCCAATCCTATGGCCCGTAAAAAGGATAATCTCTGCACTGAATTTACTTTCACTCTTCCTAGAGGATTGAGTGATGGTGAAAACCGAGTACATCGTCAAGGAGTGATGCGTTTAGCCACTGCTAAAGATGAAATTTTGGTGCAAAAAGAACGCAAAGTTCAAGAAAATTCAGCTTACGGTGTCTTGGTAATGCTTGCACGCGTTATCGTTCGCTTAGGTAGTCTCAACTCTGTTAGCCCGGAATTACTTGAAGGACTGCTCGTACATGATATTGCCTATCTGCGAGAATTTTACAATCGAATTAACCAGCAAGGTAATGCACATATTCCGGCACAATGTCCACATTGCAATACCCAATTTTCAGTGGAGCTAGAACTGGCGGGGGAGTCATAAGCTACCCCTCTGATAATTTATATGAGGAGGTAGCTTTTATTGCTTATCATTTTCATTGGTCACAAGATGATATTTTAAATTTAGAACATACTACCCGTCAGCGTTGGGTAGCCCAAATCAATAAAATTAACCAAAAATTAATATGAAAGTAAAAGTTAGCTATTCACCAACTCTAAGTGAAATCAATGAAGTTGACCTTACCATAGACACTACAACGAGGGGAGAATGGATAGTAGGCCGTTCTCCTACTTCTGATTTAGTCTTGGATAGTCCTGATGTCAGTCGGCAACATGGTAAGTTCTTTGTCAAAAGTGGTACTTATTACTTCAGCGATCTTGGCAGTAGAAATGGCTCAATAGTTAATGGCAAACAAGCTGAAAAGGAGCGACCATATCTTTTGAATGATGGAGACGTGATCCGAATTGCAGATTACGTTCTGATTATGGAAGCAGTCGCTCCTTTGTCTGAGCAATTACCAGAAACTGTCTTCAGAATTATAGATCCTTCTCTGTTTTCTCGATCGCGATCGCCTGAAAATGTCAGCACTCCCAATGTTGTTAGTCCAGCCCCAGAGGTAGCTAGCGAAGTTTCAACGCCAATTAGTAATGAAGTAGAAACACCAGAAATTAATGCTGTTTCCCCAGAAATTAGCGAAATTTCAGAAGTTGCTTCTACTCAAACTGATGATGACATCCGAGTTATTGAAATCACTAGCCCGGAAAATATAGTTCAGCCACCAGAAGCTGTCAGCGAAGTTCCACACGATGTCCGTAATGATATTGTAGATTTGCGTACATTAATTGTCGAAGAAGTTACCCTAGATGTTGAGGAAATAGAAGTTCCAGAAGCCAGCCAAGCTCACTCTGATGAGGCAATAGCTACACCTCAAGATGTTATCGAAACTCCTGAGCAGGAAATTACACCGGAAACTACTCACGATGAAGTTACAGATTTTGAGGCAGCGTTGGCAGCAGAAGCTACTTTTGTACAACGGCGTGAAATAGAAAACGCCATTCCCCAAGCTATTGAGGAACGCGATGCAGAGTTGGAAGCAGCACTAGAAGCAGAAGTCACCTTCGTACAGCCGCGCGATATTACTGAGGGTACTATTTTCCAAGCTACTGAAGATCGCGATGCAGAATTTGAAGCCGCACTAGAGGCAGAAGTCACTTTCGTGCAGCCGCGTGACATATTTAACCGAGTATCCCAAGAGAATGCTGTTCCCGAAGCGACTCAACAAGAACTAGTAAACTTGGATACGCCAATTGCTACAGAAAACATCGCAGATGTTGATGAAGTTGCGAGCGATGTTATCCCAGAAACTAGCGAAGTTCGTGAATATGCAGACATTCAACATCAGGACACATCCAGCCAAGCTATAGAGGAAAGCACTGAAGAGTTAGTATATGTAGATACAGGAATTGTCTCGATTGACTTTGTAAATGCCGATCGAGTAGAAGCTGATGAAACAGTCAGTGAAGTTTCTGAAGGTTTGAGGCCACCTGATGATAATGTTCCAGAAGTTCCTGAAGGTTTGAGGACACCTGATGATAATGTTCCAGAAGTTTTCAGCAATCAATACGTTGATTTGACTGATACAACTACAGAAGAAGTCAATGTAAATGAAGTTTCTAGTTCAGACGAGGTTCAATCTTTAGAGCCAGTAGAAAACGAAGCTCCTGAAATCATTAGCCAAACTGTTGAAGAAGTTTCTGAAGTAGAAGCAATTAAATCTGAGGAAATTTCATCTGAAGTAGAAGTAACTGAATCAGAAGAAATTTCAGAAGAGATTGTAAGTGAGCCTGCAAAAGCGATCGCTCAAAGAAACATAGTACTAATTGCTCACGAAAGTAAGAAATCGGAACTTGCAGAATTGGTTGCTCAGCATCAGGAATTTTTCTCCCAGAGCTATACAATTACCTGGCCATCTGTTAGCGAAGTTTTACATCAACAAGCAGGTATCACTATTAGTCAACAAACCCCCGCACCAACTTCTGGAGGATTTCAAACAATTGCTTCATTGGTTGGGTCGGGAGAAATTTTAGCGGTGATTTTCTTGAGAGATTTGCTACAACCTCAGCCCGGTCAAGCAAATGAAGAAGCACTGCTGAGATTATGCACTATTAATCAAGTTCTACTGGCAACTAATGTACCAACAGCAGAGGCGATCGTGCATTATCTCAAACAGGTAGTAAATTAGCGCTAAGTGGAAAGATGGGGAGGTGGGGTGAATAACAACACCTCACTTAACAGTAAACAGTCAACAGTAAACAGTCAACATTATGTAAAAAAATGTTTGCCAACTTGAAAAGTTTATTGAGACAGCCAGTTATTTTGTCAAGTGCGATCGCTACAGTTTTACTAGTAGGTATTCAAAAACTTGGGGTTTTTGAACCTCTGGAAATGAGAGTCTACGACCAGATGATGCAATTACGTGCTGACCCAGGCCCAGACTCTCGTCTGTTGATTGTTGCTTTAACTGAACAAGATCTTCAAAAATGGACTTGGCCGCTGTCTGGTGAACTTTTAGATCGACTGTTAGGCAAACTTGAGGAATACGAACCGCGAGCCATTGGTCTAGATATTTTTCGCGATTTACCAGTACAGCCTGGTCACGATAAACTACTACAACGCCTACAACAGAGCGATCTCATCATTCCCATCTGCAAACATTCTGGTTTTAAAAATCCAGGAAATGCTCCTCCTAAAGGTGTTGAACCAGAACGAGTGGGATTTAGTGATGTTGTAGAAGATACTGATTCTACAATTCGCCGCAATTTATTATTAGTAAGTTCAGATGAATCTGACCCTTGTCAAAGTACATATTCTTTTAGTTTACAGCTAGCACTCAAATATTTAGAAGTTGGTGGCATCCAACCAGAATTTACCCCAAATAAAGAATTAAAATTACGAAATATTGTATTTAAACCCCTACAAAGTAATGCTGGCGGTTATGAAAAAGCCGATACCAACGGTTACCAAATCCTGCTTAATTACCGTTCTGGTCATCAAATTGCCCAGCAGGTAACAATTACAGATATACTTGAGAATAAAGTTAAACCAGATTTAGTTAAAGGCCGTATCGTTTTAATTGGTTCAACAGCAAATAGTTTACTTGACATTTTTAATACGCCATTTGCTAGTGGTAAGTCAGATAATTCTGGCAAGATGGCAGGAATTGAAATTCATGCCCAGAGTGTTAGTCAAATTCTTAGTGTAGTTCTTAATCAACAGCCTCTATTTTGGTTTATCCCTGAGTGGGGTAAAGTTATTTGGATATGGGGATGGACTGTAGTTGGTGGTTTATTAGTATGGCGAATTCAGCATCCTTTAGCTTTAGGATTGGCAGGAGCAACAGCCCTAGCAGTTTTATTTGCAGGTAATTTTATCATTTTTACTCAAGCTGGATGGTTACCAGTAATACCTCCAATGTTGGGATTAGTATTTACTGGCGGGAGTGTCCTTGCCTATACCGCTTATCAAACCAAACAACAGCAAAAAGAAATTACACAAAGAGTTCAAGAACACCAACAATTAATTCTCGAATTACAAGCACTTTTACGGCAACGCGGCGATGCTTCCAATGAAGCGCCAACAGTAATTGCTGATTCTATCGGGCAAGAAATAGCATTAGGCACGCTACTAAACAACCGCTACAGAATTACCGAAAACTTGGGTTCTGGAGGATTTAGTAATACTTATTTGGCAGAAGATATCAAGCGCCCTGGCAATCCCCAGTGTGTAGTTAAACAATTACGACCTCCCCGCCAAGATACAGAATATTTAAATGTTGTCAGGCGCTTATTTGACGCTGAAGCCGAAATTTTAGAAACTTTGGGTAAGCATCCACAGATTCCCCAATTATTAGCTTTTTTTGAAGAAAATCGCCAATTTTCTTTAGTGCAAGAATTTGTCCGCGGTCACGCTATGGATAAAGAGCTAACTTCTGGTGTGCGACTCAAACAAACTGAAGTTGTGGACATTCTAAAAGAAGTTTTAAACGTGCTTGTTTTTGTTCACAGCTATGGTGTAATTCATCGAGACATCAAACCTAGTAACTTGATTAGACGAGAATCAGATCGGCACATTGTTTTAATTGACTTTGGCGCTGTTAAACAAATTCAGCCCCAACAACAAGAATATCAAACTATTTCAATTGGTACTCCAAGTTATGCTCCTTCTGAGCAGATGAGTGGTTTGCCAAAACTAAACAGCGATATCTATGCATTGGGAATTATGGGTATACAAGCTTTAACTGGAGTAGACCCAAGAGTATTTCGCAGAGATGCAAATACTGGTGAAGTAATTATCCAAACTGAACCTGATGGTAATACAGACATTTGGCGCAGTTGGCGCGACTTAGCTGACGTTACAAATGAGTTAGTTATTATCTTAAATAAGATGGTACATTATGATTTTAGTCAAAGATATCAGTCAGCAGCAGAAGTGCTAAAAATTCTCGAAAGTCTCTAAATATGAAATAATTTAGAATTAAAGAGTCAGATTTCAGAAGAAGAATATAAAATTACAGCACATTTTATTTCAATAAGGTACGCAAGACCCTTGTAGAGACGGCGATTTATCGCGTCTCGAAAACCCATAATTTGTATACAGCAATTTGCAGTTGAATAGACCACAGTAGGGGCTTTAGCATTGTTGTGCCCTTACGATAATTTAGTATTCAAGCATGTATTCCATCCAAATGAAAAGCGTTGTAATTAGTCATTAACTGAACCGTATTGTCGTATAAGGTTCCGGTTTTAGGGAATTCCAGAAATTAAATTATCTAATTTCACTCTTTCAAAACCACTTTCTGTCCCCCTGGTTTCTACCATCAAAAGTATGGGATATTTTTTTAGATAAAAGTCCCTTAAACCTACTTTATCTACCCTGGCAAACTAGTCGTGGACACATTGTAGTACCAGAGCTTAGAATTGGTGAGTCTGCTTTCACCTGGACAGATAATTGATTGAAAACACACTGTATAAAGCAGTTTGCATCCTATAAAAATAATGTCTCTTTTGATAAGGAGAAATAATTGATTGGAAACCCTCAATAATGCCACGACTTACAAACAATTAAAGAAACGAATCATTCTTTCTCTAGCTATTATTCTCACCATTGGACTTTTATACAGCCATTATCGCTATTCTATCTGGTGGTTGAATCAAGAGGTAGGAGGAATTTTTTATGAGATATTTTGGTGCTTGTTTGCCTTTCTATTTATCACCACTCGTTCTTCAGTTTGGCAAATCCCTTTATGGGTATTGGTAATTACTTGCTTATTAGAGTTTATGCAATTGTGGGATCTACCATTTCTAAATTGGGTACGTTCATTTTGGTGGGGAAAAATGTTAATCGGTAGCGTCTTTACTTGGGCAGATTTTTCCTATTATTTTATTGGAAGTGGTTTAGGATGGCTGTGGTTATGGCTTTGCGTCCGGGGAGCAAAGCTCAAATAATTTAGTCTTTTGCCATTTTTCGTCATAAGTTGGGTATCCATCGAGATATCTGACTTTGTTTGCAAACTCCGATCGCTATTCTCAAAGCCTTGAAATGTCGTAGCGCCTCACCCCAGAAATTGCGGTTTACATGAATTTCCTAACAAAGTTCCTATCTCAGCACCCAAAGAGGCTAAATTTTGGGTTATTTTCATAATTTTACATTTATTATACGGTAACTTGACGTATTTACCGTATAATACTTAGAGTTGCGATCGCTTCCTTTGATTACCGTAGATAACAACCAAAGGAAGCGGACTTTGCGAAAACTCCTCTATGGACTGAATGGAGAATTTACATGAGCTACAAGCATATTGAAGTCAAACCAGTAGCTGGTTTCATCGGTGCCGAAATCAGCGGTGTGGATCTTTCGCGTCCTCTGCACGATGAAGCAGTCCAAGAAATTCGTCAAACACTATTGAAGTGGAAAGTTGTATTCTTTCGCAATCAGAACATTAACCATGCTGCACAAATCGCCTTCACAGCTCGTTTCGGCGAAGTAACTTACGCACATCCCCACGAGGATGAACCTATCGAAGGTTTTTCACAAATCCTCCCCATTGACCGCAGCCGCTACGAGAAGCGTAACGGTCTGCGCCGTTCCAGCTACGAGAGCCGCTGGCACACCGATGTGACAGCTGCTGTCAACCCCCCTGCGGGTTCAATTTTGCGTGCGGTTAACGTTCCCAGCATCGGGGGTGACACACAGTGGACTAATTTGGTTGCAGCTTACGAGGGTCTGTCAGCACCGGTGCGGGCGCTTGCAGACACACTGAAAGCCGAACATCGCTTTAATGCGCGTTTGAGTTTGCCTAGCAACAGCAAGATTGCCCAACGTATCGCGGCCAATCCTTTGGTTTCCATCCATCCAGTCGTTCGGGTTCATCCGGAGACAGGCGAACGTGCATTGTTCGTCAACCCTGGTTTCACCTCGCACATTCTTGACGTATCGCGACAAGAAAGCGACCTGCTGCTTGAGTTGTTCTTCAACCAAATTACCAAGCCCGCCTACACCACCCGCTTCCGCTGGAACAATGGTGATATTGCCTTCTGGGATAACCGCGCCACCGCGCATTTAGCCCCTCAAGATCTAGATCATCTAGAAGTCGAACGCGTACTCTACCGCACCACCATCACAGGCGACATTCCTGTTGGGGTTGATGGTTTCCGCTCCCAAGTGGTTGAAGGTGAAGTGTTCAACAGCGAATTACCAACCGTCCTGAAGAACAAAGCACAGAAACTGGAAGCCCAACCACTACTTTCATAAAGTACACGTCAATAGGGTTGCAATTTAAATACAGCAAATTGCTACTTTGTGAAGTACATGGTTAGGGGCACAATATATTGTGCCCCTAACCATGTACTTCATTTACCTGAAATACGCTCCAGAAATTTACTTTTGGACTTAATTCGTATCTTCAAGATTATTAATCCATTTAGAAGTATTTATTACCTTACTAATAAAAGTATCTTGGGCAACTAAAGTTGCTCTATGAAGTTCTTCATCAGTAGCACTACCTCCATTATTTTGAAACGCGAGGGTTCCTGTCGCATCAGAAAGAAACTCTACAGAAAAACCCAGATGGGCGGCTTGTCTAGCGGTTGTGTCACAACACATTTGAGTCATGTATCCGGAAATTACGACGGTATCGATATTCCTTTCTTTGAGCCAAGCCTCTAACTCAGTTGCAGTAAAACTTCCTGGCAAATTTTTTTCAATTAGGAGATCGTAGGGATATTTGGCAATTTCCGGATGAAGCTCCCATTCTGGACTTCCTTTTTGAAAAATGGGAGAGTTTTCTTGCGGCTGTGTATGTCTAACAACAATCACAGGTATATCTCGCTCTTTAGCAATATTTATTACTTGAAGAATATTATCTAAACTTCCCGATGGATAGGTTATTGGTAATTTCCCAGTGAAGTATTCGTTTTGAACATCGATTACTAATAAGGCTCGTTTCATGTTGATTCTTGTCCCTGAAAACTTGGAATTATTTGTCAATCAATTTTTTGGGATTTGGATTAGCAATACCAAAAAATAATCCAAAATCCCAAACTGTCGAGCTTTGATGCTAAAAAGCGCCCTCCTTCTAGGAGAGCGCTTTTCATTCTATTTAATTTTCAGTTGACTTGGTTAGCAATTAACC
>JAVRBO020000059.1:0-21077 GCA_034531195.2 Nostoc sp. ChiSLP01
CCTCTGAACTCCATTAATGAACCTCTGAACTCCATTAATGAGCCTCTGAACTCCATTAATGAACCTTTGGAGAAAATGAACAAGTTCCCAATGCCCAATGCCCTATCCCGAATTTTTGTCAAAAAGCCTCATTTTTCAGTTTATTCGCTGAAAAATGAGGCTTTTGGGGGCTTTTCATGAGAAAGGCTACTCAATTCTATGATGCGGTTGAGTTTTGGGTAACTACCGTAGTCCTCTGAGGGTAACAGACCTTTGCAGTTGAGCTAAAGCACGGTTGTAGTCTAAGATTGCTGTGACTCGATTTCCTTCAGCTCTTGTTAAGTCGTTTTCAGAGTTAATTACATCAGTTTGAGTACCTACACCAGCTTGGAATCGCAAACGCGCTAAACGTAGAGCTTCTCTGGCTTGTTCTAAAGCGGTATTAGCGGTTTGAACATTCTCCAAATTAGATTGCTGGTTAGAAAAGGCTTGTTCTACTTGAAAGCGAATTTGGTTACGTTGTTCGGCAAATTGAGTTTCAGCGATCGCAATATTAACTCTTTGCTGAGATGCCCTCGCTCTTGCTGCTCCCCCATCAAACAAATTGAGGGTTGCTCGAACTCCAAATGAATAACCATCTGTAACACTAACGCTATCATCAAACTGATCTAGCAAGTCATAGCTGGCTACTAGACTAATTTGAGGGCCGAGTTCTGCAAGGGCTTGCCGACGCTGTTGCTCGTTAATATTACGTTGTGCCAACTGCTGTTGGAGTTCTGGGCGGTTTTGAAAAGCTCGCACGATACTTTCTTCTAACGTCAGATCCCAAAGACCAGCTAATTGTACCGGGTCAGCGGCACTGATATTTATCGCCTGGGGCAAACTGATCCGAGTCGCCAACTGACGACGAGCAATTGCTTGCTGAGATCTAGCATTAGTTAAATCTTGCTGGGCGTTTGCTAAATTCACCTGCGAACGAAGCACATCAAACCGCGTACCAACACCAGCTCGCTCTAAAGCTTCTGCATCCCGCAAACTAGCCTCTGAGTTCTGTACAGCCGACAAGGCAATACGTACTTGTTCGTCCGATTGTTGTAAATTGTAGTAGTCAGTCGTCACATTCAAGCGAATTTCTTCGGACTGAGTTTCTACAGACAACTCATTGAAGCGTACCTGTTCCCTAGCTGCGTTTCTCCGGGCTTTATTTAACCCAGACGTATATACGTCATAGGACAGTTGTGCTTGCCCAGAAAAATTTGTGTTTGCGTCATCACTAGAGCTTAAGCTGTTTGGCCCGCTTAATTCTTGCTGAAGCTGGCCACTAGAAGATTGACTGCGAGTCAGATCCGCACTAATTCCAAGAGTCGGCAATAAAGTAGCTTCCGCCTCCTTTAAGGCATATCGACTGCGTTCTAGCTCCAATAACGCCACTTGTAAATCCCGATTGTTACGCCGTGCTAATTCTAGAGCCTGTCCCAAAGTAATGGGCTGATTTTCCTGGAGTCTCACTTCGTCCGTTTTGGTAGGAAACTGCAAGGGATTTGCATTTTGAATCAGCTTCTCAGGAATTTGCACCGCACCTGAGGGTACAGGAGTTACGCTTCCTGGCACAATGGGAGTCGGCGTTGAACCACCTGGTGCAGGAGTTACGCTTCCTGGCACAATGGGAGTCGGCGTTGAACCACCTGGTGCAGGAGTTACGCTTCCTGGCACAGTCAGAGTCGGCGTTGAATCTGTGGGAGGCGTGGTATTACTTTGAGCTACACGTTTTTCAACAGAATTTTGTTGTAGGCAGGTGTTTGAGGTCACCAGCAAAGGAGCCAAATCAGTTTTGCTTTTTCTTAACTCCTGTTGCGGACACCTCTCGGCTGACAACAGTTTTGCTGCTCCTACACCTGTGGGTGAAGTTTGTAAAAATGTCTGCAAATGAGTAACGGTATTTATCTTTTGAACCACTGGCTGCTGTGAAGCAGACAAGGACAAAATTTCTTTTTGAGCAGACGCGGGTTTAGAAGTGTAGTCAGGAACTACTATCTTCTTTAATTTTTGCCAATAGGGACTTGAATTGCTCTTTGTTTGGTTGCTTTCGGCAGAACGCTTGATATCTGGCTGTTGGGAAGAACCAGAGGTAGGCGTTAAATTCAAAATACCTTTATCTTTTTGAGCTACTTGTTCTATTGACACATTAGTATTTCCAGCCATCAAAACTGGAATACTCTTATTACTTAAAGGCTTCACACTAAACTTAGTAAAACCAGGAGCAGGTAATAGGGTTGGAATACTAACATTTGCTGTTTTAGGCAATTGCGTATTCATGAAATCTACAACCAAGGTTTGACCATAGGTAGAGGTCGAAACACTTGAAGAAGATGCCAGCTGTACCCCACTTACTTTCACAGTATCAGCCCACGCAGGCTGAGTTGTTAAGACCGCTGCTGTCACACCAGGCAAGAAGCTATGGAATAATTGCTGTCCTTTCACCGCATCCCCTCACACGAAAATCAATCTAGCGGCAGAAAACCTTTCTTCACCACAGAATATAGCACGATACTAAATTTAGGAATGAATATACTACGATACTAAATTTAGGAATCGGAACTCTGTTTATCTTCAAAACGTTTGACAATGCGAGAAAGTTCCGCTTTTTCATCGATACTAACGCGAGTAGGAGCACCACTAACAATCCGTTCGTAGTTCCGGAATGAATCTTTAATTTCTGGCCCGTCGGCAGTGATATTATACTCGCGGATGCCCTTGTCGTGCCAAGACCCTCTCATTTTAAATACGTTAATTGCCCGCGACATTTCTCCACGAATTTCTACGTACTGTAACATCAAAATTGTATCGGTAATTGTAGAAATATGAGAGTCTGTAATTGAATGCGATCCCATAAATTGGTCGGTTGTGTTAGTAAAGAAACCAGTGATTTCTTCTTGTTTGGCGTAACCGGTAACACCAATTACAAACTGTCGAAATGCATTATTACTCACTCCTCTAGCTAGTGCTGAAAGTGAATCAATTGCTATACGAGCTGGTTTAAAAATCGCAATTTCTGATTTAATAATTTGTAAGTGGTCTTCTAAGCCAGTTGATTCGGGATAGGTACAAATTATTTTGAGTAAACCTTGATGCTCTAATTCTTCAAAATCAATTCCCCAAGAGGAAGCGTTGCGAGATAGTTGGGCGCGTGATTCTTCATAAGCAAATAAAATCGCCTGTTCTCCATTGAGACAGCCATCTTGAATAAACTTACTTACTAATAAGGTTTTGCCTGTACCTGTAGCTCCTGTGGCTAAGATGATTGAATCTTTGAAGAAACCACCACCGCACATTTGATCTAAGGTTTTGACGCCAGAGGATACTCTGACATTAGAAGAACGTTGAGTCAAGCGCATTGCTCCCAATGGAAAGATGTTGACTCCTTCGTTGGTAATTGTGAAGGGATACTCGCCTTTCATGTGAGTTGTACCGCGCAATTTGAGAATTTCAGCTGTGCGACGGCGGCGTTCGCCTTCTAAAACGTTGCGAACAATAACGACATTATCGGAAACAAATTCTTCAACTCCAAAAGACGCAACGGGGCCATATTCTTCGCTGCGTTCAGTGGTAATAACAGTGGTAACATTCAGTTGTTTGAGACGTGCTACCAGACGAAAAATTTCACGGCGCACTACTCCCATTGCTTCATACTGCTGAAATACTGCTGTGATTGAGTCTATGGAAACTCGTTTAGCTTTATATTTGCGAATGGCATATTGCAAGCGCTCAATGAGTGCAGAAAGGTCAAAGTTACCAACGATATCTTGACCTTCCGGATCGGGAGATGCATCGAGAATAAATAACTTGCCTTCTTCTATTAGGCGTGGCAAGTTCCACCCAAAAACATGAGCGTTTTTAATAATATCACTGGGCGATTCTTCAAAGGTAACAAATACTCCTGGTTCGTCAAAGTAGGTAATACCGTTATACAGAAACTGAAGAGATAATAAAGTTTTTCCCGTACCTGAGGTGCCGCTAATCAAGGTAGTTCTACCAATGGGTAATCCTCCATGACTAATATCGTCAAACCCCTCGATCATCGTGCGAATTTTTTCTACACCCACAATTAACGGCGGTTTCTTTGGTTCTATTTGCTCGTTTTGACTCATTGGTTGATAACAAATGGGTATGAAACCCTCTTTTTATTACTAACAAACAGTTTGAATGCAATTTTCTCTGAAGAAGAATTCCGGACTCAGAATTCACCAATTCAGTATGAATTTGAGTATAACTTGGCGATCGCCCAACTCAACCGCGTCCATGAGCGTCTGAATATTGGTTTAAAACCTTGCCCCTTATGGTCGAAAAAATTTAAAAGTTATTTCTTATTAAAACTCTATCCCTTTATAGGTAGAGTATTATGAATTGGTGAATTCTGGCTCCTGTTTATGATTAAGTGTTTTCTTCTGTAAAATCTTCTTCACTTAATTCTTCATAAAGTAAATCTAATCCAATTAATACTCTTTCTCTGTCTGAAAGATCGCCGATAATTTTGCGAACCGGTGGGGGCAAAATTTTAGATAATGTTGGCGTTGCCAATATTTTATCTTCTTCGGCTAGTTGGGGGCTTTTGAGTACATCGATTACTTTTAAAGCATAAACACCTTCAAACTCCTGTTCTAAAATATTTTTGAGTGTTTTTAATGCCCGTACTGAATTAGGAGTGTTCCCTGCTACATAAAGCTTGAGAACATAGGTCTTTCTGGCTTTATTCATAGGAGTTACAGGCTAATTATCGCAAGAAAAATACAAGATACCAACATGCATTTGGAGTAACTAACAGCCGTAGATTGTGCCGATTTGAACATCGATAAAATTTATTTAGAAATCGAAGATCTATAGACTTCGCACAAGTGAGCCAGGATATCTATCAACGTCAGACGGTAATCGAGTAACGTTTCATCGCTCCTGCCTTCTAATTTTAGCTGTTTGGAAAATTCATCTATTACTTCCATATGAATTTCGATAATTTGGGGCACAGGAATATTAGCATAAAATATAGTGTTGATAAATTTGTCAATTTTTTCTTTGAGGGTTTTATCTGTGGTAAAGTAATCAATAAGAATTTGAGTGTAATCTGATTTCAGATGGTTTAATAATTCTTGACGTTCTCCTACAGTCATCTGCTGAAAAACCTGTTGTCTTTTTTGCGAGTGACTAGCAAAGACGTAGAAATGCTTACCATTGTCTGCTTGGCTGGAATGGCGCTGCAAGCAATTTAGTGAATATTTTATTGTTCCTGAGGTAGTTACACCAACAGGTAGATAGCAAAATTGCCCAATAATGTTAAAAATAAAGTTATGTATCCAAGCAATTACACCATTTTGGTTGGTTAAATTAGCTGGATTTTTTAAATATTTATTAACATTGCTTTGCAAAATCAATATAGGTAATAACATTTATTGTCTATCTATCTCCTCGATCGACTTGACCAAGAAGCGTGGGCTGATAAGTATGGCAAACGCTTCTAAGGTAATACTGGGTGTGCAGTAAGCTTGTGGTTCCACCCCAAAAAACGCTCTGTGTCAACAGATAGTTTTAGCAACTCAACAACCTGGTGCAGCGACTGAGTGGTAGCACTGAGTAGGTCTTAGATGAGGTATGTATCGGCAATTTATTATTTGTTTGTATATGCATATCTATGTATACAGATAGATAGACTTTTTTATTTTTCTCCTTGATAAGATACTTAAACGAACTTAAAGGAATGTCGCATTCTAAATCATTATAATTCCTCAAGGTTCTAAAGCGAATCTTTGGAGCCATAATTGTTTTAGCCGTGGCTATCGATGAGGAGTTTAAATACCAGTAAGACACTGGTTAGGCTATTTGCTAGAAATGAGGAACGGCAAAAAGAAAGGTTGCCTCTCTTTATAAAGGTTAGATGCCAGCAAGTGTCCGTAAGTCAAGTCCTATTGTTTTAATGGCGTTGAAATCGTAACCAAAATTGCTTATATGAGTCTTCTGAGAGGATATGGCTTCAGGCGCAAAGAACATCGGCAGTTGGCAGATGGGAATGCCGGAGGTTTCCGCAGGAAGAATGACCCCCAAAGCCTTATGTCAATGCTAGATTACCCGCTTTATAACTTTCAAGCAATCGTACCTAGCTGCCCCCAAACAACTACTCTGGCGGTGGTGCTAGAGATTTTTGAGAAAGAGCAGTGCGATCGCTTGGTAGTAGTTAATCAACAGCAATACCCCATCGGATTGCTGTACTCTGTCCGTTTAATCCAACAATTATTAGGCCATAGTGACGATAAAAATTTAAATTTACAGCAATCACTTTCCATCTGGGGGCAAGCTCTCATTGACCCAATACAGACAATACCAGTTTCTGAGCGTGTTGAGCAATTGAGTTGGCGTTTGTCCCAACAACAAGCCCAAAAAGAGCAGAATTTGGATTGGGCGTTGGTTGACTCGGATAATAAATATTTGGGACTGGTGGATACGCCACGGTTGTTGCGATCGCTAGTTAAAGAAAAAATGGCTGGCTCACTCAGTTATGGCGAACATCCCCATAAATATGATGCCCTACCGACTCACTCCCCAGCCCAGATGCCAAATCAACCCCAGCCATTGGCACAGAAACCACTGGTGAAGTTGCTGGAAACATTGCCTTGGCCTTTGATGTTGGAAACGGGTACTGGCGAGGTAGTAGCCAAAAATCCAGCTTGGTGGCAGCAATTAGGAGTTTTAAAAGACCCAGAAGGAGTCAGACAACAGGTGGAGGCAATACTAGCCCCCGTCCGAACCAAGAAACCAGAATACATCAGGCAACGAGGGATCAAAGTTCATCCCAATGGTGGCGAAGAACAACCAACGCCACGGGTGTCGATCGCAAGCGAACCAATGCCCCAATCAGGCTTGCCTACTCTTAACAACCTCCGGGAACAAGAGACGATCGCAGAAACTACATCGAGTCGCTGCTTTTTGGATAGCCAATTAGGTACTTGTACCTGCGTTGTCGAAGTGCAAAACGGCCAGGAACGAATCTGGCAATTTGCCAAAATTCCATTAGATAGTCCAGAACTGAAGGTTATGAGTGCTGAATCGGAAATGGCACTCAACACTGATTTGTGGTTAGTTTTAGCGACTGATGTCACCGAACAGCAGCAGCTTTGTAAAGAACTCGCAGCCAAAAATGCCGATTTAATTCAACTAAATCGCTTGAAAGATGAGTTTTTAGCTTGTATTAGTCACGAACTGAAAACTCCCCTAACTGCTGTTTTGGGATTATCCAGATTGCTAGTAGATCGGCAGTTGGGAGAACTCAACGAACGTCAAGCGCGTTATGCAGGGCTGATTCATCAAAGCGGACGCCATCTGATGAGTGTGGTCAATGACATTTTAGATTTGACCAGGATGGAGACGGGACAAATGGAACTCACACCAGCCCCAGTCAAAATTCGGGCAGTGTGCGATCGCGCTTTATCCGAGGCCAAAGCCATTCACTCTCAAAGCAGCAAAGCCACAGCTACACCTGCAAATCCAAATGCCCGTTCATCTGCTCCCCAATTCAGTCTTTCCATTGAACCAGGACTAGACCAAATAGTTGCCGATGAATTACGCCTGCGCCAAATGCTGATTCATCTACTTTCCAACGCTTTTAAATTCACTGAAGTCTCAGGGGAAATTGGGCTGCGGGTGAGCCGTTGGGAAGGATGGATTGCTTTTACAGTTTGGGATACAGGCATTGGTATTCCCGAACACCAGCAGCATTTAATATTTCAAAAATTCCAACAACTAGAAAATCCCCTCACCCGTCAGTTTGAAGGCACAGGTTTGGGGTTGGTATTAACTCGTGCCTTGGCTCGTCTCCACGGAGGAGATGTCAGCTTTTTATCTCGTGAAGGTAAAGGCAGTCAGTTCACACTGCTGCTACCGCCGAGTCCGCCCAAGGCAGGTTTTTCAGATCCAGATCTGGAAATCACAGAAGACACACAAAAACCACACCAACAGACGACAGAAATTCTCACAGCAGGCCGTCAGCATATCGCTACGTCCCCACAATATCATGCTGCTAGTTCCCAACGATTGGTCTTAGTAGTCGAAGCAGTAGCCAGATATATTGAAGATTTGACCGAACAACTCAAAAGTTTAGGATATCGCGTAGTGATTGCGCGATCGGGGACAGAAGCAGTAGAAAAAGCTCGGCGATTGCAACCAATAGCGATATTTCTCAATCCCCTGCTACCCTTGCTCTCAGGCTGGGATGTGCTGACCTTACTGAAATCTGACACTGCAACTCGTCATATAACCGTAATTCTGACGGCAACGGCAGCAGAAAAAGAACAAGCATTTGCCAACCGAGCCGATGGCTTTTTGAGCTTGCCAGTAGAATATCAGGTGTTGACACCACTGTTAGAAAAATTATGTACTTCGCAAGCCGCTTTGCCCTTGGGGTCAGACAATAATGCCATCCCAACCAATACGCCACTGCGAATTCTCAGGTTAGTGAATCCTGAGTTTGAATCGGCGAATCCCCACTCCTTACTGCGAGAACATCGGGTGATTGAAGTTGATGATTTAGATCAAGCAGAACTCTTGGCGCGGGTGTGGCAATTTGATGTCATTTTGCTCGATGTGGAAACTACTACTGCACAAAATTATTTGCAAAAACTAATTCAACACCCACGTTTGGCGGCCATACCGTTGGTTACTTGCGATGTCGCAACCACCCTAAAAGCTTCACAAATACCAGGATTATCTGTATTTCCTTACTTAACACCATTAGGAAAAGACACCAGCACTCCCACCGAGAAAACAGATGCCCTAGTATCAGTACTGCAAATTGCTTCTGGTATTTGCTGCCCTCCCAACATTTTAGTAGTGGATTTGGCTATGTTGCGTGACTTACCACAGGTAAGACGCAAGCAAGCCAAAGGTTATCGAACACAAAGGAACTCTTCCATCACTAGTGAAACACCGGAACGGGGGTCTGAGTGGTTCCAAGCTTTAATTCAATACCTACAAACAGCAGGCTTCAAAGCGGCGATGAGTCCGTGTTGGGCGGAAGTTTTACAACAAATTCGCCATCAAAGCGTTGACTTGTTATTAATTTGCTTAGGAGAATCAGCTATCCACAAAGATGTACTCAAAGCATTGAAAACATTGGGAGATTCGCCTTTAGAGTTACCACCAATTTTAGTACTCAACCAACCATTGAATCGCTCAGAAAGTGTTTCTCAACCTGGGGATGCTGACAACGAAATTGATAAACAAAAGAAGAGTGGATTGGAATCAGTAGAAACTATTGTCAGTGCGATCGCTACTCGGATATTACCGCGATCGATTTCAATGGAAGATTTGCTAAGCCAAATTAATCAAGCTTTAGCTATCAACAGTCAAAATGAAAAATGTTGATCGGGTCATTGGTCATTGGTCATTGGTCATTGGTCATTGGTCATCAGCAAAGAACAAATGACTAAGGACAAAGGACTAATGACAGTTTTATGAAAAATATCGATCGAGTCATTGGTCATCGGTCATCAGCAGAAAACAAATGACTAAGGACAAAGGACTAATGACAGTTTTACGATATGTCTAATTTTTCCTTTTTCTTTTTTAAGAAAGGAATGCGAATTAAATTATAAGCACCCTTGGTAGATAGATTTTTGTAGTCATCTGGCTGTAAATCCATTTGCAGAAATTTTTTCTGTTCAGCCAACAGCAGTAACGAAGGTGGTTTTAAACCCTTGGCTGCCTGGTTTTGAAGATGTTCTAAAGCTTCTTGGGGAAATCTGAAATAATTTACGTGAGTTTGACTATAAAATACTACGCTCGGCTTTTTAAAGCCAAGCATGACCAATTCTTCATTTGGTTGCCTGACTTCCTGTATAGTTGCAGACAACTCTCTTAAGGGTAATTGACGTTCGCGATCGATAAAAAATGAAGCAGGCGTCAGGACAAAAATTAAAAACGCTACAAATCCTAGTGCATTTACACTGATTATAGAATTCCAACGACGCCTCAGTAGTAATCCCGCAACCAAAACAGCACAAACGAGCCAAATTCCGCCGCCAATAACTGGTAAACCAGATTTTTTAATTAGTTCGTGGAAGTTGGTTATGGCTGGATCGCTACCTAATATATTGGTGATGTTAAACAGTGCGGTTGCCAGAACTGATAAAAACGCTACATTCACCCAGCCGCTCCAGAGGAGGAAGGACGCGGGGATGGGGTGACGCGGAGACGCGGGGAGTAATTTCTCCGCGTCTCCGTGTCTCCATGTCTCCGTGTCTCCGTGTCTCCGTGTCTCCGTGTCCTCTTTTTGCGTACTTACAAAAAAGTCGCTCCAGAATAGCGCTACTAGGATAGCCGCTGCTGGCATTAGAGGTAATACGTAGCTAGGGAGTTTGGTGACAGCAATGCTAAAAAAGCCAAAGATGCCAACAAACCAGAACCCGGCAAATAAACTCAATTGCTGAAAACGTTGTTGAGAGAGCCAGTGCGATCGCTGCCAAAATTTCAGTCTGAATAGGGATATAGGTAAATACACTGAATATGGTGCAAAACCCAGCAACACTATTACAAAATAAAAATACCAAGGTGCTGAGTGACCATTAACTACTTCTGTAAAGCGTTCTATATTGTGATAACCAAAAAAGGCATTAATATAATTCCAGCCATTACGCCAAATCACTAAGGCATACCAGGGTACTGATAACCCAAGAATTATCAGTATGCCCAATAACAGGCGCATTTCCCGAAATACTTCTCGCAGCTTTCCCACGTAAAGCAAAAAGGCGAAAACAATTAGCCCTGGCAAGACAATTCCCACCGGGCCTTTAGTTAAAATTGCAGTAGCAATTAGCACATAAAAACCTAAGTACCAGTTATTGGGGACTGGGGACTGGCGATTGGTGATTGGGGATTGGGCATTGGTTATCTCGTTTGTCTCCCCCTTCGCGTACCCCAGAAAGAAACACAACAAAGCCGATGCCATGCAGCCGGTAAGCAACATATCAGAGACACCGGTTCTTGCCCAAATTATTGTTTCGCCATTGAGCGCCATGAGGGCTGCTGCTAAAAAAGATATTAAGTAGCGGCGAGTGGGACGCGAAACTTGCTCGAATTCGTCTTGTTTAGCCAAATACCACTGCACAGTGTAAAAAGCTAAACAAATTAAGCCAAATGCAGCGATCGCAGAAGGAAGGCGTACAGCCCATTCATTCACTCCAATAATTGCATAGGCGATCGCTTGACACCAGTAAATTAAAGCAGGTTTATCGAAACGAGTGTCACCATTAAAAAATGGGGTAATCCAATCACCTGTAATGAACATTTGGCGGGAAGCTTCTGCAAACAGCGGCTCTGTCTCATCAATCAAGCCAATATTGCCCAAATTCCACACAAAAGCTATCCAGCCAATCATCATCAACCACAAAATCGACGCCGTTATTCCAAGCGTTGAATTTTTTCCCATTTTGTTGAACCACTGATCGACAGTGCTCTTAACACTCAATTTCATTTTCATTAGTCAATAGTCAACAATTACTAATCAATAGTCGTTGGTTATTTATATTTTGTTCTTGTTGAAAAAAACAAGTGCTGAATAAATGATTGAGCAAAATTAATTATACGTGCTTAAGAGTAAGTTTGGGGGGATGGGGGGATAAGCAGGAGGTGGAGAAAGAACAACTCCTAACTCCTAACTCCTAACTCACCACTCAATTATGGACTCAGTACTAGTTGCCATTCTTTAGTTTGGGAATTCCACTTGGGTAGTTGAGTTTCTCCAACAACATAGGGGCCCCAGTAACGGCGGGAGCCATCTTGTGCAAAGGCAACTAAAATATCTCCCTTTTCCACCTTCAAATTATTCTGAGGTAAAGATAAAACCAGTCCCTTGTCGCCACCTTCTTGAGGAGCAAAATCCCAATGTGCCGGGACATCGTATTTAACCTCTTTAGCACCAGAGCCTTTTGCTACAGACTCTCGCGCCAGTAAGGCTAGTCGCACGGGCTGATCGGTTTGATTGCTCATCCGCAAAGTTCCCATATCCTTGGATTTGGTAGCTGATTTATCGCGGTTTGCCAAGACAGGATAAGTATTTTCTTTAGTGCTATTTTGCACTTTATTGCTTGGGTTGGTTGCTACAGTCGGCAGGTTATTAGGTAAGATATTCTTTTCTGGTGAAATTGCTGTAGATGAAGCTGTGCCCCACTCAGAAGTATCAGTTGGTACTTCCGAAGATGTATCTGGGTTCGTGGACTCAAAGGATACGCTGACTCCCAAGCATCCCACCAAAGCAACAAGCAGTCCAAAGCAACAAGCTGTAACACTGAGGTTACGATACAAAGAAGATTTCATATTGATTAATAGTTATTAGAAATAAATATTTTGTCTAGGCTTAACCAAATAGTAGCCCTTTATCATAAAAGGCGATCGCACTAAGTAGCCTGATATAAATTTTCCTCAAATTATAGTGAGGAATGTATGATAAATATCATTTCAAGTGACAAACATTTCAAGGAAAAAATTCCTTTGGTGTTTGAATAACAAGGGGTGTAGAGACCTACTACTTAGTTTTTGTCCGTAAGCTTCCATAAAAAATGAAAATTAGATACTTAATCAGGAAATTGATTTGTATGAAACAATAGAAATTTTGTGAAACCGCTAGCGGTGTCAACAAAGCGTTCATTGCCAAACCTGAGATAAATCTAGGTAGTATATTCGATCTTGAATGTGGAAATGTAGCCCTTTAAGAAGCTATGTACTTCCCTCAAGATGATAAAATTTACGAAAAATTTGAATAGACACTGAAGGGCCAGTGGATACCTATAATATTAACAAATAAGCTGATGCTAAAACCAATTTATTTGATTTAAATATTGATATATTTCAAGGGATGTTGACTTTTTCCCAAAAGTCCCTTTAATGCAAAACACACGTCTTAATAACTTGTTCGGTGCCATTGCTAGACAGTTGGGGCAATGGTTTCTAAATCCTTGGCGGCGAATGTCGTTGCTGATAATTAGTTTTTTGTTCGGTTTTTTTCTGGGAAACGCAGCTTCCACCACAGCCGGTCAACGGGCAGAATTAGATATTGTGGTAGCTGGTTTTTTAGTAGTATTGACGGAAATTACTAGCAGAATATTTTACCGCCAGCCTTTTTTCACTAGGCGATCGCTTTTGGTAGACTCATTAAATCTCCTGAAAGTTGGCTTTACCTACAGCTTGTTTCTTGAAGCTTTTAAGTTGGGATCGTGAAGAGAGGTAGGGGGGCAGGGGAGCGGAGGAGCAGGGGAAGCAGGGGAGGCAGGGGAGGCAGGGGGAGAAATTATGAGTTTTTGGGTGGGTGAAATTTTGGTATCAGAAGTGACTGAAGGCTGGCAGCGGGAAGTAAGGGAGGCGGTGTTGGCAGATGAGTTGAGGGCAAAGGCTTTTGGAATTATGGCGGAGAATGTGGATGAGGCGATCGAAAAGCGATCGCATTTACTAAAATCTGTTTTGCCGACTTTTAACGAGTTTTGCAAGACTACCCTGCAAAGAGAACCCAAGGAAATGTTACCAGTTTTGTGGGACTTGTGGTTGCCTTTGGGTATCAAACTCGCATCTCAACGTCAAGAGTTGGGACGGCCTTTGGTTCAGGGCATTTTGGGAGGACAAGGCACTGGGAAAACCACAATGTGCAAAGTTCTGGGCTTGATTCTCCAGCAGTTGGGATACAAGACTGTGAGTTTGTCTTTGGATGACTTATATAAAACTTACAGCGATCGCTTACTTTTAACACAGCAAGATCCCCGCTTGATTTGGCGCGGCCCCCCAGGAACCCACGATATCGACTTGGGTTTAAAGGTACTAGATGAAATCCGCGATTTCCAAAGTCCAGTTATGGTTCCCCGGTTTGATAAATCTGCGTATGGGGGTGCTGGCGATCGCACTAATCCAGAAATCGCTACAAATATAGATATATTATTATTTGAAGGCTGGTTTGTGGGTGCGCGACCAATCAATTCAGATTTATTTGATAATGCACCGTCGCCAATTCTTACAGACGAAGATAAAGCATTTGCCCGCAATATGAATCTTCGCCTCCACGATTATCTACCACTGTGGGAGCGATTAGACAGCTTAATTGTGTTGTATCCCACCGATTATCGCTGTTCTTTGGAGTGGCGAAAACACGCAGAACACCAGATGATTGCTGCGGGTAAATCGGGAATGACCGATGCAGAGATAGAGCAATTTGTCAATTATTTTTGGCGATCGCTTCACCCGGAATTATTCATCAAACCGTTAGTAAAAGATGCGACAGTGGTTGATTTAGTAATTGAGATAAATGGCGATCGGAGTATCGGCACAATAATTCGTAATTCATAATTATTGTAGAGACGCGATTCATTGCGTCTAACACCTACGGATTTGACCCCGATTTAGAACTATTATTAAACAACCAAGCGAAAAGATTAGCAACCGTAGCAGCACCAAAAGAGAACAGCGCAATAATCGCATCACGAGGTAAAACACCATCTAACCAACTACCACTGATTCTCGAAACGGGAAAATCAGGATCTAGACCGATTTGAATCTCTTTGGTATTTCCAAAAAACCGCGCTTCTATTCCCTTTTTCGGCACAATTCCTAAATGCCGTATTTCTTCAATATTTAAAGGATTCTTAGTATTTTCTCCCATGAGAAACTGATTTTGTTTAATATCCCTCTCCTGTTCTGCCATGCGGATTTTGCCTTCCACAATAGTAGAAATCTTTAAATCGTCTCTGGCATCTTCACCAGTTCTATCTACATCTAAAAATTGCAGATTTTCAGCTTTTATCTTTCCTCTAAACCATTGTTTGGATTCATGTTTAGTAATTTTACCTACAGTAATATTAATACTGGTATTTTGCGTTAACTCTAAATTAACTTGATTATTTGGAGTTAAAATAAATTCTAATGGTGTTTCCTTATCCAATTGATTTGGTAATTTTAAATCTGGTAATTCATAACCTTCTAATATAACTTTGATCGGTTGGTTACCTAAATTTATATCTAGTGTATTTGGCTTGATTTTTTGGTTTAAATTAGAGTTTGGTTGTAGAGAAAAAGATAGTTGCTCCCGATAAAAGTCATAACTAAGTCCAGTAACTTTTGTATTTGGTTGTAGCCGTAGTTTATCAAGGCTGATTTCACTAGTATCTTGAGTATTAACAGGACTAATAATCCATCTACTCTTATCGTCTTTCAGTTTGATTTTTAAATAGTCTAACTTATTCAATTCCGACCAAGTTGCCCTTTGAAAATTTCCTGTAAAAGTCAGGGTTTGTTTACCTTCATTTTCTAATTTTTTGATATCACCAATATCTTGAAGAAAAAGTTTATTTTCTTCTCCCTTATAGATAAAACTAATTTTTTCAGAAACGATATCAGCTTCAAATCTGTGATTACCAGGTATAATAGCGGCAAAGGTGAGGAAAGTAAAAAATAAAATTACCACCAGCACTAAAAAGAAAGTTCGATGATTTGCAATAATTCGTACCAAGCGTTTTAGTGCTGAAATGATGGCTGAAAACCCAGCAATTAGATATCTTTTCAGAAAATTCAACCATTGGCGAATCTTGATAAAATCAGGAAATTTTTGTTTGGCTTTTTGCCGGGATGCCATGTTATTTTAACCAATTTGGGTTATGTTCAAATACAATTGACTTTTGGATGCGATCGCTATTTTCATTTCTGCGTTCAATAAAAGCAACATAGCGCAGTTGATAGCGTCCTGCTGGGGCGTTGCGTCCATCCCAAGTAAAAATAGTTTCACCCTTTTTCGGGTTAGGCTGCTTAGTCTCGTATATCGTTTCTTGACTTGCAGAAAGGATTTTAAAGCTAGTAAACTTCACTCGACTATCGGAATAAAAAGCAAATTCATACTTACCAGAACTTTGTCCTAGAATGACTGGAACGTAGACAGGTTGCGAACCAAGATTATAGGAAGCCACAGCGCGGAGTTTATTTGCTGGTATTTTGGCTTGCCTGAGAACGTAAGTATCCCAGCTAAAGCTGAAACGCGAACCATTTTTAGACAATAACAAATCATCTAATTGATAGTGATAATTATCATCTAAAGATTTCACTTTTACTTCGGGGTTTTTTCCACCATTGATTTGCGGAATTTGTAGCGTGAGAGTTTTGCCGAAACTGGTAAGGTTGCGAGTAGCAATAGAAATTAGGTTCAACGTATTCCCGCTTAAATTTTCTATCAGACCTTCGCAGCGGTTGGGTGGTTGGCGGCGAATATAATCGGTAGATTGGGGATTACCTTCAGGGCAAGAAGCAACAGCAGCAAGATTGCTGAAACTGAACATTAATAGACTAGCAACAATAATTTTATAATTCATAATTTATCCCAAATAAACAACTCTTGTAGAGACGCGATGAATCGCGTCTAAATTCTAAATTCATCGCGTATATTTAATATTCCAATTGAACAATTGTTTTAGAACCTCAGACATGGGAAAAGCGAAATCTCGACCTTCATCTTTTTTTTGTGCAAACACAACGCCTAAAAGTCGATTTTGCGAATCAAGCACAGGACTGCCAGAATAACCGGGTTTGAGTGCAGCTTGAGATATTTCTAATCGCTGATTTACATAGCTGATTTGCCCCGATCGCACAGACCAAGATTTATCTTCACCTCTTTGAGCAGAATGACCGATAATCCGAATGGGCATTTTCGGGGTAATTGTAGTTGAGGAGATGGATAAAGGCTGGATATCTTCTGGTAGATTACCGCTAACTTCCAAAACCGCTAAATCGAGTTGTTCGTCAACAGAAGTCATTTTGAACAGCTTGGCATCTCGCCGCATTCGCACTCGGTTTGGCGGTGGCGAACTGAAAAATTCCACTTGGATATTTTTACCCTGTTCGTAATTATCAAAAATCACATGACGATTAGTGAGGATTAATGTCCGGTTGTCTTCTCGCTTAATTACTATACCAGTGCCAATCTCTATTCCCTGGCGATCGCGGTTAAAAAACTCCGCACTGATGCGTACCACAGAACGCTTAAGGGGTACAGTTGGATCGTTTTTAGGCAACCATTCTCGGTCATCGACTATGCTCTTAGCTTGGGTATCGTCTTTCGTTTTCCATAACCGCCTTGCTTCTATAT
Organism: Nostoc sp. ChiSLP01; assembly: GCA_034531195.2. Taxonomy (GTDB): domain Bacteria; phylum Cyanobacteriota; class Cyanobacteriia; order Cyanobacteriales; family Nostocaceae; genus Nostoc. Next base: position 17,126 of record JAVRBO020000059.1, read on the forward strand.
TATTGTTACTGGCATAGATAAAATTGGGGTCAATTTCTTCTGCTTTGTCAAAGTGTTGAATCGCTTCTTTTAGTTTGCCTTGCAGTTGGAGTACAAAACCTAAATTATTATTAGCAAGAGTATGAACGCTGGCTGGAGTCCCAGAATTATCTTCTGGTAATGTTAGGGCTTTTTGGTAGGCGGTAACCGCGGCATCTAATTTATTCTGTTCTCTGAGGGCAATACCGAAATTGTTGTAAGCACCAGCGAAGTTAGGATTGAGTTGAATTGCTTTTTGGTAGGCGGCAACTGCGGCATCTAATTTCTTCTGCTCTCTCAAAGTATTACCGAGATTATTGTAAGCAGTGGCATCGTTGGGGGCAAGTTGAATTGCTTTTTCGTAGGCGGTAACTGCGGCATCTAATTTCTTCTGGTCACTCAAGGCATTGCCGAGATTATTGTAAGCAGTGGCATCGTTGGGGGCAAGTTGAATTGCTTTTTCGTAGGCGGAAACTGCGGCATCTAACTTCTTCTGGTCACTGAGGGCAATACCGAGATTATTGTAAGCAGTGGCATAGTTGGGGACAAGTTGAATTGCTTTTTCGTAGGCGGCAACTGCTTTATCTAATTTCTTCTGCTCTCTCAAAGTATTACCGAGATTATTGTAAGCAGTGGCATCGTTGGGGGCAAGTTGAATTGCTTTTTCGTAGGCGGTAACTGCGGCATCTAATTTCTTCTGGTCACTCAAGGCATTGCCGAGATTATTGTAAGCAGTGGCATCGTTGGGGGCAAGTTGAATTGCTTTTTGGTAGGCGGCAACTGCTTTATCTAATTTCTTCTGCTGTCTAAGGGCAATTCCGAGATTGTAGTAAGCACTAGCATAGTTGGAATTGAGTTGAATTGCTTTTTGGAAGGCGGCAACTGCTTTATCTAATTTCTTCTGGTCGCTGAGGGCAATACCGAGATTGTTGTAAGCAGTGGCATTATTTGGTTCAATTTGAATTGCTTTTTCGTAGGCGGCAACTGCGGCATCTAATTTCTTCTGGTCGCTGAGGGCATTGCCGAGATTGTAGTAAGCAATGGCATACTTGGGATTGAGTTGAATTGCTTTTTGGTAGGCGGTAACTGCGGCATCTAATTTCTTCTGGTCGTACAGGGCATTGCCGAGATTGTAGTAAGCATCAGCATCCTTGGGGACAAGTTGAATTGCTTTTTGGTAGGCGGCAACTGCTTTATCTAATTTCTTCTGCTGTCTGAGGGCAATGCCGAGATTGTAGTAAGCAATGGCTAAGTTGGGATTGAGTTGAATTGCTTTTTCGTATGCGGTAACTGCGGCATCTAGTTTCTTTTGTCTATTAAAAATGTAGCCAAGAAGATTGTGAGTTTTGGCATCTTGTGAGTTAAGTTGAATAGATTTTTGACAAGCTGTTATTGCTTCATCAAGTTTGTTGTGGTCATCCAACACATCACACAACTTATAATAAGCAGTGGCATTATTTGGTTCAATTTGAATAATCCGGCGATATATTGCCTCTGATTGTGAGTATTTCCCCACTTCTTGGGCAGCGTTGCCTTGTTGAAATAGCTGTTCGATATTGTTTTGAGCAACTACAAGCTGGGGTATCGTCGCCAAAGATAGAGTTAAAAATAAACTAATAAATATATGATTTCGCATAATAGTCTTTAAAATAGTTGAGATTTTATGCTCGAATTATCTGTGTTAATCCTCCAGGAACGCAGTTGTTTTTGAATCTCAGATATGGGATAAGCGAAATTTTGACCTTCAGCTTTTTTTCGGGCAAAGACGATGCCTAAAAGTTGATTTTGCGAGTCAAGCACAGGACTGCCAGAATAACCAGGTGTGAGTAAAGCTTGAGATATTTCTAATTGCCGATCGCTAGAGCTACTGATTTGTCCCCATCGCATAGACCAAGATTTATCTTCACCTCTTTGAGCAGAATGACCGATAATCTGAATGGGCATTCTTGGGGTAATGGCACTTGCACAAATCAGTAGAGGTTGGATATCTTCTGGTAGATTTCCGGTAACTTCCAAAACCGCTAAATCGACTTCTTCCTCAGAGCTGACTTTCAACAGCTTGGCATCTCGCCGCATTCTGACTCGATTTGGTGGTGGCGAACTGAAAAATTCCACTTGGATATTTTTACCTTGTTCGTAGTCATCAAAAATCACATGACGATTAGTGAGAATCAATGTTCGGTTCGCTTGTCGTTTAATTACTATACCAGTGCCAATCTCTATTCCTTGACGTTCCCGGTTAAAAAACTCCGCAGTGATGCGTACCACAGAACGCTTAAGGGGTAAGGTTGGATCGTTTTTAGGCAACCATTCTCGGTCATCGACTATACTCTTAGCTTGGGTATCGTCTTTCGTTTCCCATAACCGCCTTGCTTCTATATTATTGTTACTGGCATAGATAAAATTGGGGTCAATTTCTTCTGCTTTGTCAAAGTGTTTAATGGCTTCTTCTAGTTTCCCTTGCTCTTGGAATGTTAAACCCAAACCATTGTGAGCTAAAGTATAGTCGCTGGCTGGCGGGCCAGGGGTATCTGGCAATGTTAGGGCTTTCTGATGAGCGGCAACAGCGGCATCTAATTTCTTCTGCTGTCTGAGGGCAATGCCGAGATTGTAGTAAGCAGTGGCATAGTTAGGGTTGAGTTGAATTGCTTTTTCGTAGGCGGCAACAGCGGCATCTAATTTCTTCTGCTCGCTGAGGGCAGTGCCGAGATTGTTGTAAGCAGTGGCATCGTTGGGGGCAAGTTGAATTGCTTTTTCGTAGGCGGCAACAGCGGCATCTAATTTCTTCTGCTCGCTGAGGGCAGTGCCGAGATTGTTGTAAGCACTGGCATAGTTAGGGTTGAGTTGAATTGCTTTTTCGTAAGCGGCAACTGCGGCATCTAATTTCTTCTGCTCACTGAGGGCATTGCCGAGATTGTTGTAAGCAGTGGCATCGTTGGGGGCAAGTTGAATTGCTTTTTCGTAGGCGGCAACAGCGGCATCTAATTTCTTCTGCTCGCTGAGGGCAGTGCCGAGATTGTTGTAAGCACTGGCATAGTTAGGGTTGAGTTGAATTGCTTTTTCGTAAGCGGCAACTGCGGCATCTAATTTCTTCTGCTCACTGAGGGCATTGCCGAGATTGTAGTAAGCACCGGCATAGTTGGGGTTGAGTTGAATTGCTTTTTCGTAAGCGGCAACTGCGGCATCTAATTTCTTCTGCTCCCTGAGGGCATTGCCGAGATAGATGTAAGCATTGGCATAGTTGGGGTTGAGTTGAATTACTTTTTGGAAGGCGGCAACAGCGGCATCTAATTTCTTCTGCTCATAGAGGGCAATGCCGAGATTGTAGTAAGCAGTGGCATAGTTAGGGTTGAGTTGAATTGCTTTTTGGAAGGCGGCAACTGCGGCATCTAATTTATTCTGTTTGTTAAAGATGTAGCCAAGAAGAGTGTGAGTTTTGGCATCTTGTGAGTTGAGTTGAATAGATTTTTGACAAGCTGTTATTGCTTCATCAAGTTTGTTCTGGTCATCCAAAACATCACACAACTTATAATAAGCAGTGGCATTATTTGGTTCAATTTGAATAATCCGGCGATATATTGCCTCTGATTGTGAGTATTTCCCCACTTCTTGGGCAGCGTTGCCTTGTTGAAATAGCTGTTCGATATTGTTTTGAGCAACTACAAGCTGGGGTGTCGTCGCCAAAGATAGGGTTAAAAATAAAGTAGTGAATATACGGTTGTGCATAATCATGCTACAAGTCTCTCAGATTTTATCAGGAGTTACGCGAAAATCGCTAAAAACCGCATGAATATTTAATAGATATTCGCAAATGAGTCTTTGATACTCGCCGACGAGTCTTTAATACTCGTGAATGAGTCTTTAATACTCGCCGACGAATCTTTGATACTCGCGAATGAGTCTTTAATACTCGCCGACGAGTCTTTAATACTCG